>CAWCBC010000020.1:0-259099 GCA_963793705.1 uncultured Acidobacteriota bacterium | reverse complement strand
GTCGCCACACGGATGGTCATGCCGGGCCTTCTGGTGTACGTACTTCTGCCGCCGCTCCTTTGGGCCGCTACCCGTTTCTGGAACTGGCGGGCTGTCGCTGTCGCTGCTCGTCGTGGCGGTCGTGGCGTTGTGGGATGCCATTCAAGGCCGGGGCCCGTTCGCGCTCTCCGAATAGTTTGCCCGACAACGTGCAGGCCCTGCAGGTATTTCTTCTGGGCCTCTCCCTGCCGCTCCAGGGTGGCTGCACTCGTCGAAGAACGCGAGCGGACCGCAGAAGAGTTCCGCACGAGCGATCTGCGTACTGGGACGTGGTCGACACGCAATCCGAACTCATCTGCCGGTTTCTGCCGGACACGACGCTCACGTTCGTCAACGATGCGTATTGCCGGTTCTGGAACAAGACAAAAGGCGAGTTAATTGGCACACAGTTTCTCGAGTTGATTCCGGAGTCCGCGCGCGATGTCGCGCGTGCGCACGTCGAGTCGATCATTCGCCGCCCGCGGACGGAGGTCCACGATCACGAAGTGCTGCTCCCGAACGGCGGCATCGGTTGGCAAGAGTGGGTGAACCATGTGATCCGAGACTCGAACGGGAATATCGTCGAGCTGCAAGGTATCGGGCGTGACATCAGCCAGCGCCGGCGCGCCGAGAACGCGCTTCGTGAGGCTCGGAACGACCTCGAACGCGTGACGCGCGTGACCGCACTCGGCGAACTGGCGGCGTCAATCGCGCACGAAGTCAATCAGCCGCTGGCCGCCATCGCCGCGAACGCCAACGCCTGCGTCCGCTGGCTCGATCAGGGTGCCGTGGAGAGGCCGAGGTCCGCAAGGCGCTGCCCGACATCGTGGCCGACGCCAACCGGGCGAGCGCCGTCATCCGCCGGACACGTGAGCTCCTCGCCGGCAGGCGCCGCCCGAGCGGAGCGACGTCGACGTCAACGCGCTCATCGGCGACGTGCTGGCGCTCATGCGGGGAACGCCTGGAACAAAGCGGTGTGCGACTGCGAACGGCGTTGTCAGGAGATCTGCCAGCCATCCAGGGCAGCCCGGTGCAGATCGAGCAGGTGCTGCTCAACCTGGTCCTGAATGCGGTCGATGCGGTCGAGAACGTCGCCGACGTCCGCGCGATTCGAGTACGGTCGTGGCGAGAGGACGGTCAGGTCTGCGTGTCTGTAGAAGATCGGCCGAGGGCTTTTCCAGCGACGAGCAGGATCGTCTGTTCACGCCCTTCTACACGACCAAGCGGGAAGGCATCGGTATGGGCCTCGCGATCAGCCGTTCGATCGTCGAGGCGCATGGTGGGAGCCTGACAGCATCGGCGAACGCCGAGGGCGGCGCGACGTTCCAGATGCAGCTCCCGGCATGAGCCAGCCCGTGCTGATTATCATTTGACGTGCTTCCGGGGTTTCTCCACCTAGTCGGCGGAAGATGGATCCCATGACAGCCCTGTCCGCGGCCGGCCGATAAACTTCAGCTACGGGTCCCCCCCGCGAAGGAAGTCGCTGCAATCGACGGGAGGCGGAGCGCGAGACACCCTGCGAAAGTGCTGACGTTAATCATGGACACCGATACCGGACCAGCCCGGTACGGCCCCCGACGTTCCGCCCCCGGTCGATCGCAGCAACCAATTCGACTGATACTGAAGAGCAACGACTGCCGACGTGCTCGAACTCGGCCAACGCACGCGCTCTCGCGGCCCGATAGCCTGTGGCCGCGTCCGCGCGCGCAAGAAGCTGTCATTTGTAAAGATCCGCAAAATGGATCGGTAAAGGAGCACTGACGAATCGACGCCACTCGTCGGCGGTCAGTGTTTTGCGCGGGAGGACCAAGCGGTCAGGACGATCATGGGCGGCGCTGGCGCCGCCGCCGGGTCCGAAACGCGCATGAGGCCGTTCTGATCTGCCGAGACCCTGGCGGGGCGGTTTCTCACGAGATCCCTGCATTTGAACCTGTCTAGATGACCCGAGTGGTCGGTCTCGGGCGGCTGCGGACGGTATACCAGCATCCCGGTCTCCGAGACATCATAGCAACACAGACCGGGCGCCGGATTCTCGACGTTCTCCGCGATTCTCACGGCAGCACCACGCAGTTGCAGACGCCGGACATCAAAGGCCTGAGCCATCACCGTGCGGTCGCTGTTATCGAGATAGAAGAGGTGACCGGCCGCGTATGTCGCACGGACCGGGCCATTGACGTTGATTCGTTGCGACCCGACGCCGGTGACGAGCGCCGGCAGGATACGTTTGGTTTCGTCAGCATCGAGTCGACCGACATAGACGCCGGGCGCGCTCACCCCCAGTCTGCATGAACAGAAAGTGGCGGCCATCGGGGAGAAAGTGTGGGAATGCTTGAATGGCGTGGCTGTCCTTCTCGGACTCGGATTGCGTCGCGGGAGCGGCGATGCCACCTGACGCAGATACGCGCCTCAGCCCGGCCGACGGTGGGCTCATGGTCGCCGTTGACTCGTCGGCGAAAAGAATGACGCCATCCGCATTCCAGGTGCCCCCACCGCCACTTCCAGTGTCGGTGAGAATTCGTACGTGCCCCGTCGCAAGGTCGACAACCTTGAGCTCTGCGATCCGCGAAAAAGCCGAGCGATGCCCCATCCGGCGACCAGAACGGACAGCGCGCCCCGTCTGTGCTCTCGATCCGCTGCGCGGTCACCCCGTCCACGGCGCGGATCCACAGCGAACGCAGGCCGGCCACGTCGATCGTCGTAAACGCCAGTCGTCGCCCATCAGGTGAAATGGAGAAAGGCCCTTCGTAGGATGTGCCCGGCAGCGGCGGAATTTCGAAGCGATACGCGAGCTGGCTGCCCTCCCGTTGGCGCTCGGTCACCAAGTAGGCGATCGAAATGGCGGCGACGGTCGCTGCTGCGGCAACAGCCAGGAACACGATTGTGCCGCGGCGCGCTGGTCGAAATGCCGGTTGCGGATCTTCGACTGTACGGGACGTTTCGATCCATCGCAGGCGCCGTGCGAGATCGGCGGCGCTCTGCCAGCGTTCATCGGCCACTTTGATAAGGCATTGCGCGCAACGGCCGACTCGAGCGCAGCTGGGACGCGTGGCCGTTCGTCCTTGAGAGGCGGCGGAGTGTGATTGAGCACCGCGGCCACGACGCCCGCGGGGCTGTCCGCGTCGAAGGCCTTTCGGCCCGTGAGCATCTCATAAAGGACTGCGCCGACCGCAAAGAGGTCGCTTCGCCCGTCGACGGGTTTCGCCTGGATCTGCTCGGGCGACATGTACTGCAGCGTGCCCAGAATTGTCCCGGCGGCCGACGACCCTTTGTCGAGCCCGCCGTCGATAAGCCCGGGCGGCGGGCGCAACGCGGCCAGGCCAAAGTCGAGCAGCTTCACGCCGTGCGCGGTGAGCATGATGTTCGCTGGCTTGAGGTCCCGGTGCACGATCCCATGGCGATGCGCCGCAGCGAGGGCATCAGTCACCGGGCGGCGCATTGGAGCGCTTCACTGACCGGCAGCGCGCCACGCTGGAGGCGGGCGGCGAGGGTTTCGCCCTCGACGAACTCCATGACCAGGAATTCTGTGCCTTCGTGCTCGCCGACGTCGTGCAGCGTGCAGATGTGGGGATGATTCAGCGTCGACGTTGCGAGGGCCTCGCGCTCGAATCGCTTGCGGCTTTCGTGACTTGCCGCGACATGAGCTGTCAGCCGTTTGAGGGCGACGATGCGATTCAGCCGCGTGTCTCGCGCTCTGTAGACCTCGCCCATGCCGCCAACGCCGATGAGCGAGAGGATCTCGTATCGACCGAGGCGGACCCCGGGTCCAGGGTGGCCGATCTCGCCTCCGCCGCCAACCCCTGGAGCACGTCCGTCAGAATCGCGTGATCGAGTGGTCCGGGAAACCGACCGGACGAGTCGTCCACTTCGAGATAGGGCCTGACATCCTCCACCCGGACGCCTTCGGCGCGGCATGCCTCTTCTAGTGCGTCGGGCAACGCCTCGGGCCGCGCGCGCAAATCGAGATCGCGTAGACGATCGAGCACGGCCCCAATGCGCCGCCAGGCGTCCGCGTCGAGCCGGCCCCGATCGCCTCGTTCTGAGGCCATGGTGAAAAATGATGAAAAGCCTACGCGTGCTCCAGCCGCGCGCGCCGCTTACTGCTCAACGACTGATCAATGCAGCGCCTGGTAGAGGAACGCACGCGCTTTGTGCCAGTCTCGTTTCACCGTACGTTCTGAAACACCGACTGCGACTGCGATCTCATCCAATTCAAGACCTGCAAAGAAGCGCATTTCCACAACGCGCGCCTGCCGAGCGTCGAGTGTTTCGAGTTGTGCCAGCGCTTCGTCAAGCGCAATCACGTCGACAGGTCTCATGCGGGCCTGGTTCAGCCGATAGTCCATCCCCGAGTCGAGAGGCACCGCTACTCCCGCGTCGCGTTTGCGGGCGTGACGACGGCGAACGTAGTCGACGATGACATCGCGCATCGCGCGCGCTGCCAGGGCGAGAAAATGATGGCGATCCAGCACGTCCTGCGACGAGCGGCGCGCAAACCGGGCATAAGCTTCGTGAACGACCACGGTCGGTGCAAGCGTCTGCCCCGTACGGAACCCGGCGAGCTGACGGCGCGCCAGCGAACGGAGGTCGTCGTACACGAGAGTAAATAACACGTCCATGGCGGTGGTGTCGCCGTGTCGCCAGGCGGTCAGCAACTCGTCCATTTCCGCGGGCGTCTCGGCTGGGCGCATCTCCTCGGCCGGCGCGCTGCCTGTTCGCTCCGCGGGCGGATCCGTCTCAGGCACAGTATCCATTTCTTGCTATGCAGTTATTACTAATCAACGATTTTTTTCCAGCGGGTCAATCTGACACGGTCCCCCAACCCAGGGCTCACCTCAGCAGGTTGCTGAAAAACAGCCTGAAAGAATCAGAAAAGGCTCTCGCCACACGGGTGATCGCTGCCTCAGCAGCCGGCGTCTGATCGCCCTTGATCCGCACGCGGAGCACGTGGCGTACCAAGGAGCATCCCGGTGTTCGGTCCCGCTTGAAAGCCGTCCTTGGAAGATGCACAATGCGGCACCGGTCCTTATAAAACGTCTTTGCGCGCTCGAACGTCTTCGCGCGCCGGCAGCTGGCTAGGCGTCCAACAAGAGTGCTAGTCCGTGCT
Organism: uncultured Acidobacteriota bacterium; assembly: GCA_963793705.1. Taxonomy (GTDB): domain Bacteria; phylum Acidobacteriota; class Vicinamibacteria; order Vicinamibacterales; family UBA2999; genus Gp6-AA40. The sequence goes on along the minus strand of CAWCBC010000020.1, from coordinate 253,977 downwards.
GCGCATTTCGAATTCGGATCTTCTCTACCGTCGAGCCTGCTGATTCGAAGGTGCAGCCATGCTTTCCTTTGTCCGTCGGTACGCAATCGCCATCGTTGATCAGAAGTCCGGCATCGAACGGCGTGCGACGGTTTCCGTTGGTCACGTGCTCGTCGTCGCCGTCGTGATGATCGCGCTGCCGCTGCTCATCTTGTTCGGTGCGGCGTGGAAGACCAGGGGTGGAGTGCAGGGGCTGTATGCCAGCCACCTCGAGCTCGAACTCGAAGCGGCGAACTATCGTGTCGCCATCGAAGCGCTCACCAGACAGATGGGATCACAGCAGTCGACGCTTGCTGACCTCTCGGTAAATTCCGCGGGGTCGTCAGCATCGGCTCGACTCAATCCGGCGGCTGCGACGTCCGTGGTGCGGAGTAGGCCAGGTGGCGGAGAGCGCGGCGCAAACGTGGCGGTCGACCGATGGGCCGTGCGAGAGGCGCTCGCCAGATCTGGCCACACGCGGACAGTGGCCGAAGGCGCAGACGCCCCGGCTCTGGCGAGCGGATTGTATCGAGCAGGAGTCGACCTCCAGCTCCAGGCGGAGGAGCTTGTGACCGCGGGACGCATCAACGCCGCGCTAGTGCGAGCGGTGGAAGCTGACGCGAGATTCCGCGCCGCCGAGATCGAGGCGCGTGCGCAAGCGGCAGCGCGTGAGCGCGCGCGTCTTGCTGACGCGCTGATCACCGCAGGGCAGCTCCCACTACTGGAGCTGCGGGAAGTGGCAGCGGTACCGGCCGATGCGCCCTGCGCTGAGTCGCGCCAGCAGTCGCGGGCACCGGCGCCGACCGCGGCCGACGTCGAAGGCGCAATCCGTGAGGTGATCGCTCAGTATGTCAGCGGATTGGAAAGCCAGAGCGTGCCTGCACTCAAGCGTGTGTGGCCCTCGCTCGGCGGCAGAGAGGAGCGCGCAATAAAAACAGAGTTCGAAAACGCCCGTATCGTTGAGACGGCGTTCAAGGACCCACGAATCACCATCAACGGCGATACCACCACAGTTACGGGCCTTCGCATGCACAGTCTCGTGACACAGGATGGCCAACGATTGTCCAGCCTGACGAGAACGACGATGACTCTTCGTCGGAACGGCAATGTATGGACGATCGAGCACATCGTGCACCAGCAATGACGGTCCGCCTGCCGCGACCGTCGTTCGCCTTCAGCTTCCGTCCAAGTCCGTAGTCATCCCTGTCGATCGGACGGGGATGCGGAGCACACATACGGCACGAAGTCGGCGGCATGCAGCATCGAGTCTGACTATCATTGACGTCTATGACGTCTTCGAACTCCGCCAGGCGCGTGCGCATCCGGCTCGCCAGCGCCTTGCTTGTGCTCGTGGCCGCGCCAGCCTTCATTGAACCGACGGAAACGACGGACTTGACGGACACGACGGCACAACAGAGCGTGGTGCGCGGATGGCCGTCGATTGTCGCCGAGACGAGGCCGTGGACGCGGTGGTGGTGGCAGGGTAGCGCGGTCGAGCAACGTTCCCTCAGCGCGCAGCTGCAGGCGCTCGCGGCGGCCGGAATCGGCGGCGTCGAGATCACGCCAATCTACGGCGTTCGCGGCGCTGAAGACCGCTTCATCCCGTACCTGTCGCCGAGGTGGATGGCGATGCTCGACTACACGCTGCGCGAGGCCACCCGTTTGAAAATGGGCGTCGACATGGCGACCGGAACGGGCTGGCCATTCGGTGGACCGTGGGTGGGTGACGATACGGCGCCGCGGTCGCTGGTCCACAAGACGTGGACACTCATCGGCGGCGAGCGTCTGACCGAGCCCGTCACGCTGCGCCAGGCACCGCTCGTCCGCGCCATCGGCAACCAGATTCACATCGTCAACGAAGGCGCGCCCGGAGATCCACCGCGTGGCGCTGCGACGCAGGCGCCTGTGATTCGGCCCGAAGCGCGCGCCATTGAGATCACGGATCTGGTCGACCCAGTGTCGGCCAACCGCAACCTGCAGGCGTTGGCGCTCGAGCAGGTGAAGTATCCGCGCGACTTGCCGCTCACGCTGCTGATGGCCTACTCCGACGCGGGCGACGCTCTGGATCTGACCTCGCGGGTTCAGGCGAACGGCAGCCTGGACTGGATGCTCCGTCCGGCCGCTGGACGCTCCATGCGATCTTCGCCGGATGGCACGGCAAGCTCGTCGAGCGCGCGGCTCCCGGCGGCGAAGGGAATGTCATCGATCATTTTTCAGCGGACGCAATCGGGAAGTACCTGTTGCCGTTCGATCGAGCGTTCAAGGGGCACAGCCTGGACGGACTCCGCGCGTTCTTCAACGATTCCTACGAGGTCGACGATGCGACGGGGGAGGCGGACTGGACGCCGCGCTTGCTCGAGGAATTCGAGAAGCGCCGCGGCTACGATCTGCGGCAGCACCTGCCACAACTGCTCGGCAAGGGCACCGACGAGATCAGCGCGCGCGTGCTGGCGGACTATCGGGAGACGATCTCGGACTTGCTGCTCGACACGTTTACGACCGAATGGGCCTCGTGGGCGCGGCGCCACGGACGTCAGGTCCGCAACCAGGCGCACGGATCGCCCGCGAGCATCCTCGACCTGTATGCCGCGAGCGATCTGCCCGAGACCGAGGGCGCCGAGATTCAGCGATTCAAATGGGCGACGTCCGCCGCGCACGTCGCCGGCCGCCGCCTCGTGTCTGCGGAGGCCGGAACCTGGCTCGGCGAGCACTTTCGCGTGCGGCTCGCCGAGGTCAAGCCGGCAGTCGATCAGTTCTTCGTCGCCGGCGTGAACCACATCGTCTATCACGGAACGGGTGCAACTCACCCCTGGGCGATCCGTGGCCCGGCTGCTCGCAGTCGATTTGGCGTTCTTCCTCGCCGTGGTCGTCCGCACCCACGTGTTCGTTGCACCGAACGAGCCGACGATTCAGTTGCCCTTCATCCAGCGGCACATGGACGCGACGCTGGCCGCCTATCGGCTGGACAGGGTCGAGTACGGGACTGGCGCCCACCGGGGACGCCTCTGGCCGCCGAGATCGGCGCGGCCAGCGCCACCTGCGGAACGCGCCCATCCTGCCGGCGTGGGTGAGCACGTCTCGAGGAGCCACCCGACGTCCAGCATTTGAGCGCTGCGGACCAGCGAATCGACGATGGTGTACGGGCCGATGCTCGACATCTTTTCAAGCAGGAGCAAGCAGCTCCGGCCGTACTACGAGTTCATGTCCGTCGACGCCGTGCGCTACGCGATCGACGGCCGCAAGCAGATGTTCGTCAGTGCGGTCCGCGAGCTGCCGTCCCTCGGCATTCCTCGGACCCAAGGAATGGCTGCGCACTGGGGCAGCGCGGCGCTGATGTACACGCACGGGTTCGGCCTGGTCATGTCCCCCGGTGAATGAAGTCGATCGAGAAGGACGTCCGACTGTATGCGGTGCTCGACATCCCTCCGAAGCGACGACCATCCGCGTTCGCGGCGGCCGAACCGCGCATCTACTACGGCGAGGGGCTGAAGGACGACTACATCCTCACCAATATCCGCCACCTGCAGAGCTCGACTATCCCGACGCGACAGTTTCGCAGCGACTGGCGAGTTCCCGCACGATCGTCAGGCGGGCATCCGCGTCGATCGGCTGTTCAAGCGCGTCATGCTGGCGCTGTATACGAGGGATCTGACGGCGTTCCTGTTTTCGTCGTTCATCGACCATCGACGCACGCGCGTGCACTTCTATCGCACGCCGATGCGCCGCGTCTCGCGGCTCGCGCCGTTTCTGTTCGTCGAGAGCAACACGTTCGCGTTCGTCGCCGTACAACGAGATCCAATGGATGGTCAATGCGCTCACCACCACGGATATGTACCCGTACGCGTTTCACGAGGTGCTTGGCGACAAGGCCGACGAGCGCGCGATCGAGCCTCCCCCGAACGGCGTGATCAACTACGGCGAAGACTCGGTCAAGATCACGATGACGCGTTCAACGGCGCGTTCCACTTCTACAAGATCGACCGACGATCCGATCATCAGCGCCTGGGCGCGAGTGTATCCCGGACCTGTTCGAGGCCGGTCGCGCCATGCCGGAGCCGGTCCGCGAGCAGCTGAACTACCCGCTGCAGTGGTTCCACGTTCAGTTCGACGACATCTACAAGCGCTATCACATGAAGCACCCGATCGAGTTCTACAACGTCCAGGATCTCTGGGACGACGCAGACGAGGTGCGTGGGATCGCTCGGCCGCGGTCTGGAAGAGTTCGGCACCAGGATGAGATGACGTTCTCGTACGAGGGCTATCAACGCGCTGCTCGATCCGGCGGACCTGCCGGCCGGCGCCGTACCGGGCCCGCCCGGCGATTTGCAGTACGCGATGCTGATGCCGTTCACGCCGGAAGGCCAGCGCAACCTGCGGTCGCTGATCGTCGCCTTCAGGATCCCGGAGCAATACGGCAAGGCTGATCGACCTGCGCGTGCCGCAGGGCGTGTTCGTGCCGGGTCCCGAGCAGGCCGACACGCTGATCGACACCGACGCGCAGGTCAATCAGCAGATCGCGCTGTGGGTGCGCCACGGGTCGGAGGTCATCCGCGGCCACACGATGCTCGTGCCGGTCGAAGGGCGACGTGCTCTACATCGAGCCGCTCTGGATCTCTTCGATTCAGAACCAGCTGCCCGAGATCAAACTGTTTTCGGTCGTCTACCGGGGCCGCTGCGTCGATGGCCACGACGCTCGCGGAGCGCATTCGTATCTCGACGTTTCCGAAGCCGACGAACAGCGGACAACGAGCTGCCGTGGTTCGACGGCAGCCAGGAAAGGGACAGGTAAACGATGACAATCGACTCGCGGCGATCGCACTGTACCTGGGCCTTTCGGTCGCGTGGGGCTACGCCTTCGCGCTTCTCCTGTTGGTCGTTCATCTTCACCATCCTCGTGCCCGACGCCGACGGCCCGTCGCCGTGGGATCCGTCGGCCTTCCGCAAGGGCATGATGGAGATGATCGCCAACTTCCGCATCCTCGACGAGCTGGCCGATCTCGGCATCGTGAAAGTTGCCGATGTCGGCGAGGGCTGGCTGATCGTCGATCTGGATCCGATCGGCGTTTCGAACCGCACGTTCGGCTGTGGCGCCTCTCCTGGCGCTCCCTTGCGGCGGCGTCTGTGCCTCCTGTCGCGCGCATGCGCCTGCGACTGCTTGCCAGGCGCGCGGGCATTCCCTCGTCCGGTCACACCGGGCAGCTCGCCGCATTCTTCTACGGCCGTGGGCTCAACCTGTTCTTCCCGTTCGGGCCGGGCGAACTCGGGCACGATCCGCACGCTGACGGATAGCGGCGCGCCGCGTCCGACAGCGGCCGCCGCACGTGTTCTCCAACCGCGTGTTCGAGATTCTGGCGATTCTCCGCGTTCTCTGGTTGGCGGCTTCATCTATCTCGGCTGGGGAGGCGCGGTCGGAGCCTTCCTCTGGACCGTCGTGCTCGTCGCCGGCGTGGTGTCGCTGACGCGGCCGCTCGGCCGGGCGGCGAGGCACCGGCCGCGTCTCATCCGCTTCGCACATCTGGACAGCGCTTCCACGGCGCGCGATCGTTGGCGGCGACTCGCGTGCTGCTGCGACACGCCCGGGCTTCTTCGTCGGGGCTCTCGCTGCTGTCGATTGTGGCATTCGGACTCGAGATCGCTCGCGTTCTGGAGCATCAAGCAGGCGTTTTCCGTCACCGACTCGATGACTATGTCCTGATGAAGGATTTGCCGTTCGTCCCGTTCACGATTGTCATCGCGGTGGCGGCGACTGGCGCGCGTGATCCCGTACACGTTCGCCAGCTTCGGCATCGTCGAGACTCGTGCTCGGTGGTGATGTTCCGGGTGTTCGATGAAGGCTTTCTCGGCGGCACCACGGTGGCGTTCCTCGTGCGCCTGCTGATCAATGGCATGACGTTCGTGCTCTTCTTCCTGGCGGTCTGGCTGGCGCGGTGCCCAGGCATTCTCGAAATGTGGCAGCTCGTTTTTCTAGCACTCGCTGACGCTCGCGCCCAGGGAGCCAGTCGTGAGCGCCTGACGTGGCGCATGGCAGGCCTATCAGGCCGCACATCCCACGCCCGGCGACCCCTGTGGGAGCCGATCTCGCGGCTGGATCTGGTTCGTTCGTGATCATCGTGCTGCTCGCGCAGTCCCGCATCTGCTCGTTCAGTACTGGTTTAACCGCAGCCTGGGATCACGCGGATCTTCTGGACGAACTCCCGGCGCAGGCGCTCGCTCTGCGTGCCTTTCGGCACGGTGGTATGTCCTGGCCATCGGACCATCCGATGCGCTTGCCGTCGCGGTCTCCGCGCTGCGAGGGCCTGCTCCACATCGGCGCTGTGGGTCGGCCATCTTCGCCGGATGGCGCGCAGCCGGCCACTACCATGCCCTTCTGCTCGCGCTCCACGGCGTGCCCTTTGGACGCACGGATCCGGTTTTTCGGCCACGACATCGGCTTCTACGTCTACTGGCTGCCGGTCATGCATCTCGCGCTCCGGGCGCTCGATGCGCTTCGCTCGGCTCTGCCATCGTCGCGACGCTCGTCGCGCGTTACGACGCGCTCCACGCAGCGGTCAGCTCGAATCGCCGGAGCCGTCCCGAGTCCGCGGCAAGTCGCGCTGTTCTGCCGCCCTAGATGCCTGGTGGTCGGACGCTCGAGGCCTCGCGTCGCGTCGCAGGCTATTCTGCTCTGCGCGTACGCGCTGCTGTTCAAGGACAACGAGGCATCCGGCGTCCGCATGCGGCGCGCAATTCGTCGATGTCGTCGGCGTGCTTCTCGACGCTCAACTACATCTACGTGAGCATCGGCGTCGAGGTGCCGCTGTGCGTCCTGCTAGCGTATGGATGCGGTTGCATGCGACGCTACGGCACGGCTCGGATTCACGGCGACGCCCGCAGAGCTGCCGCTTTCGGCGCGGCCGAACCGCATCGAGCGCCTCCGCCGCTCTGCCTGCAACCTTCGCACTGGTTCGCTCGTCGTTCGACCTTGCGTTCTTCGCGGCCGTCGTGGTCCGCGATCACGTTCTTCGTCAAACCGAACGAGCCGTGGATTCAGCAGCGGTTCATCGAGCGGCATATCGACGCCACGCTCGCGGGCTACCGCCTCGATCGCGTCGAAGCCCGTCGAATGGACGCTGCCGCAGAACGCCGCTCGACGCCCGACGAGCTGCTCGACAGCAAGACGCTGCAGAATGCGCCCTTGCTGCCGTCGTGGGTGTCGCAGCCTCGAGCAGCCGCCGGATGTGCAGCATCTCGAGCGGCTCAACGCTCAGCGACTCGCACGATGGTGTACGGGCCGATGCTGCAGATCTTCAACCAGCAGCAGGCGCTCCGGCCCGTACTACTCGTTCACGAACGTGGACGGTGTGCGCTACACGGTCAACGGGGAGAAAAAGATGTTCGTCAGCGCGGTGCGCGAGCTGCCGTCGCTGGCGTTCCTCGGGCCCGAAGGAATGGCTGCGATACTGGGGCAGCGCAGCGCTGATGTTCACGCATGGCTACGGTCTGGTGATGAGCCCGGTCGAACGCATGTGGACGAACTGGGCACCCCGACCTACGCCGGCGCGAACATTCCGCCGAACGTCACCGACCCGGCGTTCGAGCACGAACCGCGCATCTACTTCGGCGAGGGCGCCAAGGACGATTACGTGCTCACCAACGTGCGCGGTCTGAAGGAGTTCGACCATGTGACCGAACAGTCTGGCAGGAATTCTCCATGCCGAGCGACTTCCGGCCGGCATCCGCGTCGATTCCGTGTGGAAGCGCATCATCGTTCGCCTTCCATACGAAGGACCTCACCGCGTTCCTGTTCTCCAGCTACATCGACCACGACCAGACGCGCGTCCACATCCGCCGCACGCCGATGCTCCGCGCCCAGACGCTAGCGCCGTTCCTGTTCCTCGACTCCAACAACTACGCGTTCATCGCCGAGGAAGGTGCGTCTGGATGGTCAACGCCCTGACGACCAGCGATCACTATCCCTACTCCTTTCGCGAAGTGCTCGGCGACAAGGCGGACGAGCGCGCGGTGCATCCGTTCCCGGAGCGCACCGTCAACTACGGCGAAGACTCCGTGAAAATCGTCATGGATGCGTACTCCGGCCAGATCACGTTCTACCAGATGACCGACGATCCGATCGTCAGCACCTGGGCGCAGCGTGTATCCCGATCTCTTCAGACCCGCGTCCGACATGCCTTCGGCGGTGCGGCGCAGCTGACGTATCCGCTCCAGTGGTTCCACGTGCAATTCGACGACATCTACAAGCGATATCACCAGAACGACCCGATCCAGTTCTACAACGTCGAGGATCTCTGGGACGATGCCGACGAAGTTCTGGGGTCGCTCGGCCGCGGATTAAAGGGTTCGGCACGACCGACCAGATCGACCTTCTCGTACGAAGGACATCCGATGCTGATCGATCCGGCCGATCTGCCCGCCGGCGTGAATATCGGCACGCCTGGCGAGCTCGAGTACGCGATGGTGTTGCCGTTCACGCCCGAGGGACAGCGCAACCTGCGATCGCTCATCATCGTGTTTCAGGATCCAGAGCACTACGGCAAGCTCGTCAGCCTTCAGATCCCGCAGGGCGAGTTCGTCCCCGGGCCCGAACAGATCGAGTCCTACATCGACAACGACCGGCCGGTGCACCAGCAGGTGACGATGTGGATTCGCCACGCGTCGGAAGTGATCCGCGGCCACATGTGCTGCTGCCGGTCAAGGGGACCTGTTGTATGTCGAGACGATCTGGGTCAACTCGCACGCAGAACGAGCTGCCGCAGTTGAAGCTGGTCGCGTTGCGGTATCACGGACAGATCACGTCGGGCGCCACGCTGCAGGATGCTATCCAGAGGCGCACGCAACGCGGCGCGACGCCGGGTCCACTCCTGGCTGCCAAGCCCCGGCGTCGGCGCCGTTGACGGCTAACCGAGTGCCAGTATCGCCAGTGACACAACGAACGTCGGCACCGTAACCGCGAATCCAACGGTGACGAACTGACGCAGCGAAATGTTGACGCCCAGTTGGCGGCAGGATTCCAGCCACAACAGGCCCGCCAGCGAACCAACTGGGAGGAGACGAGGCCCGAGGTCCCCGCCAATCAGCGCAGCGAGAATTTCGCGGTGACCGGCATGAGGCATCGCGTCCAGCGCGAGCAGATTCATGATGGCCATCGGATGATTGTTAAGCAGAGCAGACCCGAGCGCGGCGGTCGTGCCCACGATGCCAATCCCGGCATTCTCGTACAACGCGACTGATGTAGTCGACGAGGCCAACGTTACGGAGTCCGATGGCAATGATGAACACCGCGAGCAGAAACACCAGCACTTCCCACGCAATCCCCTGCCTCACGAGCTTGCCAAAGTCGATGCTGCCGCTGACGGAACACCAACACCAGCGCGATCGCCGCACCAGTCACCGAGACCATCCAGATGGCTGTCGGATCGATTGACGCCATTACGGGATAGCTTCCGAGCACGGCCAGCAACAGGATCAACATCCCCGCCTGAGCCGCGCTTGGTCGAACAGCTGAAGTCGAGACGACGGCCTGGCAGTCAACGGCGAGCGCGACGTGCAAAGATGCGTCTGCAGAATGACGAACGCCGTGATCCACCCCGCGAGCGCGATCGGCGCCATGCGCAGCGCATAACTGTTGAAGTCGAGGCCTGCGGACGAGGCCACGATCATATTCATGGGGTTCGAGACCACGAACGGCGCAACGCCGGCTGCCATGAACACGACGAAGGCAAACGGCGCCAGGAGCTGACGCCGTCCCGGATATCGCTGTTGGACGAGCGTGATCACTACCGGCGTCAGCAACAAGACCGCCGCGTCGTTGTTGAGCAGCGAGGACGTGACGCACTCAATACAAACACGCACAGAAACAGCTGATGTATCGTGAGGCCGCGGCGTCGAAACAGTATCTCTGCGATGCGATCCAGCACGCCAAGCTGACGGGCCGCCGCCGTCATCGTCATGATGGCGACGATCCTCGATGAAGGGCCGCCAGAGTGTGGCGCGCCGCGGCGATGACGTCTTCGACGCCCACGATGCGGAACCCCAGCATTACGACGACGCCGCCGACCGCCGCCTGCCAGGGCCGACCTGCCACTGCGAGCCGACGCGCGGCCGGCTGATCGCGAGACCCATGGCGATGACGAACGTCGCATACGCGACGAGCTCGCTCATGATCCGCGGGATCGCGCGTTACTTGGCCGCAGCTTTGGTTGGCGTCAACGACAAGCGGAAGCCTCCTTCTCCGTCGCTGACACAATCGCCCTCGAAGGTCGCGTCCGGCTGCTGGGTCAGGCGGCACAGTCACGTCAGAGTCTCCCGCGCCGATACCTAAACGACAGCGTGTCACCTGCCAGGCGAAAGTCGCTCACTTGAGACTGTGACCCCCCGCGCAATAACGGTGACAGACCAGGCCTCGGTGCTGCCGCCGGTCGCCACGCCCAGTGCGGATCCGGCACTCTTCTTGAATTCGACGCGAACTTCTGCCGGGCCGGCCGCGGATTGTTCGTCTTGACGCGTGTCAGCGTCCCGCTCCAGGTGCCCTCATGAAATTCCTGCGCCGGTGATGGTCACTGACGAAGGAGTATCAACGCGAGAACCAGCGCATGTATCATGCCTGCACCTTGGATGTCAGAGGACCGAGCATGCCCAGGAATCGCGAGGCTTCGATCGGATAGCGCGGGAAGATCTTGTCCGTGGTTTTGCACTGCAGATGATGGACCAGCATTTCAGCGAAGATGTCGCGGAAATCCGTGGTCAAGGCCAGGTCGCGATCTTCATTCAGCTGCTCGCGATCGAGGCCGGGCCACTTGCCGTACACCTTGCCGCCCCTGACGGGCCGCCCATCGCGAACATCACGTTCGCGTGCCCGTGGTCGGTGCCGGCGTTGCCGTTCTCCCGCGCCGTTCGGCCGAACTCGGACATCGTGAGCACGACGACGTCTTCCATGCGGTCGCCGAGATCGCGAGTGGAAGGCGGCGAGCGCCCGCCAAACGCTGCAGGAGCGGCGGCAGGCGGATCGGTTGGCTCTGATGCGTATCCCACTCGCCACGGATGTCGATGAACGCGACCTGCAATCCGACGTTTGCCTTGATCAACTGGGCGATCTGCCGAAGCGCCTGGCCAACGCGCATCATTCGGACCGTAGTTGCACACCCGCTGGCCGGCTGGTATTTCGAGGGCTCGACCTCTTCAGCAGCTCGATCGCGCCGAACAGTCTCGCGGCCGCGCCGGTCAACAGCGCATTGGATTCGCGGCTGTACATCGACTGGTACATCGATCGCCGCCCTGCCATCGAACTCGTCGAGCCGGCCGATGTTCACGGCAGTGGCCGGACCGCGCAGCGCCTTCGGCAGCGACTCGCCGATCGCGGCCGCGCGCAGCGGCGTTGCGTTGGGATCGCGGCGCCCTGCAGATACCGATTGAGCCAACCCGTCGACACAGTCTTGTCGCCGGGCGCGGCCGACTCCATGATGTCCTGTGCTTCGAAGTGCGAGCGATTGCCGGTGTCCGGTGTCCCACGGCTTGACGATCGCCGAGCTGCCTTCCTTGTAAGAGGGGCGAGCGGGCGCAGCGCCGGGTTCAGACCGAAGAACCCATCGAGATCGAATGCGCGCGTCCGGCCCTTGCCAGGCGGCGGAATCGCGATGGTCGGGCCGGTACTCGTAGTAGGCCTTTTCGCCGAACGGCACCACCATGTTCAGGCCGTCAGCGCCGCCGCGCTGAAATACCACCACCAGTGTCTTGCGGCGTCAGCCGGTTGGCCGCAGCGTCAGCGGTCCGGGACAGAAACCCGGGCACCATCGACAGCCCGACGGCGGCCAGACCACTTTCCCTGAGGAACACTCGTCGACCGAATCATCGACTGCCTCCCTTCTATCGCTTCTGGAATTGTGGCGAACCCAGCATTGCCGCGACGGTGACGCAGCCGGGTCGTGTCATTGTCGGCGCCGTGCGCCGGCGCCGGTCGCGCCGCGCATCATCATCATCGCCTGCTCGCCCACGGCAGGCAGCGTTTTCGCGGCCGCGTTGCCTGCATCATCGTGCGTGTCTTCTGGATCTGCTGCGGCGTCGGCTCGGGCATGCCGAGCTGAGTCGAGCAGCCGCTGCGCCGCCGCGAGATCGATCTTCACGCCCGGCGGCCGCCAGTCGCAAGGCGCGTTCGCGAACTCGAGGCGCACCAGCAGCGCGTTCGAGTTCATCCACGCCGCACCGACATCGGGATTGCCGTCCGGCGCCTCGTAGTTGTAGAGTCGCTCGCCCATCTGCATCATGAAGGCGGGTTGTCGGATTGCGGACACCACCAGGCGGCTGGAAACTCGTCGAGGTCACTCAACTTCGGCGTTGACCGCGCGCAGAGCGCTGACGACCAGCTCGAACGGTTTCTTGATCTTCGCCCGATAGACGTCAGGCGCGCGGAACTGCGGCGACCTGAGGATCGTCCGCAGCACTTCTCGAATGTCGCCGCCGGTCCGCAGAAACGTGCGGCTTGCAGCTCGACACGACCTCGACGGCGGATCATCGGCGATAAACCGACGCGCCAGCTTCGTCGCAATGAACCGCGCGGTCGACGGATGGCTGCGCCAGCATCCGCAATACCTGCTCACCTTCTTCCACGCCGCCGGGCTTGATCGTCTGCCCGAGCACGACCTTGTCGCCCTCGACGTGCATCAGCGGGTCGAAGAGGAACACGCCTTCGTCGTCGATGCCGTTGACGAGCCCTTCGTCCGATCGTCCAGCCGGTCAGGACCTTGGCGACCTCGATGATGTCCTTCTGCGTGTAGCCGCCGTCGACGCCAAGCGTGTGCAGCTCCATCAGCTCGCGGGCGAAGTTCTCATTGATCCCCTTGGCCTGCTTGAGAAACGGCATGCCGCTCCAACAGCGCGATCCTGTTCGTCGCTGATGGCGTCGGCTCTGAAGTGCCGCGAGCGCGCTTCTGCACGACCTCTGCGGGCGCCGAGCTGCGCCAGTTGTCCAGGTAATTCAGCATCCGCGGGATGTTTAGAGACCTCCATGAGCAGCTCCTCGAACTTGCCGAATGCATGACGGCGGATCACCTGTTCTTCGAAATGCGGCGTCTGCTGGTGATCGCCGGTGACTGACGCTGAAGTGGTTCATCCAGAAATCGACGACCAGCTTCTTGAAGCTGCCGCTCGCTATGGAGCGCCCGAATATTCGCGCGATGCTGAGCTTCTCGTCACGCGGGCGTCGGATGCTGTCGAGCAGACGCGGCGTGCTCACTCGTCGGCATGCGTGTTGCCTTGCGGCGCGGCGTGCGTCTGCCGCTGCGCGATCGCATCGGCGCGCTCGAAGATCGTCGGCTCGCCGCCGGTTCGCGACGGCGACCGGCGGGCCCTTGCTCGAGCAGCTCAGGGATGCTCCATCTTCAGCGACGTGAACCCGCGCGAGCTTGGCGTCCACCACGGGATCCGCGATGCGTTCCGGGTGGAGCTGCCGCTCGATGTATCGCGTCAATGCCCATGCGCCTTGACACGCGTTCGATGTCGCCCGGACGCAGGACCGAAGCTGAGACGGTTCAGGACGTGGATCGGCCAGCTGATCGCTCGGTCACACGCGGCGCGCGCTGGCCGCCAGGCTCAGCGAATACCGGCGCTCGACCGGCCGATGCCGCCGGCGTCGACCGGCATGATGTAGAACTCCTGCTGGCGGGAATTGCGCGGCGTGGCCACTTGTAGGCGATGAACTCGCCGTCGGGCGAGAAGCCCATTCCCTGGGGCGACAGCCACGGCAGCGACTTCAGGACGCGCACTGGCGCCGTCTGCGACCGATGACCAGCGCGATCTGGCGTGCGCCGTCGCGCCGCTCGAAGATCGTGAGGATCTGCTCGCCGTCCGGCGACCAGGCGAACGGGCGCAGCCAGGGGATGTCCGGGATCTTTGAGGAGCAGCGGTCGTCGGCCCCATCCCCATTCTGGCCGACGATCCGCAGCTCGGCCGTCGGGCATACCGGCGACGGCGCGTCACCGTCGCGCTGTGCGGCAGACGCTCCTTAGGTCGCCGCTCCAGCTCAAATAGGCGACGAGTTGGCCGTCCGGCGACAGCACGGGTATGCCGCCGACCGTGCGCCGTTGAGAGCCGGCGGACCTTGCCTGGTCTCTGCGAGTCGTATACAGCGAGGTCGCTGAAGATGACCACCCGCCGATTCGCCGCCGGTGCCGGGAACGGTGGAGTCGGCCGGGTCCAGCACTTCGCGCACCGACGACTTCCGGACCGGGTCTCGAGCCTTCGTCGGAGCCTCAGGCCAGGCTCGCCAGCTCTTGACGCGCGCCTTGTCCCGCGGCCTTCGTGATCGGGGTAGTCGCGCAACGAGCCGCTCGAGCGTCTGACGCGCCCGCGACGTCGCCCGAGCCGCTCGTAGCACCGCCCGAGGCGCAGAAGCGCCTGCGGCCACCACGGCCCGCTCGTCGGGAAAACGGGCGAGCAGGCTCTCGATATCGGGCTGATCGGCCGGTCAGGTCGCCGGCGACGAGCTTCCTTCTGAATCGCCGCTTCGAGCAGCATGCCCGGCGTGTCCGCTCCCTGGGCGCCGAGGACGATGCCGCGCCGGCCGCGAGCACGCCAGGATGAGAAGAGCGCAGCGTGGCATGGGTTCGCGTCATGGCGTTCGGTCCTGGCACCCGTACGGGGCGCCCTAGATGCGCGAAGCATAAATGAGCGACCTCAATTGGAATTGAGCGTTCGGCCGGGATTTCGTGTGGTTTCGTCAAGAAACCACACTTCGATGCAGGTTCGGACGCGCTAGCCCTCGAACCGGTAGCCGACGCCGCGGACGCTGACCACGAAGGCGGGCTGTTCGGCGTCGGTCTCGATTTTCTTCCGCAGATTGCCGATGTGCGTGTCGACCACCCGGTCGGTGACGAAGACGTCCCGCCCCCAGACCTGGTCGAGCAGCTGCTGGCGGGTCAGCACCATCGCGCCGGTTGCTGCACGAACGCGGCCAGCAGCTTGAACTCGATCGGCGTCAGGTCGACCGCCTCGGCCGCCGCGGCGCAGCTCGAACCGCCCGAAATCGACCTCGAACTCGCCGAACGCGAAGACCTCGGCGCGGCTCGCCGGCGCCGCGTCGCAGCGCGGCCTTGATTCGCGCCCGCAGCTCCATCGGGCTGAACGGCTTGGTGACGTAGTCGTCGGCGCCCAGCTCCAGCCCCAGGATCTTCTCGGCCTCGTGGCTCTTCGCGGTCAGCAGGATGATTGGCGTCCGCACGCCGGCGCGGCGCAGCTCGCGGCACACCTCGAAGCCGTCCTTGCCGGGCAGCATCACGTCGAGCAGGATCAGGTCGAACGTCCCCGCTTCGCGCGCGGTCGATCGCCTTCTCGCCATCGCCGACCACCTCCACCTCGTAGCCCTCGAGCCGCAGATCCTGCTGCAGTCCGAGCGCGATGTCCGGGTCGTCTTCGACAATCAGGATGCGGCCATGGTCTCCGTTATCGCACGATTTCTGCTATCGCACGACGCCAGTGATCAACGTCACGTCATCGGACTGCCGGCATCCGGCGGTGTGCGCCCGCAGTGCGCCGAGCAGGGCCGCGCAACGCGCATCGGCCGCCGAGGCGCGTCGCCCGCGCAAGCACGCGGCTCGCCTGCGCGCTGCCGAACTCCACAGCCTGTGTCGTCCATCGCTTCGGTCAGCCCGTCGCTGAAGATCAGCAGACGATCACCAGGCTCAGCTGCACCCGTCGCACCACCGGGCGAGATGCTCGAACAGGCCGATGCGGCGGGCAGTCGGACTCGAGCTGCCGCACCTGGCTGCCGCGCGCCACGAGCGGCGCCGGGTGACCGGCGTTGACATAGCAGCAGCTCGCGCGTGCGCGCCGGCGTACACGCCGTAGAACACCGTGGCGTAGCGCGCCGGCGTCAGTCGCCTCGTGGAGAAGCGCATTGCCGCCTTGATGATCTGCTCCAGCTGTCGCTCGTGTCCATGTGGCGCGTGCGCGCGGAGGCATCCGTGCAGCGACGCCATGACCAGCGCCGCCGAGTGCACCCTTGCCCGAGACGTCGGCGACGACGAGGCCGAGCCGATCGTCGGGCAGATCGAGATAAGTCGTAGTAGTCGCCGCCGACCAGTAGTGCCGGCTGGCAGTAGCCCGACGTAGTCGAGCGTAGCTGAGGGCGGCCGCGTCTGCGGAAGAGTCGCTGCTGGACGTCTGCGGCCGTTCGCAGCTCGCGATCCAGCCGCGACGCCGTCGCCGAGCCACGCCTGCGTGCCGCAGGATCGAACGATCCGGGCACGAAGCTCCTTCGGGCTGAACGGCTTGGTGACGTAGTCGTCGGCGCCCAGTTCGAGCCCCTGGCACTTTCTCCGCTTCGTGATCGCGGGCCGTCAGCACGATGATCGGCGTCTGATTGTCCGACTGTCGCAGCTCGCGGCAGACGGCGAAGCCGTCCTTCCGCGGAAGCATGACGTCGAGCAGGATCAAGTCGAGCGATCCGCGGGCGGCACGCTCGAGCGCGCTTTGCCGTCCCGACGATCTCCACCTCGTAGCCGTCGAGCACGAGATCCTGCTGCAGGCCGAGGGCGATGTCCGGCTCGTCTTCGACCATCAGGATGCGCGGCATGCGTGCTTCTCATGATTCGTTGCAACCCTGAAGGGCGCCCTACGTGTGACTGTCATGATTCGACACCGGTCGATGAGGCGACCGGCCCCTGCGCGACATGGTACGCGCGCCGGCATCGTCACCGGCAACATGAGAAACGTGCTGCCCTCGCCTGAGGTGTTGTCCAGACGCACGTTGCCGCCGTGCGCTTGCACGATCTGCTCGACCAGCGCCAGGCCGAGGCCGGTGCCTCTTCACCACGTGGCCGTCGGGCAGTCGAGCCGCGCACGAACTTCCGAAAGATCGCTCGCCGTTCTCCCACGGGCACGCCGATGCCGCGATCGCGGACGCGGATCGTCAGCCTGCCGTTCGCTGCAACAGCCCTCAACCCAGATCGTCTTGCACGTCGGCGAGTACTTGACGGCGTTGTCGAGCAGATTCCACAACGCGCGGCCGAGCGTCGCCTCGTCGGCCTGGATCGCGGTCGTCCGGCCCGTTCCAGTCGAGCTCCACCTGATAGCCCTGCTCGCGCGCCTCCTCCGCTGAACTCCGCGATGACCGCTCGACCAGTCTCGCGCGCGCACCGGGCCCAAGACGGAATCTTGCGACGCCGGCTTCCATGCGCCCGAAGTCGAGCAGGTTCTCGACCAGGCGCGTCAGGCGGCGCGTGCCGCGACGCAGCGCGCGCGTCAGTACGCGTGGCGGTCCTCTTCGTTCGACACCCGCCCATCGGCCAGCAGGTCCGTGAACTGGCGCATCGAGGTTAGCGGCGTGCGGAACTCATGGGACACGGCGGCCACGAATTCCGACTGCAGCCGCGCGGCCTCCATTTCCCGTGTCATGGCCCGCCCGCTGAAGTAGCTGCCGGCAACGACCAGGAGCGCGAGGACGCCGATCGCCAGGACGAGGAGCGTCCGGCTTTGTGCAAACTGGGCTTCATCGGGACCGCGGCTGGCGCTGACGACGCGGAGGTCCCACGGCAGGTTCGTATCTCCCATCAGCTGATCGAAGCGAAGCGCGTTACCCGGCGTTGACTCTTCGCCACGGGCTGCCGGCAAGGCGTGCGACAGTGTGAATTGATTCGCACGATCGCTCAGCACGATCCCGACTTCGCGCTCCGTCAGCAGCATGTTCAGCGGGTCGATCACCTGATCCTTGAGGAAGCCGGGCCCGCCGACCAGCGCGAGAAACCGTTCGCTCGTCCCTCGCCAGATGCGAAACATCGAACGATCTGGCGCCACAACGGTCATCCCGCGTCCAGCAGTGCCAGTGTCCTGCTGCCACCGCCGCCAGAGATCCTCGACCGACGTCGCAAGCGCCAACGCCGCCTCGCCTTCGCGCGGCAACGCCGGGTCGCCGCCGGACAGCCAATGCTGAATGTCCCGGGCGTAGGTCAGGGTACTGAGCGCGTGTCAGCGGCCACCGCCCGCTGTGGAGGTCGCGCTGGAGGCGGCGTGCTTCCTCGAGCACTTCCTCCCGGCGACCGAGTTCGGCGAGCAGACCCGTTCGCGCCACTCGTGCGAACAAGTCGGCCGGCCGCTCCAGCACCCAGGCGGATGTCAGCCGCTCCAGTTCCTTATAGGTGGCCAGTGCGTCCGCAGGGCGGCCCAACTTCCTCTGGTTGCGTGCGAGCCGGTAGAGCGCGCCCGCCTGGATGTCTGGAGAGTCCTCGCTGTCGGCGAGGTCGCGGAAATACAGGATGGCGCGCGGGTAATCTTCTTCGCGCTCTTCGTAGTCCTCGCCCCGCGCGAACACCTGCGGGTCTGGTTCCTCAGGCACTCTGACCGCTGGTCGGTAGAGCAGCCCCTGAGTGGGGTAGGCGCGGACCGTCTCGGCCTCGAATACCACGATGAGCGCCTCGCTCCCGAGCTTCTTCGCCGCGGCCCCCGCCGCGGCGTCCAGTTCAGCGGCGGACACCGTGGACAGATGAAGCAGCTCGTTGTCGAATTCGGTCAGCTTTTGCCGGATTTGAGAGGTGATCAGGTCCGCCGACCGGCCTAACCCCTCCTGCACCGCATCTTTCTCCAGCACCCGCCTCTGCTCGAGCGATTGCAGGCCGAAGTACCCGAGCCCCGCCAGAAACGACAGCATGGTCCCCACGAACAGCACCAGCAGCAGGCGCGGCGGTCGGAGCCATTGGGGAAGATGCATACCTGAGCCGTCGGGCGCGAATTATAAGCAGCGTGATCGCGGGATGGGGTGGAGATTTGTCGGGGTTTCGTCAAGAAACCAGCACACAGTTCTGTCGCGCGCGCGCGCTATTATCTCGCCCCGGAGGGTCCTATGCAGGTGCACCACGTCGCAGGAACCGTGCTCATCGTCGCCGCGGTCTGGTCACTGTCGCTCGCCGGGCAGCAGCCGCTGAAGGTGACGATTGACGTGAAGCCGGGGGACGAGAAGGTCACCATCGAGCCTGAGCGCGAAGGGATGGTGCCAATCGTCATCGTCACGACGCCGCAGTTCGACGCGGCCAAGGTCGATCCGGACACCGTCCGCATCGGGCCGGCTGGAACCGAGGCGTCGGTTTTTCGGTCGATGCTCGAAGATGTCGACAAGGACGGCGACGTCGATCGGATGATGCTGGTGCGGGTGCGCGACATGCGAATCCAGTGCGGCAACAAGGTGATCAAGGTCACCGGCAGGACTGAGGAGGGCCGGCAGTTCGAAGGGTCGGACGCCGTGACGACGGAAGGATGCTGAGCCGAGGCTCAATTCCGGGAACGCTGCTGCTCGCCGCTGGCATCCTCGGCGGCGTTGCCGCATGCGCGCGCACGACTCCTGAGAGATTCCGCCCTGGACGAAGCGGCGGCGGCGCTTGGCGGCGTCGAGCGCATCAAGGCGCTCAACAGCTTCGTCCTCCACGGGACGGGCTCTGCGCCGAATGCCGGCCAGAACCGGATGCCCGACGACGAGTTGCCCGTATGGAAGCTCAACGAGTACGTCCGCAGCGTGGACCTCGCGAACTTTCGCGGCCAGGTCCGCCAGGTCCGCGAGGCGCAGTTTCTGTTCGCCGGCGAGCTTGTCCAGCAGCAGACCCAGGGCGTTGACGGCGACGTCGCCTACAACGTCGCGCCCGACGGCAGGGTGACGCGTGCGGGCGCGGCCGCAGCCAAGGATCGCCGCGTCGAGATGCTCCACCATCCGATCACCATCGTCCATGAGGCGCTGGACCCTGGAGCCGAGGTCTCGAAGACGGTCCGCATCGAGGGCAACGAGGAGCTGCTTGATATCACCACGCCGCTGGGCGACGAGGTCACGCTGGCGATCGACAGGTCGACGCACCTGCCGACACGGGTGATCTCGATGTCCAGCAATCCGAACATGGGCGACGTCGCGATCGTGACGACGTTCGGCGACTATCAACGCGTCGGCGACTTCAAGATGCCGCGGCGGCTGACGACGAAGATGGACAAGTATCTGCAGCTCGACCTGCAGGTCGCGGACTACTTCCTTGATGCCGACACAGCCGGCCTGGCCGCGCCAGCTGCCGTGCGCTCAGCGCCGGCGCCCGAGCCGCCGCCCGTCGTCGTGACCGCGGAGCCGGTGGCCAAGGGGATCTGGTGGCTCGCCGGATCCGGCAATCATCGGAGCATCGTCTTTGAATTCGACGATCACCTGGTGCTCTACGAGGCGCCGGTCAACGAAGCGCGCACCAAGGCGGTCATCGACAAGGCGCGGACGCTGAGCTCGAAGCCGCTGACGATGGCGATCGTGTCGCACCATCACTTCGATCACTCAGGTGGACTGCGGGTGGCGGTGGCCGAAGGGCTGACGATCGTCACGCATCGGGCGAACGAGGCGTTTTTCAGAGACCTGCTCGCACGGACGCACTCACGTGTTCCCGACGCGCTGGCGAAGAACCCGCGCCAGGCGACGTTTCAGTTCGTGGACGACCAGCTGACGCTGAAGGACACGTCGATGGAGGTGCAGCTCTATCACCTGATCGACAACCCGCGCGAGGGGACGAACCTGTTTGCCTATGTGCCGCGCGACCGCATGCTCGTGCAGGCGGACCTCTACGATGCGACGTGGCTGCGGCACTCGTGGGGCGAGAACGTGCTGCAGAACATCGAGCGCCGCGGGCTGAAGGTGGACCGCAGCGTGCCCGTGCACGGCGTGATCGAGCCGTTCGCGCAGATGGTCAAGAACATCAAGTCGAAGCCGGGGACGTAACGTTCACGTTTCCACCGGCTCCGTCGGCACACGCCCTACAGCCGACCTGGGATAGAGCGATAATCCGCGCATGACGATTCGATTCGCCGCGGCCGTCGTTGCCGCCGCACAGGTCTTGATCGTCGGCAGCGCGCAGGCCCAGATCCGCGAAGCTGCCGTCACGGGCGGCCGCGTGTCTGGCGTCGTGGCCAACGGCATCGCGGCGTTCAAGGGCATTCCGTTCGCGGCGCCGCCGATCGGCGCGCTGCGCTGGAAGGCGCCGCAGCCGGTGAAGGAATGGACCGGCGTGAAGGCGGCCAGCACCTTTACTCCGGGCTGCATCCAGGACACCGGGCTCGCCAAGCTGTTCGGCGCGCCCGACGCGGTCAGCGAAGACTGTCTCTATTTGAACGTCTGGACGCCGGCAGCGTCGGCGACCGAACGGCTGCCGGTGATGGTCTGGATTTACGGCGGCGCGTTCACCAGCGGAATGACGAGCATTCCAGCGTACGACGGCGTGCCGCTGGCGGAGAAGGGCGTGGTGCTCGTCAGCGTCAGCTACCGCCTGGGCGTGTTCGGCTTTCTCGCGCATCCGGAGTTGAGCAAGGAGAGCGGCAAGGGCTCGGGCAACTACGGGCTGCAGGATCAGATCGCGGGTCTGCGGTGGGTGAAGGACAACATCGCGCGGTTCGGCGGCGATCCGAACCGGTCACGATCTTTGGCGAGTCCGCCGGCGGTATTTCCGTCAGCATGCTGGCGGCGTCACCAGCTGCGAAAGGGCTGTTTCACCGCGCCATCTCGGAAAGCGGCGGCAACTTCGGTCCAGCCGCGCACGGCGAACGAAGGCGGGGCGACGGTTCCATCGCTGAAGGTCGCGGAGACGACGGGGCAGGCGTTCCTCAAGCGGCAAGGTGTGGCCGATATTGCGGCCGCGCGTGCGCTGTCGATCGAGCAGATGCGAGCGCGCCTGGAGGCCGGATTGCAGGGACATTCTGGCCGGTGTTCGACGGTGACGTGCTGCCGAGCGATCAGTACGAGCTGTATCAGGCGAAGCGCTTCAACGACACGCCGATCCTGATCGGCACCAACTCGGACGAGGGCATCACCTTCATTCCCGGGGCCACTCAGCCCGCCGCGTTCGAAGCCGCGATCCGCGCCGGCTACGGGGCGAAGGCCGAGACGATTCTTGCGGCCTATCCCCATGCCACCGTCGCGGAGGCGTCGCAAAGCACGCGCAACATCTTCCGCGACGCGACGTTCGCCTGGCACACGTGGGCGTGGGCGCTGCTGCAGTCGAAGCACGGCGCCGGCAAGGCGTACGTCTACTACTTCGATCACCGCACGCCGCAGTCGCCGAACGGCGCCGGTCACGCCGCGGAGATCCCGTACGTGTTTCGCACGCTCGGAAAGTTCGGCGGCCCGGTTGGCCTGGTCGGCACCGCCGCGGCCCGAGGACCATGCGATGTCGGACCTCATGAGCAGCTACTTCGTGAACTTCGCGAAGACCGGCGATCCCAACGGACCCGGACTGCCGCCGTGGCCCGCGTTCACTGAGTCGTCGCAGACTGTGATGCACTTCGACGCGAAATCGAGTGCGCGGCCGGCGCCGAACATGACGCAGATCAAGGCGATGGATGAGTACTTCGCGTGGCGCCGCGAGGAGGCGAAGGGAAGGAAGTAACCGGCAGTCGAGGTGTCCGGCTGTAGCCGGACCGTCAGTGTTCGGGTCACTGGTATTCAGCGCCCGACGATCCCGCTCCTCGGCGGCGCCCGACTCCGCTAAAGCTACGTCGGGTCTCGCCGGAGCTCGATGGAATTCAGCCGAGCGAAGGCGGAGAAAAAACGCGCTTCCGGCCGTCGCCGAAGGCACACGTTTACCTTCCTTGCTGACTGAAACGCCGTCGCCAGGAGGTGAGCCTCCAGCGCGTTTTTACAGGCTTCGCTGATCGCGCCGCCTCGAGGGATCGCGGTCACTGAACACCAGTGACCCGAACGTGGAACCCTGAACATCGAACCTCGAACCGAACCCAGAACACGAACCGAGAAGTGAGAACCCGGAAGAGTGAACTGCCATTCGCGTCAAGATGCCCCGTGACGCCGCGCTGATCTGCATCGCCGGCGGCGTCCGCGCTGCGGCGGTCAGCCTGGTCGGCGTCATCATCGCCATTCATCTTGCCGGCCGCGGCCTCTCGGCCACCGGGATCGGCCTGATTATCGGGACCGGCATCGCCGCGAGCGCCGTGGGCACGGTCGTCACTGCGCTCCGCGCGGATCGGTGGGGCAGGCGACGAACGCTGATTGCGCTCAGTCTCCTCACTGGCGCCGGCTACACCGCGCTCGCATTCACCAGCCTCCTCCCGGTCCTCATGCTCGTGGCGGTCGTGACGATGCTCAACGGCATCGGGCGCGACCGTGGCCCCGCATCAGCGATCGAGCAGGCGCTCCTGCCCGCGACCACGTCCGACGAACGCAGGACCTGGACGATGGCCTGGTACAACGCGGCGATGGATTCAGGACACGCGATTGGAGCGCTTGGCGCCGCGCTGCCGACACTGTTCGCCTCGACACTGAACGTGACCGCGGATCGAGGGCACGTGCTGACGTTCATGATCTGCGGCGCGGCCGTCGCCCTGTCGACGATTCCCTACGCACTCCTTCGGCCGAGTGTCGAGAAGCCCGCCTCCGCTAACGCTTCCACCTCCGCGCAAAGCGCTACGGCGGGCAAGCCGATGGCGGGCGACGCCGTCGATCCGCACACCCGCGGCATCGTCCGCAGGATCGCGACGCTATTTGCGATCGACAGTGTCGGCGGCGGCTTTCTCAGCTCGGCGCTGGTGGCCTACTGGTTCTTCGAGCGCTACGGCACCTCGGAAGTGCAGCTCGCCTGGTTGTTCTTTACGGCCCGTGTCCTGAACGTCGTGTCACACCTGGCGGCGGCGTGGCTCGCCAGGCGCATCGGGCTGATCAACACGATGGTCTTCACGCATCTGCCGTCCAGCGTGTTCATGATGCTGGCGCCCACGGCACCGAGCGCGGCGATCGCCGCCGCGTTCTTCCTGGCGCGCGAGGCGCTCGTCGAGATGGACGTGCCGACGCGCCAGTCGTACGTGATGGCCGTCGTGCCGCCGTCGGCGCGGACGTATGCGAGCGGCATGACCAACGTGACGCGGAACGCCGGATGGGCGGTCGGCCCGCTGATTGGCGGCACCGTCATGCAGCACCTGTCGCTGGCCGCGCCGCTGTTGATTGGGGGGTCGCTGAAGATCCTCTACGACATCGCACTGTATCGATCGTTCCGGCATCTGAAGGCGCCGGAGGAGAGTGATCGCTGAGGCCATTGGCATCAGCGCCCGACGATCCCGCTCCCCGCCGCGGAAACCGAAGGTCAGCCTTTCGGACTGGGCGGTTGCGGATCCGGATGAGATGCGCAGGGCGTTGAGCGTGTCATCCTGCTCTTGACGGATAACACGCACGCCGTGCGTGTGGGAGTTCGGCCATGCTTTCTATCTCAATCCCTGAAGACGACGGTCAGACGCTGAAGGAGTTTCTGGAAGGTAGGCTCGTCGATTTGCGACGCGAGATCTCGCACACCGATTCTCCGCGCTTCCGCGAGAGCTTGCATCAGCTCGAGGGCGTGATCGAGCGAACGATCGCGCAGTTGCCTCAACAAGTTCCGTTGAATGTCGGAAGGTCCGGCTAAAGCCGGACACTACGGCGGCGGTCCGCCTGAAGGCGGACACTACGACGGTCTATTTCGGGGTGAGCTTGAGCAGGTCGGCGCCGGAGAGCAGGTAGATAGCGCCGTCGGGGCCCTGGCGCACTTCGCGGACGCGCGCCTTGCGTTCGGTCAGCAGCCGCTCTTCAGAGACGACGCGCTCGCCTTTGATCTCGAGGCGGACGAGCGCCTGGCCGAGCATCGCGCCGACGAACAGGTTTCCCTTCCACGCCGGGAACAGGTCGCCGGTGTAGAACATCATCCCGGACGGCGCGATTGACGGCACCCAGAAGTAGACCGGCTGCTCGACGTCGCTCGCGCGCCGTGAGCGCCCTTCGCCACCGGCACGTTCTTGCGGCCGTCCGCCTGGCGCGCGTCGTACTGCGTCCCGTAGGTCACATCCGGCCAGCCGTAGTCCTTCCCGCCGCGGATGATGTTGATCTCGTCGCCGCCCTGCGGTCCGTGATCGATCGCCCACAGCTCGCCGGTCTGCGGATTCAGCGTTGCGCCCTCGGGATCCTTCAGACCGTGGGCGAACGTGTCGCCGAGCACGGTTGCCCGCCCCAGCCACGGGTTGTCCTTGGGAATCGAACCGTCCTTGTTGATCCGCAGGACGCGTCCGGTGAAGTTGCGCCGGATGTCCGGGTTGTCGGTGAAGTCGCGATTCGACGCCGTCGAGATCAGAATCGTAGAAGCGGAAGCGGTCCGCCCCGGTGATGAGCAGCGTCCCGTCGCGCGCGATGACGATGCGGCGTTCGACGCCGTCGGCGAGATCCTCGACGTTCTCGAGCCGCAGGTTGTCGGCGCTGAGACGCGCCCGCGCCACCCGCTCCGTGCCGAGGTCCATCGTCCGGCGCTCGGTGAACGGCCGCGTCCACACGCGCTCGTAGAAGAACTCGACCGGCCACGAGCCGGGCGCCTCGCCCTTCGGCGGCGCGAAGTAGGTGAAGTAGAGCGTTCGATTCCGCGCGAAGTCAGGGTCGAGGACGACGTCGTGCAGCCCCTGCGCGCCGATGGCCTTGACGCCGGGCACGCCGGCGACGGGGCCCAGCACCACGCCATCCGGCCGCACCACGCGCATCGTCCCGACGTTCTGCGTGACGAGGAAGTTGCCGTCGGGCAGGAAGGCGACGGCCCACGCGCCGGTCAGGCCGGTGGCGATGGTTTGAACGTTGACTGGCGCCGAAGGTTTGGAGGGCGCCGGCGCTTTCGTCTGTCCTGAAAACGCCGGCGTCGGATTGTGAGTCTGCGCTTGAATGAGTCGCAACGACCGCGAGCAGACGGCAACGAGCCGTGAACGCGCGCACGTGGTCTTCACGAACTACTTTTCCGCTTCTGCGCCCGTATCCGCTGCCACGCCGCCGCGTCCGCCACGGCCGCCAGCGGCGCCAGCGCGTCCGGCGTCAGGGCCCTGCACGCCGCCTTCCTGGTTGATGGCCCGGCGTTCGCGTTTGATCCCCTTGGCGGCCGCTTCCGCCATCGTCCGATCCTCGTCGCGCTCTGCCGCCAGCGTCATCTCAATCGCCTTGTTGCCGTCGTGGCATTCATACGGCAGCAGCACGCCGCCGTCGAGCGGCGTCAGCGGGAACGAGACGGTGAACGGCGCCAGGTAGGTGAGCGGATCGTCCCAGGTCGCCTGGTACTGAATGATGTCGTCGGCGACGCGGCGGAAGCGCTCGGTGATTCTTCATCGCCTTGCTGTGCTGGGTGCCGAGGCCGTTGATGCCGAACGCGGTCTGGTCGGTGAGGTTCCTCGTTTCGACGACGAGCTCTTCGCCCTCCCAGCGCGCGCGCGAGTTGCCGAGATACATCGCGATCTTCTCGCTCACGTGCGGACGGCCGTCGATGGGGAAGATGCGCGTGTCGGGCAGCATCTCGTACGAGAACGCCACGACGCCCGGCCCCTGCACGATGCGGTTGCCGTTGCCGTAGATCACGCGGAGGACGGAGCCGCCGATGCCGCGCGTGATGCAGCGCTCGTAGAGCGGGAAGTCCAGTCCACGAGTTGATCGGGCCGGCGCCGTTCGTGCCGCGCGGCATGATCTCGGGAGCCCGGAAGCACGTTCGGCATCACGGCCGTCCGGCGGATCGACGAGCGAGGCGCGTCTGCGGGAACGCGCGCCGCGCGATAGTCGTTCCGGAATGTGCCGGTGGGGTTCGTGTCGCGATTTCTGGCCTGGTCAGTGACCTGCTTTCTCCGCGCCGCCATCTCCTCGTCCGTCCGATACAGCGGCGGAGGGCCAGCCGGCGCGGCAGGTGCCGCGGCCGCCGGCGCAGCGCCACCCGGCGCGCCGTCCGCGTCCGCGGCCGCCGCCCTGCTGGATGCCAATCGGAACCTGTTCCATGTCGTCGCTCGACCACACGCCCTGGAGATCAGGGTCGCCCCACGGCGTGCGCGGTGCCTTGTACTCTACCGGCTTTCCGCCGAACGCGGTGATGACGAGCGGGGGAGGCGTGCCGTAAGGCCGCGGCAGTGCTTGCTGTTGCTGCCGGCTGCTGTCCCGAGACGGGAGTGCTCGTGTAGATCGACAGCGCCATTGCCGCCGTGAGAACGCCAAGCCAGCCGAGCTTCCGCATGATGAACTCCTTGCGCCTGCTGAGACAGGTCTAGGCCGCGTTCGTCAGGCTCGCGTCCAAGGATCGTTCGAGGAGATCGAAACGGGAGGGACCGCGGCCACGCCGAAACGTGACCGCGGTGTTTACTGATGGTCCGCCTGACTTGTCCGCCGTAGCTTCAGCGAAGGCGGAAGGCGGACACTACGTTGCTACTGCTCGCGCGTGCCTTCGCCGGTGTCCGCAGCGCCGCCGCGTCCACCGCGCGACCGCCGCCACGTCCCGCACCCGCGGGTGGCGCGCCTGGCGTGCACCCGGCTACCGGCGCGCCGCCGACGCCCGCGCCGCATTCCTGCACGCCGCGGCGCTGACGCTTGATGCCCTTCGCGAGATCCTCGGCAAGCGCCCTGTCTTCCGCGCGCTCCGCGCCGAGCGACAGCGAGATGGCCGTGTTGCCCGGGTGGCACTCATACGGCAGCAGCTCGCCGCCGTCGAGCGGTGTCAGCGGGAACGAGACGGTGAACGCGCGCCTCGTAGGTGAGCGGGTCGTCCCAGGTCGCCTGGTACTGGACGATGTCGTCGGCGACGCGGCGGAAGCGCTCGGTGATCTTCATCGCCTTGCTGTGCTGCGTGCCGTTGCCATTGACGCCGAACGCCGTCTGGTCGGTGAGGTTGGTCGTTTCGACGACCAGCTCTTCACCTTCCCAGCGCGCGCGCGAATCGCCGAGATACATCCCGATCTTCTGGTTCACGTGCGGACGGCCGTCCAGGTAGAAGATGCGCGTGTCGGAGAGCATCTCGTAGGAGAACGCGACGACGCCGGGCGCCCTGCACGATGCGGTTGCCGTTGCCGTAGATGACGTTGAGGATCGGAGCCGCCGATGCCGCGGGTGATGCAGCGTTCATACAGCGAGAAGTCCTTCCAGGAGTCGAGCGGACCGGGGCCGTAGGTCCCAGCGCGGCATTCCGCGGTTCACAGCGTCGGCCCTGACGTTCGGCATGCGGCCGTCCGGCGGATCGACGAGCAGGCGCGTCTGCGGGAACGCGCGGCGTGCGTAGTCGAAGCGGAACGAGCCGTCAGTCGTCGGACCGTCGCTTCTCTTGGCCGCGGCCGTGATCTGATCCTGACGAGCCTTCAGGGCCGCGTCGTCGAGGTACAGCGGCGGAGGACCAGCGGGCGCCGCCGCAGCCGCAGCGGAGCAGCTGGAGCCGCACCGCCGGGACCGCCGCGTCCGCGTCCGCCGCCGCCGGCCCGCCACCAGCGGCCGTGCCGACGCCTTGCATGTTGTCGCTCGACCAGACGCCCTGCAGATCGGGATCGCCCCACGGCGTGCGCGGCGCCTTGTAGTCAACCGGCTTGCCGCCAAACGCGGTGATGACGAGCGGTGGTGGCGTCGAGTACGTGATCTGCTGAGGCTGCTGCCCCGCGACGGGCGTGCCGACATAAATCGACATCCCGATGATCGCGACGAGGACGCCAACCCAACCGAACTTGCGCATGATGAACTCCTTGCGATCCTGCTCGTGTGCAGGTGCATCAAACGAGGAAAGAGCCTGCCGCGCCGACGCGCCGAAGGCGCGAAGGCGGGACTGATGGAGATTCTAGGCTGACCGGTGGGGTTGTCAAGACAATGGACCCGTCGAATCAGGCGCCTTCTGAGCCGTTTTGTAAAGGTTTTGTAAACTTGATCGGCGATATGACATCTGCAAGCGGTTACTCGGGAAAAGCCCTCGCGCAGAAGCTCGGCATCACGTCGTGGACGCGCGTGAAGACGCGCAACGCTCCGGCGAACTATCCACAGCTGCTTGGCGGACTGCCGAATGACGTGACGCTCTCCTCCCGGCTGCGTCGGCCGGTCGATCTGGTCCACATCTTCAGCATCGCGCGCGCCCATCTCCTGCCCGAACTCCGCCACGCCATCGACGAGATCGAGCAGGACGGCGCGATCTGGGTGTCGTGGCCGAAGAAGTCCTCGGGTGTTCTGACGGACATTACCGAGGACGTGATCCGCGAGGTCGCGTTGCCGATGGGACTGGTGGATGTGAAGGTGTGCGCGGTTGACGAGACCTGGTCCGGCCTGAAGCTGGTTATCCGGAAAGTCAACAGAAAAGCCTAGCCACGAAGCTCACGAAGGGGATCGAAGGCCACGAAGAAAGACACGCGATCTAAAATTTTCATGTGCTTCGATCCCTTCGTGACCTTCGCGTTCAGTTCGGCGTCGGCTCGCGACGCGCGTTCGATGATCACGGCGGGGCGCGTCACCTCTTCGCGTTCCAGCTTCATCCCAAGGTCTTCCTGAAGAGCAGTGAAAAGCGACACACCGTCCCCGTTCTGTTGAACTGAAGTCGCACGCGCGAGGAATACGAGCGTAGTAATCGAACAGTCCCGTCAGTCCCGTCCGATCGATGACTTCCTCTCCGATCGCAAGTCGTATCGGCATGAGCAGACTGTCGATCGGCTGGCCGCCGCCGGCGACAGTTCCAATCATGCTTACCTTTCCACATGGAACAGGCAGGACCGGGCGCAGCTGACGTTCCGATGACGGGGCGTTTTCCGGAGTCTTGATGCACTCCATGTTCAGCCCGTCGAATGCCCGGTCCGAGGCGCGCCGTCGCTCCGCGCCATCCTCAAGACCCACTTCATGGCTTTGAACGTTCGGCTCTTCGCGGAGCGACCAGTCCAAAGCGTTCGGCCAGAAGCGTGCGCAACATCGCTTTCGTTTCGCTCTCGCGTCGCTGGTCCAGTCGGACTTCGCGTCGATGCGCAAACAAATCAGTCCACACCCAATCCGGGCCCGCCGACGACCTCGAGGTTGGTGACGTCGTATGCGTAGGGCAATCAGGCAACCCAAAGGCATTCCGCCCACTGGTGAGGGCGATACGGGCTTGATTCGGAACCCGCTCCCGTACCCGACGTTGGTATCGCCGCAGCCAAAGCTCGTCATCGGGATTCGATGGGCTTGACCGAGGCGACGTCGAATGCCTTTGGCGTTTGCGCACGAGCGCGAGACCGGTTCCGAGAATCGCGATCAGGCTAGCCAGCAGATGTCCGCATGTCAGTGGGTGAAGCAGCCACCACTCGAGAAGCCGCTTCGCCGCCATGACCACGACGGCGGCAAGCATCGACGTACACGACCACCCATGGGAGCTGTTTCCTGGCGATGCTGCTTCCACGTTCGCCGGATCTGGAGTTCCGGAGATACAGGAACAGGATCAGCGCGGCGAAACCGATGAACGCGATGGTCGTCATCCATCGGGTGTATAGAAACGCCGTCCTGAAATCGGCGCTGGCTTACGGTCGGCAGTCCAGTCCACCAGGCCCGGAAACATCCTTCTAGTGTGATCTCCGGCGCGCCAGGCAGCCTGCAGGGCTGGCGAGGACTGTACAGACTGTGATCACCATGCGCTCGAGTTGATCAATGCCTAACAGCAGACCGACGTAAAGCGATGCCAGGCTGAATGACAACGGCAGGGCCACCAGCAGCGCGCGCAGCCCGCCGACACACATGGTGGAAACGTAGCCGCTGAAAAGCGTGGTCAACAGGATCGTCGCCGCGGCGCTGTTGAGCGGGTTCGGCAGCACGAAGCGCAAGAAGCCAAGGTCCGGCCCTATCTCGACTGGAGCTTTCAATCAACGGCAACACGGCCTCGAGACCTATGGGAACCGCGAGTCCCAGAAGCAGCGCAATCAAGCCGACCGTCGCACAGCTTGGCCAGCCACTGTTTCCAGAACGGCCAGGGCTGTAGACTCTGCGTGTCGGCCGTTCCCAGCGCGCGCTCTTCGGCGATGGAGATCGCCCCCACCAGCAAAGCGATGAAGAGCCCGTACATCGCGGCGAGACCTTGGAAGGTGTCGTCCGCGAGGTACGCAGGCCGCGCCTGCCAGCCACAATGCGATCCATCCGATCGCATACAGAGCCGCGAGGGCGAACGTCAGCCCGTAGAGGCGCACTTCTTTCTGCACGAAGAGGAGAAGCGGACCGCGTCGACGTGCGCCACCTCGCTCGGATCTGACCCGCCGCAGCCGGCAAGAGGCCGTCGTTTCACCGTGGAGGGCAGGAGGTCGCGCGGTGTATCCAGCGCCTCGAGGCCGACAAAGAGTGCCCGCCCATGCACGGCTGCGACAGCGCTGATGATCAGCACGCCGACAATCATCAGCACCAGTGCAGGTCCGTACCCGAATGGGCTGCCGACCTCGAGGTCGACGAAGTCGAAGTCCACGCTGGCGGCCCGTGCCGATCTGCCCGGCAATCCACAGGGCTCGCCGGAATCGCCAGCGTGAACACCAGTCCCGCGGTCACGTTGCGGAACACCATCGTCAGCCACGGCGCCACGCAGAGCCCGAGCAGTGGCGTCAGCACGAGGATCGCCAGCTGCCAGCGGGAAGCGAGCGCCGCATCGACAGGCTGTGCTGCCAGCACACGAGGCTGCTGAGGTCCCCCCGAGCCGCGTGAATGCGGCGGGCTGCGCCCCCGAGCATGCGCTCGATCCCGTCGGCGCGGAACAGGACGAGCGCGGCGACGACGCTGAGCAGGACGAGCAGCGGCGCCAGAACGACGAGCTTCGATAGCAGAAGCCGCGATCGACTCAGCGGCTGTGCGAGCACCGACGTCAGTGTCCGGTTCGCGTACTCATGACCGATCGAGAAGACGCCAAGGGCCGCGGCGCCCAGGATGAACGCGAGCAGCGAGCCCATGAGCATTCCAGCCTTGGTGCCGGCCACGATCGTGACGGCAGCGCCAAGCCAGATCGGCGCGAGCGCCCGCGCTTCCTTCACGATGAGCGCGCCGGGAAACGGCGTCGTCACGCCGCCGCCCCCGCCTGGCGAACCGTCGAGACGAAGATGTCTTCGAGACTCAGGGCCTCGGTGCGGATGCTCTCCGGCGAGTGCGCCCGGAGTTGTTCGACGAGTTGCGCCGAATTCCCATCGGCCATGAGCTCGAGCTCGCGGCCCGCGCGGCGAAGAACACGTGCGCCCGGAACCTCGATGGACGCTGACTCTCCGGCGAACCGCGCGTACACCTTCTGGTATCGCTCACGCGCCGTATCGGCGTCCAGCGTCAGCACCTCGCGCCCGTGCTCGATGATCGTGAACTCGTCGATCAGCCCCTCGAACTCAGCGATCAGGTGCGTGGAGACGAACACCGTGCGGCGGCCGGGGTCGGCCTCCTGATACGCGCCGATGACCGTGCGGATGAACTCGCGTCGGACGATCGGATCGAGCCCGGAGGTCGGCTCGTCGAGGACGAGCAGATCCGGCTCAGCGCAGATCGCCGTGATGAGCGCCAGCTGCGTGCGCTGCCCCTTCGACAGGTGGCTCGTCTTCTGGCGCCGATCGAGCTGGAACTGCGACAGTAGCGCCTGCTCCGTCCCGATGTTCCAGCGCGCGCGGAAGGACGCGAAGTAGTCGAGCGTCTGCTGCACGGTCATCCACGGGTAGAACGCGACCGCATCCGGCACGTAGGCGATTCGTGACTTGACGGCCACGTCCTCGCGCGCTGGATCCATTCCGAACACCCTGATGTGACCGGACGTCGGGCGCAGCAGGTTGAGCAGGCACTTGATCGTGGTCGTCTTCCCCGCGCCATTGCGGCCGAAAAAACCGTAGCAGCGGCCCGGGGCGACGGTAAGGCTCAGGCCGTTGACCGCGTCGGTGCGGCCATACCGGCGCGCCAGGTTGCGAATCTCGATCGCCGGTGTGTCGGCTGCGCTCATTCTCTTCCTCCCGTGGCTGCGCGTTCCCGTTGGTTCGCGAGCGTGTCGTAGCGCTCTTCGGCAAGGCGCAGGAAATCGCTGCGTGAGAGGAGCAGGTGGTGCGCCTGGATGACCGACTCGTCGAGCGTTTCGGCGAGCGCCTTCCGCCGGGCGTCCTTTCGCATCGGCGTCTGGGCAGAACGAAGGAAGCACCCTTTCCCCGGGTGCGTTTCGATGACGCCCTGCGCTTCGAGCTCGGCATAGGCCTTGGCGACGGTGTTGCGATTGACCCGGAGTTCCTCGGCCAGCGGCCGGATGGACGGCAGGCACTCACCGGTGCGCAGCGCACCAGAGGCCGCCGCCGACTTCACCTGATCGGCGAGCTGCAGGTAGACCGGCTTGCCGGACTTGAAATTAATGGAGAACTGCATGTGCCAACTGTCATGTGACAGTAGGACTGTCTGGCGCCGCGGTCAAGTGGATTCAATTGCAAAATCGCGGCGCGCCGCACTTTCGTGGCAAGAGCGTGCAGAGGATAAACCCTTCGTGAGCTTCGTGAGCTTCGTGAGCTTCGTGAGCTTCGTGCTCTTCGTGATTATCGTCCGGTGTCGTATCCGCGCAGGCGTCTGATCCAGATGTTGCGGTAGCGCACGGGCTGCTGATGATCCTGGAGGACGAGCGCGTCCTCGGCCGGCTGCGGTGCAGTAGTTCGCCAGCGCGCGGTGAACCGTGGGGCCCATCAGCTCTTTGCGGTTGTGCAGCGAGCACGCCGTTCAGGAACACGGTGAGAGAGGCGGGCTTGGCGACACGCGCTGCCTTCGAAGCGAGGTGCCTCGAAGACGATGTCGTACGACTGCCACTCGCCTGGCCGCCGACTAGCGTTCACCAGTGGCGGCCACTGCCCGTAGATCGCGCCTGCCTGGCCGTCGGGATAGGTCAGGTTGTCGAACGAATCGAGCACCTGCACCTCGTAGCGCCCCTGCAGGAAGATGCCGCTGTTGCCGCGGTTCTGGCTGTCGCCGCGGACCTGCGCTGGCGCCGCCCATTCGACGTGGAGCTGCACGTCGCCGAATGTTTCCTTCGTCTTGAGATCACCGCCGTTCGGAACGACTTCGACGTAGCCGTTCTCGACCTTCCAGGCCTGTTTCGTTGCCGTCCACGCGGAGAGGTTCGTTCCGTCGAAGAGCACGGTCGCGTCGGATGGAGCGTCGCCAGGGCGCGCCGCTGGAGTAACGGCGGCCGGTCGCGGTCGAGCGGGATCGTGCACGTGATACGACAGGCCCGGCAGCATCGGCGTGTCGGTGTAGCCGAGATTCGTCGATGGAGCCTGGGCCACCAGTCCGATTGATGCCAGGACGACGGCGGCAACGAGAATTCGAGGCATTTCGTGCGCCTTTCGCGCTTCGTTTCCTTCCGCCTGAAGGCGGAAGCCACGTGGCCTGTTTATGTTGACCTGCTTGTGGCTTCCGCCTTCAGGCGGAAGGGCGGTTACCGGCTGCGTAGTGCGAACGCGTATACGGACTGTCGCCGGCGCCGACGACGACGTACTGCGTTCCGTCGAGCTCGTACGTAATCGGCCCGTTCGTCATCGACGTGTGCAGGCCGGCGTGCCACAGCGGTGTTCCCTTCGCCGGCATCGAAGGCGACGACGTTCGACTGCCCGTCGCCGGCAAAGAGCACGTTGCCGGCGGTCGTCAGCAGGCCCGAGCGAGTTGAGCCGCTGCCGGTCCATTTGTGGCTCCACGCGATCGTGCCGGTCTTGTAGTCGATCGCCTGCAGCATCGCCTCCGACCATCCGCCGCGATCGTTGCCTCCCCACCCCTGCGGCTTCTCATCGTCTTCGTTGGCGTAGAGGTAGTACACGCTGAAGCCGCGCGAGGCGTTGGCGTAGAAGAGGCCGGTGCGCGGGCTGAAGCTCGGCGGCGGCCAGTTCTGCCCGCCGCCCTGATTCGGTGAGACGAGCGCGCCGTCTTCCTGCGGCTCTTTCGCGGGATTGGGAATCGGCTGGCCCTTCGAGTCGAGACCCTTCGTCCAGTTTGTCTTGATGTATTCCGTGCTGCGGATGTTCCTGCCGGTCGTGCGGTCGAGGACGAAGAACCAGCCGTTGCGCGCGGCCTGTGCCAGCAGCTTGCGCGGCTTGCCGTCGATCTCGCCGTCGAACAGCACGGGCGTCTGCGTCGCATCCCAGTCGTGCGTGTCGTGCGGCGACGACTGGAAATACCAGACAAGTTTTCCGGTGTCGGGATTGAGCGCGATGATCGACTCGGTGAACAGGTTGTCCCCCTGCCGTTTGCGCCCGTTGATCACCGGCTGCGGGTTGCCGGTGCCGAAGTAGATCAGATTGAGGTCCGGATCGTAGGTCGTGGAGCCCCACGTCATCCCGCCGGCGTGCATCATCGCTTCGACGCTCGGCCAGGTCTTCGCTTCGGGCGTGCCTGGCTCGGGGTAGACCCACCAGCGCCACTGCCGCGCGCCGGTCTCCGGATCGTGCGCCTGCAGGTATCCGGGGATGTCGAGATCGTCGCCGCTGACGCCGACGATGACGTGGTTGCCGACGATCAGGGGAGCGGCGGAGGCGTAGTAGAACTTCTCGAGATCGCAGATCTCGGTTCGCCATTTCTCACGGCCGTCGCGGCTGTCGAGCGCCACGAGGTTGCAGTCCGGCGTTTCGACGTAGACCGTCCGTCCAAGCACGGCGACGCCGCGATTGCCGATGTGCCATCCACCCTTCGACGGCCACGTCGCGTGCCACAGCTCGCGCCCGCTGCGCGCGTCCACCGCCCAGACGTGGTCGGGGATCGAGACGTACATCACGCCGTTGGCGACCACCGGCGTCCCCTTGATCGTGACCACCGTCTGGCCGCCGCCGCCTGCCGGCGCGTTGCCGGGATTCGGCCGGTAGACCCAGGCCAGCGTCATCGACGAAACCGTCGTCGTGTCGATCTTCGTGAGCGGGCTGAAGCGGCGTCCCGAGTAGTCGCCGTTGTACATCGGCCACGAGCCGGTCGATGGTTTGAGCAGATCCGCTGGCGTCACCGTGCCCTGGGCCGCAAGCGTGACGCTGGCAAGCAACAACGCCAGAGCCGTTGTTGCGCCTCTGAAAGGCCGACCTGAAGGTCGGCCTCTACCGACATCGGACGTAGCAATACCGACGTCGGACGTAGCCCTCAATGGTAGAGGCCGACCTTCAGGTCGGCCTTTCATCAGTCTCATTTCAGCCTCGCCAGATATGTCGTCAGGTTGTGCATGTCCTCGTCCGTATAGCGATCGAGTAGTTCGTGATGCGCCGCAAGCGGATCGTTGACGACGACCGTGACGCCAGGCCCGCGGTTGAAGGCGCGGTACTCGCCGGATGGCTCGCGCAGCGAGACGAAGAAGTCGTCGATGCGCACGACCGCGCCAGTCACCGGCGGTTGCGTCGCGACAGTGACCGTCACTTCAACCTGTTTCGCGCCACCCTGCTTCTCTCCAGTCCGGCGCAGCGTCGGGAAGAGGAAGCGCTGCTGCAGGTTGGCGGCATCAGGAATCCGCGTGGCGATGCCGGCGAGGTCGCCGGTGGGCGAGTGGCACGTGCTGCACCGGCCGGCGCCGTTGAAGTACGCGCGGCCGGCCTCGGGGTCGCCGGTGAGCACCGGGAGCGGCCCGCGTGCGTTGCGGTTGCTGGCGATGGCTTCGACGCGCTGGTGCAGGAAGTGCGAGAGATCGACGATCTCGGCCGCGGCGAGCGTGGCCTGGTGCGCGCCGGCCGGCTTGATCGCCGGTCCGATCGCGTTGCCGAGGCGATCGCGGAGGACGACGGCGGATCGAATCAGGTCCGGACCACGATCGGTGCCTTTGGCCGTGCTGCCGTGGCAGTTGATGCAGTGCTTCGCGTAGAGCGCCCGTCCGCGATCCGCGGCGGCGTTGTCCACACGCTGGCGCTCGTACGGTCCGCCCTGCGCGAATGCCGTGGTGGCCGTGAGCGCGAGCAGCGCCACAGCGATCGTCGTCCATTTACACATCACAAATCGGCGTAGAACGGACCAACGCTCGTTTGATTCGTTTGTGTCATGCGAGCGCACTCTTCGCGTAGTCCAGGCACTCCTTCACCTCTTCGACCGCTCCACTCTCGCCACGATATTCGTATTCGATGAAGGCGCGGATCGGCCACTTCTCGCGCTTGAGCAGCGCGAGGACTTCGCGAATCTTCGTGTCGCCGGTGCCCCACGGCGTGTTGTCGCCCTGATCCTTCTTCCGATCCTTGAGGTGCAGGTTCGTGATGTCGGCGTGATGCTCGCGCAGGTACGCGACCGGGTCGTAGTTGGCGGCGGTGAAGTGGCCGATGTCGAGATTGACCTTGAAGTACTTCGACAGTGCGATTGCGGCGGCGAAAGCTTTCCGGCGTGGCGAACTCGTTCGGATCCTTGGTGTTCGAGTGGTTGTGCACCGCCACGGCCATCTTGTGCTTCTCGGCGAACGGCACGACGCGCCTGGCGACGCTGAGCGTTGTCGAGGCGGTGATGATCTCGGCGCCGAGGGCGCGCGCCATCTCGAAGCCGCGGTTGATCTCCGTCGTCGCTGAAATCGTTGCCGAAGCTGTAGTTGTAGGCGTAGATCGACGCGCCGGCCTTGGCGTAGGCGTCCTTGATGCCGCGGAAGTGATCGAGTGGCGTCGAGACGCGCCAGGTGCGCAGCGCCTCGCGCGCCTCGCGAATCTGCTCCGGCGTGCGGCCTCGGCCGCCGGCAGCCGCCGGCTCGATCTGCGGCGACCACAGCTCGCATTCGTCAGCCCGCACGATCGCATGGCGCCGATGATGGCCGCGGTCGGCGTCGCCGCCGGGCGTTCGCGGCAGCTCGCGGAAGCTGTAGGTCTGCACGCCGAGGCGCACGCCGCCGACCGTCTGCGCGAAGGTCGAGTCGCGGAAGCGCCAGCGCGCCGAGTGTGAGCGCTCCGAATTCACGTCGCGTAATCGTCATCACATCGCTCCTCCCTTAGAACAACCTTCATGTGGCGCGAAAGGCCGACCTGAAGGTCGGCCTCTACAGGTGGCAACCACGTATCGTCCTTGGTAGAGGCCGACCTTCAGGTCGGCCTTTCAATACAACGCAAACGCGTAGAGCGTGTCGCCGGCCGCAACCAGCACGTGCTGCCGGCCATCCACCAAATACGTCTGCGGCGCGTTCGAGACCTGGCCGATTCGCGCGTGCCAGAGCAGCGTTCCCTTCGCCGCATCGAAGGCGACGAAGTTGCCCGAGACGTCGCCGCCGAACAGCAGCCGGCCGGCGGTCGTCAGCAGCCCCGGCGATCCGCGCCCGGTTGGCGTGGCGGTCGCAAACTTGTGGCGCCAGACCGTCTTGCCGGTCTTGTAGTCGATGGCCGCGATGTAGCTGCCGATGCCCGAGACGCCCACTTCGTCCTTCCCGCCGAGGCCCATCGCGCCGCGCGGATCGAGCTCCGTCAGGTAATACATCGCGTAGTTCTCGGCCAGCGGCACGTAGACGAGCCCGGTGTCGGGGCTGTAGGCCTGCGGCGGCCAGTTCGTCGCGCCGCCGTTGTTCGACGACACCAGCGCGCCGCCGACATGATGATCCTTGGCGGGGATGCGAACCGGCTGCCCTTTGCCGTTGAGCCCGGACGCCCAGTTCACCGTGTCCGAGAACTTGCTCGTCACGAGCCGTTCGCCCGTCAGGCGATCGAGCGTGAAGTAGTAGCCGTTGCGCGCGGCCGTGACGACAAGCTTGCGCGGTTTGCCGTTGAATTCGCCATCCACGAGGATCGGCGTCTGCGCCGAATCCCAGTCATGGTTGTCGTGCGGGTTGGTCTGGTAGTACCAGGCCATCTTGCCGGTATCGATGTTCACCGCGACCACGGAGTTCGTGAACAGATGGTCGCCGGGTCCTCGTGTGTCGGTATAGGCCGGTGTCGGGTTGCCGGTGCCGAAGATATAGAGACGCGTCTCCGGGTCGAAGGAGCCCGGCATCCAGGGATGGCCGCCGCCGTTGCGCGCGGCGTCGAGGTCCTTCCACGACTCGAGCCCGGGATCGCCGGGTTTCATCGGCACGCTGTAGAACTTCCACCGTATATCGCCGGTGAGCGCGTCGAACGAGAGCAGGTAGCCCGGCGAATCGAGGTCGTTGCCGGTGCCGACGATCACGTGATTCTCGACGACTGTCGGCGCCGACGTGCAGAAGTACTGCTGGTTGAAGTTGGCGATCTCCTTGTGCCAGCGTTCTTCGCCCGTGCGCGCATCGAGCGAGACGAGATAGCAGTCGGGCGTGACGAAGTACAGGTTGTTGCGCCACATCGCGGCGCCGCGATTGCCAATGTGCGTGCCGCCCTTGGTGCGCCAGAAGAACTGCCAGAGCAGATGCCCGTCTGTGGCGTCGAGCGCCCACACGTTGTCGGGCGCCGTCACATACAGCACATCGTCCACCGCCAGGATCGAACCCTTGACCGTGGTGCCGCCGACGAAGTCGTTGGTGCCGACGCCGCCGAGAATCGTGCGCGGCGCACGCGGCGCGTACGGCGCGGCGGCGCCGGCGCCGGCTCCGTTTGGACCGCTGTTGAGACGCACGGTCCACGCGAGCGACAGGTTCTTCACGTTCGACTGGTTGATCTGCCGGAGCGCGCTGTAGCGACGGCCGGTGTAATCGCCCGAGTAGGACGGCCATGCGTCGGAGAGCGGCTTCAGGATCCGCGCTGGATCCAGGCCCGACTGTTGGCCGACGTGACGAAGCCACCACGATGCAACGATAGTGACCACCTAAGGGCGACCACGAGCTCTGTTCGGGTAGAGGCCGACCTTCAGGTCGGCCCCAGCGATTGCCATCATTTCAGAGTCACCAGATACAGCAGTCACGTCGTGGATGTCGGAGTCCGTGTACTCCTTCAGCAGGTCGCGATGTGCCTGGAGCGGATCGGTGACCACGACGCGCGGATTCCCGTTGACGATGCGCCAGGACCGCCGGGTGCCGTCGTCCAGGCGGATGGCAACGGAGAAGTCGTCGAAGCGTTCGATCTCACCCTCGATCTTCTCGGCTCCCGCCGTCACGGTCGCACGTGGTGGCTTCGCGTTGGCCGGCGGCGGCGTTCCGCGTCCGCCGCTGCCCGGCATCAGCCACGACTGCTGCATCGCGCGCGGGTTGCCGTATCGCGTGGCGATGCCCTTCAAGTCTCCCGTCGTCGAATGGCACGTCGAGCAGCGGGCTTTGAAGTACGCCTCACCGGCGGCGGCGTTGCCGACGACGATCGACGGCGGCCGCATTCTGGCGTCGTCGTAGCCGTTCACGCGGAAGCTGTGGAGGAAGGTGGCGATGTCGGTGATCTGCGCTGGCGTCAGCGGGAACCTTGGCATGCCGCGGTCGGGGCGTCCGTTCACGATGATGGGTCCGACGATCTCGCCGTTCTGATCGTCGAGCACGGCGGCAGAGCGGAGCAGGCTCGGCCCGCTGGCACCGCGCGTATCCGCGCCGTGGCAGAAGGCGCAATTGGTGCCGTAGGCGGCCCTGCCGCGTTCGAGCGCGGCGGGATCAGCCGGCGGGCGTGTGGGATACGCACCGACGGCGCCGCCGATGCGCCCAGGCGCAGGACCGGCGCCGCGACCAGCGCCGCCTCCTTGTGGCGGCTGCTGCGCGCTCGCGGCCACCGCCGCGATGAACATGATCAGAAGAGCGCACGAGACGGACGTGCGAGCCACTTTGCACCTCATTGGCACCCCTCGAAGGGGCGCCCTACATTCCGACTCGAAGGCCGGATCGGCGCGCCCATTCTATGGCACGAAGCGCAGGATCTCCTGTGGCTTCCGCCTGTAGGCGGAAGGCAGGTTTATACTGGCCACCTTCATCTTCAAGGAGCAGTGTCGTTGAACAGGCTTTCATCTCTTTCCGCCCGCGCGCTGGCAATCATCGTCGCGTGCGGCATCTACGTTGCGCTGTCTGGAATCAGCGGTCTGGCGCAGCAGCCCGGCACCGGCGCCGGGGCGGCGGCTCAGGTGGCGGTGCGCCGGTCAAGCCCCGCGCCGCGCGGCGCGCCTGGCCGGGGCGCGCGCGGTGGCGGTCGCGGTGTGGTGCCGCTTGGTGATGGCCCGTGGGAGTACGGCCAATACCGGGTCACCGTCGTCACGAAGAACGTCGTGCGGCCGTGGGGCATCGCCTTTCTTCCGAATGGCGATCTCCTGGTGACTGAGCGCAACTCTCTAACGGCCGGTGCGCCGGGCCGTCTGCGTGTGATTCGCAATGGCGTGCTCGATCCGACGCCGCTCGGGCCACTCCCCGACATGCTCGCCGAGGGACTAGGCGGCATGATGGATGTGTCACTTCACCCGCAGTTCGCGCAAAACCGGCTGATCTACTTCGCGTACTCCAAGCGGCACGCCGACCCGAAGCTGTGCATGCCCGAAGTCGAGCGTCAGAAGCTCCCGAATAACCAAAGGCCGCCCTGCGTGGCCACAACTGCTGTCGCACGCGCGCGGTGGGATGGCGGTTCGACGTTGGCCGACGTCAAAGACATCCTGGTTGCCGACTCATGGCTCGGTGCACCAGTTCCTGCTGACAGCCCCTGCGGCAGGGGTGGTGGCGGCGCCCGGGGTGCTGGCCAAGGCGGCGCCCAGCAGACAGACGATAACGATCGGATAGCGTTGGGGTGCGCGGTCGGACCGACAAATGGCAGCTACGGCGTGCGGCTCGCGTGGGATAAGGCCGGACTGTTGTATGTCAGCCTGGGTGATCGCAACACCCCGAAGCTGTCGCAGGAGCCGGGTTCGCACGTCGGCAAGATTCTCCGTATCCGGGACGATGGAAGCGTTCCGCCGGACAATCCATTCGTCAAGCGCCAGGGTTGGAAGCCGGAGATCTACAGCTACGGACACCGCAACCCGCTCGGGCTCTGGTATCGGGAGAGCACCGGCGAGCTCTGGTCGACGGAAGAAGGGCCACAGGGAGGCGACGAGCTGAACGTGATCAAGGCCGGCAAGAACTACGGTTGGCCGCTCGCTGGCCTCGGCCGCAACTACGACGGCTCGATCATCGGCAAGGGATTCTCGGGCGCTGAGATCGAAGACCCGATCGTGTTCTGGGTGCCGGCGATCGCCATTTCGGGTCTGTCGATCTACGACGGCGATAAGTTGCCGCTGGAGAGGACAGGCGTTTGTTGGCGCGATGCGCAATGGTACCGGGCAGTTCGTCGCCCGCGTGACGTTCAACGGGAGAGGGTTGCCGACGGGTCGCGACCACTCGATGCTGGCAGATCTCCGTCAACGCATCCGTGAAGTCAAGCCGGGTCCGGATGGCTTTATCTATGTGCTGACCGACGAAAATGCCGGAGCAGTGCTGAAGATTGAGCCCGTGGCCCCACCCGCTGCGCCACCGGCCGCGCCGAAGTAGGAACCTGAGTACCATCACCATCAGCACGAAGGCCACCAAGAACGTAGGGCGCCCCTTCTAGGGGTGCCCTTCGTTTGTACCGAGGGCTTGGGCGATGGCGTTCCGGCGACAGATTCTCGAGCTGCTCTCGCACGAGCCGCGCTCGGCATCGTGGATCGCTCGTGAGATGGGCCTGCGCCGCGGCGAGATCGAAGACGACCTGAAGCACGCGCTTCGGTCCGCAGCCGCGGCTGGCCACCATATCGAGGTCATTCCGGCCCGATGCAAGGACTGCGGGTTCACGTTCGCAACCGACCGGCTCGCCAAGCCCGGCCGCTGTCCGACCTGCAAGGGGTCGCGGCTGTTCGAGGCGTTGATCCGAATCGGCGACTAGTCTCGTCTTCTATTGCGTGCAGGATCTGATCGAGGAAGCGATTCGCTGGGTCGGCTATTTC
Source organism: uncultured Acidobacteriota bacterium (assembly GCA_963793705.1). Classification (GTDB taxonomy): domain Bacteria; phylum Acidobacteriota; class Vicinamibacteria; order Vicinamibacterales; family UBA2999; genus Gp6-AA40. The sequence goes on along the minus strand of CAWCBC010000020.1, from coordinate 211,511 downwards.
AGCCTGCGTGCCATAACCTTCGGCCGGTATGTCGGCGGTGGAAGTAAAGACCGACTCAGCGAGGGTGCGATCGGCCTTGCCCTGATCGCGCTCGTCAGCTACGTCATCGTGGCGATGTCGACTCGGTCCGGCTAAAGCCGGACCCCATTATTCCGCGCCGAATCGGGATCGTCCGCCACTGATCACGGTGGCCTCCCTCGGTCCGCCGCTGGATGGTCCGCCTGAAGCCGGACCCCACGATCAGCGTCGATGTTTGGCGGCGTGGCGCGATTCGGCTTCCTCGATCGAGTGCGAGGCCGCGATATCAGTGTCGTCGCGCGCCATCTCGACGAGTCGCCGGTAATGCGTGCGCAGCAGGTGCAGTTCCTCCTCGGAGAGATCCTCCACGTCAATCAGCCGGTTACTGGCGCCCTGCATCGCGGCAACAAGCTCGTTCAGCTTCAGCTGGATCGCCAGGCCGTCCTTGTTCTGCGATCGCTGAATCAGGAACACCATCAGAAACGTCACGATCGTCGTCCCGGTGTTGATGACCAGCTGCCACGCATTCGACCAGCCGAAGAGCGGCCCGCTCGCGGCCCACAGGACGACGACGGCGACGGCTGCCGCCAGGCCCTTGCCGCTGCCAACCCACTCGGTTACGCGAGCCGCGCCAGCCTCTGCGACTCCACCTCTGAAAGGGCGTGGTTGCATCACCCGGCCTCTCTTCTGAGCCATTCCTGCCTCCCGGAGAATCGTAGTGCAGCGTGCTACCATCCGCGACGCACGAAGCCCACGAAGGGTGTCGAAGGTCGCGAAGAAAGACTGATGGTTCACGTCTTCGTGGTCTTCGATACTCTTCGTGCACTTCGTGTCTGGAGGGCTGATGGCGCACCTGGATGCGGACCTGGCAGTGACCCTCGACGAAGATCGACCCGGCATGCTGGCCAAGGCGCTCGGCTGCGTCAGCGGGGCCGGCATCAACATCGACGGCTACGCGGAAATCGGCGGCGTCGTCCACGTCCTCTCGCCGAATCTCCGCGGCGCCCGCGCCTGCCTCGAGACCTCCGGCTTCCGCATCGTCCAGGAACAGCAGGTGGCGCTCGTGCCGGTCGCCGATACGCCCGGGGCGGCGGCCGCGGTGTTTCAGAAACTGGCGGAAGCGCACATCAACATCAGGTACACCTATCTGGCGACCAAGAATCGCCTCGTCATCGCCTCCGATCGCCCGCAGGACGTCATCAAGGCGTTGGAGGGCTGACGGCGCCACGAGTTATCATCGGCCCTCGCGGAGGCTACAGACATGAGCAGCAACGACGACATCACACGGTTCGGTAGATGCCGACCTTTAGGTCGGCCTTGAAGAGGTGATCGCATGAAGTCCGGTGTTCTGTTAGCTGTTGGATTCGTTGTTGTTGCTAGCGCCGTGGTTCTCGCGCAGACGCCGTACACACCGGCCCACCTGCAGGCGCCGCGCGATCCGGGCTACGCCGCGTTAATCGCCACCTGCAAGACGCCTCCGCCAGCGGCGGCTCCACGTGGAGGCGGCGCACCCGGCGCGCGTCCGGGAGGACCTGGCGGAGCGCCGCCCCAAGGTGCGGCGCCGCAAGGTCGTCCAGGTGGTGCGGCACCGGCCGGTCCCGCGGAGTACACGGTCACCGAAATCCCAGGAGTCATTGCAGCCGGTCAGCGATGGAAACTCGAATGGCAGGTGGACGGCAACAACGCCGACGGCATCCTCGCGGATACGGACGGCAGCCTCCTGATGGCACAGAACGACAACGGCGCCATCGTCAAGCTGGTGAACGGGAGCGTCACGACGCTTTTCCGTGATCTCAATACGAGCGGGGCGCTCTCGAGAAACACAAAGGGCGCAACGTTCATCGTCGAACGTGGACTGCGCAATACGGTGCGTCAGCTCACGCCGCAGAACCGCATCCACGCCAACACGCTGCCAAACGGGGATCCATTCGATTGTCTCGGCGGCGTGATCAACGACCTCACCGCCGACAGCAAGGGCGGTGTCTACTTCACCCATGGCGGTCTCTTCTACGCCGATCCGAAAGGCGTCGTGAAGCAGTACGGCGAAGGCCTGCGGACCAACGGCGTGGTGCTGAGCCCGGACGAGAGGTCGTGTATACGACAAACGGCAACTCTGTCGCGGCGTTTGATGTGCAGGCGGATGGCTCGCTCACCAATCAGCGCGTGTTTGTCATGCTCCCGTCCGGCGGTGGCGATGGTCTGTCGGTGGACTCGCAGGGACGGCTCTACATCACCGCTGGCCCGGCGCTGCACGTGGCGGCGCCCGACGGCAAGCTGCTCGGCAGCATTCCGGCGCCTGTCAGCCTGATCACCGCTGCGTTTGCCGGTAAGGACAAGAAGACCGTTTACGCGGTGACGAGCCTGCGCAGCCCGGACGGGATGCAGCGCGCGGAAGTCTATTCGATTCCGATGATCGCGCAGGGGTACGGCGGCAGGGCCAAGTAATCCGAACCTAGGGCGGGTTCGCCGGAGTCGCTGGTCATCGAAGGCGTGACCCGCCAGTGCCGGCAGGAGATGTTCATGACGCGTTTACGAGTCATCGTCACGCGTGCTGTCGCGGGCGTCTTGTGTCCCGCCATCGCGTCGCCGCACCACAGCAACGTCGCCTACGAGGTGAACAAGGTCATCACCATCACCGGCGTCGTCAAGGGCTTCGACTGGGTCAACCCGCACACCTGGCTTCACGTGGTCGTCGACGATGGGAAGGGCGGGAAGGTGGAGTGGGAGTGTGAGGGACGTGCGCCCGGTGTGCTGCTGCGCGCGGGATGGTCGCGGACGATCCTGAAAGCCAGGTGAGACGGTCACCGTGGACATGAGCCCGGCGAAGGATGGATCGAAGACGTCGATCATCGCGCGGGTGACGAAGGCGGACGGGAAGATCCTGTCCAACCAGCCTGTCTTCGATGATCGCGGGAATTAGGCGATGCGTCCCTGTCACTTGCGTTGCTCGGCTTGTTCGCGACGTTCACGCTGGCGCCGTTTCGTCTGATCTGCGCGCAGTCTGCCGCGATCCCCTGATTTCTCCGGCGTCTACTACCCGTATAACCCCGGTCGAGGAGGCGGAGGACGTCAGGCTGGTGCGCCGGCGGCCGCCGGGCAGCGGGGCGCACCTCCTGCGGCGGCGCCGCGCGGCGGCGCGCCGCCCCGACCGACGCAGTCGGCGCCGCTCTCGGACGGGTCGCAGGGACGCTCGCCGGATGCGCCGAAGCTGACGCCCGAATACCTCGCCAAGTGGGAGGTGATGCGGAAGTCGCGCATCGCCGGCTCCTACGAGTACGACAACAACGCGCGCTGCCTCCCGCCCGGAATGCCGGCCATGATGGGCATGGCCTACGGCATGGAGATCATGCAGGCGAAGGATCGCATCACGTTCTTCAGCGAGCTGAACGACGCGATGCGGCGGGTCTACCTCGATGGACGCAAGCCGACGGCGAAGCATCTGGACGATGCGACCTACGCGGGCTACTCGACGGGCCACTGGGAAGGGGACACGCTGGTGGTCGAGACCGTGGCGCTCCACCCCGACTCCTTCATCGAAGGATTCACCCCGCACAGCGACGCGATGACCGTGAGCGAGCGGATCCGCTTCACGAGCCCGGGAATCCTCGAAGACCGCATCACCGTCAAAGATCCGAAGGCGCTGACGGAACCCTGGCAGACGGTGCGCACGTATCGGAAAGCATTACCGCCGAACGACGAGCTCCGGGAGTTCGCGTGCGCGGAAGGACTCAGCAGAGAGCTGATCAAGAAATAAGCGTAGGTGGGTCCGCCTTCAGGCGGGCGCCATCGAAGGCGGACCCGCCGTTCAGGAGGTTTGATGAAACGTTACGTAGTGCTGATTGCAGTCGTCCTGGCGACGGCGTGGGGTGTTTCTCTTCGTGCGGCCGATCCGTCGGGCCGCTGGGCCGCGACGTTCATGTCGCAGGTCGGCGAGCAGGTCTATACCTACGAGTTCACCGTCAAAGGAACGACACTGACGGGCATCGCGAAGGGGAGCCTCACCGGCGAAGACGAAGATCACTGACGGCAAAATCGATGGCGACACGTTCACGTTCACCGAGAACGCGACGTACATGGGGATGACGATCACCTTCAACTACCCGGCAAGATGACCGTCCGCCGATCAGATCGAGCTCTCGCGCACCATCATGGACTTCAGGCCGAGAAGGCGACGGCCAAGCGGGTCAAGTAGGGACGCTCTTCGAATGCCGCCGCCGACGGGCGCCGTTGGAGACTGAGCGGTTCGGGCTCAATGTCGGGTCAGTTTTTGCTGGAGTGACTTCCAGCGACTCAGGACGGCGCCGCGATCTCCATTCGCCCGGCGTTGCGATCCCGCGGCCACGGCAGCGCTTCTCGTGACGCCTTCGAGTCGTATTCCGAATACGACTGACCCTTCCAGACCTGGTGAGCTGAATCGACCCAGGTAGGTGCCTGTCAGTCGCGCGGGCGCGTCCGATCGGAACTGCAGGTTCTCGACGTCCACCGTGATGTTTGGATCCTGGGGCATGGCGCGTGCGGACTGGAGCTGCAGCTGGCCGGACACGGCAACCGCTCCCGGTCCCGTCGCCACCATCCCGCCGCCGAGGTCGAGCGTCACGCTCACTGCCGCGTCCGTCTGCGCGTAGCTGGAGTCGTGAGTGAATAGTCCCCCTTGCGTGTACACGTCAGGATCGCTGCACAAGCCTTCGAAATCACCCGAGTCGTCGCACGAGACCGCGGATTCGAGTCCGCTCCATGCGCCGTTGAAATTCGGGTAGACGCGGACGCGCAGGGCCCCCCGCTGCGTGTTTGTATCGGCCGCGATTGTCGCCTCGCCGGCGCCAACGCCCGTGAGGATCCCTGTCTGCGACACCGTGGCAACCGTTGGAGCATCAGAGGACCAGGTGGCCGCGGCCGCCCTCGTCGTGCCATCGCTGAGTGTTGCCGTCGCCTGGAGCTGCGCCACCGCGCCGATGTAGATTGTGCCGCCGGCCAGGAGTCTGACGGCTAGGCTGGCAACGCCTGGTTCGGGCGCTACGGGCGACTTGCTGTCTCCACACGCGGAAGCCACGGCGCACGCGATCAACATTGCAAGAACCGCCAGACGTCGGTGTCGCATCAAGACCTCCTGGCGATTACTACAGGGTGCGCGGCAGGAGGTTACGCATTACAGTCTTCCCATCCACCGCAGCAGCCCCAGCGTCAGCCAGGGCACGTAGGTGATGAGCAGTACTCCGATCCCCAGAATCCCCAGCATCGGCAGCGCCGCGCGTGCGACTTCCATCATTGGCCGGTTGAACCGATAGGAGGCCAGAAAGAGGTTCAGCCCCACCGGCGGCGTCAGGTAGCCCAGTTCCAGGTTGGCGATGAAGATGATGCCCAGGTGGACCGGATGCACGCCGAACGCGAGCCCTATCGGCACGATGAGCGGCACGATCACCACGGTTCGCCGAGAAGATGTCCATCAGGCAGCCGACGACGAGCAGGAAGAGATTGAGTAGCAGGAGAAACATCAGCGGCGACTCGACGTACGTCTGCGTCCATTCGAGCAGCGCGCCGGGATGCCGGCCCAACCAGGTAGCGCGTGAAGCCGACGGCCACGCCAAGGATGATCAGGACGCCGCCGACGACGACCAGGCACTCCGTCAGCACGCTGAACAGATTGAGACCGAACCGCACCTCGCGGTGGATGACGGTCTGGATGATGAGCGCGTACATCGCGGTCAACGCCGCGGCTTCGACGTTGATGTCCGCAGGTAGAAGATCGATCCCAGCACGACGCCGGGGAGCAGCAGCTCCCACTTGGACTCCCACGTGGCCGCCACACCTTCGCGCCAGGCGAACGGTGTCACACCCGCCCGGCTGATGCGCCCCTCCCGCACGCCCCACGCGGCGATGAGCGCGGTCATGAGCAGGCCCGGGATGATGCCGCCGATGAACAGGTTCTCCATCGGCTGCTCGGCGACGATGGCATACACAATCAGCGGCAGCGCGGGCGGAAGCAGCAGGCCGAGTGAGCCCGACGCCGTCAGCAGCCCGATCGAAAACCGTTCGCGATAGCCGGCCTTCACCAGCGCCGGCAACAGGAGCCCGCCGAGCGCCAGGATCGTCACGCCCGATCCACCCGTGAACACGGTGAAGAACGTGCAGACGAAGGCGCACACGACCGCCGTGCCGCCCGGGATCCAACCGAACCAGGCGCGGAACAGGCGGAGCAGCCGCTCGGAGGATCGACCCTCCGCCAGGATGAAGCCGGCAAGCGTGAAGAGCGGCACCGCGGGAATCGCATCCGACACGGCCAGCGAATACGTGCGACGCAGCACGATGTACGGCGTCTGGGCTTCGGCCAGAAAGAACAGCACCGCCAGACCCCCGAGCAGGACAAATAGGGGCGAACCGGCCACTGCCGCGACGACGAGCACGACCGCGAAGGGCCAGACCGTGGCGCCCTCGAGCAATTCCGGCGATCGAATCAGCAGCAGCGGAACGAGCAGTCCAAGCGCAGAGAGGAGCCGTCCGCGCCAGCTCGCGCTGGACAGGCGGATGACCCGGATGGCGATGACCACGAACGACACCGGCAGCACCAGCTGCGTGAGCCAGGCGGGCACGTCGGGGCCGATCGTGCTGCCGAGATCGCGTGTGTTCAGGACCAGTTCGACCGCGCCCCACGCCAGCAGTCCGCTCACCGCGGCCGTCGTCATGCCGGCGATGATCGACGCCCCCTCACGGTACGGCCGGCAGGAATCAGTGACGTGGTGCCGAGAGAGAGGAGCTTGCCTTCGCGCGCGGCAATCGCCGCCCCGAGAAACGCGACCCAGAGCGCCAGGTGCTTGACGATATCCAACGAACCGGGAATGCCGACCGGATCGAACTGACGGGTGATGAAGTCGGCGAGCGGCAGGCTGGCCATCAGGAGAAACACGACTCCGGCGAAGCCGTTCTCGGCCAGCTCCAGCCGCCCGATGGCCGTCTTCATCGCTACCTTTTCTTCCGGTACGCGTCGCGCGCCTTGCGGACGGCCCCCAGGACCTCTCCCCCCTGGGCGCGCTGCAGTTCAGCCATCGATTCGCCGGTTTCCTGCCACCCTCCACCTTCGGCTTTCGTGACCGTCAGCTGACCGTTTTTCTGCATGAGTCCACCGTGATGCGGTCCTGGTCCGGCACGGCACCCTCCAGCTCACGTTCCATCGGCTCCGCCGCGCGTCGAAACACGGCGCGATCCGGTTCGGAGAGCCCTTCCCATGTCGGTTTTGCCACGACGACTGCCCCGATGATTGGGGCTATCCTGACGTCGAGCATGTATTTCATGTGCATGTACCACTGCTGATAGTTGGCCAGGAGCGGCGACGTTGGAATGGCGCCGATCTTTCCGCTCTTCACATTGAGTGTCAGCTCTGACAGAGACGACTGCACCACCGTGAAGCCCTGCGATCGATACCAGTTGATCATCGTCACGTCCCCGGACGTCCAGACGGGAAGCTTCTTCAGCTCGTCGAGCGTGCGCACCGGCTTGGTCGTGAACATGTGGGCCCATCCGACGTGTCCCCACGCAAGATGCACAAGCCCCCGCTCGTCGAGCCGCTGGCGGAGCATCGGCGTCACCGCCTTGAGAACGGCGTTCAGCTCGTCGTAGGACTCGAAGAAGAACGGCGTTCCGAAGACGTTGAATGCGGATCGATCTGAGACAGCCCGATGGCCGAGAGCGCGGCAATCTGGGGCGTCGGCCGAGGCCGCCGAATCGTGTCTGCGACTTCGTCTTCCGGGCCGAGCGAGCCGTTCGGGAAGATTTCAATCCGGACGCGGCCGCTCTTCTGCCATTCCGTCGCCATTTTCCGGAGCTGGCTTTCCCAGACCGAGCCGGCTGGCGCCATCGTGGCCAGCTGGAGGCGAATCGGGCTCTGTGCCGCGGGTACAACCGAGGCGAGCGCCAGGAGCAGTCCGATAATGAGCACGCGTGTCATTGAGGTTCCTCGAATCGGTGTGGGAAAGAGATCGTCAACGCGCTCGAGCAGTCGCCGGGCGCGCTGCTGGGTAATGAGAATCACCAGTTGGTTTCGAGGATTGTCGGCAGGCTTGATGGTCAGCGCCTTTTCGAGCAGTTCGACGAACTCGGCGCGCTTGCGTTCCGGTTTCGAGACGCTCATGGCGAGCGTCACGTAGGGACCGGGATCGAGGCCTTTCGAGAGTTTGACCGCGCGATCGAAGTGCGCTCGTGCGCGGGCGGCCGATCCACCCCATTCCGCTCGCGCATCGAGCGTGATCATCGCGGCGTGGATGGCACCGCCGCTGAAGCCCTCGTCCAGTTCGAGCGCGCGCGCCATCAGCGCGCGCACGACCGGGAGGTCCGCCACCAGCTCCGGCCTGTCGAGTCCCAGCGAGACGGCAGATCCCCACGACGCGCCAGTCCAGTAGAGCAACGGCACGTCGGCCCGCTTCGCCCAGCGCAGCGCGCTCTCGGGATTGAGGCGGAGCTCGCGAACGGTGCCTGCCCGCCGCTCCTCGAGCGCGCGCATGCAGTATCCGCGCGCCCGCAGATACAGCTTGAATGCCCGCTCTTCGTGCGCGGTGATCGTTTCGTAGTCCGTCGGATCCAGGCCGTCAATGTCGGCCTGCACGAAGGCGTACGCATACTGCGTGAAATTGCTGCACGTCGCCGTGAGCAGCGGGATATACCGCGGGACCGTCTCGAGCAGCGACTCGAACGTCTTCAGGCCGAACGGGACCGCATCACGGACGAGCAGGGGGTCGTCGTCTCGCGTGAAGACGTCGCCGCTGCCGGTGGAGAGCGTGTCGGCGACACTCTTGATGGCGGCGGTCTTGATGGCGCCGCAGCCGGAAACCGCGAGCAGCGCTACAGCGACGACCGCCGCCCGCCCGGTTTGGGCCGGTCCCGTCAGCCTCATGGTCCTGTCTCCTCTGCGGGGCTACTACAGGAGGCGTGGCGGGAAGTTACATCGCCGGCGGGCGCGTCTCGGCTCGAGCCGCGGGGTGATCTAGCGGTCTAACTTGAACTCGATGGAGATTTCGACCTGAGACGAGACCGGGACGTCGTTCCTTCGCCCGGGCTCGTACCTCGAACTTGCCAGCTGCCTGCGTGGCCTCGTTTTCCATGGCGCGGCGCACCGCCGCCGGCGCGCGGGTCGGATCGATGCCGCGGACGACCTCGACGCTGCCTCTGCTCACCCGGCCGTCTGGTCCAACCATCGCCCGAAGAAGCACGACCCCTTGAATCTGTAAGGCTTGTGCGATTTGCGGGTAACCAGGATCAACGCGACGGATTAGCGTGGGCAGCTTGATAACGGGGGCGTCGACAACCTGGCGTGGCGGCGCCGGCGGCGGCTCAGACTCCTGCCGAATCGCCTCTGGCACCCGCTCCGGCTCCTGGGGATCCGGTTTGTTTGTCACGGGGGCCTGGGTTGCCGGTTCTGGGGGTGGAGGCGACTCCTGCTCCTCCTCATTCGACACCACGTCCGCCGATCGTTTCTCGCGCTCCGTTGTTGCAATCGAACCTGCGACGCGAGACTCGTCACGCTTTGTGCCTCCACTGCCTCGTCCCGTGTTGCCGGAAACAGGTGGGGCAGCCGGGGGCGGTTGACCGTCGATGTCACCGACGGGAGGAGCGGTTGCGACGGTGGGAACTGTGCCGCGAGAGTCGGACAGCAGCCAGAATGCGCCCGCTCCACCCGCGATGAGGACAATGGCCGCTGCTGCAGCCAGTCGAAACGAACGACTGCCCGACGCGTGTGCATCGACGCCCTTCTCCAGCGCGCCGAGAAATGCCGCCGCGGACGGCCACCGATCGCCAGGGTTCTTGGCCAGCGCTTTCTGTATCGCGAGCGACATCGACTCCGGGCACCGATGTCGAAGCCCGTCGGGAACCGGGGCGTTCGCGTGCTGCATCAGGACGGCAAGCGGCGTGTCCCCATTGAACGGCGTCGAGCCGGTCAGCATTTCATAGGCCACGACTCCCAGACTGTAGGTGTCGCATCGTTCATCGACGCCACCGTTCGCCTGCTCGGGTGCCATGTAGTGCGGCGTCCCGATCATCCCTCCAGTACACGTCCAGCGTTCGATCCCCTGCACAACCCGGGCGAGTCCGAAGTCGCAGATGTAGGCGCGGCCGGTGTCGTCCATCAGGATGTTGCTTGGTTTGACATCGCGATGAATCACACCGCGCGCATGGGCGTAGTCGAGTGCGGCACCAACCTCGCCGAGGATCTTGATCGTCCGTCCGACGCTGAGGGGACCTTCCTGGAGCAGCGCACTGAGGTTGCCGCCGGTCAGCAGCCGCATGCTTATCCATGGAATCCCTTCGTCGATTCCGCTGGCATAGATGGGAACGATGCTCGGGTGCTCCAGGCTCGCAATGACGCGCGCCTCGTGCGTGAACCGCCTGGCAAATGTATCGTCGTGCAGGAACTCGCGGGGAAGGACCTTGAGCGCGACCGTGCGCTCGAGTGGAGGCGCCTCGCGGGCTTCTGCGTCCACGGCCGCCATGCCGCCCTTTCCGATCAGGCTACGGATTTGGAACGGCCCTAACGGCGTATCCGGCGCGAGGCCCACCGGGTCGAACTCAGACGCTGCCGCGGGATCCTCGTCGTGGTTCAGCGCCTCGCCCAACAGGCACGCGGGACAGAGTCCCGCCACCGAGGAGTCCTGCCCCGCTGGAGCACCGCACGTCCCGCAGGAACGGGCTTCAGCCACGGCGTTGTGACCGCGGAGTCTCTCACTTCTCGGATTTGAAAGACAGACGAACCTCGCCGATCACGGTGCGTCCGATGAGGTCGCCGAAAATGTGCTGTTGAATCGTGCGGTTCAACAGGTTGGTGACCCGCACCGCGAACGTCATCGTTCCGTCGCTGTGACCGGACTCCCGCCCCGGTGTTCACGATCGTGAATGGCTCCGTCCAGCCGTCGTAGCGGGCGTCGAGCACGTCCTGCCAGAAGGCTTCGCTCTGGAAGCTGGCCGTGAGGCTGCCGAAGTATCGCTCCTGTGTGACGCTGGCGCCGGCGTTGATGCGATGACGCGGCGCCACGTTGAGCTCCGATGCGCTGAAGCCCGTGGGCTCGGGGGCAGCTTGCCAGGTGTAGTTGCCGAACGCACCGATAGGCCCGGTTGATTCGCGTCTCGAGCGACAGTTCAACGCCCCGGTCGTTAGTCCTGTCGAAGTTCCGGTACGTGAACTCGGAGGGCAGCCCCTGGCCGCTCGTGTTCAGGGTGTCCAGGATCGGCTGGAGGCAGCGGCCACCCCGGAGGTGGATTACTGCCCGTATACACCCCCGCTTGCGTGAACAGAATCATGTTGCGCGTCTGGTTGATGTACAGTGGCGGCGCCGATCGTCATCGGTCCCACCTGGGCTCTGTACGCCGCCTCATAGGCCGTCAGCGCCTCTTCCTTCAACTGGCGATTCCCGACGGCCACTGACGGGAACTCGAAGAGCGCCGACTCCCGGCAGCGGTGCCTGCTGAAGAAAAGCGACGTCGATGAAGCTGTTGAACAGCGACGGGGCGCGGAACGCGCGGTTGAATGAAAAGCGAATCGCGTGATTCGGCTGCGGCTTCACGAGGAGCGCGGTGCGGGGCGAGAAGACCATCTTGTCGAGTACGCCGAACCGGTCGATGCGGCCGCCCACGATCCAGCGAAGACGATCGGACAGGAAGACAGACGTCCTGCACGTACGCCCCGCCTTCGTTGCGGTATGCAGCTTAGCGGCGCCATTGAGAGGCCAAAGCGATTGTGGCGGAAGTTGCCTCCATACGACAGGAGGTGACGTGTTCCCGAGCACCCGGCCGTTCGAGACTTCGACGTCGTACACCTGATTCTCGAACCGTGCGAACAGCAGACGGCCGTCGCTCCCTCGCTGGAGCAGGAACGTGCCCTCGCCGTCGAGTGCGTTGACGAACGTCTGCAGCTTCAGACCGTTCCGCTCATAGGCCAGCCTCGCGTACTTGACGGTCGATCCAGACTGCACCTCCAAGGGACCGAGTCCGCTGTGGAGGATGCCCTGCGTACCCGTGATGCCACCCGCCAGAACGATCGTTAGCCGCCGTTGGCGAGCGTCGTGTCCGCCCGGGCGTCCCAGCCGGCCCTGCCCGGTACCCCTGATTCGCGAATGCCGGATAGGCGGCCTCAGTCCCCGGTATCGTGCCCCACCGGCCGCAGCAGCGGCTCCTGTGTGAGCATGCCTCCCGACACCTTGTACGCGAATCGGTCGCTCGGTGCGACGGCATGCGTGGCGTTGATCGTGAAGAGTCCACCGCCGTCGAAGCGTTCGCCGCGGCGCGTGCGATCGAACTGTCCGAATTGAATGGACGCGGATGTGCCTGCCATTTCCCTCGGAGTCTTCGTGATGACGTTGACCACGCCTTCCAGCGCATTGGCGCCCCACACCGCCGACGCCGGGCCGCGAATGACCTCGATCTGTTTGATCTGCGCCGGGATCGACAGGAAAGAAATCCCACATGACGAATCCGAAAAAATCCTGATAGACCGACCGTCCATCGAGCAGGACAAGCGTTGAGTCCTCGAGTGTGCCGGTGGCGCCCCCGGCAGGGTGATGTTGACGTCGCGCGCCGACGTCTGAACGGTGTTCACCCCGGGGACGAGGCGTATCAGATCGGTGAGGTTCTGCGAGGGCGCGCTGCCGATCAGATCGGCCGTGAGGACAGTCATCGTCGCGGGCGCGTTGATCAACTGCTCACACAGCCTCGACGCGCTGACCACGATCACGGCGCCCTCGCCCTCGATCCGGCTGTCAGGGTGGCAATCGATTCGCGGGGGGACGCTCTGGCCTGAACCTACCCGTGGCGTGCACAAGCAAATCACGGACGCCACAGCGAGCATGTGGCGTGCGTACAGGCGTCAAGCCGGACGCCTGCCGTCAGGCGGGCTCAAGGTGCTCATCGTTTCAATCGGGGAGCGTGGGCGTGCGAATCGTACTGCACATCGAATGGGCCCATTCTTACACGGCACAGGGCGATCGCCCCGGTATACTCGCGGCGTGAGCGCCGGCCGCGGCAATCGTGCACGGTTTGCAACAACCCGCTGGACGCTGATTCTGGCAGCCGGTGCGGTGCGGTCTGCTGACGCCGATGCGGCGCTCGCCCTCTTGTACAAGGCTACTGGTATCCCCTGTATGCGTTTCTGCGGGCACGGGGGCACGACGTCGACGAGGCGCAGGACCTGACGCAGGCCTTTTTTCTACAGATCGTCGAAAAGCGATCGTTCACCCATGCGAACCCGGCGCGCGGCCGGTTCCGCTCGTTTCTTCTGACGTCGCTCAAGAACTTCGCGGTGAATGAGTACGACCGTCAGCGAGCCGGCAAACGTGGTGGTGGAGTGCCCTCGCTCTCGCTCGACGTCGAGACTGCAGAAGGACGGCTCCAGCGCGAACCGGCCATCGATGAGACGCCCGAGTCGTTGTTCGATCGCAAGTGGGCGCTGACGTTGCTGGAACGTGCCCTCGTCCGGGTCCGCGACGAGGTGATGGCAGGCAGGCCTGAGCACTTCGATCGGCTGAAGGAATACCTCACGGGTGACGGTGCCGCGTCCACCTACGCCGAAACAGCGGCCCTTCTAGGCATGTCGGAGGGAGCGGTGAAGGTCGCCGTTCACCGCCTGCGACGCCGGTTCCGTGACTTCGTCCGGGATGAAATCAGGCAAACCGTCTCGTCCGAGGACGAAATCGAGGACGAGATCCGTCATCTCTGGTCTTCTGTCAGCCGGTGATGCCCGCGTCGCCAATCCCGCCCTCCTCGGCGCTGTAACCTCGGCCGCTCCGCTCCTGTAGTTGTTCGCAATAACAGGAGGTCGTCATGTTGAATGTCAGGAGTGTTGCGGTGTTGCTCGCATGTGTGGGTTCGCTGCCGCCGTCCAGCGCGTCGGCGCAGATCAACTTCGCAAAAACCGGCTATTACCTCTCACTCGGGGACAGTCTGCCCGCGGGCGAGGGCGCCTTACCCGTCACGCACGGATTCGTCTACCAGCTATACGACAAGGGCGCCTTCGGGCAGACGAAGGAGATGGATTTCAGCAACATCGCCATCAAGGGGGCCACGGCAGACGAAGTGCTGGCATTGCAGGTGCCACAGGCGCTGTGTATCCAGCCTCCCCGAATCGCCGTTGCACCGTCGGTCATCACGGTGCTCGCCGGCGCAAACGACTTTCTCCTCTACATCGCCACCAACGGTGTGCCGCCGAACCCCTTCGTCACAGTTCCCACGGTCGCAAACGCAATTGCCGCCAAGGTGGAAACGATCGTCCGCGCGCTCGTGTTCGGTTATGCGGCCAATCTGCCGTCGCATTGTGCTCGGTCCGGCATCCCAGGGGTGACTGTGCTCGTCGCGAACTACTACAGCTTCCGTCACCCGGAGCCGCAGATCGAATTCCTTCTCGATCTGGCACTTGGAGTCCTTTCGCGCGAGTCTGGCCACCCGTGTCGCTGCCATTCAGGCGGACATCGCCTCAGTCGCGCAAGACGGCGAAGGTGGGCTACGTTGACCTGTTCTCGTCGCTGCGCCAGAGCCCAGGGATGCTGTTGATCAACCGCAAGAATGGCTTCGTGGGGGGGCTCACGTTCGAGATCCACCCGACGAATGCCGGCCATTCCGCGATCGCCAGGGAGTTCGAGCACGTCTGGCGGACGCTCCCGTAGTGCGGCGCGTTCATCGCGTTCCCGTCGGAGTTACCGAAGGAGAGTGGCGGATGACGCTCAATTCCGTTCTGTTGCGCGGGGTCGCATTGGTGGCGGCGCTGTCAGCCTGCGGCTGCTATGAGTCAGACACGCCGCTCGACCCGATGCCGCAGCTCCAGACCGACTCGCGCCTGCTCGGTTCGTGGCGGTGCGTGAGCAGCGAACCAGGCAACGACGAGACCCTCGTAGTGACCGTCACGGCCGGCGGCGACCGCCGCTATGCCATCACCACGCAGGAGCCCGGAGAGGACCCTGAGCGCGTCGAGGCGTTCGGCAGTGTGGTGAAGGATGTGACACTGCTGAACGTGAAGGATTCGATCGACCCCCGCCTGTGGCACTTCGTCGAATACAGGACTCCTCGAGGCCGATGTGTTGCGACTGCGCCCTCGTCCACGAACGTCTGCTGAAAGGCGTTCCGCCCCAATTACTGAGGAAGACGATCGAAGCGCATCGGGCGAATCCGGCGCTGTACAAAGACTATGCGCACTGCGTCCGGATGCACGCGAGCAGTCGGTGACGCGAACGCGAATGCGCGAGGGAGCAGCCCGCCGCGCCTTCCTCGGCCGTTAAAATCGCGTCTGGACACCCGGCGCAATGTACCGGTGAATTGCCCATCGGTCTTCCACGAACCCGATTCGAACGCCGGATGGCTGATCCGCTGGCGCCGACATCGACTTCGCGCCGGCGGCCAGCGCCTGCTCGTACACCGCATCGGGATCCGCGACATACAGGAAGTACGCGCCGGGCATCGGATCGGAGGTGCCGAACTCGACCGCGGCGTCGCCGAACCGCATGCGCGCGTAGGGGATGACGCCGCCTGGCTGTTCGGCGCGCGTCTCCTCGACCGCTCCAAACGCGCGCGCGAGGAACGCCATGTAGCCGTTCACGTCGGGCGCGTGCAAGTACAGGCGTCACCGTGCGGAGCGCATGGCCCAGTGACTGCGGTCCGAGCGCCGTCGCGATCTACCAGTGGTGCCGTTGGCGTCGCGGACGAACCCTGCGCGCTCGCCATAGTGACGATCTTCCGGCACGCCCAGCGACTCCACCAGCCGCGATCGCTATCGCAAACGTCGCATGGACATCGTCCGCGAAAACGTGGAACGCTGCGGGCGGGCGGCGTCGGTTCGACCTGCCTCCGAGATCGAGGGACCGGATTCGCCGATCATCACCATCGAATTACCGACGCGCAACTCGCGATGGATGCCGTGGCCCGGATTGTCGGTGACCCTCGTCTCGACCGCATCGAACACGCGAACGAGGAAGTCGGCGAGGCCGCAGTCGGGCGCCCCGATGTAGGGCGTGACTGTGGTGAATCCTTGCGCGGACCTTTCCGGTGTCGGGTTGTTGCTGTCGTCATCGTGGTCCTCCGTTCGAGCTGCGCCCGCAGGCGCGCGTGAAATCGCGACTCGGGTAGTGCCGAAGGTCAGCGGCCACTCGGGCCAGCGGCGCCAGCTCCGGGTCGCGCAGCGCCGCGCTGGCGTCGCCGCGCCCCACCAGCGCGTCGATGACCTCGTCGAGGCGATCGGGAAGCGACTGGTCAGCCATCTGTCATTTTTTTTTTTTTAATTATCATGCCTTTGCGCAGGGTCTCGATCGCGCGCAGCTGCCGCTGCTCGATCGCACCCTCGGATCGGTCGAGCGCCGTCGCCACCTCGCGGATGTTATGGCCCCCGACAAAACCGCATCTGAATCACCTGCCGCTGCGCGTCGGGCAGGCGATCCACTAACTGAAACAGGCCCAGACGCCGCTCGAGATCCTTGTGCTCGCGATCGTCAGGAATCTCCGGCGGCAGATCGTGCGATTCGCGTCCCTCGCGCTTCCAGTGATCGGCGAGGGCGTTCGCGGCGATGCGAAACAGCCACGCGACAAACGGGATGCCGCGCCACTCGAACTTGCCCAGGTTGCTGAGCGCCTGCTCGAACACCGCCGATGTGACGTCCTCGGCCACAACGCGGCTGCCGGTGCGGCGGCTGGCGTAGGCGTAGACCCGATCGACATTGCGGTCGTACAGCTCCACGAAACGGGCAGGATCCGCCTGTGCCGCTTCGATCAGCAACCGTTCGTCGTCTGTGGTCGCGTCCACGTGTGCCAGCTACCTGATCCCCCCCCCCCCCCCCCCCTTTTTTTTCAATCAGAGTAACTGGCGGGGGTGGAAAAGGTTACGGACTAAATAGAATGGCGTCAGCACGCCGCACCGGTCCATCCCTGTAACAGGTCTCCTGCGGATTCTGTATGGGTAGGCAGATGCGCGCGTCGGAGGAGGCGTGTGCGTCCCGGTTGGCCGACACGAACAGCAGTAACCGCGCGGGCGCCTACTTTCGTACCGCGCCGATAGCGAATCCGGCGATCGAGCCGATTCCGGCCCCGATCAGGGCGGCGACAGCGACCACTGCGCCGCCGCCCCCTGGACAGATTTGGCTTCGGTCGCAAGAACCGCTCGTGGCTGCGCCCACCGCTGCACCTCCTCCGGCACCGACCAGGGCACCGAAGCGCACTGGATGGCGGCCGATCCAGGAACGCTCCCGGGCGGCTGGTTTTGTTGTGGGGCCTGCGACGCACTCGCAGCAACCAAACGCCTCGCTTCGGTCATCGCGCCGCGCGCGAGAGGGCGGTGGTCTGCATCAGCCGCAAACATCGGCGATGAACCGGCAATGAGGGAAAAACCGAGTAACGCGGCACGTAGTGTTCGCATCTGAACCTCAATAGGTGAATTAACCGCAGCCAGGCGCTACAGACGCTGGCCAGGAGACTGGTGTCTCGGGTCGAGTCCATTCGCAAGTGCGTCCAGGAATTCGTCCACGCTCGTCGGTCGATCCAGCGGATCAAGTGCGAGCGCAGTCGTGAAGACTGGCCGCAGCGGCTCCGGAAGGCCGTCGAGGCGCGGCACCGTGCCGGGCGGGCGGTCGAGGGCCTCGCTGCCGGCGAGCATCTCGAGCGCAATCATCGCCAACGCCCACAAGTCGGCATCGACCGACGCCTCCGCGCCCCGCAACTGTTCGGGCGACATGTAGCGCAGCGTTCCGAGCACCATGCCCTGCTGCGTCAGCGCCGTGATCGCGCTCATTTCGAGCGCCTTGGCCAGTCCGAAATCCAGGACCTTGGGCATCTCGCCGGCTCCGCTCGTGCAGAGAAAGATGTTCTGCGGCTTGAGGTCGCGGTGAACGATCCGGCGGGCGTGCGCGGCACTGACAGCTGCGCCGACGCCGGTGAGCAGGCGAAGGGCCCGATCGGATGGAAATCGCCCGATGCGTCTCAGTTCTTCGTCGAGGGCGACGCCCTGGAGCAGCTCCATGACGAAGAAGGCGCGGCCTGAGGGGTTGACGCCGATGTCGTACACCGTGACGACGTTGGGATGGGCGAGGGCCGCCGCGCTCTGCGCTTCGACCCGGAATCGATCGACGGCCGCCGGATCGCCCAGATCCTCGCGGAGCACTTTCACGGCGACGATCCGCTCGAGCGCCGTGTCGTCGGCCGAATAGACCGTGCCCATGCCGCCGCGTCCGATCCGGCGCGTGAGGCGATAGCGGTCGGCCAGGACTTTCGAGAGCATCTGACGGAGCAGGGCACTGCCGTCCTGTGCACACTGGGCGGTGTCTGGCTCGTAGCAGCATCCGCACACAGGACACTCGCTGAACCCGGGGCTCGGTTCGCGGGGCAGGAGGCGCGCCACGGCATGACCGACGGTCGCCAGCAGGTCTTCGTCTTCGACGCTGTAGGGCTCCTCCGAACGGCGGGCGCCGAGTGCGATGAACGCCTCCGGCGCGCTCGCGCCGGCGCGCACGGGCACCAGCAGCTCGATTCGATGATTCCGTACCCACTCGAGTTCCTCGCGCGGCAGCTGCCGGATGAGCCCTTCGTCGACGCGGTCGGCGGTGCGGAGCGGCCGATGGATCAGCGGGAGCAGGCCAGCGATCGTCGAGCGCGCGGCAAGTGGCGCGATCGACACGCCCTTGGGCGCAGCGGCGATCACCTCGAAGGAGCGGCTTCCAGGCTTCTTGACGAATAGCGCCGCGAGTGCCGGGTGCAGCGCGGCCTCGATCTGGGAGATCACGTGCGGCGCAGCCGCCTCGACGGTTGGGGTCCGCTCCACGTCCTCGGCGATCGACAGCAGCAGCCGCTGCGCGTTGTAGCGTTCGCGGAAGAACCTGCGATCGAGGCCATCCAGCCAGGCGTTCCGTCTGAGACGCGCGACGGCGGCGAATGCGGCAACACCGGCGTACAGCCATCCACGCCGCTGCAGGATGTCTGTGACCGGGACCTGCCGGTTCAGCCACAGATCGAGCAGGAACGTGGCACCGGCCAACGGCACGATCGACAGGAGCACGCGCCGCGCCAGCGCGTACTGCAGGCTGCGCCGGACGATGAAGCCGACGTCGAACAATCGATGTCGAAGAATCGCGTACGCGAACGAGGCCGGAAGCGCCAGGCCGACGAGGATGCCGATAGCGGCCACCGGCGAAGCGAACACGTTCGATTCGAGCAGCGCGTCGGAGCGGCCTTGCCTGATGACGATCGGGGCGATGCCCAGCAGGCCGATCACCGACCCGAACGCAAGCACCCGAACTCGTCGCCTCGCTGTGACGTCGGACTCGCGGCGATAGCCGATGATCAGCGCCAGCACGGCCGCGGCGGCGTACACGGCAGGTGTGGCGGCGATGAAGTCCTGCCACGAGTCCCACGCGATCGGCGCGCGCCCCTGATAGACCATCCAGCGCATGCTGTCGGTCCGCAGGATCAGCATCGGGAGCGCCGGAATCCACAGCGCGATCACGGCTGGCGGCCAGCGCAGGAGCGGACGGGGAAACACGGCAAAGAACGTCAACAGGATCGGCGTGACCGCCAGGCTGCTCACGTACGGAAGCCACAGCAGCAGGCCGGCCGGGCGCGGGAGCTCGCGCCAGTAGGCGGCGAACCCGTACGGCAGGATGACGGAGAACACGGCGATGCTGGCAAGAAGCCAGGCGCAGGTGCGCGTCGTTCGATTGGAGGATCCCAGAAAGATCACGAGCAGCGCCAGGAGCAGCGTGACGAACTGGCCCGACCTCGCGGCGGCCAACGTGGCGCCGGCGCTCGTGAGCCTGCGATCCTCGGACACGCGCGGCAGTGTCAGCGTCGCGCTCAGCGAACGGTCGCCCCGTATGACATCGAAGGTGACCGGACCGGAGGCCACGAGATTGGCCTCGTAGGCGTCCCAGTCGCGACGATTCCGGATGCTCCGCCCGCCGGCGGCGATCACGCGATCACCAATCTGCAGCCCGGCTGCCGAAGCTGGCGAGCTGGCTTCTACGCTCGCGATCCGCATGCCGGCCCCTTCCAGCGTGAAGCCGGTCGCCACCGGACGCCGGAGTTCCGCGACGATGAGCAGCAGGAAGTAGGCGAGAAAAGCCGCGACCGCGACCACGAGCCACCACGATGGCCACGAACGAGCGGCGGCTTCCCGGGCGACAGGCGCTGCGGCGGGCGAGGAAGGAGCCACCAACCTCAGCCCGACAGTGCGTTGATCAAGTGTCGGATCTCACCCTCGATCTCCGAGTCGTCCGCCACCGTGGCGGCAATCTCGGCGCGGAGGAGCTCGCGGAACCGACGCCGCAGGCGGTGAACGGTCACTCTGAGCGCGCCTTCAGTCGTCCCTGTTTCCCGCGCCAGCTCCTCGTAGCCGCCAGGTTCCGGATCTCCATTGAGAAAGCCTGCGAGCCGCGCGAACTGCTCCCCGGCGCCGGCGCGCTCCCGCTCGGCGGCCAGCTGCGCGCGCACGCGCTCCACGAGCTGCACCGCCCATTGACGCTCGAACAGCTCTTCCGGAGTCAGCGTGCTCGCCGCCGGCTCCGCCTGATAGCGCGCTTCGGCGGTGTCGAACTCGAGCTGCAGGTGCGGCTGGCCGCCGCCCCGTTTCTGTGCTCGATCGTGGTCGCGGACATTCGAGACGAAGTGCTTGAACGACGAGATCAGAAACGAACGAAACTTCCCGCGCGAGGGGTCGGCCGCCCGCAGGTCGCCCTTTTCCAGCAGGCGGGCGAAGAACGCCTGCGTCAGGTCCTGCGCCTGCGGGACATCGTAGCCGTGGCGCCGCGCGTAGGCGTAGAGCGGCGTCCAGTACCCGCTCGCACAGCTCCGCCAGCGCTTCGCGGCTGCCGGTCGAGACATCCCCGGCGGCGGCGATCACCAGCGTCCATCGAGTGGTGGCGAACCTGCCGTCGCTGCCCATCGCGCGAAGAATACTCCGCGACGGGGTGTCGTGGCGCCGCGAGGCGGCCTGCAAGGCTCTTCCCACGGAATCCGCGGTAGCATTTCGTCGCTCGACTAAGGGAATGTGATGGTCCGCCTCGTTGTATTCATCTGGCTCGGAGGGCCGTTGCTCGTCGGCGCGACCGGCGCGCTGCGCACGTCGCCCGTGCCGCCGCCGGCGATTGCTGTCGCGCTGACGATCGCCACGCTGCTCGTCGTCCGGATCTCGCCCGCGCTCGGACAGCGCTCCATAACTCGGACCCGGACCGCTCGTGCTGTTTCATGTGGTGCGGATCGCGGCGGGCGCCTACTTCCTCGTCCTCGGGTCGCGTGGCGTGCTGCCGCGCGAGTTCACGACGCCGGCCGGCTGGGGAGACATCATCGTCGGCATCGCGGCCATCTGGGTCCTGCTGCGCTGCCTGCCGGTGCGCACGGCGTGGCAGCGGATGGGGTTTCTGGTCTGGAACGTTGCGGGCCTGCTGGACATCCTCGGCGTGCTCGGAACGCCGTGCGTCTCTTCACGAGGATCCGTCGTTCGTTGAACCGTTCATGTCGCTGCCGCTGGCGATCCTGCCGATGTTCGTCGTGCCGATCGTGATCGTGTCGCACGTGCTGCTGTTGGTTGGTCGCGTGTTGGCGGACCTACGCGGATGCGCCCCTTCAGGGGTGCCACAGGGTGAGCGAGCAGCCGGCAGCGCCCCAGCGCGCCATCGTCTCGTTTCGTCAGGACGAAGAGGGGCATTGGGTGGCCGATCTCGAATGCGGCCATTCGCAGCACATGCGGCACGACCCGCCGTGGCAGAATCGGCCATGGGTGCTGACGGCGGAGGGCCGCGCGCGGTTTATCGGCGTCCGCGTCGGATGCCGGTCGTGTTCACAGGCAGGACACCACGAAGAACGCTAGATTGCGAAACGCGCAAAAAGCCCTTTACCGGCCCATGTTGAGCCTCACGCCAACCATCGCGCGACGCGGATCAACGAATGCCGAAGGACGGCCGAAATTCTGGCTGAAGAGATTGTCCGTCGCGATGGCTTCTTCCGCCGTGTCATTGAGCAGATTGAGTACGTCCACGAGCAGCTCGATGCGCGTCGAACCGAGGCGATAGCCTTTTCGACACGCGCAGATCGACCAGCGTCTGGGACGACAGCCGGCGCGAACCTCGTGGCTCGAGCAGGATGCGCTGGTCGCCCTGCGGCAACGCGACCTGTGCCGTGGCCGCCCACGGTTTGCCGCTGAAATGCTGCGCATTGGCCGCAACAAGAAAACCCGTCCCGGCGATGTCGATGCTACCCATGACCCGCAGCATGTGCGGTCGATCGTTCGGCATGCGGCCACGAGCATTGGTCAGCGTGTTCGGATCCTGCCCGAAGGTGAGATACGGCGCGCCGGCGATTGTGCTGGCCTGCGCGGCGGCCGCGGTCGCGCCGCTCGACACCTGCAGTCCAGACGACCTCGAGAATGTGTAGGAGCCAGACGCCTGCCAGCCGTTGGACTGACGCTTCTCGACAGCCATCACGAGTCCGTTATAGACCAGCGAGTACTCGGGCGGATTCGTCAGAAGAAAACGGCGATCCGCCGTCGAGTTCGCGATCACGAACACCGGCAGGCTGCGGCCGTCGGCCAGCGTCCTCGTCTCTTCACGATATTGGCCGCCGACATCTGTCCAGCCGATGAAATTGGCGCCCTCCTTGCGAACGTAGGCGACCGCCAGGGCGAGTCCGCGTCCGATCTCCCGGTCCACGCCAATTGAGTATTCGTCCGTGCGTGGTGTACGCGTTCCGGGATCCAGGCGCAGGTTTGTCTTCGGATCGATTGTCGAGACGGGGATGGTGTAGTCGCCAGTCGCGGGATCGAAGGCAGTCGTCGTGGTTGGCGTCGCCGCTGGATGGAAGGGGGCGAGTTCCCCGGTCAACACGCCCTGATTGAAGCGCCCGTAACTCGCTCGCAGCATCGTCCGACCATCACCGCCCAGTTTCATGGTGATACCGAGACGCGGCGACCAGACGTTCCATGTGTACAGCGTGCCGAGGCCGCGGACCATGTCCTCGGTCTCGCCTCCGCCTGCATCGAGGACAGGTAAATCCTGACTGATGGCGCGGCTGTGATCGAACCGCAGCCCGGCGTTGATTGTCAGATCGTCTCCCAGCGTGATGGAGTCGCTGACGAACCCGCTCGCCGTGATGAACACACCGCCCGCAATGGAGGGATTGCTGGACACAGCCTGAAACGGCGTGCCGCCGTTGTCGACGAATCGGATACCGGTCGGGATGATCGTCGACAGGTGATGCTCGCCCCTTTCGAGTTGTCCCCCGACCTTCAACTGATGATCGGCGCCGTACAGCCCCGGGCGGTAATGATTGACGGCCCCTTTGGTGGTGGTACGAATGAGCGTCAGCCTGCCGAACGATTGTGGTGCCCCGCTGAACATCCCGGTCAGGCGGTCGAATCGGCTGGGTATCGTCACATTGCCGGTGCTCGGGTCGTCGTCGCGAACGTAGACGAAACGGCCGGCGCGGACATCCCACACGGTGTTGGATGACAACGTGTGTGTCAGGTGGCCGAACGTCATGGCCGGGACCGACGCGTGCGGCGCTGCGTCGCTTCGAACGGCTTCACAAATGTGGCGAGCTCTGGATTCACCCAGAACTCGTCGTGGAAGCTCTGAAGTAACTGCAGGCCAGGAGCAAGCCGCCACGTGAGCTTGCGCAAAGATCTTGTCCTGCTCGTACTTCCGCGGGAACGCCGGGTCAGTTCCCGGCTGGCTGTCGTAATCGCGCAGGTGCTGGTAGCCAACAAAGAACCACAACCGATCCCGAACGACAGGACCGCCAAGATTCGTTGTCACGTCCCGGATAGGTGACCCGCTCGTAGCCGCTTGTCGGCTGGCCAGGCGCCGGAGTAGAGGAGTTGCGTCGGCTGACTCGTCCACGCGGCAGATTGGCCGTAGTACGACGCGTCAGAGAGAAAGCGGTCACTGCCTTGCCTCGTGATGACGTTGACCACGGCGCCCTGCATGTTGCCGAACTCGGCCGACGCCCCGACAGCCTGCACGTGCACTTCCTGGATGAAGTCGACGCCGGGCTCGGATCGTGCCTCGCCGCTGCACGGGCACGTAAAGTTCGTGCCGTCGATGAGAAATGTGTTCTCGTTGGTCCCGGAACCGAACGCCGACACGCTGTTGGTCGTCATGCTTCCCGGCGACGTGGGTGACACGCCGGGCGCAGCCCTGATGTAGTCGAACATGCTGAAACGCCGCGTCGGAATCGCTCGAAGATCCTCCGGCCCGAAGCGAGTCTCGAATCCGCTCCCTCGCGCCTCGGTGCGCGAACCAGCGCCCTCGATCGACCAGCGATTCCTCAATGGCCGCCAGATTGAGAACCACGGTTCGCTCGATCGTGCTCGCCAACCCCGATGCGGATGCCGCTTTCACGATAGGCGCTGAAACCCTGCACTTCGATGTCGAGCGACATACTCGCCGGGAGGCAGCGCCGGGAACCGCAGTTGCCCTTTCTCGTTGGTGCGCACGGTCTGCGATCCGCCGATCAGCGCCGGCGAGCTGACACGCACGACGGCGCCGCGCAGCACGCCGCCCTGTGCATCCTTGACCGTTCCGATCAACGTCCCGGTCAGGGCTGGGCCGCGGCCGCCACCGCCAGCAGCACGCACGCGGCAACAGCGAGAACACACGTCGCAGGTCTGCGCATGATGCGGCTCCTTTCAGCGATTGTTTCGGCGCTTTCACCAGGGGCAAACGTCAGTCGGAAATCATCAGACGGCAGCCGAGTATTGTGTCGCGGCCGACCGTCGCGTACGAATCCCGGCACCACAAGCGCAACCATTAGGGACAACGGTCGGCAACGAGTGTGCGACGTCACGTGCCTTACTCGGGCCGTGGAGCCGTTGCATCGCGTTCAGATTGACGTAATCCGCAATCGTTTCGCCCACCCCGTCGCTGATGGCGACAGTGCTCGGGTAGTGCATCCCACCCCAGACCCGCGCGTTGTTTCCGTCGGCGCGCGCCTGCGAGATGCTGGTGTAGGTCCGGGGAGGCAGCTCGACGCCTGCCGACGTCTTCGTCGTCAAGCGTGAACATCTGTGCGTCGCCGAAATAGCGGAGAAGCACCGTCGCGGCGGCGCCGTTCAGAGCGGGGTGACCGGCGGGGTATTCGGGATGGGATGGTGTCGTGACGAGCGGCAGCCAGTCTGGATCAGGCGCCGTCTCGGCGTTTCCATCGGCGCCGGCCAGCGGGATCGCGGTGACCGGCCGCCAGGTCACCTCGGTCGACATGGCCCCGTAGTGTCGCTTCGCGCTCCAGATCGTGAACGCGGTGTCGGCCATGGCGATGTTCAGGACAGCGAGAAGATGATTGCTGTTGGACATCGACAGATTGTTCGCGAGTGCAATCTGGTTTGCTGCCTGATTCCAGTGGACGCTGGCGTTGCCCTCCCAGAACGGCGCAAGTGCCGTTTGCTCGTCGGTGCGCGAGGATCCGGTTCTTCGGCCGAGCGCCTTGACGGTGTTGAAATCCTCCGTGTATGTGTCGCTGAACAGCGTTCGCGGCGGGTCCGGCTGAAACTGCGTGCTGTCAACCAGGACGAAGGGAAAGGTGAACGCCAATCCCTGTGCACTCATCGGCCCGAACGCCGGGGCGTCGGCCGCCACTGGCCGACCGCCGTCCCGCCGAAAAGGCGGGTAGCTCGCACTGAACCCGTCGGCGACGCGCCAGCCAAGAACGGCGGACGCCACCTCCATGCCCCAGGCGATGCCGCGCTCGCGCGATTGCCCGCCATCCCCGTCGTCGTCGCTCAGTGCGGCGAGCGACGCCGCATAGCTGGCATCGAGCGCCGCCTGACGCGTCGGAAACAGGCTGACCAAGGCGGTGTGTGCCGCAGCGATGACGGCGGCTCGGCGCGATGCGCCAGGAAGAGCGTTCGGATTGCACGAAGACTGGCGTGTATCGTCGCTCGACGCCGTTGTACGCATCGAAGATCGCGGTGTGAACAATTGCCCCGAGCCGTTGACTCGACGAGTTGGCTGTGTTCGTGGCGATCAGTGTGTCGATGAAGATCTGATTCCACTCCAGCACCTGGTTCGGATCGGCAGCTGAGCTGCGCGATGCGAACGCCAGACTGGCCGTGGCTACTGCGAGCGCGACGAACAGCGGTCTCGATAGAACGTTCATGTGCATTCCCTCCGCGGCCAGCCCACTTGGTGGTCCCGCACCATGGAATGCGCGAAAGCGGGCTCCGCGGGTGAACAGCGGTCATGAAGGCGAGAAAACGCCGCTTTTGGCGTCCTCCGGGCGCTCGGGAATGAGCCATACTTCCGCCGGAGAGGCCGTGGGAACACCGTCACCTGGGGCCGTCACGGAGCTCCTGCGAGCGTGGAGCGACGGCGACGAGGGCGCGATGGAACAGCTGTTGCCGCTGATCGAGGCGGAGTTGCAGCGCCTCGCGCGAGGGTATATGGCACGTGAGCGGCGGGAGCACACGCTGCAGGCCACGGCTCTGGTGAATGAAGCGTTCCTCCGGCTGACGGATGCCCGGCTCGTCCGCTGGCAAGACCGCGCCCATTTCCTTGGCATCGCCGGACGGCTGATGCGACGGGTTCTCGTCGATCACGCGCGGCGGCGCGCTTTTTACAAGCGTGGAGGCGCCGCGCAGCGCGTCACGCTGCACGAGGATCTCGTCACCGCACCGGATCCGGCGATCGATGTCATCGCCCTGGATCGCGCGCTCGAGGCATTGGCGAAGGTCGATCTTCGGAAGAGCCGGATCGTCGACATGCGTTTCTTCGGTGGCCTGAGCGTTGAGGAAACGGCGCAGGTGCTCGAGGTGTCGCCCGACACCGTCAAGCGCGACTGGCGCCTGGCGAAATTGTGGCTGCTGCGCGAGATCGGCGAGGACGGCGATGACGGACGCTGAGCGCCGGCAACGTATCGAGGACATCTGTCACGCTGCACTCGATCAGCCGGTGCCCGACCGGCCCGCGTTTGTCGCAGCTGCGTGCGAAGACGACGATGCGCTGCGACTCGAGGTCGAGAGACTGCTGTCGCACGCGCAGACGGCGGAGCGCTTTCTCGCTACACCGATCGGCGTCGTGGCGGCACAGGTGCTGGTCGATGAGGGTGCGGCCGTCGCTCGTTGGCCGGCAAATCGGTTCGCACACGATCCTTGCACTCCTCGGCGTCGGCGGGATGGGTGAGGTGTACCGCGCTCGCGACGCGAAACTGGGCAGAGACGTCGCCATCAAAGTCGTTCCCGATCACCTTCTTTCGATCCCAGGAGCGACCGGCTCGTTTCGAGCATGAAGCGCGGGTTCTGGCCACCCTGAACCATCCCCACATTGCCGCGATCTACGGGTTGGAAGAGGCCGATGGCGTCCGCGGCCTCGTGCTCGAACTCGTCGAGGGGCCGACACTGACCGAGCGTCTGGCCTCGGGAGCGCTGTCCATTCAAGAGGCGCTCGAGATCGCTCGCCAACTTGCCGACGCCCTCGAGGCTGCCCACGAGAAGGGCATCATCCACCGCGATCTGAAACCCGCAAACATCAAGTTCACGCCTGATGGCACCGTGAAGGTGCTCGATTTCGGATTGGCGAAGGTGTTTGCGACAGACGAAGCACTCAGCGACATCTCGCATACGCCGCCGATCGCATTCGAGCACTCGCAGGAAGGAGTGATTGCAGGCACGACCGCGTATATGAGTCCGGAACAGGCACGGGGGAAGACGCTCGACAAGCGAACCGACATCTGGTCGTTCGGCTGCCTGCTGTACGAGATGCTGGCCGGCCGGCCGGTGTTTCATGGCGACAGCGCTTCGGACACCATCGCAGCGATTCTCGAGCACGAACCGGACTGGAGTGCTCTGCCTGCGCAGACGCCACCGGCCATTCGACGTTTGCTCCGACGCTGTCTCGCGAAAGATGCCAGGCGGCGTGTACCGGGACATCGGTGACGCCCGCGTTGAAATCGAGGAAGCGCTTGACCCGGCTGTTGTCGCACCGGGCGGAGCTTCAGAACGTGTCAGTGCTGATCATCAGAAAACAGTACCCGTGCGCCGCGCACATGTTGTGTGGTGGAGCCTGGGTGTTGCGGCTTTGCTGGCCGTCGCCATTGCCGGTGCGGTCACGTGGCAGGCGCGGCAATCAGGAGTACGTGTGGCGGAATCCCCTCGAGGGTGCGAAGCTCGACGAGGCTGACGGACTTCGAGGGAGCGGAGCAGCACGCCGCCATTTCGCGTGACGGAAATTTCGTCACCTTTCTTTCCGACCGTGATGGAACGTGGGACGCCTGGGTCAGCCCAGGTCGGGACGGGCGACCATCTACAACCTCACCAATGGTCGTGTGGAGGAACTGCGAAATCCCGCGACCCGCACTGTTGGCTTCTCTCCAGACGGCTCGATGGTGATGCTCTGGAGTCGCGCGAGGAAGTCCGCCGGGGGCGGTGTGGTCGATTCCGGGTGGACGGTTCCGACGTTGGGCGGCCAGCTTCAGCCCTCCTGGAAGGGCCTTGGCATCTCCGAGCTCGCGTGGGCATCAGATGGCGCGCGTCGTGTACCACCTGCCAACCGATGGTGATCCGATGTTCGTCGCCGAGCCCGACAAGAAGGAGGGGAGTCAAATCTATGTTGCGCGAGCAGGCGTCCATAACCACTTTCCGATCTGGTCGCCTGACGCCGCGTTCATCTACTTCGTTCAGGGGAAAGTGCTCGACAACAACTTCTACGAAAGCGACGTCTGGCGCATTCGCCCGACGTCTGGCGAACCCGAGCGGATCACGTTCCACAACACGCGCGTCACCTTTCCAACCCTGTTGAACAACCGGACGCTGCTGTACCTTGCCACCGATGATGACGGATTCGGGCCCTGGATCTACGCCATGGACCTCGAACGCCGTGTCCCTCGCCGTATCAGCACGGGCGTCGAGCCGTACACATCGTTGGCAGCCAGTGTTGATGGTCGGCGCCTGGTCGCGACGCTTTCACGCTCGACGACCAGCTTGTGGCGAGTGCCGATTGGGAATCGTGAGGTCGACGAGTCCGTGCCACTCCAATTCAGCTCCCGACCACAGGCGGACTATCGCCGCGAAGGGGGCATGGGTACATCATCTATCGTGCGCCGCACGCGGGAACGGATGGTCTCTGGAAACTCGCGGACAAAGGAGCAGCCACACCGCTGTGGAATGGCCTCGAGGGTCGCGTTGTCTCAGGAGCGACCATTGAACCCGGCGGTCAACGCGTCGCGTTTCTGGTGCAAAAAGGGGGACAGACGCAACTGTACGTGGTGAACGCCGACGGAACCGGCGGTGCGCGCCAGGTTGCCGACGCGCTCGACATCCGAGGAGCGCCGGCATGGTCGCCAGATGGACAGTCGCTGGCGGTCGCGGCCAATCTGGGCGGCCAGCCAACGCTGTTCAAGGTCCCGCTCAATGGTGGGACGCCGGTTCCTCTCGTGAAGGAGTACTCCACTAACCCGATCTGGGCTCCGAGCGGACAGTTCCTGGTTTATTTCGGCGCCGACGTGGGTACCAATTTTCCCGTGAAGGCGGTGAGCAAGGACGGTGCGGACTGCGGCTCTGCCAAGCCTGACACTTACCCGGGGCGCACCGTCTGGCGTTTGTCGGGGAGATGATGCGCTGATCATGCTGAAAGGGGACGTTTCGCATAAGGAGTTCTACAGTCTTGATCTCAAGACCGGCCGAGAGCGCCAGCTAACCAAGCTCGGTCGTGAGTTTGCCATCGGTGATTTCGACGTATCACCCGACGGTCGTGAAATCGTGTTCGACCGGTTACAGGAAGAGTCCGATATCGTCATGTTCGAACTACCGAAGCGATGATGTTTCGACCCTCTCCGCGTCGACTCACGTACCTGGGATCGCTGGTCCTCTGTGTGGCGGCAGTGGCCGGCGCGCAGACGCTGACCGGACCTGCGCTGATTAAATCGCTGCAGGCGGGTGGGCACGTGATCGTCATGCGCCACGCGAGCTCGCCGCGTGACGTTCCGGCAAGCCCGAATCCCGACAACGTTCCACCGGAGCGGCAGCTCGACGAGAAAGGCCGCATCACCGCGACGGCTATGGGTGACGCGCTGCGGCGTTTGAAGATCCCGACCGGCGAGGTGCTGACGAGCCCGACCTATCGCGCCCGTGAGACCGCGCGGCTGGCGCGCCTGCCGAATCCGCGCTCTGCCACCGAACTGGGCGAAGGCCCGCAGTCGATGCAGGGCGCTGTCGCACCCGGTCAAACGGAATGGCTGCAGAAGAAGGTGAAGGAATTTCCGCGGGGCACGAACACCGTGCTTATCACGCACGTGCCGAATGTCACGGCAGCGTTCCCGGGCGAGACGCCTGCCGCCGTTGAAGGTGAGGCGTTTGTCTTTGGTTCCGATGGCAAGGGCGGCGCCCGCCTGGTCGGGCGAATCAAAATCGAGGAGTGGGCGTCTTTTTAACCACGAAGAGACACGAAGACCACGAAGAAGAACTCAAGACAAATGAGTTTTTCTTCGTGTGCTTCGATCCTTCGTGAGCTTCGTGGTTAAGTGACCGGTGAAAGCTCTTCCCGTCAGGCGAACTTCTCCAGGCTGAACGGCAACCGCCGGATCCGCTTGCCAGTCGCGGCGAAGATCGCATTGCCCACCGCTGGCGCGATCGCCGGCGTCGTGACCTCGCCCATTCCGCCCGGCGCAGCCGTGCTCGGCACGATGTGCACCTCGACCTCCGGCATCTCGTTCATGCGCAGCGGCTCGTACTGATGGAAGTTGGTCTCGGCGACGCGGCCGCGGTCGATCGTGATGTTGCCGCGCAATGCAGCGCTCAGCCCGTAGACCATCGCCCCCTCCGCCTGCTGCACCACGCCGGTCGGGTTGATCACCCGCCCGCAATCAACGGCGCAGACGACGCGATGGACGCGGACCTTGCCCTGGGCGATCGAGATTTCAGCGACCTGCGCGTTGAAGCTGCCGAAGCCTGCGACCGCCGCGATGCCGCGGAAGCGTCCCGCCGGCAGCGGCGTTCCCCATTTCGCTTTTTCCGCGGCAAGGTTCAACACGCCAAGCAGCCGCGGCGATTTCGCGTACATCCGCCGGCGGATCTCGACCGGATCCTTCCGGCCAGCGACCGCCATCTCGTCGAGGAAGCTTTCCGCGAAGAAGGTGTTCTGCGAGAGGCCAACGGATCGCCAGTAGCCGGTCGGAATCGGCAGCCGGGATCGTGATACTCGACCTTCACGTTGGGGATGTCGTAGTCGGCGATCCCTTCCACGCTCTCGCGGGCGACGCCGTTGCGCAGGGCCATCCACGTCGGACAGGCAATTCGGGCGAACCAGGCATTCGGCCAGCCGTCGGCGTCGCGAGTCGGCCATGAACCGTACCGCAGACGCCGGACGATAGAGATCGTGCTGCAGCTCGTCTTCACGCGAGTAGGTGAGCTTAATCGGTGCGCCCACGGCCTTCGCGATCTCCACGGCCTCGGCGACGAACGCGCCGCCGCCGCGGCTGCCGTAGCTGCCACCCATATACGTCGTGTGGACGCGCACGTTGGCTGCGGGAAGACCAGACGCTTGGACCGCGGTGCTGTGTGCCTGACCCGGGATCTGCGTTCCCGTCCAGATCTCGCAGACACCATCCTTGATCTGCGCCGCGCACGCGTACGGCTCGAGCCGCGCGTGCGCCAGGTATGGCGCTTCGTACAGCGCCTCGGTCGGCTGACTGACGAGCGACAGCGCCTGGTCGAAATCACCGCGGCGTTCCGCCACGCCGCCGCCCGGCTTCATCGTCAGATTGACGAGCGTCTCGCGAATGCCGGCAGCGGTCAACGTCGCGTTCGGACCCTCGTCGAACTCGATCTGGAGCGCGCGGCGGCCCTGCATGGCCGACCATGTGTTTCTGGCGACGATGGCAACGCCCTGCGGGATTTGGACGACGTGCGTGACGTTGGCGACGGCCCTGGCCTTGGTCGCATCGAAGCGCGCGACCGTGCCGCCGAATACCGGGCATCGGGCGACGACGGCGTGAAGCATGTTCGGCAGCTCGACATCGATCCCGAAAACAGCTTTGCCCGTGACCTTGGCCGGCGTGTCCACGCGCTGGATCGGCTTGCCAATGAGCTTGAACTGCGCCGGGTCCTTGAGCGTGAGGTTCGTCGGCACCGGCAGCTTCGACGCGGCTTCGGCAAGACTGCCGTAAGACGCGCGCGCGTTGGTCACGGTATTGAGGACTGCACCGTTCTCCGTGCGGCATTGCGCCTTGTCGATGCCCCACCGCGCCGCGGCGGCCTGCATCAGCATGTCGCGCGCGGCCGCACCCGTGCGGCGCATCGGATCGTAGGTCGTGCGGATCGCCATGCTGCCGAACGTCCCCTGCAGCGCGCCGCCATAGAGCGCGGCGTTGATCGGCGCAAACTCGGTCTTGACCTTCGCCCAGTCGCAGTCGAGTTCCTCGGCGAGCAGCTGTGCGAGCGACGTCTCCGTTCCCTGTCCGTTGTCTGGCTTATGAATCGTGAGCGTCACCACGTCGTCTGCGCCGATGCGGATGAATGCGCTCGGGGTGATCGCACCGCCCCCGGGCGGCCCGAACTGCGCGTCGAGCACGGCTTCGCCCGCGACGTCAGGAAGGTAGATGCCGATCAGCAGGCCGCCGGTTGCCGCCGCACTCGCTTTCAGAAACGATCGACGCTCGATGGTGGTTGGCATAATCACTTCCCGAGGAGAATCGCGGAGTCCTTCTCGTTCTCCTCGCAGATGAACTCAAGCAGTTCCGTATCGGCCTGCAGGATGAACTCGCCGAAGATCGACCACGGCTTCATGTACATCTTCTTGTCGTCGATCACCATTTCCATATCCATGTGGCCGAAGTCGCGGCGCCGGAAGCGCTCGGTGATGCGCAGCGCATCGCTTGCCGGGTAGCCGGCCTGATCGAGCCACGGCTTGCCGTTGAATCCGGCGGTCTCGGCCACGAACGTGTCGCCCTGCCAGCGGCCGACGGAGAATCCGTTCCACGCCGGCCAGTCAACCTCCGGCAGCGGACGGCCATCGGTCAGAATCTGGCGGAACGTCGTGCGCGACTCGTAGAGGATTGCCGTCACCGGCGGCGTCTGGATGATCTTGAACGGCGTGCGCAGCAGCGCGCGCACCGGAAGTCCGGTTGGCAGACAGCGCGCGCTCGGGTCGTCCTTCGACTCCGTGGCG
This sequence comes from uncultured Acidobacteriota bacterium, assembly GCA_963793705.1. Lineage (GTDB taxonomy): Bacteria > Acidobacteriota > Vicinamibacteria > Vicinamibacterales > UBA2999 > Gp6-AA40. The sequence goes on along the minus strand of CAWCBC010000020.1, from coordinate 178,410 downwards.
CGCCGCTCGGCGAAAATCTTCTTGCCCTCCGCGGTAAACGGAATTGTCTCGCCCTTCTTCACCGCCTGCGCGAGGTCGAACACCGCGCGCGACGCCTGCCAGATCCCGGAGAGGTCAGGTTTCCCGTCGGCCGCCTTCGGCGCGGGAGCAGCGAGGTTTGGCGAGCCGTCTGGCAGCCGCGGAATCCCGGGAGTCTTATACCCCTGCCACTGTGCCGACGGCTGTGATTGACGCTGACAGGCCGATCGCGACCGAGGCCCAGAAAAGGTCGTCGCATCATCGTCGTCCGACCGTGCAGTTTGGTGTGCCTGTGCCACCGGGTCCCGACGTACCCGCGAACACGCAGCGGCCGTCCGGCAGCTTGAACGAGGTGGCGTTGATCTGGTTCGAGCCGTTTTTCGCACGCGAGCCGGTGATGGTCACCTTGTCGCCGGCCTTGAGTGAGGTCGGTTTCCATCCCTCGCGATAGAGCACGTTCGGCGCGCCGCCTTCGACCGCCCAATTCACCGTCCTTCCCCTTGTCGTCGGCGACGTCCACGTAGAAGTAGGCGTGTGGATTCATCCACTCGACCTTCGTGATCGTGCCCTCCAGCGTTACCGGCTTGTTGGAGTCGTATTGCGCGGCGAAGGAGTGGTGAGCCTGGACGACAGCTGGCCCCAGGGCGAGGCAAAGAGCGGCGAGCGACGCGAGTCGTTTCACGGCAGCCTCCTATACGGCAAGACTATACAGCGGCATTCGCGAAGGTCCGCCTGAAGGCGAGCGAAAGATGCGGTCCAATGGCAGCGTCAGGCCTGCCAGGAGCGGCGTGGTCAGCGTGTCGCCGGCCTCACGCGAGAGTTCCAGCGGCCGGGTGAACCGCTCGCCGTCCCGCCGGTACACGCGCACGACATCCAGCTCCGGATCGACGAACCAGTATTCGCTGACGCCCTTCCGCTCGTAGAGGTGGCGCTTGATGGTCTCATCGCGCTGTCGCGTGCTCGGAGATCCGATCTCGATGACCAGCTCGGGAGCGCCGCGCAAGTGCACGGTCGTCAGGCTCTCGGCCGCGCGTTCGTTCGATAGATAGATCAGGTCCGGTACCACGACATCGAACTGCGACATCACGATGTCAAAGGGCGCAAAGAACAGTCGTCCGACCGGGTGTTCCTCCAGCCAGGACCGGATGAGAAACGCCAGCTCCATCGAGATCTGCTGGTGCCTCATGTTCGGCGACGCGGTCACGTAGTGCTCCCCGTCAATGAGCTCGTGCCGCTTCCCGTCGTCGGGGAAGAGGACGAAGTCGTCGTAGGTGAGCTTCATGCCCGCAGCCGGTCTCGCAGGGTTGGACACGGTGCTCATTGTACAGAGGGACAGCGAGAGACGTGCCCCGGTGCCACGCTCGAATTTCCCAGGAAATCGGCGCGGCGGGCTCCTGACGTTGAAGAATCTGCGCGCGAACTCCCAAGCAGCCGTGGCAGAATCTGCAACGTCATGTCTTGCAACGCTCGGCCACTCGTTCTGTCGACGCTCCTCCTGCTTGCGCCTGCACTGCTGGCACAAGCTCCTCCCGGACAAGGCCGCGGCGGACGCGGTGGTCCAGGGCAGACCGTCGAGAAGATCCGCGCGCTGAAGCCGAACCTCTACATGGTGACCGGCGGGGGCGCGAACACGCTCATCCGCGTGACGCCCGACGGCCTGATCGTTGTGGACACGAAGAATCCAGGCGACGAGAACTTCAACCGGCTGATGGAAGAGATCCGCTCTGTCTCGACCTCCCGGTCAAGATACGTCATCAACACACAGCACCACCCGGATCACGTCGGGACAAATCAGAAGTTCATCGATGCCGGCGCAACGGTTGTCGCGCTCGAGGCGCTGAAGACGTTCATGGCCAGCGACCCGAGAACGAAGGAGATTCCCGGGCTGCCGACGCAGACGTTTGCGAAGGACTACACGCTGAAGTTCGGCGGCGCCGAAGTGCGGCTCTACTCGTTTGGCCGCGGACATTCAGGCGGCGACACGATGGTGTATTTCCCCGACGCGAAGGTCGTGATGGTCAGCGACCAGATGACCGACAACGCGCCGATCGTGGACTTTGCCAATGGCGGCAGTGCCGTCGGTTGGGCGCCGATTCTCGACGGCGTCCTCAAGCTGGATTTCGAGATGGCGATTCCCGGACGCGGCGAGCCGAAGACACGCGCTGACGTCGAGGCGTATCGCGACGAAGTTCGCATCGGTCGTCACCCGCGCGTCGGATGCCATCAAGGCCGGCGCGACGCGCGAGACGCTCGCCATGCAGGTCAAGACCGACGACCTCGGCTGGAACTTCAACCCGCAGTTCTATGGCTCGCTCTACGACGAGCTGACAAAGAAGTAGATATGCGCCGACTGCTCACTCTCGCCATCGCCGTGCTCGCGCTTTCCGGATGCGCGCGCGATTCCTGGCCGGAGCCGCCCGCCGTTGATCAGGTGCAGTATCAGAAAGACTTCGATGCCTGGCGCGAGGAGCACCGCCAGGGCCTGTCGTACACACTCCCGATTCTCGGTATCTGGCCGCTGCAAGAAGGCGAGACGCCGTTCGGTTCGGATCCGACCGTGCCAGTTCCACTTCCGGCCAAGCACTTCCCGCCGCGCGCCGGCGTCCTGCGCCGTGTCGGTGGGGAGATTACGGTCGTTCCCGCTTCCGGGGCGACGCTTCGTCTCGAGGATGGAACCGCGCTGAAGACGCCCAGCGTCGTGGAGAGCTTTGCTGCCGGGCCGGTGCACCTGGTGCTGACGTCCGCCGGCGACGATCGCCGGTGGGTCATGGCCATGGACGAAAGTCACCCGGCGATGAAGAACCCGCCGATGGTTGAAACCTTCCCGCTCGATCCGCGATGGCGCGTGGCAGCGAGGTTTGACGCGTTCGATCGGCCCAGGCCCGTTCGCGTTCCCGACGTTCGTGGCGGCGAGATGGAATTCATGTCGATGGGAGAGCTCGTGTTCCGTATCGACGGGCAGGAGATGAAGCTCACGGCCTTTGGCGAGCCCGAGCGCGACGACTTTTTCGTGATGTTCAAGGACCCGACGAATCAGTCGGCGACCTTCCGCGGCTATCGCATCCTCTCGCCGAAGGTCGTCAAAGACGACGAGTGGACGGTGATTGATTTCAACTTCGCGAACAATCCACCGTGTGCGTACTCTCGAGAACACGGTCTGTCCGCTGCCGCCGCCGGAGAACAAGCTGCCGGTGGCGATCGAGGCCGGCCTGAACGCCTCCCATCCGCCCAGGGCTATTCGGAGTAGCAATGCGCAACGCGTTGATAGCCGTCGCCGGCCTACTGGTCTTCGCTGCGATGCTGCCTTTATCGTCCGCGGTTGCACAACAGCAGCCGGCTCCTGGCGTACAGGTTGGCGTGCAGGCTGGCGCGCAGGGTGGCGTACCGGTCGGCCGCGGTCGCGGCCGGAACGCCGGGCCACCGCGTCCGGCGCCACGCAATAAAGAGGGTCGCGTGCTGTTGGCCGGCGCTACGCCGGCAGACAAGGGTGTGTGGCTGCCAGGGCCGGTCATTCCGGATCCGCTCGGTCCATCGAAGGAGCTGCCGTTTCAGCCGTGGGCGCGCGCGTTGTTCGCCGATCGCCGCACGCACCAGCTCGAGCCGCATGCGCGATGCAAGCCGTCGGGCGTGGCGCGCGTGTTCCTGACGCCCTACGGAGTGGAGATCACCGAGTTTGCCGAGCTGCAGCGCGTCTACATCTTCGACATCGGCGGTCCGCATACGTTCCGCACGATTTATCTGGATGGCCGGTCGCACCCGAAGACGGTGACGCCGAGCTACTACGGTCACTCGATCGGCTGGTGGGAGGGGGACACGCTCGCCATCGATACCGTGGGCTTCAACGAGGGCTTCTGGCTCGATCGCGGCGGCCTGCCCAACACCGACCAGTTGCATACCTCCGAGCGCCTCACGCGCACCAGCCTGACGCACCCTGCGCTACGAGCTGACCGTCGACGATCCGGGCACGTACACCAGGCCGTGGAAGGGGCAACTGGACCTGATCTGGGAAAACAACACCGAGCTGTTCGAGTACATGTGCCAGGAACAGAACTACGCGCACGAGCTGATGGTCGGACAGGCGACGAAGGTCGACCGAAGCAGCCCGATCATTCCGTAAGTGCAAGTCAGCGCTTTAGCCGGACTCGCAATGATCGCGTATTCTCTCGGCATGCACAACTCGCACTGCCACTTGCTCTCGCGGTCGCCGTGTTTCTTGCTCCCCGTGCTCCTCGCGCGCTCCTCGCCGCGCCAGCAGGCGCCGCAGGCGGCCGGCAGGCTCAGCCCGCTCAGGGCCAGAACCCGCAGGCACAGCAGGCGCCGGCTCCGACGCGCCCAGGTCGGCGCTCGCCGGCAGGAGCCGCGCAGGGCAGGGGGCGCGGGCAGACGATTGGCGGAGTTGGCAGAGGACGCGCCGCGGGACCGCCGAAGCCGGCGCCGCGCCTTGCTTCGGGTCGTGTGCAGCTGAACGAGAAGGGTGTCTGGATCGGCGGCGGTGGCGTCGGCGGACGTGGCACCGATGTTCCGTATCAGGAGTGGGCCAGGGCGGTCGCTGCCGATCGCCGCGTGAACGAGCTCGAGCCGCACACGCGGTGCAAGGCGTCGGGCTTTCAGCGTCAGTTCCTGACGCCGTACGGCGCCGAGATCACCGAGATCCCCGAGCTCCAGCGCATCTACATTTTCGACATCGGCGGACCGCACACGTTCCGCACCATCTACACCGATGGCCGCAGCCATCCGAAGAATCTGGAGCCGACGTTATTACGGCCACTCGATCGGCTGGTGGGAAGGCGACACGCTCGTCGTCGACACCGTCGGCTACAACGAGGGCTTCTGGATCGATCGCGGCGCTGCGCCTCACACCGACAAGCTGCACACGGTCGAGAAGTTCACGCGCACCGATTTCAGCGCCATCCGCTACGACCTCACCGTCGACGATCCAGGCGCCTACACGAAGCCGTGGGGCGGGACGATGAACCTGCGGCTGGAGGCCAACACGCGAACTGTTCGAGTACGTCTGCCAGCAGCAGAATTACGCGCACGAGCTGATGGTTGGCCAGTTCAAGGCGTCGATCGCACGACGCTGCCCGTCCCGTGACCACTGCACGAAGTGCCGAAGATCCACCTTCGATTCTTCCGTGGGCTTCGTGGTTTCGCTTTGAGGCGCAGCAGCTCTGACCAGACTCGATTCTCGCGCATCGCACTCTCAATCGCGCTCGCGTGCAGTCTTCGCCGCCGCGGTTCACGCCCAGAACAATTTCATCTACAAGGCCCCGACACCGGCTGACTGGGCGGCGCTGGCGAAGCTGCCGGATTTCAGCGGCGTGTGGGAGGTCGGCTTCGGTCCGCCACCGGGTGGCGCACGGGCTGGCGGTGCGGCGGCCGCGGCTCCGGGCGCTGCACGTGGTGATGGCGCTGCCCGCGGTGCGGCCGCTGGTGCGCCACGCGGCGGAGGAGCGGGTGCTCCAGCTGCCGGCCGTGGACGCGGCGGTGGCGGCCCGCAACTGACGCCGGCAGCGGACGCGCGCCGCAAGGAACTTCAGGCCAAGGCGGCGGGCGTTCAGGATTCACCGGCGGCGAACTGCCTGCCCCCCGGCATGCCCGGGCATCATGGGCCAGCCCTATCCGATGGAGTTCCTGATGACGCCGGGCAAGGTCACCATCGTCATCGAGGCGTACCAGCAGGTTCGACACATCTACACCGACGGGCGACCGCTGCCCGACGATCCCGATCTCAAGTTCCACGGCACGTCGATCGGCCGCTGGGACGGCGACACGCTCGTGGTGGACACGGTCGGCTTCTCGCCGCTGACGGAGATCACCCGCTTCGTGCCCGTTCAGCGCCAAGGCGCGCATCGTCGAACGATTCCGCCTCAGCGATCCGGACACGATGAGCATCGAGACGACGATCACGGATCCCGAGATGCTCGCGGCGCCGTCGGTGTCCTCGCGGTCGCTTCGCCGCCATCGCAACTGGACGACGGCCGAATACATCTGCGAAGAGAACAATCGCAACTTCGTCGACAGCACCGGCAAGGCGGGTATCGATCTGACGGTGCCCGGGACGAAGAAGTAGGGAGAGGCAATGAAGACACGTGTCTACGTGGCGATGGTGGCGGCGATATCTGGCGGGCAGCGTGCCCGTCCTTGCGCATCATTCGTTCTCGGCGTTCAACACCGACGTCGACAAGACGATCACCGGCACGGTCAATCGTTTCGAGTGGACGAACCCGCACACGTGGATCTGGGTGGACGTCACCGAGAACGGCAAGACCGTGACGTGGGGCGTCGAGGGGATGAGCCCGAACTACCTGGCGCGCCGCGGCTGGTCGAAGAACACGTTCAAGCCGGGCGACAAGGTGACGCTCACCATCCGCCCGATGCGCGACGGATCGCCGGGCGGCATGTTCGTGCGCGGGATTCTCGCCGACGGCAAACCCGTGACGTTCGCTGCCACGGAGCAATAACGTATGCCGTTCAATACCGGCGCGCTCATCATTGGTGTCAAGGGAACGGTCGTCGCGGTCGATCGCTCGACGGGCGAGACACTGTGGTCTACGCACCTCAAGGGGAGCCAGTTCGTAACGGTCGCCGTGGAAGACGGCGCGATCTTCGCCGGCACCAGCGGCCGCCTCTATCGGCTCGATCCGACGACCGGCGACGTGCGGTGGTCAAATGAACTGCCCGGGCTCGGCTATGGCCTCGTCTGCATCGCGGGCGCCTCGTCTGCCGCACTCTTTGGCGAGCACAAGCGGCGCCAGGACGCGTCCCACGCGTCCGCCGGCGCTAAGGTCCACTCATCAAGTACCAGCGTCAGGTCGCCGGCTAACCCATTGACGACACCGCCTCGACGGGCGTATTAACACAGCGGTTTGGTTGCGTCCATTCGTCGGCTGGTCTGTCGAAGATGTCTCTATGCGACGAACGTGTGGCACCGTCATCCTCGGTTTCATTTCCCTCCTCCTGTTGCGGCTCTTGCTCAGGCGCAGGCTTCGCTTGCCGGTGTCGTCCGGATGCCACTGGGCCGTACTCCCGGGGGTCTCGGTGGAAGCGACCAGTTCGCCCTGATCGAGAAGGCCAGGGTCGCCGTCACGGACGGCACGGGCCAATACCGCATCACCGAACTGCCGCCCGGCGCGTCCACGCTGACGTTACGCTTTCGGGTTTCAGCGTCGTGAAACGTGAAGCGTCGAGGTGCGAGGGTCTGGCGTGGTCCCCATCATGCGCGCTGCGCATCGGCGCGCTGCGGACGGTCACGGTCACCGGGGAGTCGCCATCGTGGACACCCAGTCGACGCGGCGTGAGACGGTGCTCACGTCCAACGTGATCAGCACCCTGCCGGTGCACGCAGTATGGACGCTCCTCGCGTCCATCCCTGGCGTGACGCAACGCCTCACGCGGCGCGTGACGGATCCGTCATGACGTTCACGTCAACGCGGCCGCGCATGAGGCGCGTGTCGCGCTGCCTCGCCGCGTCATTCAATGGAGGCAGCGTGTCGACGTTCATCTACGACGTAGCTAACGCGCAGGAGATGCAGGTGCTCGTCTCCGGCGGCCTCGGCGATCAGAGGCGTCGCCGTCAACCTCGTCCCGCAGGCAGGCGGCATACGTAACGGAGGTCAGGCGTTCTATTGCGGCGCCGGCGTACGTTGCGCGCCAACAGCATCGATGACTACGTGCGCAGCATCGACATCACCGCCCCTGCCGGCCTGATCAAAACTTCGACGGCAGCGGTACGTTCGGCGGTCCGATCCTGCGCGATCGTCTGTGTTCTTCCCAATGGCCGCGTCGTGGGACAGACGACGCGCGTCGAAGGCGGTACGGAAACCTGAACGCCGGGACCTGTCGAAGTGGACCTACGCTGTCGACAACGGCGTGGAGACGCGCAGCGCGAACCGGCGCGACATCTATTCCTTCCGGCTCACCGGGCAGGTGACGCAGAAGAACAGGCTGTCGTTCTCCCATGAGTACCAGCACCGCTGTTCCGGTTCGGCCATCACGTCCAGTGGCGGGGCCTGCCGCGCGCGCGAGGGCAATTGGATTGGCCTGGCACGCTCACCGCCGCTCCAGAATCGTGGGTCGGCTATCACAACTTCCCCTACTACGTCACACAGGCCAGCTGGACGAATCCGCTGTCGAACCGCGTGCTCCTCGAGGCAGGCTTTTCGCGTTTTCACTACCTGTGGCCGGGTTCGGCATAGCGCCGCCGGACGGTCTGACCAACGTCATCCCCGTCACTGAGAGTCAGGCGATTGACGGCCACCGAGCCGGCTTTACCTACCGGGGAGCGTTGATCCGCTCGGATTCGGTAGGCGCGACAACGACGCCAACCCGAACAACTGGAAGGCGTCGGCCTCGTATATCACCGGCTCCCACAACATGAAGTTCGGTTATCAAGGCTCGTACCAGCGCGCGCTGGGACGGAGAAGAGCCAATACCACGCTGCTGCGCTACGGCTTCAACAACCGCGTCGCGAATTCCGTTGGCTACACGATGGTGCCGAACTGGTCGCAGAACGATCGCACTGAAACGATGGCGTTTTTCGGCCAGGACCAGTGGACGAAAGGGCGAGTAACCGTACAGGGTGCCGTCCGCTATGACCGCGCCTGGAGCTGGGCGCCGGCGGAAGGAAACGGCACGAATGACATCACGATGTTCAATCCTGCGCCGATCACGTTCCCGCGGACGGTGAGTGTGGCGGGCTACGACGACATCACGACTCGCTGGGGTGTTGCGTGGGACGTGTTCGGCAATGGCAGGACTGCGCTCAAGGCGAACATCGGTAAGTACCTGCAGAACGCAACCAATGACGAGAACTACACCGCCAACAACCCGGCGGCGCGCATCGTCAGGAACGTGTTCACGCGCGGCTGGATTGACGACGGCGACTTCGTCGTCGAGTGCAACCTCGCCAATCCGGACCTGCAGGTCACGCCCGGCGGCGACACCTGTCAGGCGCTCGCGGGCGACAACCGCAACTTCGGCAGTCCGAACCCGAACTCGACGATTGTGAATCCGGCGATCCTCGAGGGTTTGGGGGTGCGGCCGGCCGACGGTCAGTTCAGCGTCTCCGTGCAGCATGAAGTGCTGCCGCGCGTGTCGCTGGACGTGAGCTACAACCGCCGGTGGTTCGAGAACTTCTTCGTTGACGACAACCAGCTCGTCGGACCAGCGGATTACTCGCCGTGGACCTACACTGCACCAGCGGATGAGAGGCTGCCCGACGGCGGCACCTATCCGATCGTCGTCCACTCAATTACCCGCGACGCGGCGCTGCGCGGTGCCCGCACCTACCGGACGTTCGAGACGGACTTTGGTCCCGCGCGGACGCAGTACTGGCACGGCGTCAACGTCAATGTGAACGCGCGCATGCGCAACGGCCTGCTCTTCCAGGGCGGCACCAGCACTGGTCGAGGCGTGCGCGATACCTTCATGACGTTCGTGATCATCGACAGCCCTGACCCGCGCAACTGTCACGTGACCGAGCCCTTCCTGACGTCGTTCACCGGCAACGCGTCCTACACGGTGCCCAAGGTCGACGTGCTGGTCAGCGCGCAGTTCCGTTCGAGAAACCCGGCGAACGTCGGCGCTGTCGGTGCTGCGTCCGCGTCCAACGGGGCGTCGCTGAATGCCAATACGCTGGTGCCGAACAGCGTGGTCCTGCAACAGCTCGGTCGCCTGCCGGGCACGGCGCTCGTCACCGGCACCACAACGGTCAACCTGCTGGAGACGGGTCAGATGTACCCCGAACACCGGCTGAATCAGTTGGACATGCGCTTCGCAAAAATCCTCCGATTCAGCAATCGACGGGCGGACATCGCGATCGATCTCTACAACATCTTCAACGCGAACCACGCGACCGGATTCGACAGCAACTACGGCTATGCGACGAATGGTGCGGACTGGCTCCGTCCGACGACGATTGTGCCGCCGAGATTCGCGCGCGTGAATTTCACGTTCTATTACTGACGCGAGTAAGGAGTAGATGGAGGTCACGGTTTTCACACTCCCTGTGAAACCGTGTCCTCCGTAGACCTCCGCTACCTCCGCGCCGGCTCTGCAGCTGGTGGTATCCGAGTTGCACGCCGCGCTTCGGCGAGCGTCTTACCCGCTATCGATCAGCGCACGAATCTGCTGCTCGATGCGCGTCGATCTCTTCGGCCGCCGCCAGCACCGCGTCCTCGTGCTCCCGCGGGATGACCAGGACGCCGTCCGCGTCTCCGCGCAGCAGATCGCCGGGTGACACCCGCGCGTCGCCGATGTTCACGGGACGTTCATCGCTTCGACCTGCACACGATCCTTGCCGGTGCGCATGGAATAGCTGCGGCTGTAGATCGGGTATTTGAGATCACGACAGAGGTAGGTGTCGCGGCAGGCGCCATCGATTACGGTGCCGGCAATCCCGCGGCGATGCGCAACCCAGGTCAGGATGTCGCCCCACACCGTCGCATTCTCGCGGCCGCCGTTGTCGAGCACGACGACGGAGCCTGGCGCCACATCGTCAATGTAGTCGCCGACTGTTCCAGCGGGTTTACCGGCGGGACCGTACAGAATCGTGAACGCCCGGCCGGTGAGCCGGAACGTGTGGTCCAGCGGCTTGATGTTCAGGCACTGGCCGGCGATGCCGAGCCGATCCAGGGCGTCGCTGATGCGAGGTGGTGTCCAGTTTCGAGGCCCGATTCAGATTGATGTCGCTCACGCCGGTCACTTCTTCAACATGGTCTCGTAGCTGGCACCCATGACTTCGCTGATCGGCTTTCCTTCGCGCAGGGCAGCGACCATCGCGCGCTCGCGGGCGGTCACGGCATCCGCAGCGTCCAGAACCCGCGCCACCTCACCCTGAGCGATGAAGACCACGCCGGTGCCATCAGCGACAACGAAATCACCAGAGGTGACGGTCACGTCGCCGACGGTGATCGGCACGCCGGTTGCCACCTCGACGATGCGGCCGCGCGCCGTTCTGGGCGTGGAGGAGCGGGCAAATATCGGGAAGTCGTGTTCGCGCGCCTCGTCGATATCGCGGGCGGGGCCGTCGACGATGACACCCGCGACCTGACGCAGCGTGGCGCCGAGCGAGAGGTTGCCGCCCCAGCAGGCGGCGTCAATGCCGGTTCGTTGCTCCATCACGATGACGTCGCCTGGCTGCGCTGATTCGATGGCGGTGGTCCCCAGATGCTTCGACGCCGGCGGCTGGCCCTCGTCTTTGCCCATCTTCACGGTGATCACTCGACCGCAGATGCGCCGGGTCGTCGTCAGCCGCGTGATGCCGCTCACCGTCCCCCGGAGCCCGAGGCGGTCGAGCGCATCGGAGACGGCGCACGCGTCGAGACGAGCAAGCCGAGCGAGTGTCGTCAGTCATTCGCCGTCGTACCAGGTCGACCTGAAGGTCGGCCTCTACCACGGTCGCTATCGGTCGTCGGCATCGTCATTGCCAGTACGCGAAGCACATCGCGTTACCCGTGCCCGCTTCCGATCGGTAGCAGGGCACGTAATCGATCTGGTGGTACTTGAGGCCAGCCAGTTTCATCGCGCCGATCACCGGGTACCAATTCTTGATTTCCGCGGTTCCGATCTTGAAGTAACTCTCCGGCAGGCTGGCGAGCGCTTCTTCGTTGCCGGTCTGCATTCCCGAGATCACCTGTTGGTCGAACTCTTCGTCGATGACGAAGTGGGTGAGGCCCCCCGATGCCATCAAGGCCACGCGCTTGAAGCCCGTGTACGACTTGATCGCGCGATACAGCGCATGGCCGAGATCGAGGCAGCGCCGCAGTTTCGGCGTGTTGTGCGGGAAGTGCACGTTCAGGATGATCGGGACGCTCGGCGGCGTCCGGTCCTGAAGAATCGTGTGGTAGAAGAAGCCGTAGGCGTGCGGAATGCCGCCGCGCGGCGCACCGCTTGGCGTCTGATCCGATTGCGCCAGGTCGAAGTTCTCGTCGCCGAGCGAGCGCGTGATGTGGTCCGCCAGATCAGTGGCGCCGGGATAGAGCGCGCCTTCTTCCGGCGAGTTGGCCGGTTCGGCGATGTTCAGCCCCGGCTGATCCTCATTCAAGTGCTGCACGTTGCTGATCTGGCTGCCGCGGTAGATCGTGATCGCCGGGGTCAGGCCGGAGTTGAAAAACTCGCGTTGATCGTTCCCCAGGATCACCACCGCGTCGGGCGCGACCTCGTTGAACTTGCGGCCCAGCGCTTCGAGCGCGCTGCGGCACTGCATGAACCGCGCGCGCCGCTTCTCCACGGTGGTCTCGTGCGCGAAGCCGGGCGCACGCGCCTTCACCAGCGATTCGAAGTCGTAGGTCTTGCCGCGGTAGGCGTGGTTCTTGTTGGCCCGATCGGCCGCCGCGCGCAGATCCCATTGTTCCGGCGGTGTCGAGAGAAGCGGCCCGTGCGACGAGCCAATGCCAAGGACGATATCTGCCATATGTCATGAAAGGCTCTGAATTCAAATGCGCGATCTGTCAACACGTGCACGCTGCCTCCGATAGAGGCGACCTTCAGGTCGGCCTTTCACCGCTCCGGTCGCCAGCGTGAGAAGTGTCGTCTCAAGCCGCTCCGCCAGCCACGTCAGCACGATTCCCGCGAAGGCGATGATCACGACGCCCAGAAACACGGTGTCGGTCTGAAACGTCTGGCCGCCGTAGTTGACCATATACCCGATCCCTTCGCTGCCGCCGAACATCTCGCCCACGACGACGCCGATCAATCCCAGCGCGACGGCCTGGCGAACGCCGGTCAGGATGAACGGCACCGAGCCCGGCACGACGACGGTGGTGAAGATCTGGCGATCGGACGCACAGAACGACCGCGCCGCGCGAAGCAGGTCGCGGTCGATCGCCCGCACGCCACCGATCGTGTTGATCAGCACCGGGAAAAAGGCGTTGATGAACACGATGAAGACCTTGGACCACATGCCGATGCCGAACCAGATCAGCACCAGCGGGACCAGCGCGACGCGCGGCGTCGAGTAGAGCGCCGTCAGGAACGGCTCGACGAGCATCGCCAGCCTCCGGTACCAGCCGATGAGGACGCCGAAGACGACGCCGGTGGAAATCGCCAGGCCGACGCCGACGACGAAATTCCTGCCGCTGTACAGCATGTCCTGCTTCAGCCGGCCTTCGTTCCATTCCGCGATGAAGCGCTGAACGACCTGCGACGGCCCGGTGAAAAACAGCGGCGAGATCTTGCCGGCCTCCCACAACGCTTCCCAGATGCCGAGCGCGACAGCGACCGCACTGCCGCCGAGGATCAGCGCTTCATGCCGCTGGTAGAACGAGCGGCGCGGCGGCGGCAGCAGATCGGGATCGTCAACGACGGCCATTGCGTTCGTGCGTCCGGGTCGCTTCGGCTCGGGTTATGTGGCGCCATGCCGAGCCGCTCGGGCTGCTCCTCGACCATCTGCCAGATGGCGTCTTCAATCTCGAGGAAGCGGGGATCGCGCTTGAGACTCAACGTCCGCGGGCGCTCGAAGGGAATGGGAAACACCCCTTTCACCCGTCCCGGCCGCGGGCTCATCACCGCCACACGATCGGCGAGGTAGATCGCTTCGTTGATCTGGTGCGTGATGAAGACGACGGTCTTGCGGGCCTGACTCCAGATCTTCAGCAGCTCCAGCTGCATGTGCTCGCGCGTCTGCGCGTCGAGCGCGGCAAACGGCTCGTCCATGAGCAGCACCGCCGGATCCGACGCCAGTGCGCGCGCCAGATTGACCCGCTGCTGCATGCCGCCCGACAGCTCCGACGGATAGTGGGGCTCGAATCCGGCCAGGCCGACCAGCTTGATGAAGCGCGTCGGTGCGCTCGCGCATCGCGGCGGCGTCGAACCGCTTCTGGATCTCCATCCCGTAGCGGACGTTGCCGGCGATGGTGCGCCACGGCAGCAGGCTGGAGTGCTGAAAGACGACGGCGCGATTGACGCCAGGGCCCCGAATCGCCTGTCCGTCGATCGTGACCGACCCGGTATCGCAGGTCAGCAGCCCGGCGACGATGTTGAGCAGCGTGGTCTTGCCGCAGCCGCTGGGTCCGACGATCGCGACGAACTCGCCATCGTCCACGGCCAGCGAAACGTCGGACAGCGCGAGGACCTCGCGGCCGTCGCGCTCGACGTAATAGCGCTTGGTCAGCCGGTCGATCTCGAGCTTGTTCACCTAGCGAGGCTGCGCCCCAGACCGTCGAACACATGGCTCGCCTCGCTGGGCAGTATCTCTTGCCCGCACTCCGTGCGGGCTACCGAAACGCATCCCGCCCTGCGGTCCTCTTCGGCCTTGATCCCCGGCCCGAACAGCTGCTGGAAATAGCCTTCCTTCACCAGGCGGTTGACGACGCCGTTGTCGATCACGCGCTTGAAGTCGAACGACTTGAGGTCCTTCGCCAGGCGCGGATCGACCTGCTGATCGATGATCGACTTGACGGCGGGCTGCATCACGTAGGGGACACGGTCGAAGATGTTGCCCTTGGCGTAGAGATCGTAAATGCGCGCGACGTCCGCTTCCGGCTGCTTGTCGTAGGCGATGTAGGTCTTCACCGCGAAGGCCTTGTCGTCGTAGAAGCGCTTGATCGCCTCGGCGTGCGCTTTGATGATCTGCTCAGGCAGGCGCGGGCTGGCGGCAATGGCGCTCTTGCTGAACATATAGGTCGTCGCCGCGAACACCGGGTAGTCGGCCAGGTTTGCCAGGTTCTTGAATCCGGCCTCTTCCAGGCGGAAGTAGTTCGGCGCCGTCAGCAGTGTGGCGTCGGCGCGGTTGGTCTGCAGCGCCGACGCGCGCCCGGTCACGTCCGTGCCGACCTGCACCCACGTCACGTCGCGGTTGCCGATGCCGAAGTTCTTCAGCAGCGCGACGGTGTAGTTGTACGGCGCGTCGCCGAGCGCGCCGACGGCAATGCGCTTGCCCTTCAGCTGCTTCGGGATTGCTGAACTCCTTCTGGGCGATCAGCGCAAACAGACCCTTGTTCGACGAGCTGCCCATCAGCGCGAACGACGCGTCACGGGCGCTCGCCACCATGCCCTGTTCGAGCGAATGGTTGACCATGACGGCCTGGTTGCTGGTCAGCATGGCGACGCCGGTGGGATGGACGCCGAACTGCAGATCGACGTCGAGGCCCTGCTTCTGGTAGTAGCCGCCATCGCGCGCGATATAGAGCGGCCAGGTCGCTCCGCTGCGCGTCGGGTAATTGATGGTGACCTTCTGCAGTGCCTGGCCCTGGACGGGATTGAAGGTCACGGCGCCCAGACGGCGATCACCGACAGCAACGACCGAACGAGATCGTCATGCGACCTCGAACTGTCAAGTGACAACTTTCAGTAACAAGCAGTTCACTCACGTCGTCACCTGCCACTTGACGTCTACACCGCGGCGGCCTCCGGCACCTTCAGGTTGAACAACTTCTTCGCGTTGTCCTCGAAAATCATCTTCTTGTCGGCGTCGCTGAGCCACTCGATCGCTTCGATCGTGAAGCGGGTCTCGTCGAGCCAGCGCCCGGTCCGCGGATCCTTCACCGTCCCCACGCCGGGCCGCTCCGTGCCGAACAGGCAACGGTCGACGCCGACCGTCTTGAAGAGCAGCTCGAGCGCATCCTTCGAGTAGAGGACCGTGTCGTAGTACAGATTCCGCATCGCCTCCGAGAACCGCGTTGCGCCGGGACGTCGCAGCGAGCTCGCTTCGAAGCGGGCGTACTGGTACGGGATGGCGCCGCCACCGTGCGACACCAGAATCTTCAACGTCGGGAAGTCTTTGAACACGCTCGAGCGTGAGCAGCGACACCACGCCGATGCCTTCTTCGTTGATGAAGTGCAGCGAGTAGGGCAGGCGCTCGGAGCGGCAACCGGTGGAGTGAATGTGGCCGGGGATGTCGAGCTCGCAGAGCTTCTCGTAGAGCGGATACCAGAAGCGATCGCCGAGCGGCGGCGTTTCGTGGCCGCTGCATTCGCCGGGATCCGGGTTGAGCAGACAGCCGACGAACCCCTGTTCCTTCACCAGCTTTTCCAGGTACGGCACCACGGCCTTCGGGCTGACGCCTGGCGTCAACGGCAGTCCGGCGACCGCGCGGAATGTCGACGGATAGAGCTGGACCTGCTTGGCGATGATGTTGTTCGTTTCCTCGACGAACCACTGGACGAGCTTCGGTGACTCGCTGGTCATCATCTGATAGGGCCGCGGCGAGATCAGCTGCATGTCGGTGCCGACCTCCTTGAGCTGCCCCAGGTGAGAGCTGCCGCCGAAGACCGGCTGGTTCAGCGCCGCCCGCACATCCTCGTCGTTGGCCAGATTGCCGCCTCGCCCGTGTGCGCCGCGGTGGGCAAGAATCTGCGCCTTGTAGACGTAGAGACTGTCTGGAGCCGTGACGTGGCCGTGGGAGTCGATGATCACCGGGAGCCTCCTAGGGGAGAGGATTGTAATGCGAAGATAAGCGCTCCATGAAAATCGATCTCTTCTGCCACATCCTTCCTCCGAAGTACGTCGAGCGCATGAGGGCAGTGTCGACGCGCGCTGCCGATCTGGACGCTGAGCGGAAGCAGAGCTATGAGGGGAACGCGCGGAAGCTGCTGAAGCTGGGGAGTTAGCGGAGATTGACGGAGGAAACGGTTCACAGGAGCAACGGAGAGACGGAGACGAACGGAGGTGGCCGTTCGATTGGCCGCCGAAGACGGCCTGCCGCGAGGTAAGAGAACACGAATACAAACCGCGCTGTCCTGTCGATCAGCGGCTTGTATTTGCGTTCTCTTACCTCGCGGCTGTCGGCGTGCTGCGCACGCCGACCAATCGAACGACCGCTTCTGTCCTTCGTGAACTTCGTGTGCTTCGTGGTCAAGGGAATGAAGTCTCCGTTCGTCTCCGTTCCTTCGTTCCTCCTGTGAATCCGTTGCCTCCGTCCCCTCCGCTCACTCTATGAAGCCAACATTCTTCGAGTCACCCGCCGAGTTCCGCGCCTGGCTGCAGAAGCACCATCGCACCGCGACGGAGCTGTGGGTCGGATACCGCAAGAAGAAGACGGGCAAACCGAGCATCACCTGGCAGGAGTCGGTCGACGAAGCGCTCTGCTTCGGCTGGATCGACGGCATCCGCAAATCGGTCGACGCAGAGAGCTACATGAATCGCTTCACGCCGCGGCGGCCGGGCAGCTTCTGGAGCGCGATCAACACGCGCCGCGCGGCTGAGCTCATCAAGGAAGGGCGGATGCGCGCCGCCGGACGCAAGGCGTTCGAGGCGAGAGACGCCGCGAGAACCACCGCCCATCATCCGTGCGCGATAACCCGCGCTTCGACCGCGCGCGCGCGGCGACATTCAAGGCGAACCGTGCCGCCTGGGAGTTCTTTCAGGCGCAGCCACCCGGCTACAGACGGATGGCGATCTGGTGGGTCGTGAGCGCGAAAGCGCGAGGAAACCCGCGCGCGTCGCCTCGAGCAGCTGTTGGCGCTGCTCTGCGGCCGCATGGCGACGCTTGCTCCGATGGGCCTGAGAATTTCTTTACGTTTTCTTTACCCGTTCCCTAACGCCGCACCCCTTCCCCCTCCAGCCGTTTGTGTGTAGGATCGGGCGCTATCTTCGACACCGGCACCCCTGAAGGGGTGCCCTACCGCTGATTTACCTGGAGAGAAACAAAGACATGCGAGCGTTGACCTTTGTACTGACCCTCTCGCTCGTCGCGCTGGCAGGCGGGGCGGCCGTTGCCCAGGAAGGGCATCCACTGAAGGGCTCCTGGATCGGCACCTGGGCTGGCAACAAGGCCGGCGAGGACGTGCTGTTCGTGCTCAACTGGGACGGCAAGGCCATCACCGGCATGATCAATCCCGGCACCGACAACATGACCATCAAGACCGCAACGCTCGATGCGGACAAGTGGACGGTGCACTTCGAGGCCGACACGAAGGACAAGCAGGGCGCGATCACCTACGTGATCGACGGCAAGATCGAGAACCTGGCGATGCACAACCGCTTCATCACCGGGACCTGGAAGAGCCAGCGTGGCAGCGGCGCCTTCCGCATTCAGCGTCAGTAGCCGCTGATGCGTAGAGGAACGTCAATGAAGCTCATCACGCGCGGTCTCGCGGTGGCCATCGTGCTCGCATGGCTGGCCGGCGTCACGGTCCTGGCGCATCACTCCGTGGCGGCGAAGTTCGACGAAAGCAAGACGCAGACGCTCTCGGGCATCGTCACGCTCGTGGACTGGCGCAATCCGCACGTGCACGTCTTTCTCAACGTCCGCGGCGCGAAGGGCGAGTTGGTGAACTGGGCCATCGAGCTCGCGAGCCCGATCGATCTGGCCGACAGCGGCTGGAATCAGGACTCGGTGCAGCCGGGCGATGCCATCACGGTTACCGGCTTCCCGGCGAGAAACGGATCGCGTCAGGTCTGGTCGAACAGGATGACCATGACGCAGGGCGGCAAGCTGGTGCTCGACGTCAAGCCGTCGGTCGTGCCGCCTGCCGCTCGTGAAGCGGCCGACGCCGGTTGGCCCGAATGGCGTGCCGCGGCTCGGCATGGTGCCCGGAGGCGCTGAGGGCTACTGGGGATACCCGAGTTCGACCGTCCTCGTCGAGAACACCGCCAAGGTGGACATCCGGCCCGACGGCCTGCTGCGGAACCCGGCGGCCGACGCGGCGAAGGTCGCGCCGTTCCAGCCGTGGGCGCTGGGCGTCTACCGGTCGCGGCAGACGCGGTTCCTGCAGGACGACCCGACGTTTGTAAACTGCAAGCCGCCAGGGGGCCCGCGGCAGTTCCAGCAGCCCTATGGAATCCAGTTCGTCGAGGACAACGAACGGCAGCGCATTTTTGTGCTGATCGGTGGCGGAAACCGAAATTACCGTATCATTTACCTGGACGGTCGCGGTCAAGTCGGACAGGTCGGCGGGGACGACGACAACCCGCTGTACTACGGCCGGGCGGTTGGGAAATGGAACGGCCAGACCCTCGAAGTGGATACGCGCGGGTTCAACGAGGACTTCTGGTTCACGAACGGCGGGCTGCCTCACACCGATCAAGTTGAAGCTGCTCGAAAAGTTTACCCGGACGGACTTCGACACGCTGCGATACGACGTGACGGTAGACGATCCCGGCGCCTACACGCGGCCGTGGTCAACAGGCTGGACGCTCCGCTGGGTGGGCGGAGCGGATCTGCCGGTGCACTTCTGTCAGGACAATAGGCCGTAAGTGCCTGCCTCGCCGAAGCGTAGCGGAGGCGGGTCAAGGGACCATCAACGGAGGAACGAGATGAGAGCGTATTTACTTGGTGGCCTGATCGCCGGGATTCTGCTGCTCGCGGGCGGCAAGGCAATGGCTCACCACTCATTCGCGGCGGAGTTCGACGGCACGAAGCGGGTGACGTTGACCGGCACCGTGACGAAGGTTGAGTGGACCAACCCGCACGTGTGGATCTACTTCAGCGTGAAGGACGAGAAGACGGGCGAGATGACCAACTGGGGCGCCGAGTTTGGCCCGCCGCACGGTCTGCAGCGCGGCGGCTGGCGCCGTGACACCGTGAAGCTCGGTGAGAAGGTCACCGTCACGGATGCGGCGCTGGCCAAGAACGGCAGCAAGCGCGTGAACGCGCGGACGATCACGCTGGCCAGCACCGGCGCCCGTCCGGGCCAGACGCTCGACGCGGCGTCGAGCGAAGGCGACGCCCAGCGCAAATAGTCCCGGGCCCTCGCGCGCCGCCCGTGCGCGAGGGTTTCGTCTGTCGCATGATCCCAGGGAGTTGAAGGCAATGCGCCAGTGCTATGTCCTGTTTGCCGCCGCGGCACTCTTTGTGTCGCCGCTGCTCGTGGAATCGGTGCTCGGACAGCAGCCGGCCGCACCGGCGGCGCGGCACGCCCAGGCTGCGCAGCAGGGCGGAGCCCAGGCTGGCCCGGCGCGTCAAGGTGGGCGGGCAGGGTGGCGCGCAGGGCCGTCAGGGTGGCGGCGGCGGTCGCGGCGGCCGCGGGGCCGCAGCTCCAGCTGCCCCGGCGCCCCGAAACGCGGCGGGCCGCGTGATCTTCAGCAGCGGCAACCCGAAGGAGCCGCTCCTCTGGACGGCGAACCTCGGGATCAGGGAGACGCCGCTGCCTCGCGACCAGGTGCCGTTCCAGCCGTGGGCGAAGGCGCTGTTCGACGAGCGTGAGAAGCACGAGCTCGAGCCGCACGCGCGCTGCAAGGCCTCGGGGATGACGCGTCAGTTCCTCACGCCGTACGGCACGGAGTTCGTCGAGGCCGCCGAGCTGCAAGCGCATCTACATCTTCGATGTCGGCGGGCCGCACACGTTCCGCACCATCTACATGGACGGTCGCTCGCATCCGAAGAACCTGACGCCCAGCTACTACGGCCATTCCATCGGCTGGTGGGAAGGCGACACGCTCGTCGTCGACTCCGTCGGATTCAACGAGAGCTTCTGGTGGGATCGCCGCGGCCTGCCGAGCACCGAGCAGCTGCACTTCGTCGAGCGGTTCACCCGCACCGACGCGCAGAACATGCGCTACGAGTTCACGGTCGACGACCCGGGTGCCTACACGAAGCCGTACGGCGGCACGCTGAACATCCACGCCTCGACCGGCACCGAGCTGTTC
This sequence comes from uncultured Acidobacteriota bacterium, assembly GCA_963793705.1. Classification (GTDB taxonomy): domain Bacteria; phylum Acidobacteriota; class Vicinamibacteria; order Vicinamibacterales; family UBA2999; genus Gp6-AA40. The sequence continues at coordinate 157,862 of CAWCBC010000020.1, read as the reverse complement.
GAGTACATCTGCCAGCAGGCGAACTACGCGCACGAGCTGATGGTCGGACAGGCCGAGTCGGTGAGCCGGGTGACGACGATCGTCCCGTAAGAGAACTCCCAACATCCAAGTCCCAACTCCCAAGTCCCAACCGCGCTGCGGAATGGGGCTTGGGATTTGTTCATTTATGGTCGAAATCAGCATCCCTTCACCACGTCGCGGTCTGCGTCACCGATATCGAGCGCTCGAAGCGTTTCTACGGCGAGGTGCTTGGCCTGAAAGAGATCCCGCGGCCGGCCTTCCCGTTTGCCGGCGCCTGGTATGAGCTGGCCGACGGCCGGCAGTTCCACCTCATCGTCCATGAGCCCGCGCGGACGCTGCGGGGAACCACGGACATCGATTCGCGAGACGGGCATGTCGCGCTCGGTGTCGCGGACTTCGACGGTGCGGTCGCGCATCTGCGCGCGGCGGGCGTCGAGTGCCTCGCGCGGCCGGATAACGTCACGCCGTGGAAGCAGCTCTATTTCACCGATCCCGACGGCAACGTCATCGAGCTGAGCGCGGCACGTTGAAAACCACGAAGCGCACGAAGGGATCGACTTGTCCGCCGAAGCGCGCAGCGCGAAGGTGGAAGTTCACGAAGATATAATGCCGATCCGCATTCTTCGTGTCCTTCGATCTCTTCGCGCCCTTCGTGGTTGAAAGGGAGTTTCGCATGCGCAGGATTCTCGCGATCAGCTCGACGTTCCTTCTGGCGACGATGTTCGCCTCTGGAGTTTCCGTGCGGCGCGTCCGCGCCGACGGTGCGACCGGAGGAGGTCGGCCTGTCAGCGGATCGGCTGAAGCGCGTGACCGAGCTGATGCAGCGGCTCATCGACGCCAGGACGTTCAGCGGCGCGGTGACGCTGGTGGCGCGCAACGGGCGCATCGCGCACTTCGAGGCGCAGGGGCTGATGGACCTCGACTCGAAGAAGCCGATGCAGAAGGACGCCATCTTCCGCATCATGTCGATGACCAAGCCGGTCGTCGGCGTCGCCGTGCTGATGCTGGTCGAGGACGGCAAGATCCGGCTCACTGACCCGGTCTCGCGGTTCATTCCCGAACTGCAGAATCTGAAAGTGACCGTCCTCAATACCGAAGGTGCCGCGCAGCCCACGAACGCGATTGCGGCGCCGCTCCCGACGAGGACCGTGGATGCCGCGCGCCCGATTACGGTCCGCGATCTACTCACGCACACCTCCGGGTTGATGAGCGGCGGGGCCAGCGCGGCGCAGGCCGCGCAGGTCGCCATCGGCGCTGGTGAGCCGCTCGCGACGGTGCTCCCGCGCCTGAAGAACGTGCCGCTCGACTTCCAGCCGGGCACGCGGTGGGCCTACAGCGCGCAGTACGGCTTCGACGTGCTGGCGCGCGTCGTCGAGGTCGCGTCGGGGATGCCGTTCGATCGCTTCGCGAAGCAGCGCATCTTCGATTCGCTCGGCATGAAGGACACCTTCTTCTATCCGGCGACTGGCAATCCGCGCATCGCCTCGCTCTACCTGTCGGCGAACGGTCAGCTCCGCAACCAACCCGAGGGCGCATGGGTGAACGGCGCTTACTTTTCCGGCGGCGGTGGCCTCTTCAGCACGGCCGAGGACTACCTGCAGTTCGCCTTGATGCTGATGAACGGCGGGCAGCACGAGGGCAAACGGCTGCTGAGCACCCGGACCGTGGAACTGATGGCAAGCGCCTTCGCCCCCGACACGCTGCCCGGCCGTGCGGCGGGTGAGGCGTGGGGCCTGAGCGTCCGCGTCGTCACCGATCCGGGTGCGCGCACCACGTTCCTGTCGAAGGGCAGCTTCGGCTGGAGCGGGGCGTACAACACGCACTTCTTCATCGATCCGAAGGAACGGATGGTCGCGATCTACATGACGCAGTCGGCGTATCTCGAGACGCGCGCGCAGATGCGCGAAGACTTCGAAACGGCGGTCATGCAGTCGATTGTGGCACCGTAGCTTCCGCCTTAAGGCGGAAGTCACGTATCCTCACCAGAATCCGGAGGGCATTCGTGAAGCGCAGCTCTCTCTCATCGCGGTGGTCGCCGTTGTCGGTTTCGCGGCGGTTGCCGCGCAGCGCCCGGCTTTCGAGCCGATCACCGACAAGACGCTGCTGAATCCGGCTCCTGAAGACTGGCTGATGTACAGCCGCACCTACGACGCCCAACGGTTCAGCCCGCTCAAGCAGGTCACGCGGCAGAACGTGGCGCAGCTGAAGGAAGTCTTCAAGGTCGAGTTCCCTGGCGGCCAGCAGGAAAGCATTCCGCTTGTGTATCGCGGCGTGATGTATGTCGTCGTTCCGCCGAACGCGATCCGCGCGATCGATGCGACGACAGGTACGCAGATCTGGGAGCACAAGCGTCCGTCCGGCGCGGCGCGCATCAAGGCGATCGCGATGTACGACGACATGGTCTATTGGACGGCGCCCGACGGCCTACGTTCAGGCGCTGGACGCGAAGACCGGTGCGGTGCGCTGGGAGACGAAGACCGACGGCGGCATGACCTCGGGCGTGATCGTCGTCGAAGGCAAGGTGCTCAGCGGACGGGCGTGCAGTCCTGTTGGCGCCAACTGCTACATCGCTGCGCATGACGCGAAGACCGGCAAGGAACTGTGGCGTTTCCGGACCGCGGCGCAGAACAGCGATCCGGGCGGCGCGTCGTGGGCCGGCTCACCCGAAGCCGGCCGCATGGCCGCCACCTGGGGGCTGCCCGGCGGCTACGATCCGCAGCGGCGGCTGGTGCTGTGGGGCGTGGCGAATCCGATGCCGAACACCCGGCGCGCGCGGCACGACGGCAAGTTCGATGCTGTGCCGACGCATTCGCCGTCCGATCTGTACAGCAACTCCACGGTGGCGCTGAATCCCGACACCGGAAAGCTCGTGTGGTACTTCCAGCATCTTCCCGGCGACGACTGGGACCAGGACTACACGCACGAGCGCACGCTGGTTCGTGCGGCCTTCAATCCCAATCCGAAGTTCGTGAAGTGGATCAACCCCGACGTCAAGCGCGGCGAGCAGCGCGACATCAGCCTCATGGTCGGCGAGGGCGGCGGCATCTTCGCCAACGATCGCGCGACCGGTCAGTTCCTGTGGGCGACGCCGTTCCCGTTCGACGCCCCGAACTTCCTGATCAAGAACATCGACGTCAAGACCGGGCGGGTCTACGCGAATGACGAGGTGATGCTCAAGCAGCCCGGAGAGCGTCACGTCATCTGCTCGTACAACACGCGCAGCTACTGGCCCACGGCGTACCATCCGGGCGAGAACGCGTTGTACGTGCCGTACGTGGACAACTGCCTCGACATGACGGCGGCGAGCGCGGACGGCAGCGTGCGCGAGCGGCGCGTCGCCATCGCGCGCGAGGGGAGCAATCCCGACACGTGGGTCGGCCTGGCCAAGGTCAACGTGTCGACGGGAGAGATTCAGTACATCCACAGACAGCACGCGCCCAGCAACGGAGCGGTGCTCGCCACGGCAGGGGATCTGGTGTTCTGGGGAGACCTGGACCACATGTTCCGCGCGTTCGACGCCGGCAGCGGGAAGGTGCTCTGGGAGACGAAGCTGAATGGGCCGGTTCAGAACAGCACGATCACCTACGCCGTCAACGGCAAGCAGTACGTCGCGGTGCTGACGGGCGTCGGCGCCGTGACGAGCTCGCTGATTCAGCAGGCCGGGCTCAAGACGAACCGGACCTACAACTCACTGTCCGTGTTCGCACTGCCGTAAAACAACACGTACCTTCAGAGGTCGCTGTCTCGCGCGGGCTCGCTGGTCAGCCAGGCATTTCGGCTCCGACGGCCGGCCGCGACGCGCACGGAGGCCCGTCCTTTCTGGGTCTCGTCGAGACGCTCGAACCCTGCTTGCGCGGTCCGGCCGTCTGCGCGAAACGCCTGACTGCCCAGCGTGTCGTCCGCTCGCTGCCGGCGAGGCCAGGTGTGACGTTCACGCTCACGCGGAGATAATCCGCCAGACGCGACGGCGGGTGTCTCGCGGAGCACGGCCGTCTCGGTCGCCGGGGACCGGCAGCGCCGAATCGAAGCAACGACCTACGCACGCCGATACTGCTCGTCGAGCCTGAGCGGGCGTGCCGAGCGGCCGGCGGAGCGAGATACCCGCTGGCGTCGGCTGGCGGTCCGATCGCCCCGAGAGCGGGCATCAGGTTCGTGCCTGACGTGACTGTGGCTATTTCACGGCGCCGCTGTCGTGAACGATCTTGCCGCCCACCACCGACATCACTGAGCTGGTCTTCTTGATCGCCTCGTCCGGTACGGCCTTGATGTCGAAGTAGTCCTGATTGAGGACGACGAGATCCCCGAGCTTGCCGACCTCGATCGAGCCGAGCTGATTCTCCTCGCGCAGGAACCAGCCGTTGCTCGCGGTGTACAGCTTCAGCACCTGCTCCCGCGTGATCTGCTGGCCGTCGTTGATGAGGACGCCGCGGGCGTTCTTGCCTGTGACGGCGTAGTACATGTGCAGCCACGGGTTCATCGGCGCGATCTGCATGCCGTCGGAGCTCATGCCGGCGGGAATGCCGTTGTTGACGATCATCTTGAACGGCGGGCCGTTCTGATCGGGCGTGCCGGCGAGATAGCGCCAGCTGGTGAGCGACAGCCCGCCGCCGATCGCTTTCAGCCGGTTGACCCAGTCCTCCGTGATGAACGGCACGTGGGCGACCACCCAGCGGAGGTTGGCGATGGACGACTCCTTGTGCGCCGTCTCGTAATCCTGGATCTCCTGCTGGAAGTCGTTGCGGCTCAGCGAGTGCACTTCGGCGCGCCAGCCCGCTCGCGCCAGCAGCTTGGCGGCGTCGACGAACGACTTTCCGCCGGCGATGAACTCGCCGATGCCGCCGGTGCGGATCATGTCGTCGCCGAAGAACGGGATCGTGTTGCGCACGCGCTCCCGCAGCGTGGTCAGTTCCGGCGTCGCATCCTGATGGAGATAGTTGATCCGCAGGCGCGCCGGCAGCAGGCCGTCGCGGTGCAGCGCCACGAACGGCAGCTGCATCGTGTAGTTGTCCTCATGCGCGGCGCCGTCGTTCGGCGTGTTGGTTGCCTGAAACACGCCCTTGATCGAGATGCGTGGTCACGCCCAGGCTCAGGCCGTAGTTCATCGCGTCGATGGCGCCGCGGCGGCGTTCCGCTTCGTTGAGCAGCGTCTGCCGCAGCATGAGCAGCGCTCGCCCGGTTGACTGAGCCCCGCCTGCCATCGATCCGTCCGCGCCCACCGGAATCGGCGGAGTCTGGCTCTCAAAGAGCTTCTTGCCCAGACTGTTCGTGGCCGACGGCCCGCTGAAGCCTTCCGACATCCACACTGGATTGTTCGGCGCGGCTTTGTCGAGCTCCGCGAGCGTGGGCAGGCGCGCCATCTCCGGCGGCGCCACCAGCTGATTGCGATTGAATCCACCGATCGTGGTGATCCACACGCCCTTCGGTGCGGCGGCGGCGCGCGCCGCGATGATCGCCTGCACGTCGGCGATCGACGTCGCGTTCTCGAGCGGCGTGTGATACCCGGGCCGGTTGCCCATCGCCACGATGTGATTGTGGTTGTCGATGATGCCGGGCACCGCCGTGCGGCCGCGCAGATCGATGATTCGTCGTCCCGCCGCGGCCGCGGCGCCGCGCCGCCTACCGCCGCGAATCGTCCGTTCCGAATCGTCACGGTCGTCGACCACGGTGTTCTTCGCGATCCATCGTGTGGATGCGGCCGTTGACGAAGACGAGCTCCTCGGGCTGGGCGGCCGCCTGTCCGCGCGCTTGACCGGCTGCGGGCTGTGCTGCCGCTGATGGCCGCGCCAATCGCCGCGGCACCTGCGATGCCGAGCACCCACCGGCGCGAGATTCCTTTGATCGACCCGTCAGACATACAGTTCCCTCGCTGTCGCGCTGGCGGATCTTCCACCTGAAGGCGGAAGCCACCGCTTGTCGTGGCTTCCGCCTGACTCCGGTAGAGGCCGACCTTAAGGTCGGCCCTACACTGTCGGCGGAAGCGAACGGATGAGAGGGGAGTATACGGCGAGCGTCAGGACACGCGTGAGGCGCGGCCGTCGGTCCCGAATCGCACGGTGACGGGAACGTTGGCCTCGCCAAGAGCCGGCCCTGGCTGGCCGTTAATCGAGTAGGAGAACGACGCCGGATCGCCGACACGCACCGTGATGTCCCGCCAGGCGGTCAGCGTTTCGGTCTCGCCCGGCTGCAGCAGCCGCGCGAACGCGAGTTGGTCATCGGCGACGGCTTTGACCCAGCAGAGGCCCTGCGCGTTCATTTCGATCCGGATTCCGGTTCCCGTCGTCGCCACCGTCGCCACCGGTTGTGCCTCCTGCTTCGCGGCAACGGGGCTTGCGGCAACGGGGCTGGCGGCAACGGGGCTGGCCGGGGTCGCGGCGTTCGCGTCGGCGGAACCGCTCGCAGCGTATCGGTTCAGGCCCATGAGCCCGACCATGAGAGCGGCCGCGACGAGGACGTGGCCCCAGCCAGGGCGTGACTCCGTGAGATCCGGTACGAATTCCGGCTCGCTTGCTTTCTCGACGGCCGTCTCGACGGCCGGAGCTGCGGGCGATTCGTCCGCGGGCTCCTCGATCGGTTTGGTCATCGCGCGATACTCAGCGATGGCCGCCGCGGGATCGACGCCGACTTCCCGCGCGTATTGGCGTATGTACGACCGAACGAAGATGCCGGCAGGCACCGCCGAGAAATCGTTCTCTTCAATGGCGCGAAGCGTCCTGATCGGGATCCGCGTGCGCGCGAAGAGCTCGGGAAGGGAGATGCGAGCGCGCTCGCGGGCGTTGCGAAGGTCGGTGCCGAGATCCATGAAACGCTCTTACCGGGTCAGGAGCAGTGCAAAGACCTTACCTGCCAGCCGTTGCCATGCCACGCGTGGCGTGCACTGGACGCCGGCCGCGGCCGTGCTAGCATCGCGCCGGCCCGCTGCGACTGTTCCCACAGTGGGCCGTGAGCGAAGACGACGTGGCGTTTGCCGCGCGGTGCTAGGATTTACAGCCTGAAAGGCACTCCATCACGGGGTGACCTGAGAATTGGGAGAGGTCGCAATGAAACGCTTCCTGTCGCCTCGAGTTGTCCTGGTGGCTCTGGTGCTGGCCGTGTTCAGCGCGGTGGTCGTCACGGCGCAGCGCACGCCAACCGCGGCAGGCGCGATGTCTACCGCCGCCACACGCTTCCTGGATGCCCTGACGCCGGATCTGCGAAAGCAGGCGACGTATCCGCTCGAGTCCGATGAGTACCTCCATTGGAACTTCATTCCCGATGAAACGTTCCCGCGCAACGGTCTGCCGCTGAAGGCGATGACCGAACCGCAGCAGAAGCTCGCGCATGAGCTGCTCAAGAGCGGCCTGAGCGACCGCGGCTATCAGACCTATACGTCGATCATCGCGCTCGAGAACATCCTGCGCGTCGTCGAGGGCGGACGCGGCGCTGGACGCGGCCAGGCGATGGCGCGTGACGCCAGCGCATATCGGTTTACGGTGTTCGGGCAGCCGTCCGCGACAGGAGTCTGGGGATGGCGCGTCGAGGGCCATCACATCTCGCTGCACTTCCTCGTCAACAAGGGCACGGTCGCGGCAAGCACGCCGTCCTTCGCCGGATCGAACCCGGCTGAAGTGCAGGACGGTGCCGACAAAGGGAAGCGCGTGCTGGCCATGCTCGAGGATTCCGGGCGCACCCTTGTGACGGCGCTCGACGAGAAGCAGCGCGCGACGGCGATCTTCAACGCCGCGGCGCCAACCGAGATCGTCACGACCAACCAGCTCGACATCAAACCACTCTCGCCTGATGGCCTGCGCGCCTCAGCCATGACCGCGGCGCAGCGTGATCTGCTGACCAAGGTGATCGACGCGTATGCCGGGCTGATGGCTCCCGACGTCGCGGCTCAGCGGATGGCGAAGATTAAGGCAGCCGGCATCGAGAACATCGGCTTTGCGTGGGCAGGACCCGTCGAGCGCGGACAGCGGCACTACTATCGCGTGCAGGGTCCGACATTCCTGATCGAGTTCGACAACACGCAGAACAACGGGAACCACGTGCATTCGATCTGGCGGGACTTCAACGGCGATTTCGGCCGCGACCTGCTGCGCGAACACATCAAGACCGCACACCTGGCCACCGGCAAGCCGGCGCTCTGATCGTGCGGGCACTCATCGCCGCGCTCCTCGTCGTCGCTGGTGGCCTGGCGCTGCTGCGCGGCGACGATAGCGCGCGCCTGCTGACCATCGACCACTACGTGCAGGTGAAATCGAGCGTCCCGGCGATTGCCGGTCAGCCGGCGCAGCTCTACGTACGCGAGCGCGTCGTCGCCGGCTCGGCACTGCGGGGTGCCGTTTCCCCCGACCGCGTCGTGCTGTTCGTGCATGGAGCGGGAACACCGGCCGAGGTGGCGTTCGACCTGCCGTATCAGGACTACAGCTGGATGGCCTACCTCGCTCGCGCCGGATTCGACGTGTTCTCCGTGGACATGACCGGCTACGGGCGATCCACCAGGCCCGCGCAGATGAACGATCTCTGCAACGTGGCGCGCGATCGGCAGAACGAGTGGATTCCCACGCTGCTCAAGGCGCCGTGCGCTCCGTCGTATCCACAGGCACTGACCACGATCGCATCGGACTGGGACGACGTGGGCGCGGCGGTTGACTACATTCGCAACCTTCGGCGCGTCGAGCGCGTGAGCATGGTGGCGTGGTCGCTTGGAGGTCCGAGGTCAGGCGGCTATGCCGCTCGGAATCCGGACAAGGTGAAGCGCCTCGTGCTGCTTGCCCCTGCCTACGCGCGCACCAGCGCCGCTGGCCCGCCGGCGAAGGTGCCGGCAGAAGGTGCCGCCTTCAACACGCAGTCACGCGCGGATCTCGACGCCCTCTGGGCCCGGCAGACCGCGTGCGCCGACGCAGGTCGATCCCGCGGTCGCCGACGTGGTCTGGTCCGAGTTGATGCAGTCCGATCCGGTTGGCGCGACGTGGGGACCCGGCGTCCGCCGCGCGCCGCAAACGACGACGTGGGGCTGGAACCAGGCGGTTGTCTCGAAGATGCAGACGCCGACGCTGATGGTGGCCGCGATCCACGATGGTCAGGTGGCGCCCGCGCGCGTCAACGAGCTCTACGCCGATCTCGGCGCTCCGCAGAAAGTGCTAATCGATCTGGGCTGCTCCTCACACAACGCGATGTGGGAGCGGAATCACACACTGCTGTTCCGTGCCTCCCTCGAATGGCTCGACAAGGGAACTGTCAACGGGATGCAGCAGGGCGTCATCAAGATGGGCTACTGACGTGAATAGAAAGCAGCGATTTCCTCCTTTGCCGTCGTGGTCGTCGCGCTCGCGGGCTGGATCGTCATCGGCGGAGCGGCCGACAGCGATCGCGATTGGCCGGCCTACGGGCGCGACAAGGCGGGCACGAGGTACTCGCCGCTCGACCAGATCAACCGGAACACGATCAAGAACCTCCAGATCGCCTGGCGGCGGTCGGCTGTGCCGGAAGAGCTGCGCGTGACATTCCCCGATGCGCAGGGGGCCGCCAACTACCAGCACACGCCGATCGTCGTCGGCGGCCTGATGTACATCAGCTCGTCGGTCGGTGCCGTCGTCGCACTCGATCCCGCCACCGGGAAGACGGTGTGGTACGACACACTGCCGCCTCGTCCCGACGGGCAGGGACCCGCTCGCGGCGGCGCCACGCGCAGTCTCACGTACTGGACGGACGGTCGCGACGCACGCATTGTCACCAACGTTGGATCGAATCTGGTTGCCCTGAACGCGAAGACCGGAAAGCGATATGCCGACTTCGGTGATAACGGACAGGTCGACCTGACGAAGGGCTTTGAGCGGCCGATCACTGGCTGGCGATGGACCAGCGGCCCGATGGTCGTCAAGGACGTCATCGTGGTCGCCGGCGTTCCCGCGCCCGCAACCGACATTCTCAACGAGCGCCAGCGCGCACCCAAGGAGATGCCGCCGGACGATGTCCGCGGCTACGACGTGCGGACCGGCAAGCTGCTCTGGACGTTCCACGTGGTCCCGCGCAAGGGTGAGTTCGGCAACGACACGTGGCTCAACGACTCGTGGACGTATTCCGGCAACAGTGGTGCGTGGTCGCTGCTGAGCGCGGACGAGGATCTCGGCTACGTCTACCTGCCCTTCGAAGAAGCCACCGGCGACTACTACGGCGGCACGCGGCCGGGGAACAACCTGTTTGCCGAATCCCTCGTGTGTCTGGATGCCAGGACCGGCCGCCGCGTCTGGCACTTCCAGACCATTCACCACGGGTTGTGGGACTACGACCTTCCGGCCCCCCCGGTGCTCGGAGATATCACGGTCAACGGCCGCCGCATCAAGGCGGTGGCGCAGGTGTCGAAGCAGGCGTTCGTCTACGTCTTCAACCGCGAGACCGGCCAGCCTGTCTGGCCGATCGTCGAGCGCCCGGTCCCGCAGGGCAACGTGCCCGGAGAATGGTACTCGCCAACGCAGCCGTTTCCTTCCAAGCCGCCCGCATTCGATCAGCAGGGCGTGAGCGATAACGACCTCATCGACTTCACGCCGGAACTCAAGGCCGAGGCCAGGAAGATCGTCAGCGAGTACAAGACGGGACCGATCTACACGCCGCCTGTCCTGCTGGGAAGTCCCGACGGCCCCAAAGGCTCTCCTGCTCGTACCCGGCACCAATGGCGGAGCCGACTGGGGCGGAGCGGCATTCGACACCGAGACCGGCATCCTCTACGTGCCGTCTGCGCACATGCCGACGGTGATCGCGCTCGGCAAGTCGCAGCACGCCGAATCGACGCTGCCCTACGTCAAACAGACGACTCCGTGGCCGTTCGGTCCACAAGGACTGCCCGATCCGTTCAAGCCACCGTATTCGCGACTCGTCGCGATCGATCTGAACAAGGGCGACATCCTCTGGTCGGTGGCCAACGGCGACGGCCTCCGCAATCATCCGGCGTTCAAAGGCCTGAACCTGCCGCCGCTCGGCGCTCCTGGCCGCCTCGCGGCGCTCGTGACCAAGACCTTTGTCTTTATGGGTGAGGGGAGCGATAGCGGCGTCGGCACTGCCGCCGGGCGGGCCGTGGGGTGGCAAGAAGTTCCGCGCCTTCGACAAGAAGACGGGCGCCATTGCGTGGGAAATGGAATTGCCTGCCGGAGTCAGTAATGCGCCGATGACGTATCAGGTCAACGGCAAGCAGTTCATCGTCGTCGGAATTTCTGGGACGGCAGTTCCCGGGCGAACTCGTCGCGCTGGCGCTACCGTAGGTTCACACTTCCGGGTTCTCGCTTCTCGGTTCGTGTTCAAGTTCGGTTCGAACTTCGAAGTTTCGTGTTCGGTGTTCGCCCTGAGTTGCCGAGGACGACCGTGCGGATCACCCGCCGAACATGAACACGAACCGGGAACAGAGAACCGGGAAGTGTGAACGACGCCTAGTGCGTCATCGCGTAGAGCAACGTGTTGATCCCGAAGGCGTAGCCGGGCACCGACATCTGCGTAGAGGTACTCCGGGTTATCGCCTTCCCGCTCGTAGGAATCGCCGAAGTCGGTGTTGTGGGTGATCAGCACCATGATGCGGTCATGTTTGTCGACAATCGCGCGCACGTGCGACCTCGGCGCTGTCTGCGCCGCGCTCCGACAGGACCCCTCGTCTGCCAGTTTCCGATCGCTGAAATCTGCGGCGCTCCGTCCTTCATTTCGAACTGCGACCGGAAGAGCGGATGGTTCGAGCGGCACGTCGATGATCTGATACTCCGATGCCGGGCAGCACCTTGCGGATTTCCTGCTCCCACACGTCCCAGGCGTAGCTGCCCCAGAAATCATCGGCCCACAGGAATCCTCCCTTCAGCAAGATACTCGCGCAGCCGCTCGGCCTCCTCGTCGTCGACGTAGAGGCTGCCCACCTCGGTCATCATGATGAACGGGCACCGGAACAGCGTCTCGTCGGTGAGGCGCAGCGTCAGATGGTTCGGGTCTCCCGCCGGGGCACGGCCGACGCGTGTCTTGGTGAGTTCAGACAGCCGAATCGAGAGATTGATGTCCGCGCGCGGCCAGTCCACCGACCAGTCGCCGCCATCACCTCGTCGGATTGTCCGCGAAGATCGATCCGGCAGAACTGGAAGGTGCCGTCGAAGTCAGCGGGTCGGGCGATCCGCGAGCGAGCGGAAATTGCGGAAGAACTGCGCCTCGACGCGCACGGCCACAGCGATGCCGACGACCACCAGAATGGCGGCGAATCACGCGCCGTCGAGTCAGCCAGCGGCCCACGGGGCCAGTCTAAGTGGAAGAAGTGGAAAAGTGGAAGAAGTGGAAGAAGTGGATCAGACTGAAGGAGCGCCTACGTAAGAGCTTCGGCGACGGCGTCGACATGGCCGTTCACCTTCACGTTGTCCCACCGCTGCACGACCTTCCCGTCCGGGCCGATCAGGTACGTCGTCCGCGCGATGCCCATGTACTTGCGGCCGTAGCGCGACTTCTCCTGCCACACGCCGTACTTCTCGGCCACGGCATGATCGGCATCCGCGAGCAGCGGAAACGTCAGCCCGTGCTTGGTCGCGAACTTCGCCTTGCTCTTCTCGTCGAGGATGCTGACGCCGAGCACCGCCGCCTTCCGGCGCTTATACGTCGCCAGCGTTCGCTTGAAACTCGCACGACTCCTGCGTGCAGCCGGGTGTGTCGTCCTTCGGATAGAAATAGAGGACGACGTGCTGGCCGGCGTAGTCCGACAGCCGATGGGTGTTGCCGTGCTGATCCTTCAGCGCGAACGCAGGGCTTTCTTGCCAGGTTCGATGAGCGGCATACGAGTACGTCCAGTGCACGAACTGAATGTCGGCTCTACAGATTGCATGTCTCCGCGTCTGACCGACGCCTTCGGGCCCGTTCAGAGTTGACGATAATACCAGCATGATCGGCCGCACCGCGATCATCGCCGATGGACGCGCACACTCGTACGACGAGCTGGACGATGCCTCGAAGTGCGTCGCGGGGACGCTGCTCGGCGACAACGACGACCTGAAGCAGACGCGCGTCGCGTTCCTGGTCGCGCCGGGATTCGCTACGCCGCCGATCCAGCGCGGCATCTGGCGCGCCGGCGGCGTCGCCGTGCCGCTGGCGGTCTCCCATCCGCCCGCCGAGCTCGAATACGTCATCCGCGACGCCGACGCCTCGGTCGTGGTGGCCGATGCGTCGCTGCGCGACGCCGGGAAGGCGCTGGCCCGCGCGGCGCGTGCGCGCTTCGTCCTCGCCGAGGACGCGCTGCAGTCGACCCCGTCGGACGGGCTCCCGCATCTCGCGCTCCAATCAGCGCGCGCTGATCATCTACACCAGCGGCACGACTGGGCGGCCGAAGGGCGCGGTGACCACGCACCAGATGATCGGCGCGCAGATTTCCTCACTGGTCAGCGCGTGGCGATGGACGCCGGCCGATCGCCTGCTGCTCGTGCTGCCGCTGCATCACGTGCACGGCATCATCAACGGCCTTGGCTGCGCGCTCGCCATCAGGGCGACCTGCGAGATGCTGTACCCGTTCGATGCCGACGCGCGTGTGGCAGCGCCTCGCGTCGGGCGAGATCACCGTCTTCACCGCCGTGCCGACGATCTACCACCGCCTCATTTCGGCGTGGGAGGGTGCCCCGCCGGACACGCAGCGCGCCTGGTCGGACGGCGCGCGGCGGCTGCGGCTGATGATGTCCGGGTCGGCGGCGCTGCCGGTGCAGATGCTCGAGCGCTGGCGTGAGATCACTGGTCACACGCTGCTCGAGCGGTACGGCATGACCGAGATCGGGATGGCGCTCTCGAACCCGCTCGACGGCGAGCGCCGGCCGGGCTTCGTCGGCGTCGCCGCTGCCTGGCGTCGAGGTTCGCCTGGTGGACGATCAGGGCGTCGAGGTGCAGGCTGGCAGCGCGGGGAGCTCGAGATTCGCGGCCCGAATGTCTTCCACGAGTACCTGGCGGCGTCCGGACGAGACCGCCGCTGCCGCCCTTCGAGTCGCGCAGGGCGGCGGGAGACTGGTTCCGGACCGGCGATCTCGCGGTGCTCGAAGGCGGCGCCTACCGGCTGCTCGGGCGGATCAGCGTGGACATCATCAAGACCGGCGGCTTCAAGGTCTCCGCGCTCGAGATCGAAGAGGTGCTGCGCACTGCACCCGTGCATTGCCGAATGCGCGGTGGTCGGCGTCGCCGACGACGAGTGGGGCGAGCGGGTGTCGGCGGCGGTCGAACTGCGCGACGGCGCGACGCTGTCGCTGGCGGACCTGCAAAGCTGGGCGAAGCCGCGACTGGCCCCGTACAAAATTCCGCGGGATCTTCGGCCGCTCGTCGCCTTGCCGCGCAATGCCATGGGAAAAGTCACCAAACCAGAGGTTGCCGCGCTCTTCAAATCACGTTAACCTCGCGCATGCCCCCGGGCCGCGTCCACCTGCTGCTCGCGACGATCGTCGTCGGCGCGTTGATGGTGCTGGCGACCGGTGCGGTCGACGCGCAGCGCTTCTTCCGCGAAGGTGGCTTTGCCGCGCGTTACGCACCAGCGCAGATGCCGGACAGCGCGTTCGTCATCTGCCGGCTGGCCTACGGACAGGTGCGGAGGGAAGCGTCCGGCATCGGGTGGGAGACGGACTATCCGTACGCGGAGATCAACCTCTCGACGCGCCTCTCGGAGCTGACGCGTACGCAGGATCAGCCGCGACACCGACGGCACGCCGAACTACTACGTCGTTCGCGCCACCGACGACCAGATCTTCAATTGCCCGGTGATCTTCGCGTCGGACGCGGGGACGATCGGGTTCACCGAAGCGCAGGCGGTCCGGCTCCGGCAGTATTTCCTGAAAGGCGGCTTCCTCTGGGCCGACGACTTCTGGGGCACCGCCGCGTGGGAGAACTGGGAGTACCAGATCGGCCGCGTGCTGCCCCCCGAAGAATTTCCGATCGAAGACATCCCGCTCGATGATCCCGTGCTGCGCAGCCAGTTCGAACTGCACGAGGTTCCGCAGATCACGAACATCCAGTTCTGGCGGCAGTGGGGCGGCACCAACACTCCGAACGCGGCGACGACAGCGCCCAGGTGCACTTCCGCGCGATTCGCGACTCGCATCGCCGCATCGTCGTGCTGATGACCCACAACACTGACGTCGCCGATTCGTGGGAACGGGAGGGAGAGGATCCAGACTTCTTCTTCCAGTTCTCCCCGCGCGGCTACGCGCTTGGCGTGGACGTCCTGCTCCACGTCATGACGCACTGACGCACTGTTTCCCACCACTGCTCTAAAGTTCAGCCGGTCCCGAACCGATGCCTAGCTAGCAGCGTCCTGCTGCCGGGTCGAGTCTCGTGCGGCGGGCCTGCCTTTAACGGAGGGTTTGTGGTTCTTCGTCGATTCTGTCTTGCCTTCGTGTTCTGCCTGGCGTCGGTCAGCTCCGCCCTCGCGCAAAGCTGGTCGTTCGACGCGCGCAGCATCGCCCTCGGCGCCGTCAGCGGGAAGGACAATCTCGCCTCCCGGATGATCGAAGAGCAGCGCCCGTACCGCAGCATCGTCATTCCGCTGGGGCTCTTCCAGGTGCTGAACGACTTCGACGTTTCAAGCCCGAGTCCGACGAGTTCGACTTCGTCCGCGCCATCGAATATGCCGCGTCGCCGCTGCACTATCAGTTCAACCGCCATGAGGAATCGGCCAGCGGACGCGAGCTGTTCACAGATATCCGCCGCGCCACGCTCAGCCGCGATCTGAGCGACTATCGCGGCTACGATCTGTCGGAATCAGCCCATCGCCGAAGGCCTGGCCAGCCCGAGTTGGGGCGCGACATTCCGCGTCAGGGGCGACAGGGATGCACCGTTCCAGGGTTTCTACGTCGGGGCAGGGCCGTATCTGTCGATGCGAACGGTGGCCACGATTGATCCGCGGGTCATCGACATTCTTGCGAGCGACGAGGCGCTTCGGTTTTCAAACACGAATTACCAGCTGGGCAGCGACACGGCGGGCCAGATCGCCATGGCGATCACGGGCGGCTATCGCGGGCGCTTTGCCGTGAGCACGGGGTCGGATCGCGATGGCATCTATTCGCGGCCGTAACTACCACTACCTCCACGGGTTCCGCTACGAAGCCGCCGACGCCGCTCTTCGGCTGGACACGGATGGTGCGGGACTCCTGACGATCAATCCGCTGCTGCCAACGCCGCTGCAGATCGTGCGCACCACCGCCGAATCCGGCACCGGGTTCGCCATCGACGTCGGGATCGCGGCGGTCCTCAACGGCTTCGAGGTCGGGTTCGGGATCAACGGCATCGCGAATCGGATTAACTGGAATGACGTGGAGCGCACGACGTACCTGCTTGGCAACCTGTTTCTCGGACAGGACGACTTCGTCGAGGGCGGGCCGTTTCCGGCCAACGATTTCCGCGTCGAATTGCCGCAGGACTATCACGTGAACGGCGGGTACCATGCCGACAGGTGGACCGTCATGTCCGAGTACGCGCACGGCTTCCAGGGAAACTCCGTGCGCGGCGGCGCGGAGTATCGCTTGAGCGCGATCGAGCTGCGCGGCGGCGGTGTCTACTCGCGTGAGAAGTGGAACCCGACCGGCGGAGTGGGCTTGAATCTCTCGCCGCGCGTCGGGCTCGACGTCGCGCTGTTCAGCACCACGGCGAACGCCGCACGCGAGCGCCGCGCCGCATTCGCGGTGTCACTGCGAATCAACAAACGCTAGCCTTTAAACCACGAAGAGCACGAAGTCCACGAAGACACGAAGAGAATACAGTTTCTTCTTCGTGTCTTCGATCCTTCGTGCCCTTCGTGGTTAAGGCCAGTGAACATCTGCCAGTACCGGGTGATGGTCTGAGCCGTACTGATCGCGAATCACCCGCCGCGTCACCCGCCATCCATCCGGCAGATCGAAAAACAGATGATCGAGCACGAGCCGATCGCGAAACGTCGGCTCGTGTTCGCCCGGTGTATCAGGAAATCGATCAAGAGGGCACGCCACGCGGGCTCGTTCGGGCCCAGCATCGTGTTGAAATCGCCGCCCACAATGCCGTGCCCCTGTGGCAGCGCCTGCAGCAGCGCGTCCGCCTGACGCCCGCGCGCGCGATCGCCGAACAGTCCACGCAGCCAGCCGAGCCGGTTTTCCAGATGTGTCGAGACGACGAACAGCGCGTCGCCACCGATGCGTATGGTGGCGGCCACAGCGGCTCGCGGTTGCCGTTCACGAGGCAGATCGATTGTCCGCGAGGCCTCGAGCGGGATGGTCGACAGGATCGCATTGCCCGTCGCACTTCGGACCGGGCTGGTGAAGAGCGTTAACGCCCGTGTCGCCGAGCCTGGGACGTCCTCACGATTCACGAACTCCTGCAGGAGCAGCACATAGTCGCGCGGCGCGCCGGGCGTCAGCCGCCCGGCTTCCAGATCGGCGATCAGGCGCCGCAGATCGCCGCGGCCGCCATGCATGTTCCAGGTGATGACGGTGAGGAGTGGCAGCGACGCGTGACAGTACAGGCTGCGACGGGCGCCGTCTTCGCACACGCCGAAAGCAGCCCCAGTAACAGCAAAAGCCACGGAGGCACAGAGGCACGAACGCAACTTTTCAATCTCCGTGTCTTCGTATCTCCGTGGCCGCACTATCCAACTATCCAACTATCCAACTATCTAACTACCAACTAGATAAGGAATCGTCTGCGGCCCCTGCGGCAGCACGCACAGCGTCGCGGCGGCGCCTGCACGGGCGAGCGTGTCACGCACGGCCCGCGACACGTCCTCGATAGGCGTGAAATGCGCGGCGCTCACTTCGCCGGCGCTGAGGCCATTCGTTTTCACCAGCACCTGCGCCTTCAGCTGAATCTGCGCCTGCACCTGCACCTGCCACTGATCCGGCTTCGAGTAGCCAGGGCTGTTGATCATGGTCAGCAGCGCTGCGGGCGTTGGCTGCGAGGTCAGGATCGCGCCGTACGAGCCGTGCGACGGCAGCCCGTCGCGGCATTCCGAGGCGCAGACAATCGTTCCGCCCGGCTTGACGATCTTCGCCGCCGCCGACATGCCCTTCACCGCCTGATAGAGATTCTGATCGAGCGGATACCCCGAGTTGGTCGTCAGCACGACGTCGAACGGCTGCGGAACCGCGCGCATGGCGGTGTCGCGGGCGTAGAGGCACGCGGCGCGATGCTGCTCGAGGATGTCGCCGGCAAACGCCGCCGTGATCTTCTGCTCGCGATTCAGCGTGACGTCGATGGCGAAGTGCACGCCGACCATCCTGGCGATCTCGCGGACGTCGTCGTGCACCGGGTTGCCCTCGGTCATGCCCCACGTCGCATTCGGATGGCCGATGCGCTAGGCATCGTGCAGCGTCATCACCGTCTCGAGGCCGGCCAGGCCCGGCGCCACCATCTTCGGGCCGCCGCTGAAGCCGGCGAAGAAATGCGGCTCCACGAACCCCGTGGTGATGCGGATGTCGGCCTGCAGGAACTCGCGATTCAGGTACACCGGCACGCCGGTTGACGTTCGCCCGACATACGCCAGCGTCGCCGGATCGCGGCTGTCGTGATTGACGACGCGGC
Organism: uncultured Acidobacteriota bacterium; assembly: GCA_963793705.1. Lineage (GTDB taxonomy): Bacteria > Acidobacteriota > Vicinamibacteria > Vicinamibacterales > UBA2999 > Gp6-AA40. The sequence continues at coordinate 139,337 of CAWCBC010000020.1, read as the reverse complement.
AGGTGGACAGGATGTCGGGGCCCAGCATCCGCTCGAGCTCGGCGTCGGTGTTCGACCGGTGCGTGCCCGTGGCGATGAAGATGGTGACGTCCGACCGCGGGATGTCCGGCATCTCCTCGAACAGCGCCTGCAGCTGTTCGCGCCGCGGCTGGGCGCGCGTGATGTCGCAGACCGAGATGGCGACCCGGTGCCCGGGCGAACCTGCTGACGCAGCGGCGCACAGCCGATCGGCGCGCGCGATGGCCCGCGCCAGCGCCGCCGGGATGTCGGCGACCGCCGGGCGCGGCATCGGCTCGATGACCGTGACGCGCTCGTCGGGCAGGTCGACGTCGAGGCCGTCGGTGCCGTAGTCCAGACCGAACTCGCACAGTCCGGCGCAGTGTAACCATTTGCGTGTGTGAACCGATGAACGTCGTGCTCGACGAGCTCCGATCGATCTGCGGCGACGCGGCCGTGCTGCGCGAGCCCGTCCAGCTGCTGACCTACGAGTGCGACGCGCTGCCGCATCTGCGCGAGACGCCCGCGGTCGTGGTGCTGCCCGGCTCGGCAGCGGAGGTGCAGCAGGTCGTGCGGCTCTGCAGCGCGAGGGCATGCCGTTCGTCGCGCGCGGGCACGGCACGGGCCTGTCGGGCGGCGCGCTGCCGGTGCCGGGCGGCGTCGTCATCAGCCTGGCGCGCCTGAACCGCGTGCTCGAGGTCGACATCGCCAACCGCCGCGTCACCGTGGAGCCGGGCGTGACCAACCTCGAGATCACCCGGCAGGTGGCGCCGTTCGGCTACTACTACGCGCCCGATCCGTCCAGTCAGCAGGTGTGCTCGATCGGCGGCAACGTGGCCGAGAACTCCGGCGGCGCCCACTGCCTGAAGTACGGCTTCACCGTGCACCACGTCCTCGAGGTCGAGGCCGTGATGCCCGACGGCGAGCTCGTGCGCATCGGCAGCTCGCTCCCCGACGCCCCAGGCCCGGATCTGCTGGCGCGCTCATCGGCAGCGAAGGCACGCTGGCCGATCGTCACGAAGGTCGTCGTCCGCATCCTGCGGAAGCCCGAGACCGTGCAGACGCTGCTGGCCGCCTACGACAGCATCAGCGCCGCCGGCGCGGCCGTGTCCGAGATCATCGCGGCCGGGCATCGTGCCGGCGGCGGTGGAGATGATGGACGCGCTGGCGATTCGGGCCGCGGAGGCGGCCGTCCACCCGAATTTCCCGCCGGCCGACACGGTGCTCATCGTCGAGCTGGACGGCCCGGCGGCCGAAGTGCGCGAGCTGTTCGCGATGGTCGAGGCGATCTGCCGCCGGACCGGCGCCACGACCGTGGAAGTGGCGCAGAACGACGAGCAGCGGATGCGCATCTGGAGGGGCCGCAAGGCGGCGTTCGCCGCGATGGGGCGCGTCTCGCCCAACTACTACGTGCAGGACGGCGTCGTGCCGCGCACGAAGCTGCCGGAAGTGCTCGGCCGCATCCGCGCGCTGTCGGAGCGCTCCGGCCTGGGCATCGGCAACGTGTTCCATGCCGGCGACGGCAACCTGCATCCGCTCATCTGCTACGACGAGCGGATCCCGGGACAGGCGGCGCTGGCCGAGGACGTGGCGGGCGAGATCCTCAGCTACTGCGTCGAGGCCGGCGGCTCCATCACCGGCGAGCACGGCGTCGGCGCCGACAAGACGCGACTACATGCCGCGGATGTTCTCCGACGACGACCTCGACGTGATGCAGCAGGTGCGCGACGCCATCGATCCGCAGCGCCTCTGCAATCCCGGCAAGGTGCTGCCGACGCCGCGGCTGTGCGGCGAGGTGCCCGGTCCCTACCGCGAGCATCCGGTCGAGAAGGCCGGCCTCGCCGAGCGCTTCTGATGCACAGTAGCCGCCTTGCTGCGCCGGGCACGGCCGCGGACGCGATCGACGGCGTGTGCCGCCGCACGTCGCCGAGCCCGATACGCCGCGAGGCTTTGCCGACGCGCTCGCACGCGGCTGCGCGAGCGGCTGCCGACCGTCATCCGCGGCGGCGGCACCAAGCTCGTCTGGGGTCGGCCGCCGGCGCCGTCGATCTGGTGGTCGAGCACCGCGCGGCTCGCCCGCCTGATCGTGCATCGGCACGGCGACCTGACGGCCACCGTCCAGGCCGGCGTGCGGCTCGCGATCTGAACGCGACCTTGCGCACCGAGGGCCAGTGGCTGCCGGTCGAGAGCGCGTTCGCCGGGGCGACGATCGGCGGCATGGTGGCGACCAACGACGCGGGGCCGTTGCGGCACCGCTTCGGCACGCCGCGCGATCTCCTGATCGGCATCACGCTGGCGCTGACCGACGGCCGCCTGGTCAAGTCGGGCGGTACCGTGGTGAAGAACGTCGCCGGCTACGACCTGGGCAAGCTGGTCAGCGGCTCGCTTGGCACGCTCGCCGGCATCGTCGACGCCACGTTCAAGCTGGTGCCGGTCCCGCTGTCGTCGGCGACGCTCGTCGCCTGGTACACGGACGCGACGGCGCTGGCCCGCGACGTCGCGGCCCTGGATGCGAGCCAGCTCGAGCCGGCGGCGTTCGACCTCCGCGCCGCGGACGGGGACACGCCGTTCCAGCTGAAGCTGCGGATCGCGACCAGCCCGGCGGCGAGGGACGCCCAGATCGCCGCGGCGCGCGCGCTCGTGTCGGGCCAGGCGACGGTCCTGACCGACGTCGCCGAAGCGAGCGGCGTGGGCGGCGCAACTGGACGCGCCTGGCACGGGCGACGCGACGGTGCGTTCAGCTGGCTGCCGGCGCGGCTGCCGCAGGTGGTGGCGCTGGTCGAGGAGCTGCAGCGCGGACGACGCGTCGGCGTGCCGTTTGCCGGCCGCGTCCTTGGCGCCGGACGGCGCGCCTGTCGGGCGGGATGGCCGCGCACGTCGCCGGCGTCGCGCGCCTGCGGGCGAGCGCGCGACGTTGGCAACGTCGTCCTGCTGCGCGGATCGCGCGAGCTGAAAGAGCGCGTGGACGTGTGGGGGCCCGGCGGTCGTCGGATCGCGTCGCCCGGGCGCTGAAGCAGATGTTCGATCCCGCCGGGATCCTGAACGCCGGGCGGGGACCGATTTGAACCGGCTGAACGGACCTCGCTGAACTATCGAACCCTGAACCCGTGACTCGACTCCAGCGTTCCACGGGCCCGACGCGCCGCCGTCGGCGCTGATCGACACGTGCGTCCACTGCGGGTTCTGCCTGCCGACGTGTCCGACCTACCTGCTGTGGGGCGAGGAGATGGACTCGCCGCGCGGCCGCGATCTACCTGATGAAGGCGGGCGTCGAGGGCCGGGCCGAGATGACGCCGTCCTTCGTGCAGCACTTCGACCGGTGCCTCGGCTGCCTGGCCTGCGTGACGGCCTGTCCGTCGGGCGTGCAGTACGGGCCGCTGATCGAAAAGACGCGCGCGCAGATCGAGCAGCGATACACCCGGTCGCTGCCGGATCGCCTGTTCCGGTCGGCTGCTGATGGCGCTGGTTCCGTATCCGCAGCGTATGCGCATCGCGATGCTGCCGCTCGCGTCCTGGGCGGGCTCGTTCGCGCGATCGGCCGCGCGCTGATGGCGCCGAAGGCCCGGCAGGACGGCCCCCTGGAAGGGGCGCCCAGACGTCGAGCCACGCCGTGCGCAGCCGTCCGGCGAGGCGAGCTTCTGGAGCCGCGTGGCCGCGGTGCTGGCGCTGTCGCCGCCGGTGACGTTGCTGTCGATGCTGCGCCGCATCCCGGAGCACACGCCGGCGGTGGGGGAGTCGCGCGATGAAGGTGGCCGTGCTGACCGGCTGCGTGCAGCGGCTGTCGTTCGCGGACGTGAACCACGCCACGGTGCGCGTGCTGGCGGCCGAAGGCTGCAGCGTGGCGACGCCCGGGGCGCAGGGATGCTGCGGCGCGCTGCCGCTGCACGCCGGCGACATCGAGCAGGCGCGCCGCTGGCGCGGCACAACATCGAGGTCTTCGAGCCGCCGGCGTCGATCGCATCGTCGTCAACGCCGCCGGCTGCGGGTCGGCGATGAAGGAATACGGGGAGCTGCTCGCCGACGACCCGACGTGGGCGGCGCGCGCGCACGCGTTCAGCGCCAAGGTGCGCGACGTGTCGGAGGTGCTGGCGGAGCTTGGCGAGCCGCGCGCGCCGCGGCAGCCCATTCACGCACGGGTCGTCTACCACGACGCCTGTCACCTGGCGCACGGGCAGGGCGTCCGCGCGCAGCCGCGCGCGCTGCTGCAGGCGATCCCCGGCATCGAGCTGCGTGACGCCGGCCGAATCCGAGATCTGCTGCGGCAGCGCCGGCATCTACAACCTGGTCCAGCCCGAACCCGCCGCGCAGCTCGGCGCGCGCAAGGTGCGGAACATTGCCGCGCTCTCCCCGGATATGATTGCCACCGGCAATCCCGGCTGCACGCTGCAAATTTCTGCGGCCGCCCGCAGCCTCGGGTATGACTGGCCGGTCTTTCACCCCATTGAGCTGGTCGACGCCTCGATTCGTGGCATCGATCTGCGAGGCGCGACGCCGCTGAAGCCTGGGACCTGACAACTTAGCCCTAGGCCAGTCCTTGGGCCTTGGGCCTTAGGCCTTAGGCCTTCCGAAGAGGACCTATGTGGCAGCACAACTATGAACCGATAGCCGGCAGTCTGGGAGTCTCCGCGCTGGTCGCCGCGATTCCCATCGTGGTGCTGTTCGTCATGCTGGGCGTGCTGCGGAAGCCGGCCTGGATGTCGGCGCTGGCGGCGCTGGTCTCGGCGCTGCGTCGTGGCGCTCGCCGCCTACGGGATGCCGGTGCAGCTGGCGCTGATCTCCACGATCTACGGCGCGGCCTACGGCGTGTTTCCGATCGCGTGGATCGTCTTCACGTCGATCATGCTGTACCGCCTGGCGGTCGACACCGGCAAGTTCGAGATCATCAAGGACTCGGTCGGCAGCCTGACCGACGACCGCCGGCTGCAGGCGATGTTCATCGCCTTTTCGTTCGGCGCGTTCATCGAGGGCGCCGCCGGCTTCGGCGCCCCGGTCGCCGTGTCGGGCGCGATGCTCGCCGGGCTCGGGCTTCAATCCGTTCTACGCCGCCGGCATCTGCCTGCTCGCCAACACCGCGCCGGTGGCGTTCGGCTCGATCGGCATTCCGGTGACGACGCTGGCCAACGTCACCGGCCTGCCGGTGCTGCCGCTGAGCGGCATGGTCGGCATGCTGTGCGCGATGATCTCCATCATCATCCCCGGCTATCTGATCGTCGTGATGGCGGGGCCGAAGCGGGCGCTCGAAGTGCTGCCGGCGATCGTCGCCTGCGGCGTCTCGTTCGCCGGCGTGCAGTTCTACGTCTCGCGCACCATGGGCCCGGAGCTCACCGACATCCTCAGCTCGCTGACCTGCATCATCGTGATGGTGGCGGTGCTCAAGCTGTGGAAGCCGCGAACATCATGCGGCTCGAGGGCGACAAGCCGGTCTCGGTGACGATGGCGCAGCACTCGGGCGGCGAGATGTTCATGGCCTGGGTGCCGTACCTGCTGCTCGTCGTGTTCGTGCTGGTCTGGGGCGAGCGCGACATCAAGCCGGCGATCAACCGGTTGGACCGACAGCCTGCTGGCCGGCGTCGCTCCCGATGCACGCGACGGATGCTGAACCGCCTGATGGTGCCCGGCCTGCACAACCTGATCACGCGGATCCCGCCGGTCGTGGCCAAGCCGGCGCCGTACGCCGCGCTCTACGAGCTGAACTGGCTGAGCGCATCGGGGACGGCGTGTTTCCTGGCCATCCTCGCCGACCGCGCTGGTGCTGCGCGTCCGGCCGCGCAAGGTCGTCAAGACCTACGTCGACACGTTCAAGCAGCTGAAGTTCGCGATCCTGACCATCGCGTCGATGCTTGGCCTGGCGTATCTGATGAACTACTCGGGCATGACCTCCACGCTGGGCCTGGCGCTGGCGGCGAGCGGCTGGGCGTTCCCGTTCTTCAGCGCCGTGCGTCGGCTGGCTGGGGGTGTTCCTGACCGGCAGCGACACGTCGGCCAACGCGCTGTTCGGCAACCTGCAGGTGGTCACGGCGAACGCGCTCGGCCTCAACCCGATCCTGACGGCGTCGGTCAACTCCGCCGCGGGCGTGATGGGCAAGATGATCTCGGTGCAGAGCATCGCCGTGGCGGTCGCGGCCACCGGGATGACCGAGCGGACGAGAGCCGGCTGTTCCGCTTCACCATCAAGCACAGCATTCTGCTGATGGCGGCGATGGGGATCATCTCGATGCTGTTCGCCTACGTGTTTCCGGGGGCGGTTCCGAGTCCATGAGGCCCACGGGCTAACACAGAAGGTCTGGTCAACAAATACTTACGAGTGTCGGCGGCCGAGGCGGGTATCGGCCGTCCGACTAGAATCGTCGAGACCATGGATACCCCTCTGCCACCTTTCGATCGCCGCAGGTTTCTCCGCCGCATCGTCAAGTCCATTCACGCAGTTATCGCGGCGACCGTCGGAGTCATAGCCGGTGGCGCGATCCTGTCGCCCGTCTTCGGTCGCCGCCAGGAGAACTCGGGAGTAGGTATTTGTTGAAACGACTCACGTTTTACGCCCCTGCACGGTGGTATACTTTGCAAACGCAAACTACTCTACAATCAATAAATGAAATCTAACATCGCCAAAGCTATCGGCCTTGTCGTCATCGGTGCAGCCATTGCCGCCCTTGCCTTCTACATCGGCGAGGCTGATGACGCGCCGGGGGTCACCTTCGGAGGCTTCGCGCTGATGCTCGGCGTGCTGGCACTCGCGGTAAGGACTGCGCGCCGCAAGACATAGCGCGGACCCGCTCATTCCGGTTTGCTCAAGTCGATATCGCCATACGGTGAAACCCGGTATAGCCTGTTCGGCTGAACAGGAGTGTGCATGTCACACCATGTCGCGCAAAAGTGCTTCGGAGAAAACATCGCTTTCGTGAATCCGCCCGCCGGCACCCTCGACAAGCGCCTCGCGTCGAACCTTAACCAGGGACTTCGGAACATGTCTGATGGGATGCAGTCAGACATCGCGTCAATTGAGACTCGACTCGCTCGCATCGAGAACCCGCTGATCGAACCGACTCAGCGCAGGTAATCAGGTCGCAGATCGCATCAGCCTGTGTTGCGGTGAGCGGCAGCGCCGCCGTTAGCCGCAACAGGCCTTCGTAATCGAGAAGGCCGCGAGTCGTCCGGTCAAAATATGGCCGAAGTGATAGCGCCGGGCCTGCGTCAACCGCCCAGCTGGCGGGTCTCGGCCCGGCGCAGGCACATGCAATCGTTGCCTACCTTCGGAGGGTTCGAACCGGTGTTGAGCCTCCTGCCATAACGGCTGGAGGAACGGCAGGCCGCACTGGTCCTGGGCACCTATTGCGCCATGTGCCACATGATCGACGGCGAGGGCGCTTCGAGTGCGCCCGACCTGTCCCGCGTGGGAGCCACTCGCGACGCGAAATGGCTGAGAGACTGGATTACTGAACCTGAGGCGGTTGACCCGTTCGCCTCGATGGCCTCGTTCCAGGAGGTCCTCAGCGAAGCCGAGATGACCGCCATCGTCAACTATCTGGCGGCCAGGAAATGAGGCGGCCCTCAGGCCTTGAGCCTTCGGCCTCAGATTGCGGGTTTACGTTCCTGCGTGCTATATTCGTCAGGTTCTCTTGGGGTTAGGACACCCTATCTAGCCCCATGTCTCCCGGAAGGCCTTGGCGGCCTTCCTCGAGTCTCCCGGAAGGGCGCAATAGCCTTCCTCGGATCTACTGGAACGCGAAGGCGTTCCCTGGTAGAAGAGCAAGTTGCTCCCCGGGCGTGTCGCGCGAGCGGCAGCCCCAGCGACATAACAGATAGGGTCATCAGCTTCAAGTGCCAGGCGTCGCGCGCTCTCGGAGCGCCGCCGTCTTCAGGCTTGACGCGACGTGTCGGCTGTGTAGCTCGCAGCCGGCTCGGTTGTATTGAGCAAGGGCGGCAGCTTTTCGGCTGTACGCCGCCATGGGTCCGTGCTGACGTCGGACACTGACGATTTCGAGGAATCAATGCCGACTATCAGTCAGCTTGTTCGCCAGGGACGCAAGAAGATCGTCACCAAGACGAAGAGTCCGGCGCTGCAGGTCAGCCCGCAGAAGCGCGGCGTCTGCGTGCGCGTGTTCACCCAGACGCCGAAGAAGCCGAACTCGGCGCTGCGCAAGGTGGCGCGCGTGCGCCTGACCAACGGCATCGAGGTGACGACCTACATCCCCGGCGTCGGCCACAACCTGCAGGAGCACTCGCTGGTGCTGATCCGCGGCGGCCGCGTGAAGGATCTCCCGGGCGTGCGCTACCACGTGGTGCGCGGCACGCTCGACGCCGTCGGCGTCCAGGGCCGCAAGCAGGGTCGGTCGAAGTACGGCGCCAAGCGCCCGAAGCAGTAACACGGTCGAGGACTAGAGACATGCCACGTAGACGAGAAATTCCGAAGCGCGAACTTGCCGGCCGATCCGCTCTACAACAGCACGCTGGTCAGCAAGTTCATCAACACCGTGATGAGCGACGGCAAGCGCAGCACCGCGGAGCGCATCCTCTACAAGAGCTTCGACATCATCAAGGAGCGGACCGGCGACGACCCGCTGAAGGTGTTCAAGAAGGCGCTCGACAACGTGAAGCCGAGCCTCGAGGTGAAGTCGCGCCGCGTCGGCGGCTCGAACTACCAGGTGCCGGTCGAAGTGAACCCGAACCGCCGCCTCTCGCTCAGCATCCGCTGGCTGGTCAGCTACGCGCGCTCGCGCGGCGACGGCAAGACGATGCAGGAGAAGTTCGCCAACGAGCTGCTCGACGCGTCGAACCTGCGCGGCGGCGCCGTGAAGAAGCGCGAAGACACGCACCGGATGGCGGAAGCCAACAAGGCGTTCGCGCACTACCGCTGGTAGGACCAAGCACCAAGAACCAAGCGACGAAGGACGCAGATAGCAATGCCTCGGCAGACACCGCTCGACCGGACACGGAACATCGGCATCATGGCGCACATCGATGCCGGCAAGACGACCACGACCGAGCGGATCCTCTTCTACACCGGCATCACGTACAAGATCGGCGAAGTCCATGAAGGCACGGCGGTCATGGACTGGATGGAGCAGGAGCAGGAGCGCGGCATCACCATCACGTCCGCCGCGACGACCTGCTTCTGGCGCGACATCCGCATCAACATCATCGACACGCCCGGCCACGTCGACTTCACCGCCGAAGTCGAGCGCTCGCTGCGCGTGCTCGACGGCGCGTGCGCGGTGTTCGACGCCGTGTCCGGCGTCGAGCCGCAGTCGGAGACGGTGTGGCGGCAGGCGGACAAGTACCGCGTGCCGCGCATCTGCTTCGTCAACAAGATGGACCGCATCGGCGCCGACTTCAAGACGACGCTCGTCGCAGATCGAGACGAAGCTCGGCGGCAACCCGGTGGCGATCCAGCTGCCGATCGGCGCCGAGGACAAGTTCGTCGGCGTGATCGACCTCGTCAAGATGAAGGCGATCACCTACAAGGACGAGACGATGGGCGCCGACTACGATCGTGTCGGACATTCCGGCCGACATGATGGCCGAGGCCCAGGAGTACCGCGAGAAGCTGATCGAGAAGGTCAGCGAGCACGACGACAAGCTGCTCGAGAAGTACCTCGGCGGCGAGGAGATCACCGAGGACGAGATCAAGGCGGCGCTGCGCAACCGCGTGATCAAGTCGGTGCTGCAACGAAGACGACGGCCTTCGTCGTCGTCATCTGCGGCTCCGCGTTCAAGAACAAGGGCGTGCAGCCGCTGCTCGACGCCGTCGTCGACTACCTGCCGTCGCCGCTCGACGTGCCGCGCGATCACGGGCCTCGATCCGAACGCGAAGGAAGAGACGCTCGATCGAGCGTCCCGCCGCCGACGACGCGCCGTTCTCCGTCGCTGGCGTTCAAGCTGATGACCGATCCGTTCGTCGGCCAGCTCACGTTCATCCGCGTCTACTCGGGCGTGCTGACGTCCGGTTCGTCGGTCTACAACGCGACCAAGCAGCGCACCGAGCGCGTCGGCCGCCTCCTGAAGATGCACGCCAACAAGCGTGAGGAAATCAAGGAGGTCTACGCCGGCGACATCGCCGCGGCCGTCGGCCTGAAGCAGGTCAGCACCGGCGACACGCTGTGCGACGAGAAGCAAGCCGATCGTGCTCGAGTCGATGGACTTCCCGGAGCCGGTCATCTCGCTGGCGATCGAGCCGAAGACCAAGAGCGACCAGGAGAAGCTCGGCGTCGGCCTGGCGAAGCTGATGGCCGAGGACCCGACGTTCCGCGTCAAGACCGACGAGCAGACCGGGCAGGTCGTGATCGCCGGCATGGGCGAGCTGCACCTCGAGATCATCGTCGACCGCCTGAAGCGCGAGTTCGGCGTCGAGGCGAGCGTCGGCAAGCCGCAGGTCGCCTACAAGGAGACGCTGACGCGTCCGGCCGACGGCGAGATGAAGTACGCCAAGCAGACGGGCGGCCGCGGCCAGTACGGCCACGCGAAGATTCATCTGTTCCCGGGCGAGCCGGGCACCGGCTACATCTTCGAGAACGAGGTCACGCAGGGCTCGATTCCGAAGGAGTTCATCAAGCCGATCGACGAGGGCATCAAGGAAGCGCTCACGCGCGGCGTGCTCGCCGGCTACCCGATCGACGACGTGCGGATCGTGCTCTACGACGGCTCGTACCACGACGTCGACTCGTCGGAAATGGCGTTCAAGATTGCCGGCTCGATGGCGTTCCAGGACGCGGCGAAGAAGGCCAAGCCGGTGCTGCTCGAGCCGATCATGCGCGTCGAGGTCGTGGTCCCGAAGGACTACATGGGCGACGTGATGGGCGACCTGGCCAGCCGGCGCGGCCGCATCCAGTCGCAGGAGGACCGCGGCGGCACGCAGATCATCAACGCGCGCGTGCCGCTGTCGGAGATGTTCGGCTACGCCACCGACCTGCGGTCGCGCACGCAGGGGCGCGCGACCTACTCGATGCACTTCGATCGCTACGAGCAGGCGCCGCAGAACGTCAGCGAAGAAGTCGTCGCCCGGATTCAGGGCACGAAGTAACGCGAGCCGTAGCGTCCGCAGCCTCAGGCGGACTGGAGCCGGACTTAGCAACGGAGCGAACGTCGATGGCGAAAGAGAAATTTGATCGTTCGAAGCCGCACGTGAACGTGGGGACGATCGGGCACATCGACCACGGGAAGACGACGCTTGACGGCGGCGCTGACGAAGGTGGCGGCGGACAAGGGGTGGGCGAAGTTCGTGCCGTATGACGAGGTGGCGAAGGCGTCGGAGTCGCAGGGGCGGCGCGACGACACGAAGATTCTGACGATTGCGTCGAGCCACGTGGAGTATGCGACGGCGAACCGGCACTACGCGCACGTGGACTGCCCGGGGCACGCCGACTACATCAAGAACATGATCACGGGGGCGGCGCAGATGGACGGCGCGATCCTGGTGGTGAGCGCGATGGACGGGCCGATGCCGCAGACGCGGGAGCACGTGCTGCTGGCGCGGCAGGTGAACGTGCCGTATCTGGTGGTGGCGCTGAACAAGGTGGACGCGGTGGACGACCCGGAGCTGCTGGACCTGGTGGAGCTGGAAGTGCGGGAGCTGCTGACGAGCTACGGGTTCAACGGGCGACGACATGCCGGTGGTGCGGGTGAGCGCGCTGGGGGCGATCAACGGGGACGCGGCGGGCGTGGAGACGCGTGCTGAAGCTGATGGAGGCGCTCGACACCTACATTCCGCTGCCGGAGCGGGAAGTGGACAAGCCGTTCATGATGCCGATCGAGGACGTGTTCTCGATCTCGGGGCGCGGGACGGTGGTGACGGGGCGGATCGAGCGCGGGCAGGTGAAGGTGGGCGAGGAAATCGAGATCGTCGGGTTCAAGCCGACGGAGAAGAAGGTGGTGACCGGGCGTGGAGATGTTCCGGAAGCTGCTGGACTCAGGGCGTGGCGGGGGACAACGTCGGGGTGCTGCTGCGCGGGGTGGAAAAGACGGACGTGGAGCGCGGGCAGGTGCTGGCGAAGCCGGGGTCGATCAAGCCGCACACGAAGTTCAAGGGCGAGGTCTACATCCTGTCGAAGGAAGAGGGCGGGCGGCACACGCCGTTCTTCAACGGGTATCGGCCGCAGTTCTACATCCGGACGACGGACGTGACGGGGATCGCTGAAGCTGCCCGAGGGCGTCGAGATGGTGATGCCGGGCGACAACACGACGATCACGGGCGAGCTGCATCACGCCGGTGGCGATCGAGAAGGGCGCGCGCTTCGCGATTCGCGAAGGCGGCCGCACGGTCGGCGCCGGCACGATCACGGAGATTCTCGAGTAGCGGATCAGCCGGGTCAGCCGATGGCGAGCCCGAAGCCGACCTACAGGAACGACGATGGCAATGTTCAGCGACAAGATCCGCATCCGCCTCAAGGCCTACGACTCGCGCATTCTCGACCAGTCGACCGGCGAGATCGTCGAGACGGCCAAGCGGACCGGCGCGCGGCTGGCGGGACCGATTCCGCTGCCGACGGCGAAGAACAAGTGGACGGTGCTGCGTTCGCCGCACGTCGACAAGAAGTCGCGTGAGCAGTTCGAGATCCGCACGCACAAGCGGCTGATCGACATCTTCGAGCCGACGCCGCAGACGGTGGACGCGCTGATGAAGCTCGATCTGCCGGCCGGCGTCGACGTCGAGATCAAGGCGTTCGGCAAGGAGCACGGGAAGTAGTCGGTAGCTCTAGGCTTCGGTAGTTCGGCGTAGTGGCTCGAGCGACCTGAGCCGAGCCGACGACCGACGACCAGCTGAGGAATCAGCGATGGTGACAGGACTGATCGGCAAGAAAGTCGGCATGACGCAGCTCTTCGCGGCGGACGGCACCGTGCGCCGGCGACGGTCCTCAAGGCCGGCCCGTGCGTCGTCGCGCAGGTGAAGACGGTGGAGACCGACGGCTACGAGGCGGTGCAGCTCGGGCTCGTCGAGGCCAAGCCGACGAAGGAAAACAAGCCGACCGCAGGGCCACTTCAAGAAGGCCGGCGTGCCGCCGACGCGCGTGCGCCGCGAGGTGAAGGTCAAGGCCGGCGGCGACGCGCCGAAGGCCGGGCGACCAGGTCAACGTGTCGATCTTCGCCGACGGCGAGCGCGTGGACGTCATCGGCACCAGCCGCGGCAAGGGCTTCCAGGGCGTCGTCAAGCGGCACCACTTCGCGGGCGGCCGCATGACGCCACGGCTCGATGTTCCACCGCGCGCCCGGCTCGATCGGCGCCTCGTCGTACCCGTCGCGCGTCGTCAAGGGCATGCGGATGGGCGGGCCACATGGGCGCCGACCGCGTGACGGTGCGCAACCTGAAGGTGCTGCGCGTCGACGCCGAGAACAACCTGCTGCTGCGTCGAGGGCTCGGTGCCCGGCGGGCCGAACGCCATCGTGGTCGATCCGCAAGGCCGTTGCCGCCAAGGCGATCAAGGTGGCGCAGGTCGAGCCGGTGAAGAAGAAGGGCAAGAAGTAAGCGTCGCAGGCACTCGATGACTGATCGACATCGTCAACCAGCAGAACGAGAAGGTCGGCTCGCTCGACCTGCGCGACGAGGTGTTCGGCGGCCGCGTCAAGACCGACCTGATCCACGAGTCGGTCGTCCGCGCCAACGCGGCGGAGCGCCGCGGCACGCACGCCACCAAGACGCGCGCGATGGTCAGCGGCACCGGCAAGAAGCCGTGGCGGCAGAAGGGCACCGGCCGCGCGCGGGTCGGCGAGATCCGCAACCCGCTGTGGCGCAAGGGCGGCACCGTGTTCGGGCCGCAGCCGCGCAGCTACGACTACCAGCTGCCGAGGAAGGTCGAGAAGGGCGCGCTGCGCGCCGCGCTGACGCAGAAGCTGCGCGACGGCGCGGTGACGGTCGTCGACGCGCTGAGCGTCGGCGAGATCAAGACCAAGGCGGCGGCCGAGATGCTGCGGCGGCTCGGCGTCGAGCGGCAAGGCGCTGCTCGTGGACGTGAAGCCGGAAGACAAGCTGGCGCTGTCGGTGCGCAACATCGAGGGCGTGCGGCTGCTGCCGAGCAACCGGATCAGCGCGCGCGACGTGATGAACACGCGGCGCGTCGTGCTGACGCGCGCGGCGCTCGAGAAGCTGCAGGAAGCGCTCGGGTAGACATCATGAAACTCACTGACGTCATCCGGCGCCCGCTGATCACCGAGAAGACGACGGTCATCCGCGAGGACGGCCGGACGCTGGTGTTCCAGGTGGCGATGGACGCCAACAAGATCGACATCAAGCGCGCCGTCGAGCAGCTGCTCGGCTCGAAGGTCGAGAGCGTCCGCACGTCGCTCGCGCACGGCAAGATGAAGCGCCAGGGCAAGTTCGTCGGCCGGCGCTCGGACTGGAAGAAGGCGTACGTGAAGCTGCGGGAAGGCGAGAAGCTGCCCGAGTTCCTGCAGGGAGCGTAAGACATCATGGCCGATTCGCAAATACAACCCGACCTCGCCGGGCGTGCGGCAGCAAGACGTCGCTGACGTTCGACGAGATCACGACCAACGAGCCGTACGCGCCGCTGACCGAGAAGCTGCGACCGCTCGGGCGGCCGCAACAACCAGGGGCGAGCTGACGTCGTGGTGGCGCGGCGGCGGCCACAAGCGGCTCTACCGCATCATCGACTTCAAGCGCGACAAGAAGGACATCCCCGGCAAGGTCGCGACGGTCGAGTACGACCCGAACCGCTCGGCGCGCATCGCGCTGATCACCTACGCCGACGGCGAGAAGCGCTACATCCTGCAGCCGGTCGGGCATGAAGGTCGGCGACACGGTCGTGGCCGGCGACAACGTCGACATCCTGCCGGGCAACTGCCTGCCGCTGAAGAACATCCCGCTCGGCACGCACGATCCACAACGTCGAGCTGCGGCCCGGCAAGGGCGGCCAGATCGCGCGCAGCGCCGGGTCGTCGGTGCAGCTGGTGGCGCGCGAGGGCGAGTACGCGTCGGTGAAGATGCCGTCGGGCGAGATCCGCAAGATCAACGTCGAGTGCGTGGCGACGATCGGCCAGGTCGGCAACCTCGATCACGAGAACGTGTCGATCGGCAAGGCCGGCCGCAGCCGCTGGCTCGGCAAGCGGCCGCACGTGCGCGGCGTGGCGATGAACCCGGTCGATCACCCGCTCGGCGGCGGCGAAGGCAAGACGTCGGGCGGCCGTCACCCGGTGACGCCGTGGGGCCAGCCGACCAAGGGCTTCAAGACGCGCCGCCGCAAGGACACCGATCGCTTCATCGTGCAGAGGAGAACGAAGTAGACCGTCATGAGCCGTTCACTGAAGAAGGGTCCGTTCGTCGACACGCCGCTGCTCGAGAAGCTCGAGGCGATGAACCGGGCGAACGAGAAGAAGGTCATCAAGACCTGGTCGCGCCGCTCGACGGTGATGCCCGAGATGGTCGGCCACACGATGGCGGTGCACAACGGGAAGAAGTTCATCCCGGTGTACGTGACCGAGAACATGGTGGGCCACAAGCTCGGCGAGTTCGCGCCGACGCGGACGTTCAAGGGGCACACCACGAAGACCGAGAAGGCGGCGCGCCGCGGCGCCGGCGCCGGCGGCCGGCGCCGGCGCGAAGGCCGGTCAGGGAACTGACGGCATGATCGAAGCACAGGCAACGGCGCGCGGCGTGCGCACCTCGGCCCAGAAGGCGGGGCTGGTGTGCGAGCTGATTCGCGGCAAGAACGTCAACCAGGCGCTGGCGACGCTGCAGTTCACGCGCAAGACGATCGCGCGCGAGCTGGCGAAGGTGCTGCGCTCGGCGGTGGCGAACCTGCAGCAGAAGGACGGCTTCAGCGGCGACATCGAGCGGCTGTACGTGGCGGCGTGCTACGCGAACCAGGGGCCGTCGATGAAGCGCGTGCGTCCGGCGCCGATGGGCCGGGCGTTCCGCGTGGTCGAAGCGCACGCGCGCACCTGACGGTGCGGGTGGCGGAGCGGCCGCTGAAGATCGCGCGCGTCGGCGGCGGACGCCGACGCGGCGGCGGCGAAGCCGGCGCGGGCGCGGAAGACGGCGGCGCAAGACAGGCGCGAAGACAGACGGCGCGCAAGACCGCCGCGCGAAGGCATAAGGAGACAACGTGGGCCAGAAGGTTCACCCCTACGGATTCCGGCTCGGCTTCAACAAGACCTGGCGCTCGCGCTGGTTCTCGGGTCGCGACTACGCGAAGCTGCTGCACGAGGATCTGGCGCTGCGGCAGGACCTGAAGAAGCGCTTCTCGCACGCCGGCGTCTCGCGGATCGAGACCGAGCGCGCGGCGAACAAGCTGAAGATCGACATCTACACCTCGCGCCCGGGCATCATCATCGGCCGCAAGGGGACGGAGGTCGACAAGCTGAAGCAGGAGATCCAGAAGCGCACGAGCCGCGAGGTCTTCATCAACATCCAGGAGATCCAGAAGCCGGAGCTCGAGGCGCAGCTGATCGCCGAGTCGGTGGCGGTGCAGCTCGAGAAGCGCGTCGCGTTCCGCCGCGCGATGCGCAAGGCGGTCGAGTCGGCGCTGCGGTTCGGCGCCCGCGGCATCAAGGTGCGCGTGTCGGGCCGGCTGAACGGCGCGGAGATCGCGCGCTCCGAGTGGTATCTGCACGGGCAGCTGCCGCTGCAGACGCTGCGCGCGGACATCGACTACGGGTTCGCGGAAGCGAGCACGACCTACGGGCAGATCGGCGTGAAGGTGTGGCTCTACAAGGGCGAGCGCCTCGTGCCGCGCGTCGGGCCGCGACGAGGAGTACCGGGACCGCGCGCCGCGGCGACCGGAACGGCGCCCGGGCGTCAGATAAGGATAACGATATCGATGTTGATGCCGAAGAAGGTCAAGTACCGCAAGCAGCAGCGCGGGCGCATGGCCGGCAAAGCGTGGCGCGGATCGGACGTGTCGTTCGGCGACTACGGCCTGAAGGCGATGGAGCCGTGCTGGATGACGGCGCGGCAGATCGAGGCGGCGCGCGTCGCGATGACGCGCTTCATCAAGCGCGGCGGCAAGATCTGGGTGCGCGTGTTCCCCGACAAGCCGATCACCAAGAAGCCGCAGGAAACCCGAATGGGCAAGGGCAAGGGCGCGCCCGAGGAATGGGTGTGCGTCGTCCGTCCGGGCCGGATCCTGTTCGAGATGGAAGGCGTGAGCGAGACCGACGCGCGGCGGGCGATGCAGCTGGCCGCGGCCAAGCTGCCGATCAAGACGAAGTTCGCCACGCGCTTCGCCGCAGGAGAAGGCGTCATGAAGGCGGCGGAAATCCGTGAGCTGACGCGTCGACGATCTGCGCGGCGCGCGAGAAGGACCTCGACGACCAGCTGTTCCGGCTGCGCATCCAGAAGTCGATGGGCCAGCTCGAGGCGCCGGCCAAGGTGCGCGACGCTGCGCCGCGACCTGGCGCGGATCAAGACGATCCTGCGCGAGAAGGACACACAGCGATGAGCGTCAAGGCACAACTGACCGGCACGGTGGTCAGCGACAAGATGGACAAGACGGTCGTCGTCGCCGTCGAGCGGCAGGTCCGCCACGAGGTCTACGGCAAGATCCAGCGCAAGACGTCGAAGTTCGTCGCGCACAACGAGAACAACGAGGCCAAGGTGGGCGACACGGTCGCCATCGCCGAGTCGCGGCCGCTCAGCCGCCGCAAGCGCTGGATCGTGACGCGCGTGGTCGCCAAGGCGCCGCGTATAGGCCGTAGGGCAGGAGACCACCATGATTCAGATGCGCTCGATTCTCGACGTCGCCGACAACTCGGGCGCGCGGAAGATCTCGGTGATCAACCCGATCGGCGGCTCGACCGGCCGCTACGCGCGGCTCGGCGACATCGTCACGGCGTCGGTGAAGGAAGCGACGCCGGACGGCACGGTGAAGAAGGGGCAGGTCGTCAAGGCGGTGATCGTGCGGACGCGCAAGGAGCAGCGCCGCCGCGACGGCAGCTACATCCGCTTCGACCGCAACGCCGCCGTGCTCGATCAACGACCACAACGAGCCGATCGGCACGCGCGTGTTCGGGCCGGTGGCGCGCGAGCTGCGCGAGCGCCGGTTCATGAAGATTATTTCGCTGGCGCCGGAGGTTCTGTAGGCGATGGCTCGAGATTGCAGACACCAATTCGCCGCAACGACACCGTCGTCGTGACGACGGGCAAGGACAGCGGCAAGCGCGGCCGGGTGCTGAAGGTGCTCCCGGACGAAGAACCGCGTGATCGTCGAGGGCGTGAACATCATCAAGCGCCACACGCGGCCGAACCCGCAGCGCAACATCAAGGGCGGGATCGTCGAGCGTGAGGCGCGCTGCACGCCAGCAACGTGCAGCTGGTGTGCCCGGAGTGCGGCAAGATGACGCGCATCGGGCACACGGACGCAGGGCGACCGCAAGGTCCGCGATCTGCCGCAAGTGCGAGGGAGTGGTCGACAAATGAGCCGCCTGAAGGATCGGTACCAGAAGGAAGTCGTGCCGGCGCTCAAGAAGGAGTTCGGCTACAAGAACGTGATGGCGATTCCCAAGATCGAGAAGGTCGTCATCAACATGGGCCTGGGCGAGGCGACGTCGAACGCCAAGCTGGCCGACGTCGGCGCCGACGAGCTCGGCCGCATCACCGGCCAGAAGGCGGTGGTCCGCCGCGCCACCAAGTCGATCGCGCAGTTCAAGCTGCGGCAGGGGATGCCGGTCGGCGCGATGGTCACGCTGCGCGGCGAGCGGATGTACGAGTTCCTCGATCGGCTGATCAGCGTCGCGCTGCCGCGCGTGCGCGACTTCCGCGGCGTGTCGCCGAAGGGCTTCGACGGCCGCGGCAACTACACGCTCGGCCTGCGCGACCAGCTGCTGTTCCCCGAGATCGACTACATGAAGGTCGACAAGGCGCGCGGCATGAACGTGTCGGTGGTGACGACGGCGAAGACCGACGAAGAAGCGCGCAAGCTGCTCCAGTTGATGGGCATGCCTTTCAGGACGAACTAACGAATGGCTACGACTGCAAAGATCGCCAAAGAAGCGAAGACGCTGAAATACAAGATTCGCCACCGCAACCGCTGCAAGCTGTGCGGCCGGCCGCGGGCCTACATGCGCAAGTTCGACATGTGCCGCCTGTGCTTCCGCAAGCTGGCGCTCGAAGGCGACGTCACCGGCGTGACGAAGAGCTCCTGGTAGAGCAACCAACGCCCAAGCCAGCTCCGAGGCGAGTTGGGATTGGTAGTTGGAGTTGAGAGAGACAGAGATGACCGATCCGATCTCCGACATGCTCACGCGCATCCGCAACGCGGTGACGGCCAAGCACACGCGTGTGGACATGCCCGCCAGCAAGCTGAAGGCGGAGATCGCGCGGATCCTCCAGGACGAGGGCTACATCCAGGGTTTCCGGCATGGTCGAGGCGCCGGCGGAGAAGGACGGGCCGCCAGCCGCGCCAGATGATCCGCCTGTTCCTGAAGTACGGGCCGCACGGCGAGAAGGTGATCAGCGGACTCGAGCGCATCAGCCGCCCGGGCCGCCGCGTCTATCTCGGCGTCGAGGACGTGCCGACCGTGCTCGGCGGCCTCGGCACCAGCATCCTGACGACGTCGCGCGGCGTGATGACGGGGCGCGCGGCCAAGAAGGCCGGCGTCGGCGGCGAAGTGCTCTGCAACGTCTGGTAGGTAGTACGTTGGGGAAGCACAGGGAAGCAATGTCGCGAATTGGTAAGAAACCGATCCCGATCCCGAAGGGCGTCACGGTGAAGATCGCCGGCGATGCCGTCGAGGTGCAGGGACCGAAGGGCAAGCTGCGGCAGGCGGTGCCGCCGGGCATCGTCTTCGCGCAGGACAGACGGCGCGCTCGTCGCGACGCTGGAGCGCGAGGACGCCGAGCTCGGCAAGTTCCACGGCCTGGCGCGCAGCCTCGTGGCCAACGCCGTCGCCGGCGTGACCGACGGCTTCAAGAAGGAGCTCGACATCGTCGGCGTCGGCTACCGCGCGGAGCTGAAGGGCAAGCAGGTGCACTTCGCGCTCGGCTACTCGCACCCGGTGATCTTCGACATCCCGAGCGGGATCGACATCGCCGTCGAGAAGCAGACGCACATCACGGTGACCGGCGTCGACCGCCAGCTGGTCGGCCAGGTGGCGGCGAACATCCGCCGGATGCGCAAGCCCGATCCGTACAAGCAGAAGGGCGTGCGCTACACCGGTGAAGTGCTGAAGAAGAAGGTCGGGAAGACCGGAGCGAAGTAGAGCGATGCGGATCAAGACGAAAGAAGATCGCCGCGACCGGATCAAGCACCGGATCCGCAAGCGCGTGCCGGGCAACGAGGAGCGTCCGCGGCTGACGGTGTTCCGCAGCGTCGCGCACATCTACGTGCAGGTCGTGGACGACACGACCGGCCGGACCATTGCGTCGGCGTCGACGGTCGAGCCGGCGGTCAAGGGCGCGCTGGCGAAGAGCGCGAAGGGCGGCAACGTCGAGGGCGCCAAGGCGATCGGCAAGACGATCGCCGAGCGGCTGCTCGAGAAGGGCGTCAAGCGCGTGGTGTTCGACCGCAACGGGTTCCTCTATCACGGGCGCGTGAAGGCAGTGGCCGACGCGGCGCGCGAAGCAGGTCTGGAGTTCTAACGTGGCATTGATGAATCGCGATCGCGAGAAGGTCGACGCGTCGCAGCTGGAGATCAAGGACACGGTGGTGTCGATCAACCGCGTGACGAAGGTCGTCAAGGGCGGCAAGAACCTCAGCTTCAGCGCGCTCGTCGTCGTTGGCGACGGCCACGGCGTCGTCGGCTTCGGCGTCGGCAAGGCGAAGGAAGTGCCGTCGGCCATCAAGAAGGGCATCGAGGCGGCGAAGAAGAACCTGATCCGGGTGCCGCTCAAGGGCACGACGATTCCGCACCAGGTCGTCGGCCGGTTCGGCTCGGGCAGCGTGCTGCTGAAGCCGGCGCCGGAAGGCACTGGGCTGATTGCGGGCGGCGCCGTGCGTGCGGTCGTCGAGTCGTGCGGCATCCAGAACGTGCTGACGAAGTCGCTCGGGCTCGGCCAACCCGCACAACGTGGTGCGGGCGACCTTCGCCGGGCTGATGGGTCTGAAGGATCCGGGCTTCGTGGCGCGGATGCGCGGCAAGGAAGAGGCCGAGCTGGTCGGCGCGTAGCGCGGTCGAGACCGTTATGGCGAAGAAGACTGCGAGCACGAAGGCAGCGAAGCGCCTGAAGATCACGCTCCGCAAGAGCACGATCGGGTTCAACAGGACGCAGGCGAAGACGGTCGAGGGCATGGGCCTGCGCCGGATCAACCACACCGTCGAGCTGCCGGATACGCCGGCGACGCGCGGGATGATTCACAAGGTCCGCCACCTGGTGAGGTCACGGAGTAGCGTCGCCTGAAGGCGGAAGCCACGGGGGCAGCGACGAGGACATCATGGATTTGAGCAACCTCAAGCCGGCCGAACGGTCGAAGTTCCCGAAGAAGCGCGTCGGCCGCGGCCAGGGGTCCGGCAACGGCGTGCAGGCGGGCCGCGGCCACAAGGGCGCGAAGTCGCGTTCGGGCTTCAAGTTCAAGCGCGGCTTCGAAGGCGGCCAGATGCCGCTGCACCGCCGCGTGCCGAAGCGCGGGTTCCACAACCTGTTCCGCACGGAGTACGCGGTGGTGAATCTCGACACGCTGGCCGAGCGCTTCGACGAGGGCACGGTCGTGACGCCGGAGCTGCTGCGCGAGCGCGGGCTGATCCACAGCACGCGCCAGCCGATCAAGGTGCTGGCGCGCGGCGACGTCGTCGAAGAAGCTGACCGTGCAGGCGCACAAGTTCAGCGGCAAGGCGGCGGAGAAGATTCTGGCCGCGGGCGGCGCGACGCACATGCTGGTGGCCAGCGCGGCGGCGGCGAAGTAGGCGTCGGCGAGCGGAGCGGCGCCCTGAGGACCGATGAAGACGATGGATAACCCGCTCAAGAACCTGTTTGCGATCACCGACCTGCGCAACCGCGTGCTGTTCACGCTCGGGCTGCTGGGCGTGTATCGCATCGGGAGCCACATCCCGACGCCTGGCATCAATCAGGAAGCGCTGGCAGTGCTGGCGCAGCAGGCGGCGGGCACGATGTTCGGGCTGTACAACATGTTCTCCGGGCAACAACCTCTCGAACATGACGATCTTCGCGCTGGGCGTGATGCCGTACATCAGCGCGTCGATCATCCTGCAGCTGCTGACGGTGGTCTGGCCGTACCTCGAGCGCATCTCGAAGGAAGGGGAGCTGGGCCGCCGCAAGATCACGCAGTACACCCGCTACCTGACGCTGGTGCTGGCCGTCGTGCAGTCGTTCGGCATCGCCATCTGGCTGGAGCGGTCGAGCGACATCGCCGGCGGGCTGCCGCTGGTCTACGCCTCGGGCTGGGGCTTCCGGCTGATGACGATGCTGACGCTGACGACCGGCACGATGTTCATCATGTGGCTGGGCGAGCAGATCACCGAGCGCGGCATCGGCAACGGCATGTCGCTGATCATCTTCGCCGGCATCGTCGTCAGCCTGCCGGACGCGGTGCTGCGCGACGTTCGACCAGATGTCGACGGGGCAGATCGGCCTGATCCGCATCGCTGTTCCTGTTCGCTGATGTCGGTCGCTGGTGATCGGCGCGATCGTGTTCGTCGAGCGCGGGCACCGGCGGATCACGGTGCAGTACGCCAAGCGCGTCGTCGGCCGCCGGCAGTACGGCGGCTCGAGCACGCACATCCCGCTCAAGGTCAACACCGGCGGCGTCATCCCGGTGATCTTCGCGTCGTCGATCCTGTCGTTCCTCGGCCATGGGCGCGACGGTGTTCGAGACGCGGCACGTGGATGCGCAGCGGCGCGTCGATCAGCTGCACTACGGCATGCCGCTGTTCAACCTGCTGACGGTCGTCGGCATCATCTTCTTCGCGTATTTCTACACCGCGATCATCTTCAATCCCGATGACGTCGCGGAGAACATGCGGAAGTACGGCGGGTTCATTCCCGGCATCCGGCCCGGCAAGCGCACGGCGGAGTACATCGACACGATTCTGTCGCGGATCACGCTGGTCGGCGCCGTCTACCTGGCGCTCATCGCGCTGCTGCCGAACTTCCTGATCAGCGGGTTCAAGGTGGCGCCGATTCCGTTCGTCGGCGAGCGGCTCGACGCGATGCTGCCGCCGTGGTTCACGCAGGGCCTCAACGTGCCGTTTCTGTTCGGCGGGACGTCGCTGCTGATTGTGGTCGGCGTGGCGATGGATACGGTGCAGCAGGTGGAGTCGCAGCTCATCATGCGGCACTACGACGGGTTCATGAAGAAGACCCGGATTCGCGGACGCCGCGGGTAGCGGTCGCCTGCTGGACGCGGCGGGTCCAAGTCGCCGACGCGCGTGAGGACAACGGCCACCAAGATGGGCCTGAACGTGATCATGATGGGAGCGCCGGGTGCCGGAAAGGGCACGCAGGCGGGGCGGTTTGCGCGCGAGCGCGGCCTGCCGAAGATCTCGACGGGCGACATGCTGCGCGAGGCGATCCGCGCAGGGCCACCCGGTGGCGCTCGAAGCCAAGGCGCGCATGGATCGCGGCGAGCTGGTCGACGACGCCACGATCATCGCGATCGTGAAGGACCGCCTGCAGCAGCCGGATGCGCAGCGCCGGGTTCGTGCTCGACGGGTTTCCGCGGACGGTGGCGCAGGCGCAGGCGCTCGACGAGATCATGAGCGAGCGGAACAACGGGCCGCTGATCGTGGTTGACGTGATGGTTCCGCCGGAGGAGCTGGTGCGGCGGCTGGCGCATGCGGCGCATCTGCGTCGACTGCGGCACCAACGCCGATCCCGCAGGCGACCGATCGCTGCCTGAAGTGCGGCGGCCGGCTGGAGCAGCGGGCCGACGACAACCAGGACGTCGTCCGGGAGCGTCTGAACGTCTACACGCGCGCGACGAAGCCGGTGCTCGAGTTCTATCGCGAGCGGCCGACGTTCCGCGTCGTCAACGGGGCGCAGCCGGCCGGAGCGGGTGGCGCAGGAGCTCGACACGATGATCGACGACGCGGCCGGCGGCCGGAAGCCTCGCTGTGATTGTCTGCCGCTCGCAGGCGGAGATCGAGAAGCTGCGGCGGGTGAACCAGCTGGTCGGGCGGATTCTCGCCGAGCTGCGGCAGATGGTGAGGCCGGGCGTGACGACGGCGCAGATCGACGCGCTGGCCGAGCAGCGGGTGCGCGAGGCGGGGGCCGAGCCGGCGTTCAAGGGTTACCACGGGTATCCGGCGACGGTGTGCGCGTCGGTGAACGAGCAGGTGGTGCACGGGATCCCGTCGCGCGCGGGCGTTGGACGAGGGCGATGTCGTCTCGATCGACATGGGCGCGCGGCTGGACGGGTTCTTCGGCGATTGCGCGGTGACGGTGCCGGTCGGTCGGGTCGTCGGCGGAGGCGGCGGCGCTGCTGCGGGTGACCGAGGAGGCGTTGTTCCACGGAATCGAGGCCGTGAAGCCGGGCGCGCGCGTCTCGGACATCGGCGCGTCGGTGCAGCAGCACGTGGAAGCGCACGGGTTCTCGGTGGTGCGCGAGTTCGTGGGGCACGGCATCGGCACGTCGCTGCACGAGGAGCCGCAGATTGCGAATTACGGCCCCGGCGGACGCGGGCCCGCGGCTGTCGGAAGGGATGGTGCTCGCGATTGAGCCGATGGTCAACGCGGGCAAGCCGGACGGTGAAGGTGCTGGCCGACGGATGGACGGCGGTCACGCGCGACGGCAGCCTGTCGGCGCACTTCGAGCACACCGTCGTGGTCACGGGCGAGGGGTGCGAGATTCTCACGCTGCTGGACGACGAGGCGGCGCGCGCGAAGCAGTTGCTCGAGAGCGGCCGTTCGCAACGTAAGTGACCGTGAGCGAGCGCACGATCAGCGGGTGTCGTCACGGAGCAGTTGCCCAGCGGCCTCTACCAGGTGGAGGTCGAGGGTACGCGCCGGGTGACGGCGCACATCGGCGGCGGGGTGGAGCGCAATTTCGTCAGGCTCCTGGTCGGCGATCGGGTGAAGTGGAGTTGACGCCGCGGGATCTGACGCGCGGGCGAGTTGTTCGAAAGCTGTAGGAATCGCGATTATGAAGGTACGAGCGTCGGTTCAAAAAGATTTGCGACAAGTGCAAGGTCGTGCGGCGGCGTGGCGTCGTCCGCGTGATCTGCACCAACGCGAAGCACAAGCAGAGGCAGGGGTAAGCGATGGCGCGTATTTCTGGTGTCGATCTCCCGCGCACCAAGCGGATCGAGATCGGCCTGACGTATATCTACGGGATCGGGCGCAAGCGCTCGAACGACATTCTGTCGGCGGCCGGCGTGAGCCCGGACGTCCGCGTCAAGGATCTCTCCGAAGACGACGTCCGGAAGATCAGCCGCGTGCTGGAGGACGTGGGCGGCGTCGAGGGTGACCTCCGCAAGGAGATCTCGATGAACATCAAGCGGCTGATGGAAATCGGCTGCTATCGCGGCCTGCGCCACCGCCGCAACCTGCCGGTGCGCGGCCAGCGCACGCGCACCAACGCGCGCACGAGGAAAGGCCCACGCAAGGGCGCCGTCGCGAAGAAGAAGACGGTGTAACGGATGCTTATGGCAAAAACTGAAGCAGCAGAGAAGAAAACCGAGGGCGGGAAGAAGGCGCCGCGCAAGAAGTTCAAGAAGCGCGGCGAGAAACGCGTCGTCCATCATGGGCTGGCGCATATCCATGCCTCGTTCAACAACACGCAGATCACGATCACCGATCAGGAAGGGAACGTCATTGCCTGGTCGAGCGCCGGCGGGATCGGGTTCAAGGGGTCGCGCAAGGGCACGCCGTTCGCGGCGACGCAGGCGGCGATCGCCGCCGGCAACGGCGCCAAGACCTACGGCCTGCGCTCCGTCGATGTGCGCGTGAAAGGCCCCGGCTCAGGCCGCGAGTCGGCGATCCGGGCGCTGCAGACCGTCGGCATCGAGGTGAAGTCGATTCGTGACGTCACGCCGATTCCGCACAACGGCTGCCGCCCGACGAAGAGACGCCGAGTCTGAGGACTGGACCAAGGCATTCAAAGATCAGGACCGGACGGACTAGACGAAGACGAAGGACGAAGGACTGAATGGCTCGTTACATTGGACCTGTGTGCCGTCTGTGCCGCCGCGAAGGGATGAAGCTGTTCCTGAAGGGCGAGCGTTGCTATACGGAAAAGTGCGCCATCGAGAAGCGCAACTTCGCGCCGGGGCAGCACGGGAAGACGCGCAAGCAGAAGCTGGCCGGCTACGGCGTGCAGCTGCGTGAGAAGCAGAAGGTGAAGCGCATCTACGGCGTGCTGGAGGATCAGTTCCGCCGCTACTTCGAGCAGGCGGAGCGGACGCGCGGCATCACCGGCGAGACGCTGCTGCAGCTGCTCGAGCGGCGGCTCGACAACGTCGCCTACCGCCTCGGCCTGGCCACCTCGCGCGCGCAGGCACGGCAGCTCGTTCGGCATGGCCATCTCACCGTGAACGGCCGCAAGGTCGACATCCCGTCGTTCTCCGTCAAGCCGGGCGACGTGGTCACGGTGCGGCAGACCAGCCGCAAGGTGCCGGCGATTCTGCACGCGATGGAGGAAGTGAAGGGACGCGGAGTCCCCGAGTGGCTGCAGTTCGATGCCGAGGGGATGTCGGCGAAGATCGGTTCGATCCCGACGCGCGAGCAGATCAACCTGCCCGTGCAGGAACAGTTGATCGTCGAGTTGTATTCGAAGTAGTAGCGGTAGGGCAGTGAGTCGGAAGTCGTGGAGCCGCGTTTCCACGTACTCGACCGCTCGCACCTCGGTCGCAGCCATCGGCCCGCAGCTTGACAGGCCTGCAGCGGGAGGCCGGTGGACGTAACCCGCAGGCCTGGAGGCCGGAACTGCCGGCCCGTTGCGAAAGGACAGATCAATGCTCTGGAGAGGTTTTCAGCGACCGAAGCGCCTCGAGTTCGAACGCGAGACGCTGACCGATCGATTCGGGCGATTCTACGCGCAGCCGTTCGAGCGCGGCTTCGGCACGACCATTGGCAACGCGCTTCGTCGCGTGCTGCTGTCGTCGATCGAGGGCGCGGCCATCACCGCCGTGAAG
Source organism: uncultured Acidobacteriota bacterium (assembly GCA_963793705.1). GTDB lineage: Bacteria > Acidobacteriota > Vicinamibacteria > Vicinamibacterales > UBA2999 > Gp6-AA40. Next base: position 112,373 of record CAWCBC010000020.1, on the reverse strand, counting down.
ATTGACGGCGTGCTGCATGAGTTCTCGCCGATTCCGGGCGTGGTCGAGGATGCGACCGACATCATCCTCAACCTCAAGCAGATCCCGCTGAAGATGCACACCGACCAGACGAAGACGCTCATCCTGCGCGTCGACAAGCCTGGCATCGTGCGCGCCCGCGACATCGAGGTCGATCACGACGTGGAGATCCTCGAGCCGGAGGCGCACATCGCCACCGTGTCCGAGGGCGGCAAGCTGCACATGGAGCTGCGCATGAAGCGCGGCCGCGGCTACATCTCGGCGGACAAGAACTTCGACGAGGACCTCGGGATCGGCTGGATTCCGGTGGACTCCGTGCACTCGCCGGTCAAGAAGGTGAACTACCTGGTCGAGGCCGCGCGTCTCGGACAGACCACCGACTACGACAAGCTGACGATCGACGTGTGGACGAATGGGTCAGTCACCGCGCGCGACGCCGTGTCGCTCGCGGCCAAGCTGATCCGCGACCATCTGAACATCTTCATCAACCTCGAGGATGCGGGCGAATCGGCGGAGGCGGCGGCCGAGCAGCCGCGTGCCGGGTCGCTCAACGAGAACCTCGACAAGAGCGTCGAGGAGCTCGAGCTGTCGGTGCGCTCGTACAACTGCCTGAAGAACGCGAACATCCGGACGATTCGCGAGCTGGTGCAGAAGACCGAAGCCGAGATGCTCAAGACGAAGAACTTCGGCCGCAAGTCGCTGAACGAGATCAAGGAGATCCTGCACAGCATGGGGCTGAGCCTCGGCATGCGGCTGGATCAGCCGGCCGTACATCAGGAATAAGGGCGAAGGCCTCAGGCCTAGGACCGAAGCCTCGGAGCACGAAGCCCTGGGCCTGGAGCCAGGCCTTCAGGAGATGCAGTCATGAGACACAACCTCGGATACCGAAAACTGGGGCGCGTCACGGAACACCGGATCGCGCTCCTGCGCAACCAGGCCACGCGCTGCTGCGTCACGAGAAGATCGAGACGACGATGCCGAAGGCGAAGGAGCTGCGGCCCTTCGTCGAGCGGCTGATCACCATTGCCAAGCGCGGCGTCGCGGCGGGCGACGCGAATGGCAAGGCGCTCCATGCACGCCGGATGGTGCTCGCGGAGCTGCCGGACCAGGAAGTCGTCCGCAAGCTGTTCGACACGCTGGCGCCGCGTTTTGCCGAGCGGCCGGGCGGCTACACGCGCATCCTGCGCGTCGGCTTCCGTCGCGGCGACTCCGCCGAAGTGGCGCACGTCGAGCTGGTCGGCAGCGAATACAACCCCGACAAGGCTGCTGAGAAGGACGACGCCAAGGAAGCCCCGAAGAAGGCGAAGGGCGTCGGCGACCGTCTCAAGCAGGCCGCCCAGCGCATGCGCGGCGTCGAAAGGCGAAGGCGGCTCCAAGGCGCAGGCTGGCGGGCAGACGCGCGGCAAGGCCCAGAAGAGCACGACGCCGAGGAAGGCCGGCGGGTCGTAGCAGTCAACTCACAAGTTGCACGAAGTCAGTAAGTTCCAAGTGAGAAGGCCCGGCCGGCCCGTGCTGACCGGGCCTTACTTGTATTGCAGTTGTCACTTCAAACTTCTTCAGCGACCTCCTGCCCGCGCTCGGCCTTGGCGGCCGAGATGATCTTGCCCTGCAGCTGGTGCGGGACCTCCTCGTAGTGCGAGTACTCCATGTGATACGAGCCGCGGCCGCCGGTCGCCGAGGTGAGGTGCTGCTCGTAGGTCAGCATCTCTGACATCGGCACCTGCGCGCGGATGACGGTCATCACGCCGCGCGTATCCATGCCGGCGATGCGGCCGCGACGGCCGTTCAGGTCGCCCATCAGGTCGCCGGCGAAATCGCTCGGTGCGTAGACCTCGACCTGCATGATCGGCTCGAGGATCGTCGGTCGGGCGCGGGTCATGGCGTCCTTGAAGGCGAGCTGGCCGGCCATCTTGAACGACAGCTCGTTCGAGTCCACCTGATGGAACGACCCGTCGAAGACGGTCGCCCTGAAGTCGACCATCGGGAAGCCGGCGAGGAAGCCGCGCACCCGCGCGTCCTGGATGCCCTTTTCGACGGCGGGGATGAACTGTCGCGGGATCGAGCCGCCGAAGATGTCGTCGACGAACTGGAAGTCGCTGCCGCGCGGCAGCGGCTCCACCTTGATCTTGCAGTCGCCGAACTGTCCGTGCCCGCCGGTCTGCTTCTTGTGGCGGCCGTGGGCCTCGGTCGCCGCGGTGATCGTCTCGCGGTACGGGATGCGCGGCGGCTTCAGGTTCACCTCGACGCCGAAGCGCCGCTTCAGCTTCGCGACGGTCACTTCGATGTGCAGCTGTCCCTGGCCGGACAGCAGCAGCTCGTGGGTCTGCGGGTCGCGCGCGTAGCTGATGCTCGGGTCTTCCTCGCGCAGCCGCTGCATCGCGCTGCTGATCTTGTCCTCGTCGCCGCGGCTCTTCGGCTCGATCGCGTAGGCGAGCACCGGCTCCGGGAACTTGATCGGGGCGACGCGGTATTTCACCTGCTTGTCGGCGATGACGTCGCTGGTATGCGTGTCCTTGAGCTTGGCGACGGCGCCGAGGTCGCCCGCCTTCAGTTCCGGGACGTGCGTCTGTGTCTTGCCCTGCAGCGCCAGCAGGTGGCCGAATCGCTCGGGCGTGTCGCGGGTGACGTTGTTCACCGTCGTGTCCGACTTGAGCGTGCCGTTGACGACGCGCAGCATGGTGATGCGGCCGGCGAACGGGTCGGCGATCGTCTTCCAGACGAACGCGGCGTACGGCGCCGTGTCTGACGGCTTGACCGTCAGTCTCGGTGCCGTCGGCATCGAGCGCCGGGAATTCCCGTTCCGCGGGCGACGGCACGTAGTTCACGATCGCATCGAGCAGCAGCTGGATCGCCGATCATGTGCACCGCCGACGTGCAGACCAGCGGGAACAGCTTGCCGGCCATCGTCGCCGTCCGCAGGCCGGCGACGAGCTGTTCCTGCGACAGCGTCCCTTCGGCGAAGAACGTCTCCATCAGCTGCTCGTCGGCTTCGGCGACCGACTCGATCAGCTGCGTCGCGCGCCTTCTGCGCGCGGTCGGCGAGTGCCTCGGGAATCTCGCCCTTCGGTCATCTTGCCGCTGTTGTCGCCGGCAAACGTCAGCGCCTTCATCCGCACCAGATCGACGACGCCGGTGAACGCCTTCTCCTCGCCGAGCGGAATCTGCATCGGCGCGATCTCCCGCGCGCAGTCGCGATGCAGCGTCTCGAGCGAGCGGTCGAGGCTGGCGCGGTCGCGATCCAGGCGGTTGAGCGACGACGATGCGCGGCAGGTTGAGCGCCGCGGCTTCGGCCCACAGCTTCTCGGTCTGCACTTCGACGCCGTGGACGGCATCGACGACGACGACCGCGGCTTCGACGACGCGCAGCGCGGCGCGGGCGTCGGACAGGAAGTTGGCGAAGCCCGGGCGTGTCGATGATGTTGACCTTGGTCTTCTGCCACTCGGCGTAGGCGAGGCTGGAGGACAGGGTGTGCTTGCGGGCGATTTCTTCTTCGTCGAAGTCGGTGGTGGTCGATCCGTCGTCCACCCTGCCGAGCCGGTTGACGGCGCCGGCGGCGAAGAGCATCGCCGAAACGAGCTGCGTCTTGCCGCTTCCGCCGTGGCCGACGAGGGCCACGTTGCGGATGGCGGCGGCGTCGTAGACCTTCATACCGGGTTCTCCTCCTGCTCCGCGGGCCGCGCGAAGCCCCGAGACACGCCACGAACCGACAGAGATGAACGCCCGCGAACGGGAGTCGGATCATAGTCAGCGCGCTTCCGGAGCCGCAAGACGATGTCAGAAAGCTACGATGATGTCTCTTCTTTTCAATCAGGCTACATCATTGTCTAAACGCAGGCTGGCGAGCGTCCATCGCCGCCGTTTTTGTGGCCAGCCGCGGCGTCGCGTCCGCGGGCGGCCGCGGTTCGCCGGTCGCCGCACGGGCCGCTCGGCGGGTCGACGCGGCCGTTTTCTGACGATCGCCTTAATCAGACAATCATGTCTGTAGATCCATAGTTGATAACACAAACGTAGTATCTAATTCACGCCGCTGCCGGACGGATCGCATCATTTCAGGCCTAAAACGCGCTGATCCGCCGCCAGCGTCGGCGCGCCTCAGGCTGGCGTCTCATCTTGCTCAAGCCGACGACAGCGGCCCGCGGCGACCCGGCGGGTGTCCCTATCTATTCGTGACGAGGTGAATGAATGAATTCAGCTGATACCGCATGGATGCTGATGGCGACGGCCCTGGTGCTGCTCATGACGCCGGCGCTGGCCTTCTTCTATGGCGGGCTCGTGCGGTCGAAGAACGCGCTGAACACGATGATGATGAGTTTCATCTCGCTGGGGTTCGTCGGCGTGTTGTGGGCGGTCGTCGGCTACTCGCTGGCGCTCGACCGCCGGCAATAACTGGATCTCGGCGATCTGTCGCTCGCGTTCCTGAACGGCGTCGGTCTCGACAACAAGGGGAGCATCCTCGGTGACCTGCTGACGATTCCCGCACGTGCTCTACATGGCCTTCCAGGCGACGTTCTGCATCATCACGGCGGCGCTGATTTCCGGCGCCATCGTCGAGCGGATGCGGTTCTCGGCCTATCTCATCTTCATCTCGCTCTGGTCGCTCGCGGTCTACGCGCCGCTCGCGCACTGGGTGTGGGGCGGCGGCTGGCTCGCGGACATGGGCGCCTGGGACTTCGCCGGCGGCACGGTCGTGCACGTCAATGCCGCCGCGGCGGCGCTTCGTGGCCGCGATCGTGGTCGGCAAGCGCTCGGACTACGGATCGACGTCGATCCTCCCGCACAACGTGCCGTTCGTGCTGCTGGGCTCGGGCCTGCTCTGGTTCGGCTGGTTCGGCTTCAATGCCGGCAGCGCCGTTGCCGCCAGCCCGATTGCCGGCCTGGCGTTCGTCACGACGATGCTGGCGCCGGCCGCGACGCTGGTGGTCTGGACGTTCCTCGACATGATCCGCTCGAGCAAGCCGACCGCCGTCGGCGCCGCCACGGCGATTGTCGTCGGCCTGGTGGCGGTGACGCCGGCCGCCGGCTTCATCAGCCCGATGAACGCGCATCCTCCTCGGCGGCATTGCGGCGATTCCCAGCTACTTCGCGCTGGTGATCCGCGCCAAGACCTCGCTGGACGACTCGCTGGACGTCGTCGCGGCGCACGGCGTCGGCGGCACGGTCGGCGCGCTGCTGACCGGCGTGTTCGCGGCGAAGGCGCTGAACGGCGTGTTCGACGGCGCGCTCTACGGCAATCCGGGCCAGGTGCTGATCCAGGGCACGGCGGTCCTGGCGGCGATGGTCTACAGCGGCGTCGTCAGCTTCATCCTGCTCAAGGTGATCGGCCTGGTCATTCCGCTGCGCGCGACGTCGATCGGAAGAAGGCGAAGGTCTCGACGTGCCAGCCACGGCGAAGAGGCGTACATGCACGTCGGCGGCTCGGCGGCCGTGATGCGCGAGAAGACGACGACGAAGCAGGGCAGCCTGTCGCCGGCGCGCGCGGACGCCTGACGAGTCGCATGGCTTCGGGGCCGCTCGTGGCGGTCCCGATTGGCCTGCGCCGCGGGGGCGCGGGCACGGCGGAGTGACTGGTTCTTCGGTGCCGCGGCGAGGGAAGTCAGAGCCCGGGCGCTACGGAGCTGAAGGACCGTTTCTGTTGAGGGTTGAATGAGACGAGTCGATATGCAATGTGATCATGTCCGTGGCGCTGTGCGCGGGCTTCTTGGCGTGTTCGCGGCACCGGCGGCGGCGCAGGACCCGAAAGTGGCCGTGACCGGCGGCCTCGACTTCACGAACCGCTACAACTTCCGCGGCATTCGCCAGAACTCCGAGCGAAGTATCGATCTGGCCGTTCGTCGACGTCGGGATTCCCGTGTTCAGCGGCGACGGAGGCCTGAAGAGCGTCACCCTCAACGTCGGGCACGTGGAACGCCTTTCACACCGAGCTCTCGGACGTCTTCAATCGCGACGGCGAGCTGACCAGCAACAAGTGGTACGAGTCGGACCTGTATGCGACGCTCGGGCTTCGGCTTCGGCACGACCGCGCTGGCGTTCACCTACACCTCGTACACGAGCCCCGGCGAACTACTTCGGCACAACGTCAAGGAGTTCATGGCATCGAAGCTGGCCTTCGACGACAGTGCGGCGCTCGGCAAAGGCGCGCTCAAGCCGTATGCGCTCGTCGCGTTCGAGCTTGGCGACGGCCAGGCGGATGGCGGCGACGAGAAGGGCACCTACGTCGAGCTCGGCGTCGCTCCCGGGTATGCTGGATCGAAGGCGTCGGTGGCGTTTCCGATCAAGATCGGGCTGAGCGCCAAGGACTACTACGAGTTCGGCACCGGCAGCGATTCGAAGTTCGGGTACTTCAGCGTCGCCGGCATCGTCACGGTGCCGATCGACTCGCACTGGAACGTGCATGGCGGCGGCGAGCTGCAGACTGTTCGGCGACAACGCTGAGGGCCTACAACGGCTTCGGCGACGACGGCGATCGCCGCTATGCCGGTATCGTTTCGATCGGCATCGGCTTCTCGTTCTAGGATGAGCCTCGTCCCCCGACGAGGTCATATGAGACGAACGACTGAACGTCAGGCGCGGCGGCAGCAGTCGTCTGGGCTGCCGCCGCGCTGTTCTCGGCAACGTCCGGCGGCAGCGCAGGGCGCGGATCCGAATCCGGGTGCGATCACGTCGACGGCGGATATCGACTTCGTGAACGCCTACATGTTCCGCGGCATTCCGCAGGACGAGAGCGGCGTGATCATGTGGCCGTACGGCGATCTGGGCTTCGCGCTGTTCTCGGGCGACGGCGGACTGAAGAGCGTCGGCGTCAACTCGGCACGTGGAACAGCCTCCACACCGGGGACGCGGGCTCGACAACGGGTCGAACGGCAAGCTCTGGTACGAGTCCGACTTCTACGCGACGCTCGGGTTCGGGCTTGCGGCGGCGGCACGAGCGTCGGGGTGACCTACACGGCCTATACCAGCCCGAACGGGCTGTTCGGCGACCGTGAAGGAAATCGCGTTCAAGTTCGCCGTGGACGACAGCGGGTCGTCTGGGCGGCGGCGGCGGTTCAAGTCCGTACGTGCTGCGTCGCGCGCGAGCTCGACGGGCCAGGCCGACGGCGGGTCCGGAAGAAGGGACGTATCTCGAGCTCGGCATCGCGCCGGGCTATCGCCGGCCTCGCGGGTCAGCGTTGCCGATTCCGGTGAAGGTCGGGCTGAGCCTGGGCGACTACTACGAAGGCGCGCGACGGCGACGAGCGGTTCGGCTTCTTCAGCATCGCCGCGATCGCGACGTGCCGTTCACGAGCGCGCCGACGAGGTTCGGCACCTGGAACGTGCACGGCGGCGTCGAGTATCAGCGGCTCGGCGACCGCAACTCAGTTTGCGCTACGGCGAAGAACCAGGCGATCGGCTCGATCGGCATCGGCTTCAGCTACTGAGACGGCGGATCTGACCGGCGCCGGCCGGCGGGTCCACAGCAGGACCCGCGCCACGTGGCAGGGGGAGTCTCCTGACGCGCAGGGCGGGTCGTCCGTGTAGACGCGCCGGTGCCCCCAGCACATATGCTTGATGCGGCCAGCGGCGAGGCGAATCATCACGATCATGTCGGTGACCCAGCCGGGCCGGCCGGTTCCAGCGCGTCACGGCCGCGCTCGGCCGCGGCGCGCGCCGAGCTGACGGCCGACGTCCGGCGCGGCGCCGGCGGGCGGGGCGCGCTCGAGCGCTACTCCGACCGCGTCGACGCGCTGCTGCGGCAGCTGTTCGCCGACGGCGCGCCGCCCGAGCAGCGTGGCCATCCTCGCGCTCGGCGGCTACGGGCGCCGGCATCTCTGCCTGCACTCCGACATCGACCTGCTGGTGCTGTTCGGCGGCGCGCATCGGCGCCGCGGAGGAGCGGTTCCTGCGCGGCGTTCCTGCACCCGCTCTGGGATCTCGGCGTGGTCGTCGGCCATCAGGTGCGGGAGCTCGACGACTTCGACCAGCTCGAGGCCGACAACCCGGAGTTCCTGCTGGCGCTGCTCGATGCGCGGCCGGTGGCCGGCGCCCGGCCGCTGTTCGATCGGTTCAACGTCGCTGTTCCACACGCCGGCGACGCACGCGCACATCCTGACGTCGCTGCTGCAGCTGATCGAGGAGCGCCACGCGCGGTTCAACGCGACGCTGTATCAGCTCGAGCCCGACGTGAAGGAAGCGCCGGGGGCGCTGCGCGACCTGGCGGCGACGCGCACCATCGCGCTGCTGACCGATCCGCTGCTGCTGCGCCGCGGCCCGGCCGACCCGGCGCGGTTCGACGACGCCGAGGACTTTCTGCTGCGCGTGCGATCGGCGCTGCACCTCGAAGCCGGACCGCAACCAGAACGTGCTCAGCCACGAGCTGCAGGAGCGGACCGGCGGATCTGCTCGGCTACCCGGGCGCCGAGCCGCGGCAGCGCGTCGAGCGGCTGATGAGCGACTACTTCCGCCACGCGCGCATCGTCGCGCGCTCGCTCGAATGGGCGCGCAAGACGGCGCCGGTGCCGGTCGGGCCGAACCTCGGGCTGTCGCGCGACGGCATCCGCTTCCTCGATCCGATTCAGGCGGCGCGCGACCCGTCGTCGTGGATCGGCGCGTTCCAGGCGGCGATCGATGCCGGCACCGAGGTCACCGAGGAGGCGCTGTCCTGCATCCAGCAGCACGTCGATCGCTACCGCGCCGACGACTTCTTCCCGGACAGCGCCGACCGCGCGGCGCTGCTTGCGCTTGCTCAAGCCGCGGGCCGGGCTCTACGCGCGGCTGTCGGAGATGCACGACTGCGGCCTGCTCGGGCGCGTGTTCCCGGAGTTCCAGGCGATCTCGTGGCGCGTGGTGCGCGACTTCTACCACAAGTACACGGTCGACGAGCACACGCTGCTGACGATCCGCAACCTCGAGCGGCTGTCGACGACGACCGATCCCTACCGGCAGCGGTTGCGCAACGTGCTGCAACGAGCTCGCCGGAGCCGGAGCTGCTCGTGCTGTCGCTGCTGCTCCACGACGTCGGCAAGTGGCGCGACGACGACCACGCGCGCGAGAGCGTGCGCATGGCGCGCGACGTGGTCGATCGGCTGCAGCTGACCGGCGAGGCGCGCGAGACGGTGCTGTTCCTGATCCAGCATCACCTGCGCATGTCGCTCGTCGCGTTCCGGCGCGACACCGAGGATCCGGACATCGTCAAGGACTTCGCCGCGTTCATCGGCACCGAAGAGCGGCTGAAGATGCTCTGCCTGATGACGCTGGCCGACGTCGAGGCGGTCAGCCCGGAAACGCTGACGCCGTGGAAGGAGGAGCTGCTGTGGCGGCTCTACGTCGACACCTACAACCACCTGACGCAGCGCTACGGCGACGAGCGGATCGAGCGCAACCAGGCCGGGCTCGACGAGCTGCTCGCCGCAGTGCCCGCCGGATCTCGTCGCCCAGGAGATCACGCGGTTCCTCGAAGGCCTGCCGCAGCGCTACCTGCAGCTGTTCACGCGCGACGCGATCTACCGGCACGTCCGCCTGGCGCGCGACATTCAGCCCGACGAAGTGCACCTCTCGCTCGAGCGGCAGGACTCGGCCGGTCTGGACGCTGGCGGTCGCCACGCTCGACAAGCCGTTCCTGTTCTCGAACATCTGCGGCGTGCTGTCGTCGTTCGGCATGAACATCCTCCGCGGCCACGCCCTGACCAACCCGAACGGACTGGTGCTCGACGTCTTCCAGTTCACCGACGACGAGCGGTTCCTCGAGCTGAACCCCGACGCGCAGGACCGCGTGCTGCACGTGCTGGAGGACGTCGTCGCCGGCCGCGAGGACTGGCCGGCGCGGCTGCGCGGCCGCGAGCGGGGGCGCTGGCGGTCGAAAGCGGGCGCGCGCTTCCCGCCGGTCGTCCGCGCCGACAACGAGGCGTCGAGCCGCTACACCATTCTCGACATCGTCGCGACCAACGCGCTCGGGCTGCTGTACCGCATCAGCCGCGTGATCTCCCAGCACGGCTGCGACGTCGACCTGGTGCTGATCGCCACCGAAGGCGAGAAGGCGATCGACGTGTTCCACATCACCAAAGGCGGATCCAAACTCACCGAGGCGGAGCAGCAGGCGCTGACCTCCGACCTGCAACGCATACTGGAGGACACGCTATGAAAATGATCAAGAGCATCGTCCGCCCGAACAAGGTGGACGAGGTCAAGGACGCGCTGGCCAAGCTGAACATCGCCGGCATGACCGTGACCGAGGTGCGCGGCCACGGCAAGCAGAAGGGGCACACGGCGATCTACCGCGGCAAGGAATACAACGTCAGCCTGCTGCCGAAGATGGAGATCGAGGTGGTCGTGCCCGACTCGCTGGCCGACGACGCGATCAAGGCCATCGTCACGGCGGCGCGCACCGGCGAGATCGGCGACGGCCGCGTGTTCGTGATGCCGGTGCTGGAGAGCTACCGCATCCGGACCGGCGAGAACGGGAGGCGTGAACGACGCGCCCACCGGCGCCGATCGCTCGGCGCCGACGTGCTGCGCGCTCGAGGGCTGCGCGTCGGCAGCCTGACCTATTCGTAGCGCAGCGCTTCGATCGGATCGAGGCGCGAGGCGCGAACGGCGGGCACCATGCCGGCGAAGATGCCGACGCTGGCCGAGAAGCCGAGGCCGATCGCGAACGCCCACCAGGGCAGCGAGACGGGGAAGCCGGTGGCCAGGTTGACGCGTGACGCCGATGGCGGCGCCGAGGAGGATGCCCGAGGATGCCGCCGACCGACGTCAGCACCGCCGCTTCGGCCAGGAACTGCACGAGGATCTCGCCGCGCGCGCGCCCAGCGCCTTGCGCACGCCGATCTCCCGCGTGCGCTCGGTCACCGAGATCATCATGATCGCCATCACGCCGATCCCGCCGACCATCAGCGCGATCGACGAGATGACGACCAGCGCCAGCAGCACCGCGCGGCTGATCTGCTCCCAGGTGCGCAGCAGCGCGTCCTGGGTGATGACGTCGAAGTCGTTCGGCTCGTCGAGCTTGAGACCGTGGCGGATGCGCATGATCTCCTCGACCTCGGCCAGCGCCTGACCCGGCGGCGCGTCATCGCGCGGCAGGATTCCGATGATGCCGCCGAACGAGCCGCCGTCGCGCAAGCGGTCGCGTGACGTCGATGTTGAAGACGACCTGGTGCGTGGTGTAGCGGGATGATCGCGATGTTGTCCTGGCCGCTGTCGAGGCCGCCGAGCGACGGCCGCTTCTCCATGACGCCGATGACCGTGTATTCGATGGCGCCGAGCCGGATTCGTCTTGTTGATCGGGTCGATCCCCTTGGAGCCGAAGAGCACCTGATATGGGCCGTCGCCGAGCACGACCACTCGTCGTCGGTGCGTGACTTCCGGCTCGGTGAAGAAGCGGCCCAGCTGCAGCTTCATGAAGCTGATCGTCGCGTAGTCGGTGCTGACGCCGAGGATCTGGTTGCTCGACGTGCGCTCGCCGCGGTAGAACGCGCGCTCCGCTGTCGATTGCGACGCCTTCGCCGACCATGATGTCGACCACCCGCACCGACGGCGCCAGCCGCTCGATCGCCTCGGCGTCGCCGACCGTCAGGGCGGGACGCCGCATCAGATCGTCGAACTCGGCGCCGCCGCTGATGCTGACGATGCTCAGCTTGCTCAGGTAGATGGTGTTGGGACCGAGCTCCTCGATGCTCGCGCGCAGCGAGCTGTCGAAGCCGCGGATGAGCGACGTCATGCCGACGATCGACGTGATGCCGATGACGACGCCGAGCATGGTCAGCGCCGGAGCGCATCTTGTTCGTGCGCAGGGTCTCCAGCGCCATGCGCAGGACTTCGCCGAACAGCCCCTTATTCACGTCTGAGCGCCTCGATCGGGTCGAGCGCCGCGGCGCGCGAGGCAGGGTACGCGCCGAAGAACAGGCCGACGGCGGCGGTGATGCCGACGCCGAGAACGACCGACCAGAGTTCCAGCGTCGCCGGCAGCGGCGTCACGGCGGCGAGGAGCATGGCGAACGTGAACCCGAGGAGGATGCCGACGAGGCCGCCGAACGTCGACAGCGTGATCGACTCGGTGAGCACCTGCGACATGATGTCGCGGCGCTTCGCGCCGAGCGCCTTGCGCAGGCCGATTTCGCGCGTCCGCTCGCTGACGACCATCAGCATGATGTTCATGATGACGATGCCGCCGACGACCAGCGAGAGGGCGACGATGCCGACCAGCACGGCGAAGATGCCGTTGGTGGCCTGCGCGTAGAGTCCGAGGATCGTGTCTGACGTGAGCATGCCGAAGTTGTCCGGCTCGGTCGGCTTCAGCCGTCGCGCCACGCGCAGCGCCACGGTGGCGTCGTCCATGGCTGCGTCGAGCACTTCAGGACTGGACGGCTTGACCAGCAGGGTCAGCGACTGTCGCGCGCCGAACAGCCGCATGTAGGCGCCGAGCGGGATGACCGCGAAGCCGTCCTGCGACTGCCCGAACGCCGCGCCGCGCTTCTTGCTGACGCCGACGACGCGGAACTGGATGCCGGCGATGCGGATGGTCTTGTCGAGCGGATTCGTCTGCCCGAACAGCCGGTCGGCGACGTCCCAGCCGACGATGGCGACAGGGCGGCTGCGCTCGACCTCGGTCGGCGTCATCATCCGGCCCTGTTCGGCGTTGTAGCTGGAGAAGTTCGCGTACTCGCTTGTGACCCCGGTGATCTGGATGTTCTCGAGCTCCGTCGTCCCGTATGACACCGTGGCGTTGCGGCCGGCGGTGCCCATCACCGAGACGATGTTGTCCCCGAAGTTGCGTACCGCCATGGCCTCGTCCATCGTCAGCAGCGGGTTATTGCGCGTGCGCTCCTCGTCGTCCTCGGAGCGGACGATCCCGCGCCGGGCGATCGTGAACGAATCGGCGCCGATGTCGCTGACGATCAGGTCACTGACGGTGGCGTTCAGGCCCTGAATCAGCGACACCACCGTGACGATCGACGTGACCGCGACGATGTTGCCGAGCACCGTCATGAACGAGCGCAGCTTGTTGGCCCAGATGGCCTGCAGCGCGATCAGGACGGAGTCGAGGATCTGGCTCATTTACTTCTGTTCGGCACGTGGTCGGTGCTTCCGCGAGCGCCGGTTCCGCGATTCCTCCTGCAGCCGGACCTCCTCGCCGTCCGCCAGCTCGCGCACGTTCGCGAACGGACCGGTGATCACCTGGTCGCCCGCCTTCAGGCCGTCGAGCACCTCGAAGTACTGTCTCGCCGGCGATCGCCGATCTTGACCGGCGTGAACACCGCCTTGCTTGTCGCGGACCAGGAACACGCCTTCCGTCTCCTTCCGCGTGTGCCCGGGAGGCGGCTCGTCGGACGGACCGGTGTTCGTGTCAGCGTTGCTCGCGCCGCCGCTGGTCCTTCGCCTCCTCGCGCACCATCTTGCCCTGCGGATCGAAGAGCATTTCGCGCACGGTGAGCGCCTGGATCGGCACCGACGTGACGTTCTGGCGTCTTCGCCGTCGTGATCTCGGCCGTGCAGGTGAACCCGGGACGGATGTTCGGGCACCTCCTCGTCCAGCGTGATGACGACCTTGAACGTCGTCGCCTGCCGCTGTCCGCCGCTCTGGCTGTTCGCCTGAATCGGGCTGTTGCCGATCTCGGTCACGTGGCCCCGGAAGGTGCGGTCTTCGACCGCATCGATCGTGACCTTGGCTTCTTGGCCGAGCGCCACGAAGGGAATGTCGGTCTCGTCGACCTCGACTTCCGCTTCGATCACCGACATGTCGGCGATCGTCAGCAGCTGGCTGCCGGCGTTGTTCATCGTGCCGACGACGGCCGTTTCGCCCTCCTCGATGTTGCGCCGCGTCACGATCCCGTCCATGGGCGATTCGATGATGATCTGCGTCAGGTTGTAGCGGGTCGTCGACAGCCCCGCCTGCTCCTGCTTGATCTGCTGTTCGCGCGTCTCGATTTCCTGCACGCGGGCCTGACGTCCTGCTCGCGGGCCTTGAGGTCGGCCTCCCGCACGGTCACCTCGTTCTGCGCCCGCTCGAGTGATTCACGCGTCGTCAGCCCGTCCTTCCAGAGGTCCTGCTGCCGTTTCAGGTTCTGCTGCGAGAGCTCGAGGCTCGCCTTCGCCTGTTCAACGCTTGACCTCGGCTGACGTCACGCCGACCCGCGCCTGCATCAGACCGGACTGCGCCGCGGCGACGGAGGCCTCGCCCCGCTGCAGCTGGCCTTCGAGCTGCCGCGGATCGATTTCGAGCAGGAATTGACCGGCCTTGACGCGCTGTCCTTCCTCGACGGCCAGACGCGTCACCCTGCCCATCTGCTGCGCCGAGATGTTGACCTGCCGCTTGGGCTGCACCTTGCCCGATGCCGAGACGATCGCCTCGAGATCGCGTGCGCGGATGGCTTCGGCCGTCACCGACGGACCCTGCTCGCGCCGGAAGTAGATATTGGCTCCCGCGGCGGCGCCGAGGACCACAACGACGATGATGGCGATAATGACTTTCTTCCGAGTCATCCCTGCTCCTTACGAACCCGACATGGCGTACGCGATGATGGCCGCAACGACGAAGTAGATGCCGAACAACACCATCGCAATCGGACCGGTACGGCGCTTGTACAGCACGCCCAGACCGACGGCGGTGATGAATGTCGACCAGACATAGAACAAGTCGATATACGAGAGAAACTTGTACACGAACGTCGTGTCCTCCAGCGTCGGCGTGAAGACCGCCAGGTTGGCGCCAGCGGCTCGTCCAGCGGCCAGCGTCACGATCGGTGGTGAACACGAGCTGCAGCGCGCTGATGATCGCCGCGTGCGCGGATATCGCGTAGACCTGCTTGAAGGTCCCGTTGCCGCCGCCGACCAGGCCGAACATCACGTGCAGGATGCCGGCGCTGAGCAACATGAATCAGGGGAGTGAAGACCATCGTGGCGATCGGGCCGGTGTATCGTGCGTTCTCCATCCCCTGTTCCATGTCCGCGTACGCTTCGTCGCTGATCGTGACTCCGAACGCCTCCATCGCGGCGACCTGCTGGTCGAGCGCCAGCTCCTTGCCGACGTCGGTTGACAGCAGCGCGAACTGCGCGGCGCCCATCACCAGTAACGCAACGGCGAGCGCGCCGAACCACGTGGGCCGCGCCGCGACCGCCGCGAACGTCTCCCTGGGCGAGAAGATCACGCCGATAATCCGCGCCAGCAATCCAAGGCGCGGGGCAGCAGTCGGGCGAACGTCATGGTGTCAGTCATGGGTTTCCTGTCAGCGGCTTCCGCCGAGAACGGCCATGGTGCCGGCAAGAACGACGGCGATTCCGGCGTACGCGGCGAGTAGCGCCAGCCGCGACCGCACGCGCGCGTGCCCGGTACAGCACCGCCAGGCCGACCGCGAGCACGACGATCCACCACAGCACGAACACGTCGAACAGGGCGAAGAATCGCGCCAGCGGCGACGCCTCGTCCAACACCCCGACGAACTGCGACGAGCGTGATCGGACTGGCCAGCGATTCACGCAGTAGTTCAGCGGAGCGGCGACCACGTCGCGGAGCGCCAGGATCACGCCGGCGTGGGCGACGACCGCCAGGACCTGGCGCGAAGCGCGCGCGACGTCCACGCATGCTCGAAACAGACCGTACAGGACGCCGGCGATCGCGACCGCGGCGACCGGCCCGCGTGCAACCGAGACGGCGGCGGCGTACGGGACCCGGTATCGACTGAGCTCCTGCATTTCGGCGTATCTCGCGTCATCCACCGGCCGCCCGAAGGCCAGCGCGGTCCGCTCCCATTGGTCCACCAGCGCCACCTGTCCCACATCTGTCGCGAGGAAACCAGCCGTCGCGGCAAACGTCACCGCGGTCAGCGTCGCGAGCACCCCTGCCGAGCGCGGGCGCGTCACGACCGCCGCGAACGTCGACCTGGGCCGGATGCACGACGCCGGTTATGCGGGCCAGCAGGGATGGGTTGTCGGGTGAAGGTGCTGTCGTCTCGGCTCGCGCCGGACCTAAACTCACTTAAGCTCCTGATACGGCAACAGTTCCATCCGGTTCCGTCCGGCGGGCCCGGACCTGGATGGCGTGCGCCCTGAAGATTACACGAAGGGCGACGGCACGCGCCGCTCGAACGCCCAGGCCGACACTCGAGCCGATAAGCTGGCCGCCCCCCATGAACACGCCAGTTTCTCATTTCCTCACAGCCCTTCTCCTGTTCCTGACCCTCCACGTCCGGCCTGCGGCCGCGCAGTCGTTCGAGGCGGTTGGGCCCGCGCGCGCTGGGGATGGGCGGCGCTTTTGTCGCCGTGGCCGACGACAGCAGCGCGACCTGGTGGAATCCGGCTGGTCTGGCCACCGGGCCGTTCCTGGATCTGGCGATTGCCCGGGTCGGTGGCGAGGCTGACGCCCGGCTGCCAGCCGTGCGCACCGGACTGTGGTCGTTTTCGCTCGGCACCCCACCACTGGGAGTGAGCTATTACCGCTTACACATCACCGATATACGGGCCATACGCCTACAGAGCCGGCCGACGGGGGCCGAGAAGATAGAGCAGCCGGAATGGGTATCCGGTCGCTGTCCGTCAGCCAGTTCGGGGTCACCGTCCTCCACACGATCACGACCGGCGTGAGCGCGGGCGCCACCGTGAAATACCTGCGGGGGACGTCACGCGTACGCGAACTCGAGGCGGTCGATAGCCCGTTCGGGTTGTCCGACCTGCTCGACCAGGGAGACGACCTGTCGGGTGGTGCGGGACGCGGAACGATGGATATCGACCTGGGGGTGCTGGCAACCGTTGGTGCCGTTCGCCTCGGTGCAACGGCTCGCAACCTTCGTGAGCCGCGGTTTGGCGACTCGCGGTTGTCGCGCCAGGTTCGGGTGGGCGTGGCCTTCGACGGAGCGGCGGCAGGAAGCGATGCCGCTGATGGCGTCGATGGACGTGGATCTGCGGCGTTACGCCACGGCGACGGGCGACCGGCGGGTGATTGCCATCGGTGGGGAGCACTGGATGCGGCCAGGGCGGGTGGCGCTGCGCGGCGGGGCGAGGTTCAACACGGTCGGTGAGCAGGATCGAACGGTATCGGCGGGCGCGAGTGTCGCGGCGCGCGCCGGACTGTTTGTCGAGGGCTTCGCAGCCGTCGGCAGCGAGACGAGTGAACGCGGTTGGGGTGTGGCCGCGCGGGTGTCGTTCTAAGTACGGCAGGACGACGTTCCAGGAGTTCAATGCCGCGGTACGTATCGGAGAGCTGCTTCTCAAGGAGAAGCGCATCACGGCTGAACAACTCCAGGAGGCGCTGAACTACCAGCGCCAGAACGGGGGGAAGCTCGGCCTGAATCTGATCAAGATGGGTTTCGTGAAGGACGAGGAGATGACCGCCCTCCTCAGCCGCCAGTACGGCGTTCCCTCGATCGCGCTCGCCGAATTCGAAATCGACCCCACCGTCGTCAAGCTCGTTCCGGCCGACACCGCTCAGAAGTACCAAATCGTGCCGCTCTCGCGCGCCGGCGCGACGCTGACGATCGCGATGACCGACCCGACCAACGTGTTCGCCATGGACGACATCAAGTTCATGACGGGCTACAACGTCGAGCCGGTCGTGGCGTCCGAGACCGCCGTCCTCGAGGCCATTCAGAAGTATTACGGCAAGGTGCTCGGCGCAGGCGCAGGGGGCACGAGCGCGCTCGAAGTCGCCACCAAGGCGCTCGAGGACATGCCGGTCCTGTCCGACGATCAGGTCGAGCTCATCGAGGAACTCGAGGAGATCAGCGCCGAGACGCTGGCCAAGCAGGGCGAGGAAGCGCCGGTCATCAAGCTGGTGAACGTCATCCTGATGTCGGCGATTCAGAAGGGGGCGAGCGACATCCACATCGAGCCGTACGAGAAGGACGTCCGCGTGCGCTACCGCATCGACGGGATCCTCTACAACGTCATGCAGCCGCCGATGAAGCTGCGCGACGCGATGACGTCGCGCATCAAGATCATGGCGAAGCTGGACATCGCCGAAAAGCGCCTGCCGCAGGACGGCCGCATCAAGATCCGGTATCAGGACGGCGGCAAGATGAAGGAAATCGACTTCCGCGTCTCGGTGTCTGCCGACGCTCTTCGGCGAGAAGATCGTGATGCGCCTGCTCGACAAGGACAAGCTGATGCTCGACATGACGAAGCTGGGCTTCGAGTCCGAGTCACTGAACAAGTTCGAGCTGGCGATCCAGAAGCCGTGGGGCATGGTGCTGGTGACCGGTCCGACCGGATCCGGCAAGACCAACACGCTGTACTCGTCGATCTCCCGGATCAATACGCCGGAAACGAACATCATGACGGCCGAAGACCCGGTCGAATTCAACCTGTTCGGTGTCAACCAGGTCCAGGTGCGCGAGAAGCATCGGGCTCAATTTCGCCGCGGCGCTCAGGAGCTTCCTCCGGCAGGACCCGAACATCATCCTGGTCGGCGAAATCCGAGACTTCGAGACCGCGGAGATCGCGGTCAAGGCGTCGCTCACCGGACACCTCGTGCTGTCGACCCTGCACACCAACGACGCGCCCAGCACGGTGAACCGCCTGATGAACATGGGCATCGAGCCGTTCCTCGTCGGCCAGCTCGCTCAACCTGGTGTGCGCCCAGCGCCTGGTGCGCAGAATCTGCCGGAATTGCACAGAACCGGACCCGGTACCGGTCCCGGCGCTGATGAAGGCGGGTTTCTCGGCCGAAGATGCAAACACAGTGGCTCCAAAACGAGGCAAGGGGTGCGAGAAGTGCAACAACACCGGCTTCAAGGGTCGCGTCGGCCTCTATGAAGTCATGGACGTGACCGAGGAGCTCCGCGAGCTGATCCTCGTTGGCGCATCGTCCCTCGAGCTGCGGCGCAAGGCCGTGGAGGAGGGAATGATCTCGCTTCGCCACAGCGGGCTCAGGAAAGTCAAGGAAGGCGTAACGACGGTCGAAGAGGTCGTCAGGGAAACGGTGAAGTAATGGCTACGCTCCCAGAACTGCTGAAGGTGCTCGTTGACAAGGGAGGGTCCGACCTCCACCTGACGACGAGTACGCCGCCCCAGATCCGCGTCCACGGCCATCTCGAGCGCCTGGAAGGCACGGATCTGACAGCCGCCGACACGAAACAGCTCGCCTACAGCGTGCTCACCGACGCGCAGAAGAAGCGGTTCGAGGAGACGCTCGAGCTCGACTTCTCGTTTGGCATCAAGGGCATGGCGCGGTTCCGCGCCAACATGTTCAACCAGCGGGGCGCCGTCGGCGCCGTGTACCGCATCATTCCCGAGAAGATCAAGTCGTTCCAGGAGCTCGGCCTTCCGCAGGTGCTGTCGACGTTGGCGGAGCGCCCGCGCGGCCTGGTGCTCGTCACCGGTCCGACGGGTTCCGGCAAGTCGACGACGCTCGCCGCGATGATCGACAAGATCAACAAAGAGCGGCACGACCACATTCTCACCATCGAGGATCCCGATCGAGTTCGTGTACCAGCATCAGGGCTGCCTGATCAATCAGCGCGAGCTGCACTCCGACACGCAGAGCTTTTCAGCGGCGCTTCGCGCCGCGCTCCGCGAAGATCCGGACATCGTCCTGATCGGCGAGATGCGCGATCTCGAAACGGTCGAATCGGCGCTGCGCATTGCCGAAACGGGCCACCTGACGTTCGGGACGCTGCACACGAACTCGGCGTCGCAGACGATCAGTCGAATCATCGATATTTTCCCGCCGAGCCAGCAGTCGCAGGTGCGGACGCAACTGTCGCTGGTGCTCGAGGGCATCGTCTGTCAGGCGCTGCTGCCCAAGGTCGGCGGTGGACGTGTGGCGTCGCTGGAAATCATGGTGCCGAATCCTGCCATCCGGAACCTCATTCGCGAGGACAAGATTCATCAGATCTACTCGGCGATGCAGACCGGCCAGGAAAAGCTGGGCATGCAGACGATGAATCAGTCGCTGGCGACGCTGCATCAGCGGAAGCAGATCACGTCTCGAGACCGCGCTGAGCGCGTCCTCGAACCGTGATGAGCTGCAGGACTTGATCAATCGCGGCGTCGGCATCGTGGCCGGGGCCGGTCTCGGGCGGCCCGGCAATCCGGCGCTGCGGCCGCAGGCGGTGAAGTAGATGGCGACTTTCGCTTTCAGCGGGCGCACCCGCGCCGGGCAGAACATCACCGGCGAGCGTGCGGCAGACAGCATGGATGCGGCCGTCGCGTCGCTGCGCCGCGAGCAGATCCTCGTCACCCAGATCACGCCGTCGAAGGAGAAGGCGGCCAAGCAGAGCAAGGGCGCGAAGGACAAGGCCGTCGCGGCGAAGAACCTGGCGATTTTCACCCGCCAGTTTTCGGTGATGATCGACGCCGGCCTGCCGCTGGTGCAGTGCCTCGAGATTCTCGGCAACCAGGAAGAGGACAAGAATTTTTCCGCCGTCATTCTGTCCACTCGAGGCGAAGTCGAAAGCGGCGCGTCGCTGGCCGACGCGATGCGCAAGCACCCGAAAGCCTTCGACGCGCTGTTCACCAACATGATTGCCGCGGGTGAGGCAGGCGGCATCCTCGACACCATTCTCCAGCGCCTCGCGGTCTACATCGAGAAAGCCGTCAAGCTGAAGGGACAGGTCAAGTCCGCGATGATCTATCCGGTCGCGATCATCGTGATTGCGGCCGTCGTCGTCGGCCTGATCCTCTGGAAGGTCATCCCGACGTTTGCCAACCTCTTCGCCGGGCTGGGCGCGGAGCTGCCGCTGCCGACGCGCGTGGTCATCGCGTTGAGCAATAACCTGGTGCGGTTCGGACCATTTCTGATCGTCGGCCTGGGGGCCCTGGCCTATGGCTTCAAGGCGTATTACGGGACGCCCGGCGGCCGCAAGGCGATCGATGCCGTGACGTTGAAGCTGCCGGTGCTCGGCATCCTCATGCGCAAGATTGCGGTGGCGCGATTCTGCCGCACGCTGTCAACCTTGCTCGCCTCCGGCGTGTCGATTCTGGAGGCGCTCGACATCACCGCCCGGACCGCTGGCAACGCCGTCGTCGAAGAGGCCATCCAGACCACCCGCAAGAGCATCGAGCGCGGCGAAACGATTGCCGCGCCGTTGCGGGAAACCAACGTCTTTCCGTCGATGGTGGTGCAGATGATCAGCGTCGGCGAGGCGACCGGCGCGCTCGACACCATGCTGTCGAAGATCGCGGAGTTCTACGAAGAAGAAGTGGACGTCGCCGTCGCCGGGCTGCTGACGCTGCTCGAGCCGATCATGATCGCACTCCTTGGCGGTGTCGTCGGCGGCATCGTCATCGCGATGTACATGCCGATCTTTGACTTGATCAGCAAGATGACCGGATGAACCTGCGGTCGCGTCTGCTCACGCTGATCGCCGTCCGCGTCGTTGCCAGTACGCTGCTGCTGGGATGGGCGGTGCTCATTCAGTTGAGCCGCCCCGGATCGTTTCCCATTGACCCGTTTTTCTTTCTCATCGGCCTGACGCTACGGCCTGAGCGTCGTCTATCTGGCGACGCTCCGCTTGGCCGAGGATCATGGCTGGCTGATCGATCTGCAGTTCGCCGTCGATGCGATCGTCGTCTCGGCGTTCATTCATCTGACCGGCGGCATTACCAGCTATTTCTCGTCGCTCTACCTGCTGCCGATCATCGCGGCGAGCTCGATCCGGTTCGGCCGCACGGCCATTCAGGTCGCCACGCTCAGCGCCGTGCTCTATCTCGCGCTGGTGACGGCGCAGTATGTGCCGCTCGACTACATTCCCGCGCCGCTGCTGGGGGTCACGCCCGCCAGCGAGATTCCCTCGCTGCGCTTCGCGCAATACACCGTCTTCATCAACCTGTTTGGCTTCCTGGCGGTGGCGTGGCTGTCGCGATCCCTGGCGGAAAGCCTCCGCTCTGCGGGCGCGAAGCTCGAGGACGCCTCGCATCGAGATCGAGGATCTCCGCGCGTTCAATGAGTACGTGATCGACAGCCTGTTGAGCGGTCTCGTCAGCGCCGATGCGGACTGCCGGATCCGGACGTTCAACCGGGCGGCGGCGGTGATCACCGGTATCCCCGCCGCCGACGCGATCGGCGTCGACGCCAGCGAGCTGCTGCAGGTGCCGCTGCACCTCCGCCCGAGCCTGGCGACGCTGACCGACTCGCAGAGTCTGCGCGTCGATCTCATCTACACGCTGGGCGACGGACGGCTCATCGATCTCGGCGTGACCGCCACGACCATCGCCTTTCCGGACGGGCGCCCCGGGTACCTGTTTGTGTTCCAGGACGTCACCACGATGAAGCGGCTGGAGCGTGAGGCACGGCTGCAGCAGCGTCTCGCGGCGGTCGGAGAGATGGCCGCCGGCATCGCCCATGAGATCCGCAATCCGCTGGCGTCGATGTCTGGTTCGATCCAGCTGCTGCGCGAGGAGCTGCCGCTCAGTGAGGAGCAGGCGCAGCTGATGGACATCGTGCTGCGGGAATCGGAACGGCTGAACCACACGATCGGGTCCTTCCTCGCGTACGCGCGCCCGCAGCGCGCGGCCGCGTCGCGCCTGGACGTGCGGACCGTCGTCGAAGACGCGGCGGCGCTGCTGCGCAACAGCGCCGAAGTCAGCGAGACGCACCGCGTCGACGTCGATGTGCCCGCTCAGCCGGTCTGGTACGAGGCTGACGAAAATCAGGTCCGTCAGATCGTCTGGAACCTGGCCACCAACGGGCTGCGCGCCATGAAGGACGGTGGACGACTGCTGCTGTCCATCCGCGAACGGCGGGATGCGACCGGGCGGGCCGACGTGGTCCTCGCCGTCCAGGACGAAGGCTGCGGCATCCCCGCCGACGAGATCGATGCCATCTTCCAGCCGTTTCGGAGCACGTTCGGGCGGGGCACCGGCCTTGGCCTGGCCACGGTGCATCGCATCGTGACGGACTACAACGGCACCATTCAGGTGTCATCAGCCGTTGGCGCTGGCACCACGATGCAGGTGCGCCTGCCGGCGCAGCACGAGGTGGCGGAAGCGGCCGTGGCTCGGCCTGTCGCGATGAGGAGCGCGATCGCGTGACCGCCCAGGCGACGTCCGCGCGCGTGGTCGATGCCCCGGTGGAGGAGGCCGACGCGAAGCCCCGGATTCTCGTGGTCGATGACGAGCCGTCGATGCGCGACATGCTGCGTATCGTGCTGCGGCGCGACGGCTATGACGTGGTCGTCGCCGAGGACGGCCGCCAGGCACTCCAGCGTGCTCGAGCGCGAACGCGTGGATTTGCTGCTCTCGGATATCCGGATGGCCGACATCAGCGGCGTCGACGTCCTGCGCGCCGCCAAGCAGGCCAATCGCGACATCGTCGCGTTCATGATGACGGCGTTCGCATCGACGGAGACCGCCGTCGAGGCGATGCGCCTGGGCGCCGTGGACTATTTCACGAAGCCATTCAGCATGGACGAGCTGCGCCTCAAAGTGCGCCAGCACGTCGAGGCGTCGCGGTTGAAGCAGGAGAACGTCCTGCTGAAACGGGCGCTGAACAGCAGCTATTCGTTCTCGAACATCATCGGCCGCAGCGAACCGATGCTCGCGCTCTTCAAGATGGTCGACACCATCGCCAAGACCAGCAGCACCGTGCTCATTACCGGCGAATCCGGCACTGGCAAGGACCTGGTCGCGCGCGCCATCCACTTCAACTCGCTGCGCCGCGATCACCCCTTCGTCGCCCTCAACTGCGGCGCGATTCCGGAAACGCTCCTCGAATCCGAGCTGTTCGGGCACATGCGCGGAGCGTTCACCGGCGCCGACCAGACGAAGAAGGGACTGCTCGAGGTCGCCGACCGCGGAACGATCTTCCTCGACGAGATCGGCGAGATGAACGCGTCGATGCAGGTCAAGCTGCTGCGCGTGCTGCAGGAACGCCGGTTTCGGCGCCTTGGCGGCACCGACGAAGTGCGCGCCGACGTTCGCGTCATCGCCGCGACGAACCAGGAACTGCCGCGCCTGGTCGCGGACGGCCGGTTCCGCGAGGATCTGTTCTACCGGCATCAACGTGATCGGGCTGCACCTGCCGCCGCTGCGTGAGCGCCTGGAGGATATTCCGCTGCTGGCCGATCACTTTCTCGAGAAGGTCTCGGGCCACATGGAGAAACCGGTTCGCGCCATCTCCCACGAGACCCATGAACGGCTCATGGCCTATCACTGGCCGGGGAACGTCCGCGAGCTCGAGAACGCCATCGAACGCGCGGTCGCGGTGGAGCAGACGCCGACACTGCTCCCCGAAAGCCTGCCGCCCTATGTCCGGCCCAACGGCGGCGGGTTCGCTCAGCGAACGCCCGCACGACCGTCCCGGCGGACCTTCTGGACTTCCCGGCATTGCAGGAAGGGTTCGACCTGGAGGCGCGCGGGGAGGACTTCTATCGCCACTACATCGCGCTGGCCCTGGAGCGCACCGGCGGCGTCCAGACCAAGGCCGCCGAGCTTCTCGGCATGAGCTTCCGCTCGTTCCGCTATTACGCCAAGAAGTTCAATCTGCGCTAGGACTCAGCTCGGCGACAGTCCAGGTTGACACCCCGCCGGCGGTCACCTACAATTTCTTCAGAGGCCGAGCGTCAGCTCCCGTATCCATAAAGAAATCAGCGCCTTACACCGACAAGCAGTTATGGAATGGTGTGGCGCGAGTGTTGCTCAGCTGCTCAGAAACAGAGCTAAATCGGCGATGACCGCGGTCTGGGTTGCCGCGGGGGGATGCCGACGCATCTCCGAACGAACAACGGATTCACGCTGATCGAGCTTCTGATCGTCGTGGGCTCATCGGCATCTTGGCGGCGATTGCCGTGATTTCGATGGCCCGTGCCCGCCAGTCGGGCAACGAGGCGGCGGCCCTCGGTTCGATGCGCGCGATTATCGGCGGCCAGGCGGCCTATGCCGTCGAGCTGCGGCGGCGGCGGGTACGCGCAGAGCAACGCCGACCTGGCGAAGGCGCCGGCAGGATCGCCGCCGTTCATTCCGCCCGATTTGGAGAAGGCGGATCTGGCGTCGACCGCAAAGAGCGGCTATGTCGTGGACGTGAACGACAATGCGGATCCGGATAACCGCGACGTGCAGCCGGCTGCGGACACCTGCAACGCGTCCGCGGCGGCCTCGCGCGCGATGTATCACGTCGCGGCCGATCCGGTAAGTCGCGGGGTGACCGGCACGCGTTCGTTCGGCAGCGACCGCCGCGGAACGATTTATTACAGCAATACGGCTGCGATAGCGAATCCGATCCCGGCTGGTTTGGATTTCATCCAGTAACACGCTGCTGCACGGCGACGTCTTCCGAGGGACCGGGCCATCTTGCTGCGCAGATCGTCTTAGTACCGTCAATTGTTGACAACGAGCGTTGACGGTTTTTGTCAAAGCGCCGGAAAGTGGCAGCGTGGCCGCGGCCGTCGAAACGATGTGAGAGCTGACAAACCGCTCCCACTCAGCAAGTTACGAGGGCTGAACGAGTCCGACTCGAGCATGGCATTCCGGTTGCGATACAGGAAGGCATTCGAAAGTTTCCGCCGGGTGACCGGCTCGACTTCAAGGAGAGCACAGTGAAGAAGCTGCAGAAGAATGAAGGTTTCACCCTGATCGAGCTGCTGATCGTCGTGGCGATCATCGGCATCATCGCGGCCATCGCGGTTCCGGGTCTGCTGCGTGCGCGGCAGTCGGGCAACGAAGCGTCGGCCATTGGTTCGGTCCGCGCGGTCAACAGCGGCGAGACGGCGTTCGCCTCGAGCTGCGGCGGCGGCGGATATGCGCAGAGCAACCTGACCTGGCAAGGCGCCTGCCGGCGGCGCGCCGTTCGTCTCGCCCGACCTCGAGAAGGCCGACGTCGCGGCGACCGCGAAGAGCGGCTACACCATCGACGTCAACGACAACGCGGACGCGGGCAACCGCGACGTCCTCGTGGCGGCGAACACCTGCAACGTGTCAGCGGCGGCCTCGCGCGCGATGTATCACGTGGCGGCCTACCCGGTCAGCCGCGGGCCAGACGGGCACGCGCCGTTCGCCAGTGACCACCGCGGCACGATCTTCTTCAGCAACACCGCGGCGCTTTCGAATCCGATCCCGGAGACGACCTTCATCCACTAGCGCTGTCCGACCTACAGCGTCCGCCGCGCGGACGCGACACGCGAAGGGACGCCATCGGGCGTCCCTTCGCACGTACGGTAAGCTCTGGCGGACGCGCCTTTACAATGAAACAGCCTATGCTTCGCCGCTATCGATACGGTTTGATTGCGCTCGCCCTGCTCGGCCTCGGCACCTCGGTGGCTGCCCTCGTGGTGCACTACCGGCTGATGACGGACCCGAGCTACTCCAGCTTCTGCGACATCA
The DNA here is from genome assembly GCA_963793705.1 of uncultured Acidobacteriota bacterium. Classification (GTDB taxonomy): domain Bacteria; phylum Acidobacteriota; class Vicinamibacteria; order Vicinamibacterales; family UBA2999; genus Gp6-AA40. Next base: position 86,134 of record CAWCBC010000020.1, on the reverse strand, counting down.
GTGAATCGGTCAGCTGCCAGCAGGTTCTGCAGAGCAGCTACGCGACCGTCGCCGGTGTTCCCGTCGCCGCCGGTGGCGCGATCTGGTCGGCGGCCGTGCTGCTCCTGGCGCTCTGGGGTATGCGCCAGACCAGTTCTGAACTTGCCGGTCGAGTGGCGGGCTACATCTTTGCCTTCGCCACGATCGGACTCGCCGTCGTCTTCTACTACGGATACGCCTCGTTCTTTGTGCTCGGTGCGGCGTGTCCGCTGTGCATGGCGATGTACGCCAGCGTGGCAGGAATTTTTCTGGTCTCCGCAGCTGCGGCGACGTCGCTCACGCACATCCCCGCACGGCTTGGCGAGGACCTGAGAGGACTGACGCGCAGCCAGAGCGGGACGACGATGGCCGTCGCCTGGCTGGCGGCATCGATCGCGCTGATCGTGCTGTTTCCTCGCCCGGAAGCGTTCGGGAGCCAGGCACCCTCGGTGGTTGAAGCGATCCCCGAGCCGGAGCTGGAGACACTCACGCCGGAGCAGCTGGCGGAGTGGCACACGTACCTCGACGCCCAGACGCCGGTCGCGGAGCCAAGTCTTCTTCCGACTGCCCCGATGAAGGTCCGGTTCGTCAAATTCAACGACTACCAGTGCCCGTCGTGCCGAATGACGTATGCGCTCTACCGCGGCATCATCGCCAAGTACGAAAGGGAATATCCGGGCGTCTTCGTCTTCGAGACCCGGGATCTGCCGCTCGAGCCGGAGTGCGGGCTGGTGCTCAACCACGTCATGGCCTGTGAGGCGGCCGCCGCGGTTCGACTTGCCCGCACGAAGGATAAGGGCTCGCGAGATGGAAGCGTGGCTGTTCGACCACCAGTCATTCGAGATGACGCGCGACGACGTGAAGAGGGGACTCCGGGAGGTGGCGCAGATCACCAACTTCGACGAGCAGTACCAGAGTCAGCTGCCGGCGATCCGCGCGGATGTGCAGCTCGCCCAGAAGCTCGGGGCGACCGGGACGCCGACGTTCTATCATCAACGGCGTGAAACTGCTACCAGAACCCCCGTCCGGCCTATCTGGACGCCACTGATCCAGTATTTCCTCAGGAAGTCTGGCGCCGTCTCGTAGCATGGACGCCGTCCGCACAGAGGGCCTGACGAAACATTATTCCGTCGGCTTCTGGCGAGCCGCCCGTACGTCGCGCTCGACGGCCTCTCGCTCGACGTGGCCCGCGGCGAGATCTTCGGCTTCCTGGGCCCGAACGGCGCCGGCAAGACCACCACCCTCAAGCTGCTGATGCAGCTGATCTTTCCCACTGTCCGGCCGGGCGTGGATTCTCGACCGTCCTGCGGGTGACGTCGAGATGCGGCGGCGCATTGGCTATCTGCCGGAGAATCCCACCTTCTACGACAACGTCTCCGCCGAGGAGCTGCTCGCCTACTTCGCGGCGCTCTTCGGCTACCGCGGCGCCGAGCGCGCACGACGGGTTGCCTCGCTCCTCGACGAAGTTGGCCTCGGCGCCGAGCGCCGCATGCAGCTGCGGAAGTACTCCAAGGGCATGATCCAGCGCGTCGGTCTGGCCCAGGCGCTCATCAACGATCCGGAAGTCGTGTTCCTCGACGAGCCGATGTCGGGGCTTGATCCGATCGGCCGCCGGGACGTCCGAGACATCATCCTGCGCCTGCGTGATCGGGGCGCGACGGTGTTTTTCAGCTCGCACATCCTGACCGACGCCGAATCGATGTGCAGCCGCGTCGGCATCGTCGCCGGCGGAAAGCTGGTGGCGGCCGGCACCCTCGCTGAAATGGTGCCGTTCCGCATCCGCGGCTGGGATCTCGTGCTGGCAGGCGTCTCCGTCGATGCGGCGGCGACGTTGTCGGCGCGCGGTGCGACGGCAACCCTGATCGGCGACGACCGCTATCACGTCGTCCTGCCGTCGACGGCGTCCTCCGACGAGGCGATCGCGTTGGCCGCGTCCGTCGGAGCAGAGTTGGTCTCGATGAATCCGGTTCGCGACACGCTCGAGGATTTTTTCCTCGCCCAGGTGCAGCAGACCCCGGCCCGGTCCTTCGACTGATGCGCACCATCGGCCTCGTGGCGCTGCACGTCTTCAGGGACTCCGTGCGCGACAAGGTCCTCTACAGCATCGTGGCATTTGCCGTGCTGCTGATGGCGGTCTCCTATCTGATCGGCCAGCTCACGGCGGGGGAGGACCTCAAGATCATCAAGGACCTTGGCCTCGCGGCGATGTCGCTGATGGGACTGTTCATCGCGGTCTTCATCGGCATCGGGCTGATCGCGCGCGAGATCGATCGCCGCAGCATCTACGCGATTCTGGCGAAGCCGGTGCGCCGTCCGAACTGATTCTCGGGAAGTATCTGGGACTCATCGGTACGCTGTTCGTCAACCTGGCGGTCATGGCCGTGGCGTACTACGTGGTCCTGGCCTACATCGGATCGACGATGTCGGATGCGGCCTTGAGGGCTGCGCCGGCGCCCCCGACCGATCCGCGGCTGCTGCTGGCGGTGGCGATGATCGGGCTCGAACTTGCCCTGGTCACGGCGCTGGCGTTGTTCTGGTCGAGCTTTTCCTCGAGCGCCCTGCTGTCGGCCGGCCTCACGATCGGCCTCTACGTTGCCGGCCAATTTGGCGCCGATCTCAAGAACTTCGAGCAGGTCGTCGAATCTCCGGCCGCGGGGCTGGTGGGTCGGGCGCTGTACTACCTGCTCCCGAACTTCGCTGCGTTCGATATCAAGACCGAGGTGGTGCACGCGCTGCCAATCCAGCCCGGATATCTGGCGCTGACGGCTGGATATGCGCGTCGTCTACATCGCGCTCCTGCTGACGGCATCGGTACTGATTTTCTCGCGAAGGGACTTCAAGTAGGGAAGAGGCACGAGTGAGAAGCGCGGATGCGGATCGCTGCCGGCGTCGTCGCCATGGCGATCCTGATGACGGTGATCGTGGCGCTTGCAGATGGTGCGCGAGCGGCGGTATCCGGAGACCGAGCCGGCGCGGCAGATCCTGTATGTCAATTCGCCGGCGGTGTTGACCCGGCTCGCTCTCTCATACGACGCCATCGTGGCGGATTTGTATTGGATCCGCGCCATTCAGCATTACGGCGGAACGCGCCTGTCGAATCGGCCCGACAGGTCGTACGACCTGCTGTACCCGCTGCTCGATCTGACCACGTCCCTCGATCCGTATTTCAGCATCGCCTACCGGTTCGGCGCATTCTTTCTCTCGGAGAAAAAGCCGGGTGGAGCCGGGCGATCGGATCTGGCGATCCGTCTGCTCAGCAAGGCCATGGCCGCGCAGCCGGACCGCTGGGAGTATCTGCATGACATCGGCTTCGTGCATTACCGGGACGGCGACTACGGTCAGGCCGCTGAGTGGTTCGAGCGAGCCGCAAAGACCCCAAGCGCGATGAAGGAAGGCGAACGCGCCGACCTCTGGCTGTGGCCGCTCGCGGCCAACACGCGGGCGACCGGCGGCGATACGCGCTCGTCGCGAGCCCTCTATCGAGCACATGCTGAAGTCGGAAGCCGCCTGGCTCCGCGACGATGCCGCGCGCCGGCTGAAGAAGCTCGACGCGATCGACCAGATTGTCGAGCTCGAGCGGCTGAACGCACGCGTACGTCGACGACGGCGCTTCGGCGATCGCGACGACCGCCCAACGTGGGAGGACATGGTGCGCGCCGGCCTTCTGCGCGCTGTGCCGCTCGACCCGGCGGGTTATCCGTATCGTGCTCAATCCGTGGTGGGGCGACGTCACCGTGAGTGAGGACTCTCCGATCTGGCCGCTGCCGACGGAGAATCCCGCGTGAACCCTGACGGTTGCTGTGTTGCTGGGCCTGCTCGGGCTGATCATCGGCAGCTTTCTCAACGTGTGCATCTATCGCCTGCCGCGCCGCCAGTCGGTGAACTGGCCGGGTTCGCGCTGCACCACGTGCGATCGGTCGCTCTCCTGGTACGAAAACATTCCGGTCGTCAGCTGGCTCGTGCTGCGCGGTCGATGTCGAACCTGCGGCGAGCGCATCTCGGCGATGTACCCCCTCGTCGAACTCGATCACCGGCGCGCTGTTCGTCGCCGGCTACGTGATCTATGGGTGGACGCCGCTGCTGGCGGTCCGCCTCGCCTTTGCCTGCGCCATGGTCGTGCTGTTTGCCGTCGACCTGCGACACCACCTGTTGCCCAACGTCATTACCGTGCCGGGGATCGTGGTGGGTTTTCTGGTGAGCCTGCTGATGCCGCCCGGCTGGAAGTCGTCGCTGATCGGCCTGGTGGCCGGAGGCGGCGTGCTGTTCGCTGATCGCCGAGGGCTACTACCGGCTGCGTGGCATCGAAGGCCTCGGCATGGGCGACGTCAAGATGCTCTCGATGATCGGCGCATTCCTCGGGTGGAAGCTGGTGCTCGTCACGCTGGTGCTGGCCTCGTTCGCCGGCTCGGTCATCGGCGTCGGCGTGATCGCGCTGGGCCGCGGCGGATTGAAAGCCGCGCTTCCGTTCGGCACCTTTCTGGCCGTCGGCGCGTTGACGGCCGCCGTCGTCGGTGATCCGCTCGTGGAGTGGTATCTGGGCTTCTACCGGTGACACAGGCCGGCTATGCGTTCCTCGGCCTGACGCTCGTCGCCGTGCTCGCGGCGTTGATCGTGTTCGCGCTCATGCGGTTCGTCGCGAACGCGCGCGTCGCTCGCCGCGCCATGCAGGATCGCGGCGAGACGCCGCTGCTCGCGGCCGCGCTGCAGGAGGCGGTCGCCAAACTGCGCGCCCAGGAACAGGCGATGTCCGCCAGGGCTGCTGCGTCGGAACAGCTGAGCGGAGACATCGTCGAGAGCCTGACGGCGGGCCTGCTCGTCGTCGATCGCAGTGGCCGGATCGAGATCTTCAACGGTGCAGGCCGGGCGATGGTCGGCGTCACCAAGGACCCGATTGGCTCCGAGTACCACAAGGTCCTGGCCGCATTTCCTCCACTCGTGCAGCTGATCGAAGAGTGTCTCTTGACGGCGCGTCCGATCGTGCGTCGATCGGTGCAGGTCGAGGGCGCGGGACCGATCCATCTCGGTGTGACGGTCTCTCCCCTTGGCAAGGCGTTGCGCCAGCTGGATGCCGGCGACGGCCCCGGTCAATCGACCGCCCCCGAAGCCGCCGATCGCGCCGCGGCTGGCGAGCTGGCGCCTGGCGTTATCTGTCTCTTCTCCGATCTGACAGCCGTCGTGGAGCTTGAAGAGCAGCTGCGGCTCAAAGAGACGTTGGCGAGGCTCGGCGAGCTCACGGCCGGTCTTGCGCACGAGTTCCGCAACGGTCTCGCGACGATCCACGGATACAGCCGACTCATTGATGTGGAGTCGCTGCCGGCGAAGTATCGCCCGTACGTCGAGGGCATCCGTCAGGAGGCCGAAGCGCTCGGCAAGGTCGTCACGAACTTTCTGAGCTTTGCGCGGCCGGAGAACGTTGTGTTGTCGCCCGTCGATCTCGGCGTCGTCGCCCGGCGGGCGACGGACGATCTGCGAAACGAGTTGCCAGCCGGCATCTCGCTCACCGTTGACGGTACGTTCGGGGAGATTCTCGGGGACGACGTGCTGCTGCGCCAGGTGTTTGGCAATCTCGTTCGCAACGCCGCCGATGCCTGCGAAGGTGCGGGCGTGGTTCCAGACATTCGCATCCGCGGCTGGGTTGATGTCGCGCACCACAACTGCCGGGTGTCGATCGAGGACAACGGTCCAGGGATCCCGGCGTCTGCCCGCGAGCGCATCTTTCAACCGTTCTTCACCACACGCTCGAGCGGCACCGGCCTTGGCCTGGCGATCGTGCAGAAGATCGTGGTGATGCACAACGGACGTGTGACGGTGGCCGATGCTCGCGGCGGCGGGGCCAGCATTCAGATCTCGATTCCGACCGTCGCCGGCTAATTGCACCTCTGTAAGGCCGCGTCTCGAAATAGCGCATTTCACGTCCGCCGATGCGGCTTCAGAACGCCGCTCCGTCCTCATAAATAGCTGGCGCAAGAGCGGTTATCGCTGAGACTCGAACCCACTCAGTGGTGGCAATGCGGTTGCTCGGCTGACAGTCGTGGCACGTCCCGGCATCGTTCGATCGTCTGCTGCAGGTTTTGCCCTGATCGATGTGGTCCGCACGCTCGCCGTGCTCACGCTGCTGTCTTTGCTGTCGATGCCGGTATTGACGAACGTCCCGGGGCGTCCGTCTCCTGCCGCCTCCAGCTACCCGCTGACCCTCTGCTGTCCAGCTCAACGACCGTCGCCACGGCCTGTGCCGATCTTCGTGTGCGTGCACGCGGCTGCACGGCGCTCGGGCGACCCGGTTACTGCGCACGGGCTCTTCCCTGAAGGATTCCGTCCTGCGGCCGAAAAGGAGGATAGCGGATCGAAAGGCGAGAATCAGATTGATGAGAGTTCGACACATCTCCGTCGCGCGGCTGTTTTCAGTCGTCGTACTCGCGACGGCGCTTGCCGCCCCGGCGGCCGCGCAGTCGCTCGGGGACCTGGCGAAGCAGGAAGAAGCGCGGCGCAAAGCGATCAAGAAACCTGGAAAGGTCCTGACGGTCGACTCCCTTCGCGCTGGGGCGCCGCCATCGACCAGTGCCCCCGCACCGCCCTCATCGCCGGAGCCAGCGTCGACCGCAAGCAAAGCAGGCGACGCGCCCAAAGACAAGCAACCCAAGTCAGAAGCTGATCCCAAGGCCCAGGAGGCGTCCTGGCGGATGAAGATGCAGGGTGCCCGCGACGCGCTCCAGCGGTCCCAGATATTTGCCGAGGCGCTACAGAGCCGGATCAATGGCCTCACCACCGATGTCACATCGCGCGATGACCCGGCACAACGCGCCGCCGTCGCCACCGATCGTCAGAAGGCGCTCGCAGAGCTCGATCGCGTGAAGGAACGACATCGCACAGCAGAACAAGGCTATCGCCGACATCCAGGACGAGGCGCGGCGCGGCGGCATCCCACCGGGCTGGGTCCGCTGACGCACGTAGCACGCAGTTTCTGCCGAGCGCGGCGCGTCGCGAGCGCCGCAGTTTTTGCCCATCCCCTCGTCTCCGTCACACCCCGCCATCGATTTCCCTGGAGAGTTTCGCGATCGCGTGACTGCTGCGTCGCGGGCAGCGCCTTTGCTCCGAGCACGGGGCATGCGCGACGTCACCGGAACCGACGGCTTCTCGCTCGTCGAGAGTCTGATCGCGTGTGGCCTGCTCGCCACTGCGCTCGTGTCGATCGGCCACCTCTCGAGCGGCGCCATCGTCCTGCTCGCTGACGCCCGCAATCGAACGCTCGCGACGATGCTCGCGGTCGCCAAGCTCGAGGAGCTGCGCGCATCGGCAGCGCCGGCAGCCGGCGTCGACACCGTGGATAGCCACGGCCAGCCGGCCGCGAATGGCACGTTCCGGCAGTTCGATCGGCGCTGGTCGGTGTCGCGTGTCATCAGCCGAGGCGTCGATTCTGACCGTCGTCGTCACGCCGCTGCCCCGCGGCGTTGCCGGTCGCGAAGTCCGAATCACGGGCGGGTGGGTGCCGGTGCGGCGATGACGCTGGCGGAGCTGATGGTGGCGGCGTGTGTCACGACGCTGGTTGCCGGGGCCGCGCTGGCGACCGTCACTGCCGCTGCAACGCGGTTTCGCCGCACACCCCGAAGCGGCCGGCCTCGCTCAACGAACACGCGTTGTCGCCGAGCTGCTCTCGGGCGATCGTGCGGCGTGCCTCGCTCGTGCTTCCACTGCGTGTCGGCGACGTGGACAGCGACATCCCGCGCGGAATCTTCTATCGAGACGACGTGATTACGGTGGTGGGTGAGCCGGTCGAGGCGCTGGCGCGTGGGCTCGTGGCGCCGTTCGACATCCGCACCTATCACTTGAAACAGGACGCCGACGGGATCTGGCAGCTGATGCAGTACGACGGACACGCGTCGGACCAGCCCGCGGTCGAAGACGTCGTGTCGCTTGGCTTCGAGTATTTCGGCGATGCGGAACCACCGATCGCCACTGTGACCCGGACGCGGAGATGTCCGCGTCACGTACGGCGCTGCCCCGCCCCCGCTTGGCGTGGACGATCCGGATGATTCGTGGGGCCCGGGGGAGAACTGCGCGATTGCCACGTGCCGAAGGGCGTACGTGCCTCGCCTGCAGGTCATCGGGCCGCCCGGGAGTCGTTCCGCTTGGGCGGGCGCTGCTCGTCGATGGCCCCTGGTGCCCGGACGCCGCTCATCCTTTCAGATTCGACGCCGACCTTCTGCGCATCAGGCGTGTTCGCATTCACGTGCGGCTGCAGGCGTCGCGACCATTCCGCGGACTGGCCGGTCGCTGGTTCGTGCACGGCGGGTCAGCCGGCGATCCATCGCGTTCCGTTCCAGACGAGACCGTCACACTGGAAATCGCCCCGAGGAACGTCAATGTGGCGCGATGAGCACGGGATGGCGCTGGTGCTTGTGCTGCTGTGCTCCATGCTGTTCCTGGCGCTTGGCGGCGCGCTCGTCACCGTCGTGAGCACCGAGGCGACGATTTCGGCCACCTTTCGCGACGGCGCCGTCGCTCTGGCCGGCGCGGACGCGGCCATCGTCTCGCGTGATCGCCGATCTGGCGACGATGCCGATCTGGATGCCGCACTCACGGGCGTCGCGACGTCTACGCTTCATCGATGGAGCCGCCGCGCGCCTCGACGCCTGCCCGACGGTACGGTGCATCGACCTGCGTGACCGCCGCGAACATCGAACGTTGCGGCGAGGCCGTCGTGCATGGACGCGCAAATGGATGCCGTCACCGCAGACCGGCCGTGGGGCATGAACAATCCGCGGTGGCAGACCTTCGGCTCCGGCTGGCTGCGTGATATCGCACCGCTCGCTGACGCTCCCCATGTCTATGTCGTCGTGTGGATTGGCGATGACCCGCTCGAAACCGACGGAGATCCGTTGAGGGACGAGCCGGACGTCCGAGCGCCCTGGACACCAGGCGGTGCTCCTCAGGGCGGTCGCGTACGCGGCACATTCCGTCCGCCGGACGATCGAGGTCATCGCGCGGCGCGATGAGGGCGTGGTTCGGCTGACATCGTGGCGTGAGATTCGGTGATGAGGGACAATCGAGATGACATGAAACAGGTCTGGTGGCCGTCGATAGCCTCGTTTCCCGTCCTCCTTGTCGAAGACAAGGATTCGCTGCGCGCCATGCTGCGCCATGCCCTCGAGGCGCAGGGCCATCTCGTCCTCGAAGCGCGCGACGAGCCCGAAGCGGTTCATCAGCTCCGCCAGTCCCGCCCGGCCGTCGTCCTCACCGATCTCAAGCTGCCGACCGGCGACGGCTTTGGCGTGCTGCGCGCGGCCAAGGAGCTCGACGCCGAGCTGCCTGTGGTCGTGATGACCGCGTACGGGAGCATTCAGGATGCCGTGACCGCGATGCGCGAGGGCGCGACGGACTTTCTCGCCAAGCCGGTCGATCCCGATCACCTGCTGCTGATGGTGGAGCGGGCCATCGCGCAGCGGCGGATGATGGCCGAGTACATCCTGCTGAAGGAGGAGATGGCCGAGCGGCGGGGTGCGCCGCGGATCATCGGCGAGGATGCGACGCTCCGGCACGTGCTGCAGCAGCTGCACCGCGCCGCAGCCACGGACGCGACCGTTCTGCTCGAGGGCGAGAGCGGCACCGGCAAGGAGCTGTTCGCGCGCGGCCTGCACGCGCTTCAGCCCGCGCGCCGACGGTCCGTTTGTCGCGATCAACTGCGCGGCGATCCCCGAAACGCTGCTCGAAACCGAGCTGTTCGGGCACGAGAAGGGCGCGTTTACCGGCGCGGTGGCGCGAAAGCCGGGACGCTTCGAGCTGGCGCACCGCGGCACGCTGTTTCTCGACGAAATCGGCGATCTGCCGCTGGCGCTGCAGGCGAAGATCCTGCGGGCGCTCGAAGAGAAACGATTCGAGCGCGTCGGCGGCACGCAGTCGCTGCACGTCGACGTGCGCGTCGTGGCCGCGACCAACCGCAACCTGAAGCAGCGCGTCGCCGAGCGGCAGTTCCGCGAGGATCTGTTCTTCCGCCTCTCCGTGTTTCCGATTCAGATTCCGCCGCTGCGCGAACGCACGCGGGACGTCGTCATCCTCGCGCGGCACTTCGTCGACCGGTTCTGCCGCGATCTGAACAAGAAGCCGCTGACCCTGTCGACCGCGGCGCTCGACGAGCTCAACAGCTACCCGTGGCCGGGCAACGTCCGCGAGCTCCAGAACTGCATCGAGCGCGCGGTCATCCTCTGCGACGGCGACACGATCCAGCCGCGCCACCTGAACCTGTCGTTCCGTCAGCCGGCACTCGTGGCGTCGGCCACGTCGCCGTGGGAAGCGATCGACCTCTCTGGAACGATGGCCGAGGCGCTGCGCCGCGTCACGCACGGAAGTCGAGCGCCGCAAGCTCGAACGGCGCTCAGCGAGGCCGCCGGCAACGTGCAGCGCGCGGCCGACGTCGCTGCAGATCAGCTACAAGACGATGCTGCAGAAGCTGAAAGAGTACGGGATCGCGGAGACGAGGCGCTGAGTCCGCTTGCATACCAGCCCAGCCGCACCAGCACCGCCCGCAATTCCTCTTCCGTGACGTCGTCCACGGTCATCGTGGCGCCGATTTCGATGGCGATGACGAAGTGCAGCCGGCCGTGCACGACCTTCTTGTCGCGCCGGACCGCCTCCAGCACCTCGCCGATGGACAGGTCGCCGATCGGCGGCAGCGGGCCCAGCTGGGTGATCAGCTGCGCCAGCGCCTGGCGCTCGCGCTCGGCCAGCGCGCCGCGCGCCACCGCGAGGTCGGCGGCGGCGAGCATCCCGTAGGCGATCGCTTCGCCGTGGCGGAAGCGGCGGTACTTCGTCACGGCCTCGAGCGCGTGGCCGACGGTGTGGCCGTAGTTGAGGATGCGGCGCAACCCGCCTTCGCGCTCGTCCTTCGAGACGACGTCGGCCTTGATGCGGGCCGATTCGACGATGGCGGGACCGAGCACGGCGGGGTCGCGGTCGAAGATCGCCTTGGTGTCGCGGGCCACGCGATCGAACAGCGCGCGGCTCGCGATCATTCCGTATTTGACGACTTCGTAGAGCCCGGAGCGGAACTCGCGACGCGGCAGCGTCCGCAGCAGCAGCGGATCGATCAGCACGAGCGCCGGCTGGTGAAACGCGCCGATCAGGTTCTTGCCGAGCGTGTGATTGACGCCGACCTTGCCGCCGATCGAGCTGTCCACCTGCGCCAGCAGCGTCGTCGGCACGTGCACCAGCGTGATGCCGCGCAGGATACGTGGCGGCCGCAAAGCCCGCGGTGTCGCCGATGACGCCGCCGCCGATGGCAATCAGCGCGCTGCCGCGGTCGGCGCCGGCGCGGATGAGCGCTTCGTAGATCCGCGAGACCGACTGCAGGTTCTTGAAGCGCTCGCCGTCGGGGATCAGGATCGGCTCGCCGCCGCCGAGCGCGCGCTGCATCTGCGCGCCGTGGAAGCGCCAGACGACGGGGCTCGACACGACGAACCGGCGCGCCCCGATGCTCTGCGCGTCGAGCAGCGCGGACAGGCGATCGACGATGCCTTCGCCGATCAGGATGGCCGACGTGCGATCGCCGGTCTGGACGTCGATGCGGACGGGCTGATCGGTGGATGTCGTCACGGGAGAGCGTTGACGCGACGTCAGGAGGAGCCTTGCCTCGCCGAAGCCGAATGGCGAAGGCGGGTCCGGTTCCTCAGCGCGGCGTTGATAGGATAGCACCGTGCCCATCGGCGGCGACTTCCTCGTGATCGGCAGCGGCATCGCCGGTCTGCGCGCGGCGATGTCGCTGGCCGAGGCCGGTCGCGTCGTCGTCCTCACCAAGGCGGACCCACGGGAGAGCAACACCGGCTACGCGCAGGGCGGCATCGCCGCCGCCGTCGGCCCGGACGATTCGCCGCAGCTGCACGCCAGCGACACGATGGCCGCCGGCGACGGCCTGTGCGTGCCAGACGCCGTCCGCGCGCTGACGGAAGAAGGACCGCGCTATGTCCGCGAGCTGATCGACTGGGGGGCGGCGTTCGATCGCGACCAGACGGCCAGCCGGCGCTCGGCCGCGAAGCCGCGCACACGGTGCGCCGCGTGCTGCACGCGCGCGACGCCACCGGCCGCGAGATCGGCCGCGTGCTGTGGCAGAAGGTGGCGGCGCACCCGCAGCGTCACCGTCTACGACGATGCGCTGGTGATGTCGCTGGTCACGCGCGACGGGGAATGCGTCGGGGCGACGTTCGTTGGCCGCGACGGCGCGCTGCAGCAGATCGACGCGACGCGAACGCTGATCGCGACCGGCGGCGCCGGGCAGGTGTTCCGCGAGACCACCAACCCGGCGATCGCGACCGGCGACGGCATCGCGATGGCGTTCGACGCGGGCGCGCGCGTCGCCGATCTCGAGTTCGTCCAGTTCCATCCGACGGTGCTCAGCGTCGAAGGCGCGCCGCGATTCCTGCTGTCGGAGGCGCTGCGCGGCGAAGGCGCGCGCCTGGTCAACGAGGCCGGCGAGCCGTTCATGACCCGCTATGAGCCGGCCGGCGACCTCGCGTCGCGCGATCTCGTCGCTCGCGCGATCGTCAAAGAGGTCGCGCGCACCGGCGCGCCGGTCTACCTGTCGATGGCGCATCTCGATCCCGAGTTCGTCCGGCGCCGGTTCCCGACGATCGCGCAGCGCGTGCCGCGAGGCCGGATTCGACCTGGCCAGCGACCGGGTTCCCGTCAGCCCCGCGGCGCATTACGTCATGGGCGGCGTCGAGACCGACCTGCACGGGCGCACGTCGGTCGCGCGACTGTTCGCCGCCGGCGAGGTCGCGTGCACCGGCGTTCACGGCGCCAACCGGCTGGCCAGCAACTCGCTGCTCGAGGGACTCGTGTTCGGCGCGCGCGCGGCGGAGGCGATGCGTGGATCGATGCGTGTCGCCGTCGCTCACGCGCAACCCTGGGCGAGCCGATTGCGGATGCGCCGGCAGCGGATGCGTCGGCAGCAGGCGGGGTGGTGCCCGATCCGGCCGTGATTCGCGACCTGATGTGGCGGCACGCCGGTCTCGTGCGCGCCGCCGAAGGGCTGCGCGCCGCCGTGCCCCAGCTGGCTGCGTGGCGGGTCGCGGCGGCCGCGCAGGCGTGCCGCGGCGCCGGCTGACCGCGATTGCCGGCGCGTCGCGAGCCTCGCCACCGTCGGCTTCCTGATCGCGCGCGCGGCGCTGCGCCGCGAGGAGAGCCGCGGCGGCCACTTCCGCGCCGATTTCCCGGATCGCGACGATATACACTTGCAGAAGCACTTCGCCGACGTGCTGCGCACGTGACAAATCCCAACTCCCAATTCCCAACTGCCAAATCCCAGAACTGCGTCAGGCGATTGGGATCTTGGGAGTTGGGATTTGGGAGTTGGGATTTGGACTCATCCAATGTCTAAAGAATCAGAGATTCCCGACTTTCCGGAATCGATCACGCCCCAGTCCCAGGACTTCGGCCGCTGGTACATCGACGTCGTCCGCCGCGCCGAGCTGGCCGACTATTCGCCGGTCAAGGGGTGCATGGTCATCCGCCCCTACGGCTACGCGATCTGGGAGCTGATGCAGCAGGCGCTCGACCAGCGCTTCAAGGCGACGGGCCACGTGAACGCGTACTTCCCGCTGTTCATCCCCGAAAGCCTGCTGATGAAGGAGGCCGAGCACGTCGAAGGCTTTGCGCCGCAGGTGGCGTGGGTGACGCAGGGCGGCAACGAGGTGCTCGAGGAGCGCCTCGTCGTCCGCCCGACGTCCGAGACGATCATCGGCACGATGTACGCGAAGTGGGTCCAGTCGTGGCGCGACCTGCCGATCCTCATCAACCAGTGGGCGAACGTCGTCCGGTGGGAGAAGGTGACGCGGCTGTTCCTGCGCACGACCGAGTTCCTCTGGCAGGAAGGGCACACGGCGCACGAGACGGCCGAGGAGGCCGAGGAAGAGACGCGGAAGATGCTCGGCGTCTACAAGGACTTCGCCGAGAACGAGCTGGCGATGCCGGTCGATCGACGGCCAGAAGACGGAGAGCGAGAAGTTCGCCGGCGCCGAGCGGACGTATTCGATCGAGGCGCTGATGCGCGACGGCCGGGCGCTGCAGGCGGGCACGTCGCACAACCTGGGTCAGAACTTTTCGAAGAGCTACGAGATCAAGTTCCAGGCGCGCGACAAGTCGGTGCAGTACGCCTGGACGACGTCGTGGGGCGTGTCGACGCGGATGATCGGCGGCGTCATCATGACGCACGGCGACGAGGGCGGCCTGATCCTGCCGCCGCGGATCGCGCCCTATCAGGTCGTGATCGTGCCGATCCCCCGCGGCAACTGGCGCGAGACCGTGCTGCCGAAGGCCCAGGCGATTCGCGACGAGCTCGTCGCGCGCGGCATCCGCGTGATGCTCGACGACCGCGATTCGCAGACGCCCGGCTGGAAGTTCAACGAGTGGGAGATGCGCGGCGTGCCGCTGCGCCTCGAGATCGGCCCGAAGGACATCGAGAAGTCGACAGGTCGTGCTGGCGCGGCGCGACACGCGCGAGAAGTCGTTCGTGCCGATGGACGGGCTCGCCGCGCACGTCGAGCAGCTGCTGGCGACGATCCAGCAGCGCGCTGTTCGAGCGCGCGATGCAGTTCCGCACGGAGCACACGAGCGAGACCGACTCCTACGACGAGTTCAAGCAGATCATGGAGGGCCGGCCCGGATTCGTCGTCTCGCCCTGGTGCGGGTCCGCGGAGTGCGAGGCGGCGATCAAGACCGAGACGCAGGCGACGATCCGGAACATTCCGTTTACGAGCAGCGCCCGCCGACGGGAAAGGCGTGCCTCAAGTGCGGAGAGCCGGCGACCGCGCACGCCTGGTTCGCCAAGTCGTATTGAGGATCCCGATGAGATGTCGTCGTGCGCGCTTCTCCTGGCTCTCAGCGTCGTGGCCTGCGAGCCGTCGGAACCGCTGAACGTCGTCACCATCCAGACCGGCAAGTCGCTCAACACCGACCACAGCGTCGGGATCCACGCAGCGTCCTTCCGGCCCAAGGACACGATGTACGTGTCGGTGCTGACCGCCGGTCGCGGAGCGGGAACGGTGACCGTCAAATGGAGCCTCGGCGGCCGTGTGCTCCACGAGGTGACGAAGAAGCTCTCCTACAACGCGCAGGCGGCCACCGACTTTCGCTTTCAGGCCGCCGACGAGTTTCCCTTGGGCGACTACACGATCGAAGTGATCGTCGACGGAAAGACGATTGAAACGAGACGCGTGAAAGGTGGAGTGAGCAGGGTCGCTCATGGGTGACGAATTCTCGGTGCAGTGCCCGTATTGCGGCGAGGCCGCGGAGATCTACATCGAGCCGGACGTGCAGGGGACGCTCGTTCAGGACTGCGAGGTCTGCTGCAATCCCTGGCGCGTAGACGTGTGGTGGGAGGACGGCGAGCGCTCCGTGGAAGTGACGCGCGGCGACGGATCTGAATCAGCGTCACCGCCGCATCAGGCGGCTTCCTCCGGCTCTTCCTTCTTCTTCTTCTTCCGGAACAGCCACGCCAGACCGATGCTGAGGATGTAGAGGATGATGACGGGCCCGCCCATCATCGCCATGCCGACGCCGCCGGGGTCCGGCGACAGGACGGCCGCCGCGAGACGATGATCATCACGGCGTACTTGAAGTTCTTGATCATGAACCGCGGCGTGATCAGCCCCATCTGCGCGAGGAACAGCACCAGCGTCGGCAGCTGGAAGGTGATGCGCGAGCGCGAGCACCAGCCGCAGGTACCAGGCGAACGCCGGCTCGACGCGCGGCATGAACGTCACGAAGTCGAACCAGGAAGTCGAGAAGAATCCCAGACGACCGGGAACACGATGTAGTGCGAAAATGCCGCGCCGCCGACGAACAGGATCGTTCCCATCAGGACGAACGGGATGGCGAGCTTCTTCTCGTTGGCGTACAGGCCAGGCGCAATGAACAGCCAGATCTGCGCGAACACGACGGGCGACGCGAGGATCAGGCCGGCCATGAGGCCGATCTTGAACATCAGGAAGAATCTGTTCGCCCGGCTCGGTGTAGATCAGGGTCTGCCCGGCCGGCAGCATCTGCCTGCATCGGCTTGAAGATGAACCCGAAGATGTCGTCGATCCAGTAGAAGACGAGCCCGAACCCGACGAGGATGGCGACCACCGAATAGATGATTCGCCGGCGCAGCTCGTCAAGATGGTCCAGGAACGACATCTTGCCGCCGGTGTCTGATTCGGGGTCGTGGTCGTCCCAGTCCGGATCGTCGTCGCCGGCGGCTTTCGCCGCCTTGTTCGGGAACGGCACCAACGCCATAGGAATGACTACGCGGACGTGCCCGTGTTGGGCGTGCGGCTGACCGTTGGCTCCTCGGGAGCGACGTCCGTCGGCGGGTGAATCTCGTGGGCTATTGAGCACTCGGAGCCGCGCTCGGATCACCGGCCGGCGATCGCGGAGGCCTGCTCGGCCTCCATCTTCGCGCGCTGTTCCTTGACCTCCTCCATGCGGATTTCCTCTTCCAGCGTGCTCTTCAGCTCGTTGGAGGCCTTCCGGAACTCCCCGATGCTCTTTCCCAGCGAACGGCCGAGCTCGGGCAGCTTCCGCGGCCCGAAGATGATCAGCGCGATCACCAGGATGATCATGAGCTCGGGCATGCCGAGGGAAGGAAACATTACTTACTCCAGGGATCGAGAATTCCCGTAAGTGCTTCATTGGATTATAGAAATCCGATCTAGACGGGGTCAAGGTGAGGGTGTACATTTTAAGGTATATGCGCAGGTACCGGTCGCTCTCCGCCGCCGTCTTCATTGTGGCTGTTTGTGCGCTCGTTGGGGGCTTTTCGGCCCGCGGCGCCCTTGCCCAGGACCAGCTGGACCAACAGTATCGCGTCCTGGCCGACGCGCTGCAGGCAATTGAGGCCACTTACGTCGGCGAATCCGAGTCGGACCGCCTGGTCTACAGCGCCATCAGCGGCATGCTGCAGACGCTGGATCCGCACTCGAGCTTCATGGATCCCAACAGCTACAAGCAGATGCGCGAGCGCCAGGAAGGCCGCTATTACGGCCTCGGCATCTCGATTGGCGCCGTCGACGGCGACATGACGGTCAGCCAGGTCTTCGAAGGTTCGCCGGCCTACGCAAAGGGGCTGCGCCGCGGCGACGTCATCGCGCGCATCGAAGGTAAGGACACCAAGGGCTGGACGACGGAGCAGGCGGTCCGCCAGCTGCGTGGACCCGAAGGGGACGACCGTCAACATCGCGATCAAGCGGCCGGCCTACGACAAGCTGATCGATCTGCAGGTTCAGCGCGATGAAGTGCGGATGCCGACGGTTCCCGCCGCCGTGATGCTCGACGCGACGACCGGCTACATCCGCGTGAGCGACTTCGGCGAGAACACCGATCAGGAGCTCGGACGCGCGCTGCGCGATCTGACGCAGAAGGGGATGAAGCGCCTCGTGTTCGACCTGCGCGAAAACCCGGGCGGCGCGCTCGACCAGGCGATCAAGGTCGTCCAACCGGTTCCTCCAGAAGGGCAAGCTGATCGTCTACACGCGCGGCCGCGTGCCGAATTCGGATCAGGACTATCACGCCACCGAAGCGACGGACTACCTCAACATCCCGATGGTCACGCTCGTCAACCGCAACAGCGCGAGCGCATCGGAAATCGTCTCCGGCGCGCTCCAGGATCACGACCGCTCGCTCATCGTCGGCGAGACGACGTTCGGCAAGGCGCTCGTGCAGTCGGTCTACAAAGTGAGCCAGCAGGCCGGCGCGGCGATTACGACGGCGCGCTACTACACGCCGAGCGGCCGACTGATTCAGCGGCCGTGGGACGGGACCTTCGACGAGTACCTCACCTATCGCTACCGTGAGCAGGATCCCAACAAGGCGCATCGCGCCGAGGACCTGAAATACACGGATGCCGGACGCAAGGTCTACAGCGGCGGCGGCGTCGAGCCGGACGAGCGTTTCGACGGACCGGTCGAGGGCTTCAACCCTTCGCGCTTCGCCCGCGCGATTTACGCCCGCAACCTGTTCGACACCTACGCCCAGCGCTTCGCCCGTCGCGGCGACACGCGCATCGCGCCGAGCGCCACGGCCCGCGTGCATCGGCCCGGACTACGAGGTGACCGACGCGATGGTCGCCGAGTTCAAGGAACTCGCGATGAAGTCGCCGGTCAAGTGGGACGAAGCCGCGTGGCAGAAGGATCAGGACTTCATCAAGGCGATGATCCGGCGTGAGATCGACGTCGATCTCTTCGGCGTCGCCACGGCGTATCTGAATCTCGCGAAGCGCGATCCGCAGCTGCAGTTCGCGCTGACGCAGTTCGACGAGGCCGCAGCAGCTGCTGGAAATGAGCCGTCAGTCGACGACGGCGAGACCGCGTAGCAGTCCATCTCAAGGGTGAGAGTTGGGAGTTGAGTTTGACGTGGCACCGCCCCTCCTTTTGGGCCCCAGCCCAAAATATTGTGGTGTTACTTTGGTCTTGCCACTAGGGCTTGGCCTTGTTAGACTGGCCGCCGTTTGATGGGCTGACGCGTAACCTGCTCTCCCAGTGCAGAGCGTGGGCCCCGGCAAGGTCAGTACCGGTCATCGACACAGCGGAATCGGGTTGGTCCGGCTGGCGCTCATGCAGCGTCGGGCCGCATGTGTCGTGCTCTATCTCCTCGTAAGGACAGGGGACAGCAATGCGCCTCGAACGTCTCGAGATTTCAGGCTTCAAGTCTTTTTCCGATCGATCCGAGCTGGCCTTCGACGAGGGCGTCACCGCCATCGTCGGACCCAACGGCTGCGGCAAGAGCAACGTCGCCGACGCCATCACCTGGGTGCTCGGCGAACAGAGCGCCAAGAGCCTGCGCGGCGAGAAGATGGAAGACGTCATCTTCAGCGGCAGCGATGCCCGCAAGCCGGGCGCAACCGCCGAAGTGCGGCTTGCGTCTGTCTGGATTGGCGGGCCGGCCGTCCAACGCCGACACTCCCGCCTCGGACGTACCCGAGCTGACAGAGTTCCACGCGGCCGATCCGGCCGGCAACGGTCACTCGGACGGCCACTCCAACGGCAACGGCAACGGCCATGGCAACGGCAATGGGCATCGGCACGTCGATCACGCGTCGCTCGAGGAGATTGCGCTCGCCTTCACGCGCGACGTCGAGGTCACGCGGCGGCTGTACCGGTCCGGCGAGAGCGAATACCTGATCGACGGCGAGGTCTGCCGCCTGCGCGACGTCCACGAGCTGATGATGGACACCGGGCCTGGGCGCCAAGGCCTACGCGATCATCGAGCAGGGCAAGATCGGGATGATCCTCAGCTCGCGCCCGGCCGATCGTCGTCAGCTGATCGAAGAGGCCGCGGGCATCACGAAATACAAGTCGCGTCGGCGCTCCGCGGAGCTGAAGCTCGAGGCGGCGCAGCAGAACCTCACCCGCATCGACGACATCGTGTTCGAGGTCGAGAAGCAGCGCGGCGCCCTGAAGCGGCAGGCGGCGAAGGCGCGCCGCTACAAGCGGCTGCGCGAAGAGCTGCGTCGGTGGGAGAAGGTGCTGTTCGCGCGGCGGTACCGCGAGCTGGCGCAGACGATCGAGACGGCGCGGACGCGGCTGGCCGAGGCGCGCGAGCGCGAGGCCGCGGCGGCGGCCCGGGTCGGCGAGGTCGAAGCGGATCTGTCGCCGGCTCCGGATCGAGCAGGCCGAGGCCGACAGCCGCGCGTCCAGCATCCGCGAGGACGCGCACGCGCGCGAGCTGGACATCAACCGGCGTCAGCAGCAGCAGGAATTCAACCGGCATCAGGCAGAGACGCTCGCGGGTCGCGCGACCGAGATTGCCGAGGAGATGCGCGAGCTGGAGGCGCGGCGCGAGCCGGCGCGCATCGCGCTCGAGTCGCGCCGTCAGGCCGTGCGTCGAGGCGGAGCGCGCTCGCGACGAGGCCCAGTCGGTGGCGGCGGCCGCGCAGGACGAACTCGCGCGCGCGCAGCGGCAGATCGAGGGGCTCGAAGGCGACGTCGAAGCCGCGCGTTCAGAGGTGTTCGCCGCGCTGAACACGGTGACCGCGCTCCGGCACGCGGTGCAGCACGCCAGTCAGCAGCACGAGCGCGTCGGCGAGACGCTCGGCGAAGCTGGATGTCGAGCAGGACGACCTGCGCCGCGAGACCGAGGCAGTCGACGCGGACCGCACGGCGGCGGCCGATGCGCTGGCGCGGACGAACGCGCTCGCTCGACACCGTCCGGCTCGACCGCGCGGCCCGCGAGTCGGAGCTGGCTGACGGCGCGAGCCGAGCACGACGCGTGCACGCGCGACGTGCGCGTGCGGGAACAGGAGCTGGCCGGCGTCGGACGCGCGGCTGGCGTCGCTCGAGGAGCTGGCGTCCACACGCGGCGACTTCGGCGACGCGGCGCGGATGGTGCTCGTGCAGGCCAACGGCCACGTCGGGCAGCAGGGCGCGGTGGCGGACTATCTGGACGTCGACAGCCGCTACGAGCGCGCGGTCGAGGCCTGCCTCGGCGAGCTGCTGCAGCACGTCATCGTCGAGCGGCACGACCAGGCGGCGGCGGGGCTGTCGCTCGTGCGCGAGCACGACGCCGGACGCTGCGGGTTCGTGGTCATCGATCCGGGCTCGAACGGCTACCACCCGCGCGAGGCGATGCGCGTGCCCGGCATCGTTCCGGTGACCGACGTGCATGCGACTGCAGGGTCCGCACGTCGTCACGATCAGCAAGGTCATCCCCGAGGCGTACGTCGCCGAAACCTTCGAGCAGGCGGTCGCCTTTTCGCGCCAGACGACGGCGCCGGTCGCGACGCTCGATGGCGACGTCCTGCGCGGCCCGCATCTGGTGTCCGGCGGCGCCAAGGTGGAATCGCGCGGCATCCTCGCCACGCGCCGCGAGATCAAGGAGCTGCGGGAGCGCGTCGCCTCGGACCGTCAGGCGTTGACACGGCTGGCCGCCGACGCAGGCCAGCTCGAGATCACGATCGCGCAGGCCACGTCCGCGATTGCCGCGCTGGTCGCCGAACAGCACCGCCAGGAGATGGACGTCGTCGCGCTACGCGGCGCAGCTCGCGCGCAGCGACGAGGATGGCGCTCGGCTCGCCCGCAAAGGCGAGGTGATTGCGCTCGAGCGCAGCCGCGCGGAAGAAGAGCGCGCGATCGCTGGAAGGCCGCCGCGATGAGGCGGAATCGTCCATCAGCCGGATCGGCGAAGAGCAGCGTCAGGCGGACGAGCGGCTGTCCGGCGCGCAGCGACAGCTGGCCGATGCCCGCGACGCCGTCGCCGCAGCTCGGCGCACAGGCGGCCGAAGTGCGCGCCTCGCATGCGGCGCTGGTCGAGCGCGCGTCGGCGCTTGCCGCCGAGGTCGAGCGGCTCGAGGAAGGCGCGCGCGAGCTCGAGCAACGCATCGCGTTCCGCGCCGCCGAGCTCGATCAGACGCGAAGCCGGCGCGAGGCGCTTCTGACCTCTGTGGCCGACAGCGTGCGGACGCTCGACGCCGACATCCGGGCGCTGGAGGCGATGCGCCAGGATCTCCGGACGGCCGACGACGCGGCGACGGCGGTGCGGTCGCGCGTCGAGGCACAGGACGCGATCATCCGCGACGCGCGCCGTGCGCTCGAGGACGTGCGTGCCGGCGCCACCGACCTCGAGGTCGGCCGGGCAACCGCGGAGAGCGACCTGACGCACCTCGCGCAAAGCTGCATCGACGGCGTCCAGGCGTCGCTCGACGAAGTGCTTGCCGACGTCGAGCAGATGGAAGCGGCCGGCGAGACGACGCCGGACGCGGCCGCGATCAGCGCGGAGGAGCCGGATCCGGACGACGACGAGGAAAGTGTGGACGTGGGGCGGCCACGCACGGCGCGAGCGCGGGCCTCGTCAGGCCGCCGGCGAGCCCGAAGGGTCGCCCCCAGCGTCGATGACCGCCGAGGAAGCGATCGTCGCCTCAAGGCCAAGATCGACCGCCTCGGCCCCGTGAACATGATGGCCATCGAGCAGTTCGACGAGCTCGAGGAGCGGCACACGTTCCTGACCACGCAGCGCCGCGACCTGATCGACTCGATCGCGCAGACGTCAGAGGCGATCAAGCGGATCGACGAGACCTCGAAGGTGCGCTTCCGCGAGGCCTTCACCGCGATTCAGCACAACTTCCAGGGCACGTTCAGCACGCTGTTCGGCGGCGGCCGCGCCGGCCTGACGCTGCTCGACGAGAACGATCCGCTCGAAAGCGGCATCGACATCGTCGCCTCGCCTCCGGGCAAGCGGCTGCAGAGCGTGCAGCTGCTGTCGGGCGGCGAGAAGGCGCTGACCGCCATCGCGCTGATGTTCGCGATCTTTCAGTACAAGCCGAGCCCGTTCTGCCTGCTCGACGAAATCGACGCGCCGCTGGACGACGCCAACGTCGGCCGGTTCGTGGATATGCTGCGCGGGATGCTCGATCGGACGCAGTTCATCCTCATCACCCACAACCGGCGGACGATGGAAATCGCCAACCGGCTGTACGGGGTGACCATGGAAGAGCCGGGCGTTTCGAAGCTGATTTCGGTCCAGCTGAACTGAACGGCCTGGCACGCCGGGGTCGTATTGCCAAGCATGACCAACCGCCTCGCTTCGGGTGCGATCTGTCTGGCCACCTTGGCAGTCTGGCTGTGTGCCGGCTGCGACGTGAAGGTCGGCGACAACGGCGGCGTGTCGTTCGACGTCACGAACGGCCGCGCCAACGACGAATGGAAGCGCACCTACACGCTGGTGAAAGGCGGCCGGCTCGAAATCGTCAGCGGCGGTGGCCCGATTCACGTCACGCCGTCGGCTGGCCAGACGGTGGAAATTCAGATCACCCGCGAGGCGCATGAGTCCACCGACGAGAAGGCGCGGCAGGCCCTCACGGAAGAAGCGATCAGCGAGGAAGTGGCGCCCGATCGGGTGAAAGTGCAGACGACGCGTCCTGGCGGCGCGAACTCGGCCTCCTTCGGCCGCCGCCGCATCTCGACGGATACCACGTCAGCATTCCCGCCGGGTTGAACGTGTCCATCAAAGGTGAAAACGCCGACGTCTCGCTGGATAACGTTGACGGGCAGTTCACGCTCGAAAACACGAATGGCGGCTTCCGGGCGAGGGGCTTGTCGGGCTCAATCACGGCGACCGACCGTGAATGGGGTCATCGAGCTCGACATGGAGCAGATCTCCGGCGACATGAAGGCCACCACCGTCAACGGACCGCGTACGCATCGGCCTGCCGGCCAACGTCAATGCGACCGTCGAGGCGCAGAACGGTGAACGGCATCGTGATCGGTGCGATCCAGATCTGTCGTTCACGGGCGGCGAGCGCGAGCGGCTGTATGTCAGCGGTCGACTCGGCACCGGCGGACCGGCGATCACGCTCAACACGACCAACGGTCCGGTCAGTATTTCCAAGGCGGGCGGCCGGGGTCGCGGTCGTGGCCAGCGCGGTGGCCGCGAGGCGATCGTCATCGAACGCCAGCTCCAGGAGCGCTAGGACCCGGCCGGAGTGGCAAACGAAGACAAAGCCACCCGCTACCATCGTCTGCGCCGTCGCGCGTCCATTCTGAGCGCCGCTCTCGGCGCGCTGTTCCTGATCGTCCTGCTCGTGTCCGGCTGGTCGGCGTCACTGCGCGACGGCGTCCGCCGGTCTCGCCGGCGGCACCTTCCTCGGCACGATCGCGCTCTACGTCCTGGCCCTCGCCGTCCTCCACGATCTGATCCAGCTGCCTCTCGCGTTTTACGAGGGCGTTACGCTCGAGCGGCGCTATGAGCTCTCGACCGAGAGCACCCGCCGGTGGTGGAAGGACCATCTGAAGGGGTGGGCGATTGGCACCGGCTTCGGAGTCGCCGCGGCGCTGGGAATCTGGAGCCTGATCCGCTGGAGTCCGGCGCAGCTGGTGGCTTGCCGCGGCGCTGCTGTTCTCGCTCGTGGTCGTGGCGCTGGCGCAGCTCGCGCCGGTGCTGCTGCTGCCGCTGTTCTATGAGGTCAAGCCGCTCGCGCGCGACGCGCTGGTCGGCGCGGCTCAAGACGCTCGCCGAGCGGGCGGGAGCGCCGGTGCTCGGGACGTTCGAATGGCGCCTCAGCGATCGGACGAAGAAGGCGAATGCGGCGCTGGCCGGCCTCGGGCGGACCCGCCGCATTCTGCTGTCCGACACGCTGCTGGCGGACTACTCGGACGACGAGATCGAGGTGATCCTCGCGCACGAGCTCGCGCACCACGTGCACCACGACATCTGGCGCGCGATCGTGTTCGAGACCGTGCTCATCGCGCTCGGGTTCTACATCTCTGACGTCGTGCTGACGGTCTGGTCCGGGTCGTTCGGCGCGACGGGAAAGACGGACGTTGCCGCGCTGCCGCTGCTGCTGCTGACGATGGCCGCCGTGTCGCTGGTGCTGATGCCGGTTGCGCAACGCCCTCTCGCGGTCGCACGAACGGCGCGCGGACCGCTACGCGCTGACGATGACCGGCAATCTGGACGCCTTCGTCACGGCGATGAAGCGGCTGGCCGCGCAGAATCTGGCCGAAGAGGAGCCCTCCCCGCTCGTCGAGGCGCTCTTCCACAGCCATCCCTCCATATCCGCCCGGATTTCGGCCGCCAGATCCTTTAAGCTGGATCCTGCGTAGCGCCTGCCTGGATTCTACGTAGCTTCCGCCTTCCCAGGCCGAGCACAGGTCGAGTAGGGAGGGTAGGCGGCCATGGTTCGGATTCTCGTCAGTCTTCTGGTCGCCGCCAGCGTCGTCGCCGTCCGCGGCGCGCAGGACCCGCCGCAGGGCAGCCGCAGCCGTCGACCTTTCGCAGTGGCAGCGATCTCGTTCGCGCCTTCGTGACGGTCACGGACAAGGACGGCCGTCTCGTCACCTCGCTGATGAAGGACGATTTCGAGCTTCGCGACGAAGGGAAGCCGCAGCCGGTCACGCTCTTCGACAACTCGCCGGCGCGCCATTCGCCTCATCGTGATGCTCGACGTCTCCGGCAGCATGACGGGCAACCTGCCGCTGCTTCGGAACGGCACCGCGCAGCTCGTCAAATACCTGCGGCCCGACGATCGGGCCCGGATCGGCACCTTCGGCAAGGACGTCGTGATCAGCCCATCGTTCACGCGCGACGCGCGCGAACTGCTGTGCTGCGCTGCCGTCGGCGATCGATCCGCAGGCGCCGACACCGCTCTGGCGCGCCATCGTCAAGGCGATCGAGACGTTTGGCCCGGACGATGGCGATGCGCGCCACGTCGTCCTGGTGCTCAGCGACGGCGGCGGACAGCGGCCTGACCAGCTCCGAGATACGTTCACCAGCCAGGGAGACGTGATCGATCGACGCGCGGCGCCAGGACGTGATGGTCTACGGGGTTGGGATGCGCGCCCGGCCCGGGCGTCCGACGCTCCGATCATCGGAGCCGGTGGGCTGCAGGCACGGCTTGGGGCAGACATGCCCGATCCGGCGCTGGCGCGCGTGGCCGAAGAGAGCTGGCGGCGGCTACCTTGAAATCAATTTCGGCGACGACCTCGGACTCGCGTTTGCCCAGGTCGCCGAGGAGCTCCACAGCCAGTACCTGCTCGGCTTCGAGCCGCCGAAGCGCGACGGCAAGACCCACGACATCGAGGTCAAACTGAAGAAGCGGGGATGAAGCCGCGGGCGAGGAAGATCGTACGTCGCGCCGAAGGGCTAGGAGCACTGGTCCGGCTGAAGCCGGAGGCTAGGGCCGACCTTCAGCGTCGGCCTGGCTAGCGCCGGCGGACGACCAGCTGACCGCGCATCTTGCCGTGGCGCTCGTCGCTGGTCATGTCGGAGTAGAAGTCGAACGTCCCCACCTGATCGGCGCGGAACTCGATGGTGGTCGAGCCTCCGGCCGGGACCCGCTTCGAGATCTTGTACTGGTCGATGGTGAAGGCGTAGGTGACGTCCGCGCTGGTAATCGTCAGCTTGACGAGGTCGTCCTGCATGACCTCGAGCCGGTCGGGGCGAGAACGCGTAGTCGCGCGCGCGTCATCGCGAACTCGCGCCGGTTCGGCGCCTGTTCCTGCGCGAAGAGGCGAGAGGACAGAACCGGCGAGGAGACAGGCGCCGGCCCCGAGAAGGACCAGGCCGAGAGTCCGCCGGTTCAGCGTCATCTGCCTTAGACGTTTAGACGCGGCGGTCGCGGCCAGCTGGACCGGCCCGGTGGCTACTCTTTGGCGTGCCGCGGCTGTCTCAGCCTGTTCCCGCTCGTGGCTTCCTGTAGCAGGAGCGCCTTACGGCTCAAGCGGATCTTGCCGGTCGGGTCGATATTGATGACCTTCACCAGGATCTGCTGGCCTTCTTTCAGCTCGTCGCGGACGTCCTTGACCCGGTGGTTGGCGATTTCCGAGACGTGCAGCAGCCCGTCGGTGCCCGGCATGATCTCGACGAACGCGCCGAAATCGGTGATGCGCTGCACCTTGCCCATGTAGGTCTTGTTCAGCTCGGGCGTCGCGGTCAGCTCCTGGATGATCGAGATGGCCTTCATCGCCGACTCGCCGTCGGCCGACGCGACGTTGACGGTGCCGTTGTCCTCGACGTCGATCTTCACGCCGGTGCGCTCGATGATGCTGCGGATCATCTTGCCGCCCGGTCCGATCACGTCGCGGATCTTGTCGACCGGGATCTTGATGGTGACGATGCGCGGCGCGAACTGCGACATCTGCTGGCGCGTGGTACGACAGCGTCTTCGCCATCTCGCCGAGGATGTGCAGCCGTGCCGGCGCGTGCCTGTTCGAGCGCCTTGGCCATCACCTCGGACGTGATGCCCGACACCTTGATGTCCATCTGCAGCGCGGTGATGCCCTGCGCGGTGCCGGCGACCTTGAAGTCCATGTCGCCGTAGTGATCCTCGGCGCCGGCGATGTCGGAGAGGACGGCGTACTTGCCGGTCTTCTCGTCCATGATCAGGCCCATCGCAATGCCGGCGACCGGCGCCTTGATCGGCACGCCGGCATCCATCATCGCCATCGACCGCCGCAGACCGACGCCATCGACGAGGACCCGTTCGACTCGAGGATGTCGGAGACGATGCGGATGGTGTAGGCGAACTTGTCCGCCTCGGGAACCACCGGCGCGAGCGCGCGCTCGGCCAGCGCGCCGTGACCGATCTCGCGGCGGCCAGGGCCGGTGAAGCGGCCGACCTCGCCGACCGAGAACGGCGGGAAGTTGTAGTGGAGCATGAACCGCTTGTAGTACTCGCCCGTCGACATGCTCGACCTTCTGCTCATCGTCCGCGGTGCCGAGGGTGCAGGTGACGAGCGCCTGCGTCTCGCCGCGCGTGAAGACGACGGAGCCGTGGACGCGCGGGAGCACGCCGGCCTCCGTCCAGATCGGCCGGATCTCGTCGAACTTGCGGCCGTCGAGGCGAACGCCCTTGTTCGAGCACCTCGTCGCGCAGCACCTTCTCCTTGAGCCCGTGGAAGACGTGCTTGGCGTCGGCCTTGCGCTGCGCTGCAGGCGTCGTCGTCGGCGAGGCTCGAGACGATAGTCGCTGAGCACGGCGTCGACCGTGCCGTAGCTTTCCAGCTTGTTCTTGATCCGCATCGCCTCGGCCAGCGGCTCGAACATCTTCGATTCCGCTTCGGCGTGGAACGCGTGGTCGACTTCACGGCAGGGCGGCGGCAAGCTTCTTCTTGCTCGACCGCGCGCCTTCAGCTCGTCGATCGCGCTGACGATCTTCTTGATGGCCGCGTGCGCCGCCTCGAGCGCGCCGACGACCTGCGGCTCGGACACTTCCTTGGCGCCGGCCTCGACCATGACGATGCCGTCGTTGCTGCCGGCGACGATCAGGTCGAGCGCGCTCTGCTTACGCTCGTCGTGCGTCGGGTTGATCACGTAGCTGCCGTTGATCAGGCCGACGCGAACGCCGGCAATCGTCTTCGTCGAACGGCATTTCCGACAGCGCCAGCGCCGCGGAGGCGCCGGTGATCGCGAGCACGTCCGAATCGTTTTCGGTGTCGGCCGACATCACCATCGCGATGATCTGCGTTTCGTAGCGCCAGCCTTCCGGGAAGAGCGGGCGGATCGGACGGTCGATCAGGCGGCTGGTGAGGATTTCCTTTTCGGGCGGCTTGCCCTCGCGCTTGAAGAACCCGCCGGGAATGCGGCCCGCCGCGTAGGTGTACTCGCGGTAGTCGACCGTCAGCGGCAGGAAATCGATGCCTTCGCGCGGGCTGGCGGCATGGCAGGCGGTGACGAGCACCATCGTGTCGCCGGAGCGCACGATGACGGCGCCGTCGGCCTGCTTGGCGAGCTTGCCGGTTTCGATCGAGATCGTGCGGGATCCGATCTGGATCTCGCGCTTCTGTAGATTGACGTTGTGCATGTGCACTTTCGATTGAAGTTACTTGCGGATGCCGAGGCGGCGGATCAGTTCCGCGTAGCGCTCGGAGTCCTTGCTCTTCAGATAGTCGAGCAGACGCCGGCGCTGGCCGACCAGCTTGAGCAGGCCGCGGCGCGAGTGATGATCCTTCGCGTGAACTTTGAAGTGCTCGGTGAGGTAGTTGATGCGGTCGCTGAGGAGCGCCACCTGCACTTCCGGAGATCCTGTATCGCTGTCGTGGGTTCTGTACGTGCCGATGATCCCGCTCTTGCGGTCCTTGGCTAGGCGCCACTGGGCTTCCTCCACGAGCGGCCCAGAAAGTCGACCTCGAAGCGAGCACTCCGCCGCGCACCAACGCCGCCGTAAGCTGCGGATAACTTCTGATCCCGTAAAGCGTTAATTCTAAATCAGTACCACGGCCGGGTGCAAAAAACCTGGACGCGAACCGGCCGTGGCCATCGCCACCAGATGTCCCTGACCATCCATCAGCCGCACCCACTCGGCCGAGCTGGCAGCTCCGCAGCGCGCCCTCGACCTCCTGGCCGTGGGAAACGCGATTCCGGCCCTCATCGGTGAGCGTTACGGCTGGGAACGCACGCAGGAGCGCATCCAGCGGGATGACCGCAGCGCGCTCGCCGGGTCTCCCGATGCTGAGCTGTTCGAGATTGATCGCCTGCCCGAGCGTGAATTCGCCGCTCCTGGTCCGCCGCAGCGCCTCCAGGCAGGCTCCAGTGCCCACCATCTCGCCAAGTGAATGCGCGAACGTACCGGACGTAGAAGCCGGCGGAGCAGGTGACCCGTACTCGCGCGATGTCGTGGCTCAGGCGTTCGAGCTCGGCGCGCGGTGACCGTGACCGGCACGGGCAGTCGAGCGTCCACCGGCCTGGTCCTCGGCGCGGCCATGTCGTACGAGCGCGCTGCCCGCCAACCTTCTTCGCGGAGAAGGCCGGCGGCGTCTGCAGGTAGCTGCCGGTCAACGTCGCGAGCGCGCGTTCGACCGCGTCCCGCGTCGGGCACGCCGGCCAGAACGGCTTGTTTCCGTCCCGGTCACGTCGTAGGAATCGGTGGTCAGGCCGAAGCGGATCGTGGCGTCGTAGTCCTTGTCCGAGGCGGTGAGAAAGCGCACCAGGCGCGTGGCACGTCCGCAGCCAGCGGCAACACGCCGGTCGCGAGCGGGTCGAGCGTTCCGGTATGCCCGATGCGGCGCTCGCCGAGCGCCCGGCGCGCCACCGCAACGACGTCGTGCGAGGTCAGGCCCTGTGGCTTGTCGATGACGAGAACGCCATCTACCACGTTCGTGACAGCTTTCACCGGATCTGAACCACGAAGGCACGAAGGGAGTCGAAGGCCAGCATGATCAGATGTCTCTTCTTGTGCGCTTCGATCTACTTCGTGTGCTTCGTGGCTACACGGGGCGGAAGTTGCCTCAATGGCAGCTGTGACTTTCTGTTCGAATACCGGCTTCCACTGCTCGAACGTTCCGCGCACGCTGCAGCCGGACGCGTTCTTGTGGCCGCCGCCGCCGAACTCCTTCGCCACGGCGTTGATGTCGATGTCGCCCTTCGAGCGCAGGCTGACGCGCCAGTCGTCGGTCCCGTTCTCCTTGAAGAACACGGACGCGAGGACTCCCTTCGCTGACAGCGGAAAGTTGATGAGCCCCTCGGTATCGTCGTAGGTGGCGCCGCACTCCGCCGCCAGCCGGCTTGTCGACCGATCAGCGTCGCGATGCGCTCGGTGGCGTCCAGCTGCATGGCGTTGAGCACGGCGCCGAAAATCTTCAGCCGTCCGATCCGGTTGCTGTCGTAGACCGCGCGCGCGATCGCCGGCGGGTTCACGCCGGCCTCGGTGCACTGCGCGGCAGATCTCGAACGTGCGCGGCGTGATGTTCGAGTAGTGAAACGACCCGGTGTCGGTCAGGATGGCGATGTAGACGTGCGTGGCGATGTCCAGCGTCAGCGGGACGCCGAGCGCCCGAATCAGGTCGAACACCATCTCGCCGCACGCCGCCGCCGACACGTCGAACCAGTTCAGCGCCCCGTACATCGTGTTGCCGGGGTGATGATCGATGTTGATGACGTAGCCGCGCTCGAGCCCGCTGATACCGGGGCGCGTCAGATCGCCGCACTCCATGACGATGCACGGCATCGCCCGGGTCGTCCACGCGATCCGTCACGATCGATGTCGCCGACGCCGGGGCACGTCTCGAACTGCGGCGGCACCGGGTCGCGGCTGACGACGCGGACGTCCTTGCCGAGATGGCGGAGCGCGTAGGCCATCGCCATCGAGGAGCCGATGGCGTCGCCGTCCGGCCGCGCGTGCGACGTGACCACGAAGCGCTGTCGCTTGCGGATCTCGTCGACGATCGACTGCGTCGATCAGTCGGTCGGGTCACGGTCGACGTGTCGCGGTCTAGCGCGAGGGCGTGCACTCGCTGTCGGTCGCTGCGCGACTGATCGGACTCGCGTCGCGTGTCGCTGCGTCGTTCCTCCGCGTGCAGATCGCGGAGGATCTGCTCGACGCGGTCCTGGTGCATCACCGACTCGTCGAACTGGAACTTGAGCTCGGGAACGCGCCGCAGCTGCAGGCGCTCGCCGACCTGGCGGCGGAGAAAGCCGGTCGCGCGCTCGAGCGCCTTCGCGGTCTCGCGGCGCGCAGCCTCGTCGCCCAGCGTCGTGTAGTAGACGCGCGCCATCTGCAGGTCAGGCGAGACCTTCACCCGCGTCAGCGTGATGAACCCGATGCCGGGGTCGTGCACCGTGCCGCGGGCTGAGCAGCTCGCTCAGCACCTGTCGGATCTGGTCGCCGACGCGGTCAGGACGATGGGTGGCCATTACACCGGGATGGCGACTCTCTCCATCGAGAAGACTTCAATGACGTCGCCCACCTTGATGTCGTTGTAGTTCGCCAGGCCGATGCCGCACTCGAAGCCTGTCTTGACCTCGCTCACGTCGTCCTTGAAGCGGCGCAGCGACGAAATCTTGCCTTCGTGCACGACGACGTTGTCGCGCAGCAGGCGCGCCTGCGACTCGCCGGCGCGCGTGATGCGGCCCTCGGTGACCATGCAGCCGGCGATGGCGCCGATCTTCGGCACCTTGAAGACTTCACGCACTTCGGCGCTGCCGACCCGCACTTCCTTGAACGTCGGGTCGAGCATGCCGGTCATGCCCTTCTTGATCTCGTCGGTGACGGTGTAGATGACCGAGTGCAGACGCACGTCGACCTGCTCGCGCTCGGCCACGTCCTGCGCGTTGCGGTCGGGCCGGACGTTGAAGCCGATGATGATGGCGTTCGAGGCGGACGCGAGCAGCACGTCGGACTCGTTGATGGCGCCGACGCCGGAGCGGATGATGCGGATCTTGACCTTCTCGTCGGACAGCTTGGTCAGCGAGTCCGCGAGCACTTCGGCCGAGCCCTGCACGTCGGCCTTGACGATGAGCGGCAGCTCCTTCACGCCGCCTTCGGCGATCTGCTCGCGCAGCGACTCGAGGGTGAGCCGGCCGCCCTTGGCGCCGAGCGCGCGGTCCTTCGCCTGACCTTCGCGGAACGTCGCGATCTGTCGCGCCTTGGCCGCATCCGCCACCGACCTGGAACGAGTCGCCCGGCTGCGGCAGGCTCGTCAGCCCCATCACTTCAACCGGGGTCGATGGCCCGGCCGATCGCACTGGCCGGCCGCGATCGTCGATCAGGTTCTTGCACCTTGCCGACCACGGGGCCGGCGATGAAGTTGTCGCCGACGCTCAGCGTGCCGTCCTGCACGAGCACCGTCGCCACCGGACCGCGTCCGCGATCGAGCTTGGCTTCCAGCACCGTGCCCGACGCGCTCTTCTTCGGGTTCGCCTTCAGCTCGAGGATGTCGGTGGACAGCAGGATCATCTCGAGCAGTTGCTCGAGGTTCTGCTTCTTCTTTGCGGACACCGGCACCATGACCGTCTGGCCGCCCCAGTCTTCGGGCACCAGGTTCAGCTCCGCCAGCTCGCGCTTGACGTTGTCCGGATTCGAGCCGGGCTTGTCGATCTTGTTGATGGCGACGACGATCGGCACGTTGGCCGCCTTGGCGTGGTCGATCGCTTCGCGCGTCTGCGGCATGACGCCGTCGTCTGCGGCGACGACGAGCACGACGACGTCGGTCACCTTGGCGCCGCGGGCGCGCATCAGCGTGAACGCTTCGTGGCCGGGTGTGTCGAGGAAGACCACGCTGCGGCCGTCGCCCACGTCGACGTGGTAGGCGCCGATGTGCTGCGTGATGCCGCCCGCCTCGCGCTCGGCGACGCGTGTCTCGCGGATGGCGTCGAGCAGCGACGTCTTGCCGTGGTCGACGTGGCCCATGACCGTGACCACCGGTGCGCGCATCTGGATGTCTTCGGCGTTCGACTCTTCACCCTGAGCTGAGACGAGCTCCTCTTCGAAGCTCCGCATCTCGATCTCGGCGCCGAACTCGCGCGCGAGGTCCTTGGCGACCTCGACGTCCATCGTGCTGTTGATCGTCAGCCATCATCTGCTTCATGAACAGCTTCGTCAGCACGTCCTTCACGCGCACGTCGAGCTTGTCGGCAAGGTCTTTCACCGTCATGCCTTCGGCCAGCGTGATGGTGCGCGTAATCGGCGGTGGGGCAGCCGGCGCGGCCGGCATGGCCGGCGCACTCGGCCGCTCGCGCCTCGTCTGCAGCGGCCTCTGGCCTGGCCGCTGCTGTCCCATCGGCGGCCGCTGTCCAAAGGGTGGCCTGCGCCGGCGCCCGGCATGCCGGGACGGGGCGGCATCCCGGGCTGCGTGACGAATCGGCTGTGACGGCAACGGCCGCGGTCCGCCGAGCATGCCCGGTGTCGTCGGACGCGGAGGTGGCGGGTAACCGGGTCGTCCAGCTCCGCCAGGACGCGCGGCTCCCGGGCGAGCCGATGCTCCCGGTGTCGCCGGACGCGCACCCGCGGCTGGCGGTGCCGCCGCAGGTGGCTGCGTCATGCGTGGCTGAGAGACCTGCGGCCGCTTCGCCGGCGCGAGCGGGCGCGCCGGTTGCGGCAGCCGTCCTGGCTCCTCGATGCGAAGGCGAATCGTCGGCGGGACGAAGCGGCCCGCGTGCGCCGCCGCGGCTGCCGATGCTGCCGCTTCCGGAGTCTGGGCTTCCGCCTCGGGCGCCGGATCGGGCTCTTCGACCGGAGCTGGCGGCGCGGCCTGCGGCGGCTCTTCGATCGGGGCGGCCGGTGGTGGCGCCACCTGCGCGGTCTCTGCAACCGGCGGCGCCTCAGGCGGTGCGTCAACGACCGCCGCTTCCCAGGGCCGTCGTCGGTTCTGACTCTGGCTGGCGCTTCGGCCTCGGCTGACCGCAGGAGTCGCCGGCCTGACGACTTTGACGAGACGCGGCGGTCCGAGCACGGGAGCGGCGGGCTTCGGCGGCTCGGCCTTCTTGGCGACCGCCGCCTTCTTGCCGCCCTTTGCCGGCACCGGGTGTTCCGCGAACATGTCGCCGCCAGGCAGTGAGACGTTGCGCTGACGCGCCACGCGCTCGACGAACGACCGCGCGACGACCTCTTCGAGCGTGCTCGACGCGCTCTTCAGCTCGATGCCGTGATCGCGCTTGAGCAGCGACAGCACTTCCTGGCTCGTCGTGCCGAGCAGTTCCGCGACCTTGTAAATCCGGACCGTTGCCAAATTGATTCCTTCGCCTTAACTCTTTTCGGTTTCCATCTCGGGACCGTCTCGTCGGCCTCGGCGGCCGGTTCGTCGGCAGGTGATTCCCCGACGCTCGAGTCCTCGGCGCTCGCGGCCTCCACGCTCGACTCCTCGACCGCCGCGACTCTTCCATGGCGGCTCGGATTCCGGCCCGCGTCCTCGGCAACCGCCTCTGATTCCACGCCCGCGTCTTCGGCGGCCGCTTCCTCGCCGCCGAGCGCGCCAAACTGCTCCTCGACCTCTTTGCGCTTCTCTTCTTCGCTCTTGATGTCGATGCGCCAGCCGGTCAGCTTCGCCGCCAGGCGGACGTTCTGCCCCTTCTTGCCGATGGCGAGCGAGAGCTGCTTGTCCTCGACCACCACTTCCATCACGCGCTCGGCGTCGTCGACGATCGTGACGCGCTGCACCTTGGCCGGGCTGAGCGCGTTGGTCACGAACACCACCGCGTCGTCGGACCACTCGACGATGTCGATCTTTTCACCGCGCAGCTCGCGGATGATCGCCTGGACGCGCGTCCCCTTCATGCCGACGCAGGCGCCGACCGGATCGACGTCGCGCTCGCGCGAATAGACGGCGACCTTCGCCCGGTCGCCCGCTTCGCGGACGGCGCCGCGGATCATGACGGTGCCGTCGTAGATTTCCGGAACTTCCTGCTCGAAGAGCTTGATGAGGAGCGCCGGGTCGGTCCGCGACAACAGGATCTGCGGCCCCTTGGCGCTGCGGTTGACGCCCTTGATGACGGCGCGAATCCGCTCGCCGGGCGTGTAGCTTTCGGCGCGCGACTGTTCCTTGCGGGGCAGCACCGCTTCGACGCGGCCGATCTCGACGATCAGATCGCCGTTCTCGAACCGCTTGACCATGCTGTTGATGACCTCGCCGACCCGATCGTTGTACTCGGCGAAGATGTTCTCCCGCTCGGCCTCGCGCACCTTCTGGAAGATCACCTGCTTGGCCGTCTGCGCGGCAATGCGGCCGAGCACGTCCGTCCGCTTCGGGAACTCGATCTCCATGTCGACTTCGGCCTCGTCGCCATAGAGCTCCTGCGCTTCCTTGAGCGAGATCTCCGTCGCCGGATCGGCGACGTCCTGGACGATGTGCTTGGTCGCGAAGAGGTCAACCTGTCCCGTTTCCTGGTTGAAGCGGGTCTTCAGGTTTTCGTTGGTCTTGTAGTACTTGCGCGACGCGGTCAGGACGGCGTCCTCGATCGCGGTGATGATCGTGTCGGGCTCGATGCCTTTTTCCTTGGCGAGCGCCTCGATCGTCTGCATCAACGGGTTTTGCATAGCCCTAAAACTCCACTTCCAGCCTGCCGCGAGTGATCAGACGCAGCGGCAGCCGGTGCATCCGTCCGTTCGGCGCTTCCAGCAGCACCTCGCCGCCGTCAAGTCCGCGCAGTCGCCCTTCGAACGCCTTCTGGTTGTCCACCGCCTCGCTGACGACCACCTTCGCCAGCCGGCCGGCGAAACGGCGGTAGTCGTCTTCCCCGCGCAGCGGCCGGTCGAGCCCCGGGGACGAAATCTCCAGCGTGTACGCGATGGAGAGCGGGTCCTCGACGTCGAGGATGGTGCTCATCTCGCGGTTCACCTGCGCGCAATCTTCGATGCTGACGCTGTCCTCCGGCTGTTGAGGCCGGCCCCGGCCGGTCGATGAACACCCGCACCACATGACCAGACGACTCGCGACGACTCTGGATGTCCCAGATCGTCAAGCCCCGCGATGCCGCCACGCGTTCGGCGATCGCCCGAATCTGCTCCAGCGGTTGCATTTCTGAGGCCAGGCCTCGCGGTGCCTGCAGACCTAGGTCGCCAAACAAAAAAAGTGGGCACTCGAGCCCACTCAGGACCTTTCTCCGCCTAGGTAACGTTCAAGTCTATCACGCAAGTGGGCACGAGCCCACTGGACTTCTCCGCCTAGGTAACCTTGAAGTCTTCAGCAGCAGACAACGGCCGAGCAAGCAGGTCGTAGCCTCGACTTCCCACGATCTGCGCCTGAATGAACTGCCCGGCCGTGAATTCCGCCGGGTCGCACTCGGTGAGATACACCAGCGGGTCAATATCCGGCGCCTGACCCTCCAGCCGCGCACGCAGCACGAGCTCGTGCTCGGCTGCCGGGCCGTCGACGAGCAGCCGCACCGTGCGTCCGATGCGTGCTTTCTGGGCCTCGCCAACGATCCGCTTCTGCAGTTTCATCAGACGATTCCGCCGCGCCGTCTTCGTCGCCGCGCCGACGTCGTCCGCGAGCTGGTGGGCAGACGTCCCTTCCTCGTGGGAGTAGGTGAAGACGCCCACATGATCGAAGCGAACGTCCTGCACGAACGCCTCGAGTTCGGCATAGTCGGCGTCCGTTTCGCCCGGAAACCCAACGATGAACGTCGTGCGGAGGCTGACGTCGGGGACCCGGCTTCGCATTCGGTCGAGCAGCTTCCCGTACCAGGCGCGCGTGCCGGGCCGCTTCATCCGCTTCAGCACGGCGTCCGATCCGTGCTGCAGTGGCAGGTCGATGTACTTGCAGACCTTCTCGCTCTCCGCCATCGCCTCCAGGACGTCGTCTCCGATCGTCGTTGGATACAGATAGAGCATGCGAATCCATTCGAGCCCATCGACGCGATTCAGCGCGCGAAGCAGCCTGGCGAGGGACCCGCGCTCCTGCCGATCGACCCCATAGAAGCTCGTATCCTGCGAGATGAGCAGCAGCTCTTTGACGCCCCGCGCCGCCAGGCTCTCCGCCTCGCGGACGATCGAGTCCTGCGAGCGGCTGCGGTAGTTGCCGCGCAGGGTGGGGATGATGCAGAAGGCGCACTTGTAGTCGCAGCCTTCGGCGATCTTCACGTAGGCGTAATGCCGCGGGGTCGCGAGCATCCGCGGCGTGTCGGCGTCGTAGATGTAGGTCGGTAGTTGCGACGGGTGCGAGCCCGGGTGCGAGAGGTGCGATTGGTTCGCCGTTTGAACGCAGCAGCTGGAATCGATGACCTGTCGCACCGGTGTGCACCGTCTCGCACCCGTCGCACCTATCGCACCGACGATCTCCGGTACCTCGCCCGTCCCGAGCACCGCATCGATCTCAGGAATCTGGCTCCGCAGCTCGTCCCGGTACCGCTCCGCCATGCACCCGGTGACGATCAGTCGGCGGCAGGCGCCGGACTTCTTGTGCTCGGCCATCTCGAGGATCGTGTCGATCGACTCCTGTTTTGCCTTGTCGATGAAGGCGCAGGTGTTGACGATCAGCACGTCGGCGTCGGCCGCGTCACGGGTCAGTTCGTGCCCCTGCTGCTGGGCGAGCCCGAGCATCACCTCTGAGTCGACGAGGTTCTTCGGGCAGCCGAGGGACACCATGCCAATTTTCATAAGAGGATAAGGATCTAGGATACAGGTAACGACATGGCCACCGCTGACCACGCCGATATCGCCGCGCTTCTGAAGGGAAAGTCTCCACTCGGAAGCCGCGTCACCGTCCGCGGATGGGTTCGAACGAGGCGGGACTCGAAAGCCGGGCTGTCGTTCGTGCACGTGCACGACGGCTCCTGCTTCGACCCGATCCAGGTCGTGGCGCCGGCGCAGCTGCCGAATTATCAGAGCGAGGTCATGAAGCTGACCTCGGGATGCGCGGTCATCGCAACCGGCACGCTGGCGCAGAGCCAGGGCCAGGGCCAGGCGGTCGAGCTGCAGGCCGAGTCGATCGAGGTCATCGGGTGGGTCGACGACCCAGAGGCGTATCCGATTCAGCCGAAGAAGACGTCGTTCGAGTACCTGCGCGACGTCGCCCATCTCCGGCCGCGGACCAACACGCTGGGCGCTGTGGCCCGCGTCCGCCACTGCCTCAGCATGGCGATCCACCGGTACTTCCACGAGCACGGGTTCTTCTGGGTGCACACGCCGATCGTCACGGCCAGCGACGCCGAAGGCGCCGGCGAGATGTTCCGCGTCAGCACGCTCGACCTCGCCAACCTTGCCGCCGTACCGCGCACGCCCGAGGGCCGGACGGACTTCAGCCAGGACTTCTTCGGCAAGGAGGCGTTCCTGACCGTCAGCGGCCAGCTGAACGTCGAAACCTACTGCCTCGCCCTCTCGAAGGTCTACACGTTTGGCCCGACGTTCCGCGCAGAAAACAGCAACACCAGCCGGCACCTGGCTGAATTCTGGATGGTGGAGCCCGAAATCGCCTTTGCCGATCTTGTCCGCTGATGCCGATTTGGCCGAGTCGTTCCTCAAGTACATCCTCACGGCCGTGCTGAACGAGCGCGCCGACGATATGAAGTTCTTCGCCGATCGCATCGACAAGGGCTGCATCGCGCGCGTCGAGGCGTTCGTCGGCTCGACGTTCGAGCGCATGACGTACACCGATGCCATTGCCGCCCTCGAGAAGAGCGGCAAGACCTTCGAGTTTCCCGTCCGGTGGGGAATGGATCTGCAGTCGGAACACGAGCGCTGGCTGACCGAGGAACACCTCAAGGCGCCGGTCATCGTCGTGAACTACCCGAAGGAGATCAAGGCGTTCTACATGCGCATGAACGACGATGAGAAGACGGTGGCGGCGATGGACGTGCTGGCGCCCGGCATCGGCGAGATCATCGGCGGTTCACAGCGGGAAGAGCGGCTCGACCATCTCGACCGTCGGCTCGCCGAACTGCATCTCGATCCGAAGGCGTACTGGTGGTACCGCGACCTGCGGCGGTATGGAACCGTGCCGCACGCCGGCTTCGGGCTCGGCCTGGAGCGGACGATCATCTACGCCACGGGGATGGCGAACATCCGCGACGTCATCCCGTTCCCGCGAACGCCGGGCACGCGGCGTTCTAGCGGGTCCGCCTCGATAGCACCGGACTCGGCGGAACCCGCCTACGTACCCTAGGTCGAGGTTCCGCGACGCACGCGAAGGACCGTCGCGGACCCGGCGCTCAGAATGTCACGAATGTCTTTTCGAGCCGCTCGCGCGCCTTCACTGACCGCCGCAACACGTCCACCGGATCGCCGGTGTCGCCGACCTCCAGCATGAAGATCCCGTCGTAGCCGATCTTCTGCGTCGACATCATCGCCTCGTCCCAGTTGATGCTGCCGGAGAACGGGACGAGATGGTCGTCGCGGCGGCCGCCGTTGTCGTGCACGTGCGTCGTCAGCAGATGCCCCGAGAGTGTTTCGATCGCCTCGCCGAGGTCGCCCATCAGATGCGCGTGGCCGTAGTCCAGGCAGACGCCGACGTCGAGCCCCTCGAGATCTTCTTCAATCATGTCGAGCAGGTCGGACGCGCTCGAGAGTGGATTCGGGATCACCTCGATGGCCACGCGCACATTGACCTGCGCCGCCAGCGCCACCAGTTCCTCGACGCTCCGCCGCGCTGCGTCGCGCTGGTTGTCGGAGCCGACGGCTTCGCTGGTCGGTACGCCGATGTGAGTCACGAGAAATCGGAACGGCGCATGCCTGGCGATGGCGAGGGCAGCCTCGGCTTCGGCAATCGCCGCCCGCCGCCGGGTGTCGTCCGACGATGCGTTCGAGAAGGCGCCAACCCACTTCCCCTGGCGGAGCGCTGCGAACGCTGGCGCATGCACGGAGTGCAGTTCGAGGCGTGTGTCCGACAGCCATTCCGCCAATTGCGCCCGCGCGCGGTCGTCGTGATAGTCGAAGTGGGCGCGGGTGGCGAAGAGCTCGACCGCTTCAAACCCGTGCGCGGCAATGTGGACCAGGTGATCGCGGGTGAGCGGGTGCTCCTGAAAGAGGTGTGTGGAAACGCCGAACCGCCGCTCCGCCTTCGCCGGCGGCTCAGTCGGCTTCGGCGAGACAAGTCGCTCACCGTCTTATTGTCGCAGTTCCTCGAGATGCGCGGCGAGCAGTTCGCGGAGACGACCGAAGCGAGGATAGCGCTCGAGGTTGGCGCGCACGTAGTTGAGCGTGCGCGGGATGTACTGGATGTACACCGTGTTGCCGCGCGAGATGGTCTGGATAGCCGAAGGTGCCCAGTGCCTTCAGGTTGCGCTGCACGGCCATCAGGTCGAACCGCCGCCGGAATTCCTGGTCGTCCTCCGCGCGCCCGCCGTCGGCGCCAGGTCCGTGCCGCAGCGCCAGGAAGAACGCGATCAGATCGTCAACTTCGGCTTCCGGCAAGTCGACGTAGGAGTCGCGCAGCAGCGACACCAGATCGTAGGTGTCGGGGCCCATCCGCGCGTCCTGGAAATCGATGATGTACAGGCTGCCCTGATGCAGCATCAGGTTCCGGCTGTGATAGTCGCGATGGCAGAGCACGCGCGGCTCGGCCGCGAGCTCCTCCACGATGGACGAGAACTCGGCCGCCAGCGCCTCGCGCGTGGCCGCGTCCAGCGTGACGCCGCGGTAGCCTTCCAGGAAGTTCTTCGCGAAGAAGTCCAGCTCCCAGGTCAGCTTGGCGACGTCGAAGGCGACTCCGTACGGCGGATAGTCCGCCGACGCCATCTCCGCACCGCGGCGCTGCAGCGTTTCGATCAGGGAGACGGCCTGACGATACAGGGCCTTGTGTTCGGCGGGTGACGCGGCGCCCAGATGTGCCTGCAGCGTGACGTCGCCCAGATCCTCGAGGCCGATG
Source organism: uncultured Acidobacteriota bacterium (assembly GCA_963793705.1). Classification (GTDB taxonomy): domain Bacteria; phylum Acidobacteriota; class Vicinamibacteria; order Vicinamibacterales; family UBA2999; genus Gp6-AA40. The sequence continues at coordinate 45,647 of CAWCBC010000020.1, read as the reverse complement.
ATCCCCAGCGCGTCGGAATACGAGAGGATCGCCGGAACGGGCACGGGCAGCAGGCTGAGCAGCTCCGCCACCTTGACGAACGGCATCGCCGCAAACTCGATCGGCCCGGGGTGCACGGCCAGCACCTGCGCTCCGTCGTCCTCGAGAAGGAGCCGGAAATAGCGGCGATCCGAGGCATCGCCGGTCAGCGGGACCGCGCGGCCGCCGGTCAAGCCGCGCTCGGTCAGAAACTGATCGATGCGGGCACGGATGTCGGCCCCGCCTTCTGTTCGTCGTTCATCGGCCATCGATCGGACACACCGCCAGTCCATCAATCAGGCGCTCGCCGCCGGCGAGCTCACCGGTGGGAACGCGCAGCGTCACGCCGTGCCACGACGTGTCCGCCGGCACGACGACGCCATCAGCGACGACGCATTCGTTCAGCATCGCCCCCTCTTCCACGACCACATCGTCCCACAGCACCGACCGCTCGACTCTGGCAGCAGCGGCAATACGGGTGCGTGCGCCGTGCGCGGGCACGCGATCGCGCTCCGCAAGCAGCAGCGCCGTGTTCAGGTAATCGGCTGGAGTGCCGATGTCGAGAAACTCCGCGTCGGTCCGAAACAGGCGCACGCTTCCAGGCCGTGCCGCTGCGAGTGCCAGGTAGAGCGTCCTCACCTCGAAGGGCTCGTAGGGTGAAATGGACGAGAACGCCTGAGGCTCTGCGACTTGAACGCCGACGAAGTGAAACGATCGCTCCGAGGATCCTCGGGGAATGAATCCCATGAACCGTCCATCCGCGTCTGCCGCAACGCCGCTGTATTTGTCTGGCTGCGAATTCGGAATGACCGCCATCGTCACCAGCGCATCGCCGGAGTCGTGGTGCGCGACGAGCGCGTCGAGGTCAACGTTGGTCAGCGTGTCGCCATTGACGATGAGGAACGAGCCACCGGCGTTGTCGCGGGTGCCGTCGGTCGGGCGCCCCTTCAGGGGTGCCAGTCAGCAGTGGAAGTGCCCGGCGCGGGCCGCCCGCTGAGCCGAGAACGGGCGTCTCCCACGAGTAGCGGACGCGCATCCCGATCTCGCTGCCGTCACCGATGACTCGCGTCAACGTGTGTGGCAGATGATGGAGGTTGAGGACCGCATCGCGCACGCCCGCGCCGTGGAGCCAGCGCAGGATGCGACGCGCCAGTGGTTCCCCGGCCAGCGGTAGCGCTCCCTTGGCGCGTACGTAGGACAGCGGACGGAGTCGCGTGCCGAGACCGGCGGTCAGGATCAGGGCAGGGATCATTCGCCGGCAAAGAGCATATAAGGGCCGGTGAGCCCGAACTCGCCGCGCCGTTTCATGAAGAGACCATAGTACGAATCGACGATGAAATCCGCAGGCTGAGCGGCCGAGTGCCGATGTCACGACGTGGATAGCGTCCTCATCGCCTTCGAGCTCGACGTAGGTGCCGACAGGCGTGTCATCGATCGCGATGACGACGCCCGGGGCTGAGAACTCCTCGCGATATTTCTGATACCGGAACCACGGACGCAGCCCGAGCACCTCAAAGGCGTGCGTCAGCGCATCCGCCTTCTCGACGCGCGTCTCGTGCTCCTCGCGCACTTTCATCTGGCCCGGCTGCACCGGCCCCTTCACGGTCAGCACGGTGGTGTTGGTCCCGTCGCTCCACCGTTCCGTCCGGATGCGGAGAGCGGTGCCCTTCTTTCGCAGGATCTCGTCGGCCGTGTCGTAGAGGGAATCATCCTGCAGTCGGCGTGGATGGGCGGCGAGCGCGCCGGTCGCGAGAACGGCCGCGCGCGCGGACTCGGCGGTGGGGAAGAGCAGTTTGACTTCGCGTTCGAGCAAAAAAAGAGCCTCAGGAGGCACCGAAGCGGGGCCCAGTAAGAATACTGGACCCCGATTGAACCGTCCTGAGGCTTGCGGTCTAGTCCTTGGTAACGGTCAGGAAGAGCTCGCGGTAGCCCTTGCTGGTGGCGTCAGAGCGCCGAATGATGCGCAGCAGCGCTGTCCCTCCAGCCGGGACCTTGTTGAGCTCACGCTGTGCTTCCACCGCCGTCGTGACGGGGGTGGTTCCGACGCGGTAGATGATGTCGCCGAGCGCCAGTTGCTGCTCGTCTGCTGGACTGCCTGGATCGATTTCGGTGATGACCGCGCCACGCACCGTGTCCGGTAGGCGCATGCGGCGCGCCAGGTCGGCAGGTACGTTTTCGAGCGTCATCCCGAAGCCCTTGTTCTGCTCGGGCTCGGCGCTCGTCCGCTCGCTGCTGACACGGCGGCTCGAGTTACCTTCCGTCTCGAGATCCAGTTCCTCGACCGTGATGTTGAGCGTGCGCTCTGCCTTGTTGCGCACGATGCGCACCGGAATCGAGGCGCCCGGCTTTGTTCGGACAACCATCTGTACCAGCTCGTCGCTGTTCCTGACCGGCTGACCGTTCCACGCCAGGATCACGTCGCCGATTTCGACACCTGCCTTTTCGGCTGGCCCCTTCTCTTCCACGGCGCTCACGAGCGCGCCGGCTTTCTCCTTCAGGCCCAGCTCGTCGATATCCTGTCGTTTGACAGGTCCTACCTGTACGCCGACGCGCCCGCGCGTGACCTTGCCGGAACGCAACTGCGGCAGGACTTCGCGGATGGCGTTGCTCGGAATCGCGAAGCCGACGCCCATGTTGCCCTGAGACATGCCGGTGGTCGCGATCGCGGTGTTCATTCCGATCACCTCACCGCGAAGGTTGATGAGCGGTCCTCCGGAATTACCAGGATTGATGGCCGCATCTGTCTGGATGACTTCGGCGCGCCGGTACGCCGCCACCTGCAACGCCCCGCGATCGCTTGCGCCGCGGCTGCCGCTGATGACACCAACGCTGACGGTGTGATCCAGATTGAACGGGTTGCCGATCGCGATCACCCAGTCACCGGGCTGCATCTGCGCAGAATCGCCGAACTTGACCGTCGGCAATTCGCGATCCGGCTTCTGCGTCAACTGGAGCAGCGCGCTGTCCGTCAACTGATCGCGGCCGACGACCCGCGCGGTGTAGTCCTGATCCTCGTCGTCGCCATAGAGCGACACCCGGATTTCCGTGGCGCCCTCGACGACGTGGTTGTTGGTCAGGATCAGGCCGGACTTGTCGATGATGAAGCCGGTGCCCGCGGCGCGCACGAGCTCCTCGCGCGGCTGCTGGCGACGGCGTGGGGTGTCGCCATTCTCGCTCTGCCCTCGCGGCGGTCGCTGGCCGGGAAACAGACGATCGAGCAGATCGGGCGGCGAGTCCGCCGCCGAAGAGGTCGCTGAGGTCACCACCCTGAGTCGCCTGCATCGACTTCGTGCGGACGTTGACGACCGCGGGCGAGACCGCCTTGGCCACGTCCCGGAACGTCGTCGCGGTGACGGGTCCGGTTATCGGCGAGCTGTTGACGGCTGGAACGGCCGTCTGCGCCGAACTCTGCGACGCAAGATCGAGACGTGAGGCCAGAACCATTCCGACCACCACGCTCGCCACGACGACGAGGAATAGATAAAAGATCGTAGATTTGTTGCGGTTAACCATCGAAGCCTCCAAAACCCTCCCAGAATCACTCAACGCGGTCTTACCTAGAGCAGTCTGATCTAGGTGTCACTTAGAGCAGTGTCACGATGCTGGCCTGGCGCTCGCCGGTGACCTCCGCGTCGCGTTCGCCGCGATAGACGTTGATCTCGGTCCGCACGCCAAAGCGTTCGAAATACAGACCTGGTTCCACCGTAAAACCCGTCCTGGGGACGAGCCGTCGCTCGTCATGCGTCTCGTAGTCGTCGAGATGCGTCCCATTACCATGGACGTTTTCGCCGAGGCTGTGGCCGGTACGATGCAATACATACGTCCCGAAACCACTGTCCTCGAGCACCTGTCGCGCTGCCCGATCAACCTCCCAGCCGCGTAGATCCTTTCCGGCAACCGCTCGCTCCTGGACCAGCCGAACGGCGGTGTCCCGTGCGTTCACGATCGCCTGGAAGGCCGCGGCCGGCTCCGACGGCACCTGGCGCGACGTCGCGCCAACCCAGGTGATGTCAGCAAAGACGGCAGCCGGCTGTGACTTTTTGCCCCACAGGTCCAGGAGCAACACCTCGTCACCGACGATGACCCGGTTGTGCTCGGAAGTCGGCAGGTAATGAGGATTTCCGGCGTTCGCCCCGATGGCGACAACCGGGGGCGCATCGCTCACCAGCCCCTCTTCCCTGAACCACTGGACCATCAGCTGTTGCAGATCGTATTCCGTCTGTCGGCGTCCAGCTGTCAGCGCTCCAGAGGCCTCTTCGAACGCTCTGTCCTTGATGCGATACAGTGCCGCCGCAGCCTCCCGGTGCAGGGCAAGCTGCTCCGCCGACCAGGTGGCCTCGAATTGTTGGACGAGATCCCCAGAGGAAACGATTTCAACCCCCCGTTTCCGGATTGCCTCAACCGTACCGGCGTCCACCCGGGAGACGTACGGAATCGCGCAGTCGGGAGAGTATTCCATCGCGAGGCGGCGAGCCTGCCCCAGCAGGGCGGTTAAGCCCTCGTCGAGCTGCTGCCGGCCGGCGTACAGAATCCGGGTCCCCGGGAGGTGATCGAGATTGTGCTTTTCGATGGCGTGAACGAGCGCCGCGGGGCTCGCCGCTTGCCGGAATCAGGTAGTACCACCGCCGCGTCGTCATGTGGACGCCGCCGGAAAGCCCGGCGAGCTGCTGCGCGATCGGGTTCGAGCCGTGGAAGTCGTACAACAGCCACCCGTCGAGGCGCTCGGCGGCCAGTGCCCGTTGAATCGCGGGGACATCCAGGGCCATGAGGTCAGTATAAAGGCCTGCGAAGGCCGACCAGGGCTCAGGCATCAAGGCTGGTCCAGGGATCGGATCAGGGACCAGGGATCAGGGATTGCAGCGGGAAACACGATGACGTCCGCCATTGAGTCGAGTTCTACCGGGCTTTCGCGGCGCGTGGCCGCGCCGCTGGCCTACGCCGGTTGGTGGGTGACGGGCGCGATTCTGTGGTTCGTCGAGCGCCGCGATCGCACGATCCGCTTTCACGCCGCGCAGTCAATCGCTGCATTCGGCATTGTCGCGTTCCTGGTCCTGGCGTTCGGCGCGCTGGCGCTGGCGTCGCTGTCGCTTCTGCCCGCGGCGTTCAACCTGTTTCTGTGGGCTGCCGTGGCGACGTGGGTGGGAGGCGTGATCCTGTGGATCGTCACCTTGTGGAAAGCGGCGACCGGACACGCGTGGCGCATCCCTGTCGCCGCTGATCTGGCCGATCGGTTGATCGCTACGAGCTGAACTTCGCGACCTTCTTCGGCTTCACCTTCCCGTTCCCATGGGCGAACATGTAGATGTTCCTCGCCATTTCCGGGTGCCGCGGACTGCGCAGCACGACCTCGACGACTTCGCCGGGCATCAGCGGCTTGGGCATACGGAAGGTCGGCGACCCACTGACCGCGTCACCCTTCTTGTTGTACCAGGTACTCGTCAACCTTGAATCCCGCGAGTGGCCCCTTCGCCATGTTCTTCACCTTGAACTTGGTGACGATCATGTTCCCTTCGGATTTGGCCACGGCAGCCATCATTTCGACGTCTGCCTCGCCCTTGAACGGGGTGATGAACTTGCTGACTGGGCGGCGGCTGCTGCGCGGCGCTGACCGACGCCAGGAGTAGAGCGGCGACGAAGCCGACGAGCGTCTCTCTGCGACCCATCATGTGATCCTCCAACTGGTCTGACGCGGAGTCGAAGGGCAGGACCGGCGCCCATTATAGGCGTGATTACATCTCGCCGTTCCAGTCCTCAGGCTCGGGATTCGCGGAGCGGAAGATCTCCAGGTGCCACTTGCCGCCGCCCCACGGCTCGATGACCTCGGTCGCCACGACATCCACCAGAATCTCGGCGAACGTGCGCCCCTCAGGGTCGCCTTCGAGGTGATAGGCGTCTTCGTCCCAGCCGAAGTTCGGATACAGGATCATCGACAGGAACAGGTCATACCCGTCGTCGACGACGATGATCTGGCCGCAGGGGCGTTTGATGGTGGAGTGGTAGATCAGGTACTTCTCGGCGCTGTGCGCGCGGATGTACCGCTTCAGCGCGAACTCGCGGGCGACGATCTCCTCGACGGCGATCTTCTTTTCCCAGCAGTCGCGGCAATACCGCTCTTCGCCGCGCGGCTCCGACACTTCTTTCGCGCCGCAGAGCGCGCACTTCGCCTTTGCCACCGTCGCCTTCCGGGCCATGGTGGCAATTATAGGTCGGCGATCGACGGCTGTGGGCGCGGGTCCGACCGAGGACCGAGAACGACTCCGAGGTCGGACCCGCGGCGTCGATCAGGCGCGAATGATCCCGAGGTCTGCGCCGGCGTGTAACCCGGAAGCACACGAGCGATGCCGTCCTTTGACAGCCCGCAGGTGGCTCGTGACGATCTCGCTGAACACATCGCGGAAGTCGGTGGTGATCGCCAGGTCGCGGCCCTCGAACCGCTGATCGGCCTTCAACCCTGGCCACTTGCCGTAGACCTTGCCGCCCTTGACCGGGCCGCCGGCGATCATCATCGCGTTGCCGTGACCATGGTCGGTGCCGCGGTTGCCGTTTTCCGCCGCCGTGCGCCCGAACTCGGACATCGTCAGAATCACGGTGTCGGACATGCGCTCGCCGAGGTCCGCGGACAGCGCCGCAATGCCGCTGGCCAGATCGTCGAGCCGCTGGGCGATCTGGCCCTGCGTGCTGCCCTCGTTGGTGTGGTGATCCCAGTTCGTCGACTCGGCAAACGCCACCTCGAGGCCGATGTCGGCCTTGGCGACGCGCGCGATTTCCTGGAGCGCCTGGCCGAATGGCGAGCGCGGATACTCAGCCGACGGGCGATAGGGCGTGCCGATCGTCCGAAGCGTGCGCATCGCCTCGAACGCGTCCTTGGCGGTGCCGCGCAGCAGCGGATTGTCGGCTTCCGAGAACGCTCGTTCGAACGACTGCTTCGAATCCATGCCGCCGCGGACCTCGAACGCGTCCACGCCGCCGAACGCGAGCGACGGCGCCTTGCCCTGCATCGATCGCGGCATCTGCCGCGCGACGGCGACGCCGCGCAGCGGACTCGGATCCGACCCCGACACCTGCAGATACCGGTTCAGCCAGCCGTCGCGCGTGCTTTTCACGCCAGGCGTGCCGCTTTCCATGTAGTCCTGCGCGTCGAAGTGCGAGCGCGTGCGATCCGGCGAGCCGCTCGCGTGGACGATGGCGAGCGACTGGTTGTCCCACAGCGGCTTCAGCGCGCCATGCGCGGGTGCAGGCCGAAGAAGTCGTCGAGCGCGATGGCGCCGTCCTGCGCGCCCGGGCGCGGCACGGCAATCGTCGGCCGCAGCCGGTAGTACTCGGCCTCGCCGAACGGCACGATCATGTTGAGGCCGTCCACCGCGCCGCGCTGGAAGATCGCGACCAGCAGGCGGCGGCGTCCCGGTGCGGCCGCCGCGGCGCGCGCCAGGAACGACGGCGCGAAGCCGAGCGACAGCATGGCCATCGCGCCGGACTTCAGGAAGATGCGTCGTGATGGAGCCATGGGTCTAGTGCCTCTGGAATTCCGGGCCACCGATTTGCGCCGCGCGCTGCGGCGTCAACTGCTGCGCGATGTTCATGCGCGTGACGAGCGCGCCGGCGGAGACCCACGTTTCCGCAGTGTCGTCATAGCCGGTCGGCGGCTGGCACATGTACGGCGCCATGCCGAGCTGCTGCAGCGCCTGCAGCAGCTGCCGCGGGTCGCGCACCTCGCGACCGGTGGTGCGCACGCCGCTGACGACGAACTCGAGCGGCGTCTTCACCTTCGCGTTCCGGTGCTCGGTCGCGAAGAACTCCGGCGACGTCACGAGCGTCCGCACGACTTCGCGCAGGTCGCCCTTCGTCTTCGTGAACGTGGCGGCCACCTTGTCCACGAGCGCGGCCGGCGGCTCGTCGCTGACGAAGCGGCGCACGAGCTTCGTGGCAATGTGCCGCGCCGTTGACGGATGCGCGGCGACGATGTCGAGCACGCGCTCGCCGTCGTCGATGCCGCCGCCGCTGCGGATCGTGTGGCCGAGCACTGTCTTCTCGCCGCGATCGTGCAGCGCGGGCGTGAAGCGGAAGCCGCCGTCCTCGGTCCGTTGGCCAGCGTCCAGCCGGTGAACGCACGCGCGACTTCGATGATGTCCTGCTGCGTGTAGCCGCCGTCGACGCCGAGCGTGTGCAGCTCCATCAGCTCGCGCGCGTAGTTCTCGTTGAGGCCGTTGCGCGCGGCGCCTGCTGCTGTTGCGGCGGCATGGTGTTGCCCGCGCCGCCGGCCGCGTGCCCAGCCGCGACGCGGCGCCGTTGCGTTGCCCTGCTGCAGCTGCTCGGCAGCCTTCGGATCGGCGCTCAGCCAGTTGTCGAGATAGAAGAGCATCGCCGGGCTCTTGGCCGTCGCGCCAAGCAGGTCGCGGAAGCTGCCCCAGACATGCGGCCGGATCGCCTCGCGCTCGTAATCGGGGATGAAGCCCGAGGTGCGCCCCTTGCCGGCGAAGACGTTGAAGTGGTTGAACCAGAAGTCGACGAGCACTTCCTCGAGCTGCCGCTCGCTATAGACCGCGCGCGTGATCTTCTGCGCAGCCAGCGCCTGGATCTGCTGGCGGCCGAACTGCCGGGTGCGGCGCTGCGCTTCCATGCGCTCCTGTTCAGACAGGTTGCGCGCGGCCACGCGCCCGAGGTCGTCAGGGCGATCGGGGAGCGGCACGAGCCTCGCCGCGAGGCCCGAGTCGTCGATGGACGAGGGGTTCAGCTGCTGATCGATCCAGCGCGCAAGCCCCATGCGCTGGACGTCCTCGACCTGGCCCGGGCGCGGGCCGAAGGCGAGACGGTTGAGGGCATGTTCAACGGCATTGCGGTCGCTGGGGATCGTCTGCCGCGCCGGCAGCCAGCGATGCACGATTCTGCATCGCGACACACGCCAGCAGCACGAAAAGCAGAGCTTTTGGCCGAAGGAAATCAGCTCTCAATTCGGTCCTCCCTGATCGGGCCAAGTGGCCACTACCAGCTTAGACGGGACGGACGACGATGAGGGGTATATCGGCTTGTGAAGAAATTATGTCAACTCCCAACCGCCAAGTGCCAAATCGCAAGTCGTCGCGAAGTGAGGCGCTGGCAATTGGGCGTTGGATTTGGCGTTCATCGGGCCACCGGCTCGCCGGTCAAGGCCGGCAGATACATATTTCGCACGTATTCCTTCACCATCCGGCGGGCGCTGAAGCGGGGGAGCACCGTCCGGATCGACTGCTTGACGATCTGCAGCCACCGCCGCGGAATCCCGGCGGCGTCCCGGGCGTAGAACGTCGGCACGAGCTGGTTCTCGAGCAGGGCATAGATCGCCTGCGCGTCCGCCCAGTCCTGGGCGCCGTGGTCGTTCGGGTCGGCATGGCCCTCGATCAGCCAGCCGTTGTCGCCGGTGAACCCTTCGGCCCACCAGCCGTCGCCGATCGACATGTGCGGCGTGCCGTTGATCGCGGCCTTCATCCCGCTCGTGCCGCTGGCCTCGAGCGGCTTGCGCGGGTTGTTCATCCAGACGTCGCAGCCCTGCACCAGGAAGTGCGCGACGTGCAGGTCGTAGTCGTCCACGAAGCCGATGCGGCCGCCGAACTTCGGATCGAGCGCGCGCCGGTAGATCTGCTGCAGGTGATGCTTGCCGACGTCGTCGGCGGGGTGGGCCTTGCCGGCGAACACCATCTGCACGGCGCGTCCCGGGCGTGGTGAGGATGCGCGCGAGCCGATCGGAATCCAGGAAGATCAGCTCCGGACGCTTGTATCCGGTGAATCGGCGCGCGAAGCCGATCGTCAGCGTGTTGGTGTCGAACATCGTGCCGGCCGCGGCGATGCGCGGAGCGGGGACCGCCTCGACCATCCAGCGCGTGCGCACGCGCTCGCGGATGAAGTTGAACAGAAACGCGCGCAGCGTCTGCCGCGCGGCCCACAGCTCCTCGTCCGGAATCTGCAACACGCGATCGGCGACGGCCGGATCGTCGTGACGATCGAGCCAGTCGGCGCCCAGGTACTTCTCGAGCAGCCCTGACATCTCCGACGAGATCCAGGTCGGCACGTGGACGCCGTTGGTGATGAACCCGACGGGCAGGCCGTCGGCCGGACGGTCGGGCCAGATCGACCGCCACATCTGCTTGGTGACTTCGCCGTGCAGCTGGCTGACGCCGTTGACCGCGCCGCTCGTCCGCAGCGCCAGCGCGGTCATGTTGAACATCGGCCCGCCGCCGTTGTCGTGGTGGCCCAGCGCGCAGGAACTTCTCGCGATAGTCGCCCAGGTCTCCCCACGCGCCGGCGAGGTGCGTTTCGACCAGCGAGAACGGGAACGCGTCGTGGCCGGCGGCGACCGGCGTGTGCGTCGTGAACACCGTCGTCCGCCGCACCTCCTCCAGCGCGTCGTCGAAGCTCCAGCCGCTCTCGCACAGGTCGCGGATGCGCTGCAGCACGACGAACGCGGCGTGGCCTTCGTTGAGGTGGTAGACCGACGGCTGATGACCGATCGCCTTGAGCACGCGGACGCCGCCGATGCCGAGGATGATCTCCTGCTGGACGCGCGTCTCGCGGTCGCCGCCGTAGAGCCGCGCCGACAGCTCGCGATCCCACGGCGCGTTTTCTTCGAGGTCCGTGTCGAGCAGATACAGCTTCACGCGGCCGACGCGCACGCGCCACACCGCCACGAGCACGGTGCGATTGCCGAGCGGCACCGCGGTGATCGCCGGCTTGCCGTCGGGAGTCATGGCCGGCTCGATCGCCGCTTCATGCCAGTTCAGCTTCTCGTAGACCTCCTGCTGCCACCCGTCGGGCGACAGCCCCTGATGGAAGTAGCCCTGCGGATACATGAAGCCGACGCCGATCAGCGGCACGCCGAGGTCGCTGGCCTCCTTGCAGTGATCGCCGGCGAGCACGCCGAGGCCGCCGGCATAGATCGGCAGCGACTGGTGCAGCGCGAACTCGGCCGAGAAGTAGGCGATGGACTTGCCGTGCAGGTCCGGGACACTCACTCTCGCACCAGGTCTTCTGCGCCGCGCGTGCGGCATCAAGGCGGGCCACGCTGCGGTCGTAGTTCGCCAGCCACTCGCGATTGTCGATGGCCGCCGTCAGCGCCTCAGGCGGGATCAGCGTGCAGCATGCGCACCGGGTTGTGCGCGGTCTGCCGCCACAGCGGGTAGTCGAGGCCCCGGAAGACGCGCCTCGCGTCGGTGTTCCAGCTCCACCAGAGATCGTGGGCGAGCTCTTCGAGTCTGTTGATGCGATCGGGTAACTGAGTGGCCATAAGAGACGAATTTAAACCGGTTCCAATCAGACGTTGCCACGGAGTCACGAAGACACGGAGACTTTATTCAAGTGAATTCAGACTCCGTGACTCGTGTCTCCGTGGCGACGTTGACCAGCGACGCAAACTTCGACAGATCGATGTTGCCGCCCGAGACGATGGCGACGATCCGGCCGCGGGCGCGGCCGGTCAGCGCCGCGGCAACCGCGCACGCCGCGGCCCCTTCGGCGATGACGTGACAGCGCTCGGCGACCAGCCGCATGGCGGCCTGCACGTCCGCAAGCGGCACCACGACGACTGGTTCACCAGCCGCGACAGCAGCGGCCACATCGTCGGCAGGACCGACTTCGTGCCGCACCCGTCGACGAACGACGGCTGCCAGCCGTCGAAGGAGCTGGCGACACCCTTCGCGCAGCGAGACCGACAGCGGCGCCGCGGTTTCCGGCTCGGCGGCGAAGATCTGCACCGCTGGCTTGAGCGCGCGAATCGCCGACGCCACGCCGCTGATCAGCCCGCCGCCGCCAACCGACGCGACCACGGCGTCCACGTCCGGCAAGTCCTCGAGGATCTCGAGCCCCGCCGTGCCGTTCCCGGCGATGAACCGGTCGTCGTCGAACGGATGCACGAAATAGCCGCGCATGCGGGACGACGAGTGCGACTGTGCGGTGGCCCAGCACTCATCGTAGGTGACGGGAACGATCGTCGCGCCGAGACGCCGGATGGCGTCGAGTTTTGCCTGCGGCGCCGTGTCCATCACCATGACCGAGCACGACGTGCCGGCGTGCTGCGCGGCCAGCGCCACGCCCTGCGCGGCGTTGCCGGCGCTCACGGTCCAGACGCCGTCCCGCAGTTCGTCGGGCGTCAACTGCCGCACGGTGTTCCAGGCGCCGCGGATCTTGAACGAACCGATGGGCTGCAGTGTTTCGAGCTTGAGGAAGATTTCCGACCCGCCGATGCGTTGCGCGATCGTGTCGGGGAGCGGCAGTCGGACGAGCGGAGTGCGAACGACGACGTCATAGATGGAAGCCGCCGCGGATTGAATATCTTGGAGCGGAATTTCCCGCATGCGGAAGCTCGCATCGTAGCAGGATCGTGTATGCTGAAACATCCCCTATGGCACGGAACGCGAGGCCAACGGCCGCCAAACGTGAGCGTGAAAAAGCGCTGCTCGAACGACGTCAGCAGAAGGCTGCACGCCGACTGGATGTGAAGCAAACCAAGGGTCAGACTGGACCCTCGTCATCGGGCGAGGATCCGGACATCGCTCACATCAAGCTCGGCCCGCAACCGCTTGCCGACTGGCAGGTCGAAGAGCAAGAACAAGAAGAGTAGGTTCGACCCCGTTCGAACCTTCTAGTTCGCCGCGAAGCAGTACAGCAATCCCGCGCCGCCGGTTCCGACGAGCGCCTGCTGACTGCATCCAGCCGACTTGTGCGCGGCATTCCACGACGTATTTCCGCCGCCGGTGCGATCGTGGTGGCCGAGCCAGACGCCCGGACCCTGGCCGCGCGCCGTGCCCGCGGGCGGATCCTGATTGCTCGAGTAGTTGCTGCAGGTCGTGTCCACCGTTTCGCTCGCGCGGGCGCGTCCGTGCGAGTCCGATCCGGTGATGATGTCGTGCTGGTTCGGCGTGTCGCCGACGCCGGTGATCGGCATTGCCGGCTTCGCTCAGCGCGTTCGTCTTGTTGATCTGATTGCGGTCGCGCTCGATGTCGCCGTGGAGATCGGCGACGTTGTTGGCGATGAGCGTGCCGCGCGCCGTTGTGCCACGGGCCCGGCGCCGATGCGATCGCGGGCGTTGATCGCCGGCTGTCCGCCCTGGGCCGTCGCGCTCAGATACGCGCGCCAGGTCCGCCCCTGCGGGGTCGGGATGTTGGCGGCCTTCGCGCGCTCCGCACAGTAGGCGTCGGCTCCGGCCAGGCCGCCGTAGTTCGCGCCATCGCCCTTGCCGACGCTGGTGACGAAGAACGACGTCGGGTTCGCTGCGCGCGCCACCGCCTCGGCCGCCCTGGCGTCCGCCGGCAGGCGGCTGCGCTCCGGCCGCGGGCGCCTGTCCGGCAGGTGGCGGCTGCTGAGGCGCCTGCGCGAACACGACCAGCGATCCGATCGCGGCGAACGCCATCGCCGCGGTGACAGGGTGACATCCTTCCCATAATCTCCTCGACGGGTCCCCTGCACGAGCTCGGCTAAATTAGCACGGGCGTAAGATACGTCGCATGCGCATGCCCGTTTCTCGCCTTGCTGTGCTCGCACTGTCTGTCGCAGCCGCTGCGGTGCTCGCCGCGCAGCAGGCGAATCCGCGTCAACAGCCCGGCGCGCCGATCACCGATCTTTGCGCCCGAGCAGCACGATCTCTACGATGGTCACTTCGTCGTCTCCGCGAACCGCATCTACATGGTGGGCGGGCTCAAGGATCCTGTCGGCTGGGATCACATGGACAACGCCGCGCAGAACCTGCGGCCGGCCAGCGGCACCGCCGAGATCGACGTCGACGAAATCAAGAACACCGGCACGTTCGAGGCCCGGCTGAAGATTCCCGAGGGCGATCTGCGTGCTCGCCATCGACAAGTTCAACGAGTTCAACCCCTGCCAGAACGGCGGTATCGTCGCCTGCTCTGCACGAGCACGGCACCGACTCCGGCTGCGGCGATAACAACTGGCCGAAGACGTTCGTCTACCTCGCCGGCTGGGGCTTCGGCCACGCCACGCTCAACGGCAAGCCGCTGTACGACAACTACGAGATGCACTTCATGGTCACGCAGGGGATTCGCGATCGCCAGACGCTGAAGGTGAATTACCCGATGGCGAACAAGAAGGGCCCTGCCGGCGAAGTGAACCCGGCCACCCAGCAGATCGACTTCTACATCCGCAGCCCGCAGCCGAATCCGAAGAACACGCCGGGCAGGGAAGTGTTCATGCACTTCTTCGGGATGGAAGTGACCTGGAAGTAGTCGGCCCGCTACAGTTCACTCTTCCAAGTGCTCAGTTCCCGGTTCGTGTTCGGCGTTCTGTTCTGGGTGTTCGTGGTTCCCAGTTTCGTGTTCGTCCAAAGAGCCTCTTCGACGGACGCGGAGTTGATCGATCGTGTGGGCGCGTACGTCGAGCGCTACTACGCGCGCGCGCAGACGCTGGTCGCGACCGAAACCGTCACCGTGCAGCCCGTGTCCCGGCGGTTGGAACCCGAAGGACCGCCGCGTCAGGTCGTCAACGAGATGCGCATCGAATGGGATGCCCTGATCGGGTCGCCGCCGCGAGCCGTTCGGCAGCTGGTGAGTGCACGAGGCCGCGGCCTTGGACCGTCCGGCCAGCCGGATTGCTTTGATGAGCGATCCTTTACACTCGAGCCACTCGCGTTCATCCTTCCGTCGAACCGCGAGAAATTCCGACTGTCCGTCGGACGGATGGAGACGATCGGCGGCGTGCGGGCACGGCGCATCGACTACGTGCCGCGGACGCCGGAATCACCGCGCGTCAGGTGGAACGGCAAGTGCGGGTGGGTCGATCACTTCGGCCGCACGCGCGGCGGCGTATGGGTGGATCCCGCGAGTGGTGAAGTGCTTCGGTTCGACGAGCGTCTCAGCGGTCGTGTGGATCTCCCCGGACCTGGGGATGCCTGATGCGCCACGCTTCGTGGCCGAGCGCGCGGACACGACGATCGATTACAAGAAGTTCGCCTTCGTGGACCCTGATGAGACGATCCTGCTGCCATCGCGGGTTGAATCGGTGAGCTTCATCCGCAATTCGGGTGTGCCGCGCGTGCGCGTGATCCGCACGTACACCGACTACCGCCGATTCCTGACCGGCGGACGAATTCTTACCGAATGATCAATTCGGGTCGCGAGACATCGTTCGCCGCGGATTGAAGAGTCGATCGAGACGCTGACCGAGGACCTTCGCATGACAGACACCATCGCTGCCGACGCCGCTCATCGCGACACGCTGATTGCCCGCGCACGTGAGATTCGTCCGCTGCTCCAACGGAACGCCGCGCAGACCGATTCGCTGCGCCGCCTGCCCGATGAGGTCGTCGGCGCCCTGCGCGACAACGGGCTGTGCCGTCTCATGGTCCCGAAACGCTTTGGCGGCTACCAGACGAGCATTCGAACCTACATCGAGGTCATGGAGGAGATCGGACTCGGATGCGCCTCCGCCGCGTGGGTCGCCAGCCTGGTGAACGTGTGTGACTGGCTGGCCGGCCTGTTTCCCGAGCGCGCGCAGCAGGACATCTGGGGTGCCGGATCGCGACGCGTGGATTGCCGGATCCCTCGCGCCAAGCGGCATGGCCGTTCCCGTCGACGGAGGGTGGCGCGTGTCTGGCCGCTGGCCGTGGGCATCCGGGAGCCTGCACGCGCAGTGGGTCGCGTGCGGGATCCACATGGCCAATGAGCGCGGCGAGATGACGAACCTCGGGTTGTCGCTGATGCCGATCGGCGACGTCACGGTTGAAGACACCTGGTTCATGCTCGGCATGAAAGGCACCGGCAGCAACACCATCGTCGCCACGGACGCGTTCGTGCCCGAGCATCGCTTCCTGCCGTATCCGGCGGCGTTCGAGGGGCGCTATCGGACCGAGCACGTTGACGAGCCGGTGTATCGCGTGGCGCTGGTGCCGGTGACCGTGCTGATCCTCGCCGGCGCACAGCTGGGGGCCGCGCGCGCGGCGCTCGAGCACGTCATCGCCAAGGCGAAGACGCGCGGCATCACGCACACCACGTTTCAGCGTCAGGCCGATTCGTCGGGATTTCAGATCCTCGTCGGAGAGGCGGCGATGAAGATCGACACCGCCTGTCTGCACGCGCGGCGGGCGGCGGACGACCTCGATCGGGCCGCGGACGCGGGACGACATCCGGACCTCACCGAGCGTGCGCGCGTGCGGATGGATACGTCGCTCGCCGCGAAGTACGCGCGGGAAGCCGTGGAACTGCTGGTGCAGGCCCACGGCACGTCGAGTCTGGCCGATCACAACCCGCTGCAGCGGATCTGGCGTGACGTGCACGTGGCCAGTCATCACGCCATCACCGAGTGGCAGGTGAACCTCGAGGTCTACGGCCGGGCGCTGCTCGGCGTAGAGCCGAACATCACCCATTTGATCTAAGCGGAATCTACTCGGGCTTCACGCTTTCGGCCCGCGGCCCCTTCGGCCCTTGTCCGGGCGTGAACGTCACGCGCTGCCCCTCGCGCAGTTCGTCGAACCGCGTGCCGACGCATGCTGACTGGTGGAAGAAGTACTCGGTGCCGTCGGATGCCGCAATGAAACCGAAGCCCTTGTCCGTAATCCGCTTGATCGTGCCGTTCTGCGCTGTCGCCATCGTCCGATCCTTTCGTCGCTGATGAGCCGGGGGAATCAGCGGTCCCTACTATTGTGGAATGAATTGCATCGATTGCGCCGGATTACGAATCTGAGCGCGGTTGGGCCAAACGGTCGAGGTTTGGGCGGCTGAGGCGGGTGCTATACTTCGTGGTTCCTGCCCCGGTCACGTTCGCGGAAGTGGCGGAATTGGCAGACGCGCTAGCCTCAGGAGCTAGTGGCCGCAAGGCCATCGGGGTTCGAGTCCCCGCTTCCGCACCAATCACCAATCACACAAACCAATTCAACCGTCAACGGCCTCCTGGGCCACCGAAAAGGAATCACGCATGCCACCGACCAGCGGAACCATCAAGCGCATCACCGACAAGGGCTTCGGCTTCATCGCAGCAGCAGACGGCACCGAGTACTTCTTTCACCGTTCCGCGTGCACCAGCACGCCATTCGACTCGATGCGCGAGGGCGAGAACGTGACGTTTACGATCGGTCAGGGTCCGAAGGGTCCCCGCGCCGAAAACGTCAAACCGGCATAGGCTCGTCGACTCCAGGCCTCGGTGGCCGTCGGCCATCGGGGTTCGAGTCCCGCTTCCGCACTCCAGTCTGCGACCGATCCCCGTGCGTTCGGCTTCCGGCGTTGTGTCTACGGCCGTTCCTCGTCTATTCGCGCGCTCAGGCGCGCGCTTCGGGCCAGAGCGCGATGACGTCGGGGAGCGCGCGTCTCACGCGGCGCACGCGCTGAACGGTGCGATCGAAGCGGCGCTGTCGGCATCACTCCAAGCCAGGCCGTATTCCCGCCTGATCTCCGCCGGCAGCAGCCCAATCGTGACCAGACGATTCCACGAGGCGAGCGGCGGGACCGCTCGCGCCAGTCGCGGCGCGAGCACCGCGACCGACAATGCGCGCGCCTGGGCGCCGACGCACAGAATCCCTGACCCGTACATCCGCGACAACTGGTCCGACGCATGGCGCCAGGTCATCGGCACGTCGGCGGGCCGCGCGCCCAGCGCCGTGGCGACCCACGCGCTTTCCGCGCAGTAGCTGTCGCGTTCCTGATCGCTCACCGGGCCAACGAACCGCTCATACGCCAGCGGGATCGACTCGAGCAGCGTGAGGTGCACCCACAGGACGAGCGCCGGATCTTCGGCCGAGTACGCGGCGCCGGCAGGGAAGACGCCCACGGCTTCAGGCAGCTGGCCGTTGACGCGCGTATGGATGGTGCGGATGCCGTGCAGCGCGTGCTCGCGCTCGGCGTCAGTGCCGAAGGAGAGCGCCAGCATCGCGCGGATGGTCGAGTGCAGCCGCGCCGCCGCCGCCAGCGGCGTGGCGCGAAAGCTGCTGTGATCGTAGACACCCGCGGCGATGAGCGGGTGGGCGAGCTGCAGCAGAATCGCGCGCGTCCAGCCGAGGAGGACGAGCCGTTCCGCGTTCAGGCGCTGGGCGACTATTGCGGATCCTTCTCGGCGCGGCTCGCGCCGCCGGCCTTGTCCGCCGTAGCCCCGGCGGAAGCGTTCAGCGGAGGCGGATTTCCATAACCAGCCGGCGACGCCCACCAGCGCCAGACCCATGGCGCCCTGGCGAACCAGCTGCCATCCGCGTGCCGTTCGGTTTGTGTCGCAGGATCGAGCAGCGTGCGGTACGCCTGAAGTTCCGCTGGTCGCGGCGGCTCCTGCAGGCCGGGGCACGTTCGCGCCGTTCCGGCGCCGGCACCCATCGAGTCATGAAGGTAAACGTTTCCGACGCGCACACGGGACACTGCTGCGCGTCGTGCACTTCCTCGCAGTCGAGGCAGAGTCGGGCAGTTCCGAAGTTGCATAGGCCTGTCACCGAGTGTACGGCAACAGGCCTCGATCCGGAGCGGAACGCTAGCGGACCGGGAAAGATCGCCAGCCGATCGCCCATGAACGATCCCGACCCAGAGCGTCTTGCCCGACCTCGACCGCGACCGTGCCGGCGGTGAATCCGCCGACGGCGGGCCGCCGCAGCACTTCGCTCGACCTTCAACGTCTTCGGATCGATCTTGACGATGACCGTCTCGCGCTGGCTGTCCTGCGCCTGCCTGGCCGGTGGCGAGCAGCGATCCGTCCGCCGCCCAGCGGATGTTGTCGACGCGGAATCCGAGCGGGACCTCTTCGCGCTTCGGTTCCTTGTCGCCGCGCGGCAGTCTGAAGAACGACTGGCTGCCCCACGCCGCCACATACAGCGTGCGGCCATCGGGGGAGATCTCGATGCCGTTGGCGCCCGACGTTTCACTTCCCGGCACCTTCTGCCATCCGCTGGCCGTGTGCCATTCCCAGAGCTCGCCGTTCCTTTCGCCCTTCTGCAGCGCGGCCATGCCGGCCGGGTTGCCGCGAGGCAGGAAATTCGTCGCGATGAACCCGCCATCGTCCAGCCATCGCACCGAGTTGAGCCCGATCGGATCCGGAGCGACCGCGCAGCCGATCCACGTGAGCGTGGGTGTGGGCGTTTTCGTATCGACGGTGAAGACCTCGATGGATTCGCGGGCACCATGCGTCACCGCCATACAGCGTATGAACGCCGTTGCGCCCTTCACGCAGCGAGAGCCCGTGCGTCTGGAACTTGGCCTTCATCGCGGCGTCCGGCACGGGGCACGACGGGTAGGTCTTCGCGTCGAGCACCTCGCGAGCGGTTGGCGACGGATAGGCGCGGATGCTCGTGCGATCGCTCACGCGAATCAGGTTGATGCCGCCGGTGCCTGAATACGAACCGGCGACAACCCACTGGCCGCCAGGTACGACGACGAGATCTTCCGGCGCCTGCTGCCCGCAGACGAACTGCACGTCGCCGGCGGCAGTGCAGGGTGGTGGGGTGGGCGGTTGCTGGGCTGTGACCGCCATCGCGATCGCCACACATATCAGTGCGCCAAGGATCATTGTTCTCATATCAAACGGGATCCTACACCCACGTTACACGGATTTAATGTGGTCGAAACACCCATAAAACATGATCTCGTTACGCTGCAGATATGAGCGTGTTACACAAAATCGACATGCACGTTACCTCCATTCGCCGGTTCGTCGCCTGCCTGTCTGTCGCTGATTGCCGGTCTCCTGGCCACCGCTCGCAGTGCAGGCGCAGGGGATCGACCGTCCACTGGCCGCGAGCGCGGGTGCCGCCGTGGCAGCGCTTCCGCCTGCCCAGGCGGGCCGCCAAAGAGCCACCCTCGACCTATGACCGGATCTGGGCCGACTTCACCCAGTGGTACAAGAACGACAAGAACCCGGTCGTCCAGCAGGTGCTGTTCACCGGGCGTTTTCAGCACGACCTTGCCATGGTGAGGTCGGACCAGGGCGATCACGATGAATCGAACATCCGGCGGGTGCGTCTGGGTCCCCGGGTGACGTTCCTTCGCAAGTTCCTGCTGCACGCCGAAGTCGAGGTCAACCCACAGGAACGCCTCCCGTTTTACGTGCGGTTCACGGACGCCTACGTCCAGTGGAACAAGAGCAGTGCGTTCGCCCTGACGGTTGGCAAGCACGCGGCGCCGTTCACCAACGAAGGCGCCACCTCCTCGAAGGAACTCCTCACCATCGACCGGAGCATCATCGGCCAGAACATCTGGTTTCCCCAGGAGTACATGCCCGGCGTCAGCGCGTCTGGCCGCATCGCGCCGTGGGTGTACCGTGCTGGCGTCTACAGTTCGGGAGCGCTGAATCGGGAGTTCGGCGAGTTCAGCGGCGACTACTTCACGCTGGGCGCTGCTCGGTTACGACTTCGCCAAGCGGCTGTCGGTGAAGGAGGCGGTCCTCACCGGCAACTATCTGTATCAGCATCCCGATCCGGAGAACACGTTCACCCGCCAGCTCGAACACATCGTCTCCGTCCACTTCAAGCTCGAAGCGGATCGATGGGGCGTGCGGACGGATCTCTCCGATGCGCAGGGCTATCTCGGTCAGAGCGATCTGCTGGGAGCGATGGTGATGCCGTTCTTCAACATCACCGACAAGCTGCAGGCCGTGACCCGGTACACCTACATGAACAGTGACGGCCCGAACGGCATTCGCCCCACAGGCTACGAAGCGCGCGTGGTTCCGGCACGCGGCGACGAGTACAACGAGCTCTATCTCGGCGCGAACTACTACTTCTACGGGCACAAGCTGAAAGTCCAGAGCGGCGTGCAGTGGGCCGACATGAACGACAGCGCCAACGACGGCGGCGCGTACTCCGGAGTGTCGTGGACGACGGGGCTTCGCGTCGGTTGGTAGTTGGAAGTACAGAAAACAGTTACAGACAGCCTGCAAGGCTGACTTACTGACGTCTCTTTTTACGGTGTCGCCGGCGGATGATGCCGAACGTCCTGCGCCGACACCATGAAGATCACGTCCTCGGCGACGTTCGTGGCGTGATCGCCGATGCGCTCGAGATGGCGTGAGACGAGAATCAGATCGAGCGCCGGCTCGATCGTCTCTGTCGCCTGGAGCATGTAGGTCAGCAGTTCGCGAAACACCTGCGTCTTCAGCGCGTCGAGCTCGTCGTCGCTGTTCAACACCGAGCGCGCCAGATCGGTGTCGCGCTTCACATACGAATCGAGCGCATCCCGCAGCATCGTCTGGGCGATCGTGCCCATCCGCGGAATGTCGATCAGCTGCTTCACCGGGGCGTGGCCCAGGTACCGGGATGACGCTTCGGCGATGTTGACCGCGAGGTCGCCGCAACGTTCGAGGTCGCTGTTGATCTTCACCGCGGCGACGATGGCGCGCAGGTCCGTGGCCATTGGCTGGTACAGCGCCAACAGACGGAAACACCGGTTGTCCACGTCGATGTGCAGGCGATTGATCGGTTCGTCCCCGGTCAACACCTTCTCGAGCAGCGTGATGTCGCGAGCGACGAGTCCCTCGACGGACGCGCGCACCCGTTCCTCGGCGAGGCCGCCCATCTCGAGGAGACGACTCTTCAGCGCCTCGAGCTCCTCCTGAAAGTGACGTACCGCTTGTTCCACTAGCCGAATCTCCCGGTGATGTAGTCCTCGGTCAGCTTTTCGGACGGAGCCGTGAAAATCTTGTCGGTCCGGTCGTACTCGACGAGCCGCCCGAGCCAGAAGAACGCGGTGTAGTCGGACACGCGCGCCGCCTGCTGCATGTTGTGCGTGACGATCACGACGGTGTAGTGGCGTTTGAGGTTGTAGACCAGCTCCTCGATTCGCTGGGTTGCCATCGGATCCAACGCCGACGCCGGTTCGTCCATCAGGAGTATTTCGGGTTTCACCGCGAGCGCACGCGCGATGCACAGCCGCTGCTGCTGACCGCCCGACAGCGCCAGCGCCGACTCCTGCAGCCGATCCTTGACTTCGTCCCAGAGCGCCGCCTGTTTCAGGCTCTCTTCGACCCGTCCCGCCAGCTCCGATCGCGTTCCCGCCATGCCGTTGATGCGCAAGCCCATACGCGACGTTCTCGAAGATCGATTTCGGGAACGGGTTCGACTTCTGAAACACCATCCCGACTTTGCGTCGCAGCTCGTCGACGTGGGTGCCGGATCGATAGATGTCGTCGCCGTCGATCGTCACCGTGCCTTCGACGCGGATGCCGGGAATGATGTCGTTCATCCGGTTCAGGGTCCTGAGAAACGTGCTCTTCCCGCACCCTGACGGTCCGATGAACGCCGTGACGACGTTCGGACGAATCTTGACCGAGATGTCTTCAAGGGCGCGCTTGTCGCCGTAGTAGAAGTTCATGCCGCGCGCTTCGATCTTGCACGGCCCGTCCGTGGGCGGCAGCGGCTCGCGCCCCGACGCGATAGCGCCGAGCGAAGGCGGCGTCGGGCCCGTGGTGACGCTCATTGCCCCACCTTGCGCTGATACCGGTCGCGCAGCCAGATCGCGACGGCATTCATCGTCAGCAGCAGCGTCATCAGCACAAGGATACCTGCCGCCGCGTTGGCGTGGAAATCGAGCTGCGGTCGAGACACCCAGTTGAAGATCTGAATCGGAAGTACGGTGAACGACGACCAGACGCTGCTGGGCAGGAATGACACGTAGGTGAGCGCGCCCATCGTGATCAGCGGCGCGGTTTCGCCGATCGCGCGCGACAACGAGAGGATCAGGCCAGTCAGAATCCCCGGCGCGGCGACCGGCAGCACCTGGTGCCAGATCGTCTGCCATTTGGTGGCGCCGAGCGCGTACGAACCCTCGCGGATCGATCCCGGCACCGCGCGCAGCGCTTCGCGTGTGGACAGAATGACGACCGGGAGCGCCAGCAACGCCAGCGTCGCCGCGCCGGCGAGGACGCTACGTCCCATGGCCATCAGGCGAACGAAGAGCCCCAGTCCGAGAAGGCCATAGATGATGGACGGGACCGCGGCGAGATTGGTGATATTGAGCTCGATCGCGCGTGCCAGGAAGTCTCGTCTGCCGTATTCCTCGAGATAAATGGCCGCGGCGACGCCGATCGGCACCGCCAGTATCGCTGTCAGGAGGATGACGAAGACGCTTCCCGTGAGCGCAGGAAGGATACCCGCCTGCGTGGCGCGCCGCGACGGATACCCGCTGATGAAGTCCCACGACAAGCGGACGACCCCGTCCCTGATCGACGTCGACGATGAGGGCGGCGAGCGCCGCCAGCGCCAGCAGCAGGACGAGCAGCGCGACAGCCTGAAACACCAGGTCCAACGATCGACGAAGGGCGATGCTCACGAGTATTCCTCGCGATACCGCTGTCGCAGCCAGGCGCTCACCAGGTTCAGGCCGAAGGTGCCCAGAAACAGCAGCATGCCGACGGCGAAAATCGTGCGGTATTCGAGCGTGCCCTGTGGGGTGTCGCCGAGGCTCACCTGGACGATGTAGGCCGTCATCGTCTCCACCTGGACTCGGTCGGATCCCACGTCAGGTGCGGCTGCTGGCCGGCGGCGATCGCGACGATCATCGTCTCGCCGACGGCACGTGATACCGCAAGGATGAAAGCCGCCGTGATGCCCGAGAAGGCTGCCGGCACGACGACGCGTAGGCTCGTCTGCATCTTGGTCGAGCCAAGCGCATACGACCCCTCGCGCAGTCCGTTCGGCACGGCACGCATCGCGTCCTCGCTGAGCGACGACACAAGCGGCAGGATCATGATGCCCATCACGATCCCCGGACCGAGCGCGTTGAAGCTGCTGAGACTCGGAAGGATCTGCTGAAGGAGCGGCGTCACAAACAGCAGGGCGAAGTAGCCGTAGACCACAGTCGGGATGCCGGCCAGCAGCTCGAGCACCGGCTTGAGGATGCGCCGCACGTGCGAGTGGGCGTACTCACTGAGGTAGATTGCGCTCAGCAGTCCCATCGGCAGCGCCACCAGCATCGCGATCAGCGACACGAGCGCCGTCCCGGCCACCAGCGGCAGCACGCCGAAGCGGGGAGTGGAGAAGAGCGGCGTCCACTCCGTGCCGAACAGGAAGTCGAGGATCGGGACCTCGCGCAGGAACGCGACCGTTTCGACCGCCAGCACCGCGATGATGCCTACCGTTGTTCCGACCGAGATCAGGGCGCACAGGAACAGGCCCCGCTCGATCACACCCTCGAATCGTTTCATTTCTCCCGCGCGAGCAGCTCCTCAAATTTCATCCCCACCTGCGACCCGCCCTTGCCGAACACCGTCCCGGTCTTCTTGGCGGCGAAATGCGCCTTTGGCGAGATCGTAGATTTGTGGCGTCAGCTCGACGTAGCCGACCTCACGCATCAGTTCGGGTTGAGTGAAATACGACTCCACGAACTTCTGGACCTCGGGCCGATCGGCCGACTTGCGTGCGACGTAGATGAACAGCGGGCGTGACAGCGGCTGGTACGTCCCATTCCGCACGGTCTCGGCGGACGCCGTGATTGGGCCGTCGCCGTTCTCCGCCTTGCCGTCGTCCACCGGCACAGGCTTCAGTTTGTCCTTGTTCTGCTCGACGTAGGCCAGCGGAATGAACCCGAGTGCGAGCTCGTCGCCGCCAACGCCCTGCACCAGGGTGTTGTCGTCCTCGCTCGACGTGAAGTCACCGCGGCTGGCCTTTTCCTTGCCGTTGATCGCTTCGGTGAAGTAATCGAACGTGCCAGAGTCGACGCCCGCGCCGAACAAGTGAATCTCCCGATCGGGCCAGCCCTTGCGCACCTGGCTCCAGCGCATGATCTTGCCCTGCGCGCCAGGTTCCCAGAGCGTCTTCAGCTCGGCGGTGGTGACCGAGGTCGCCCACGAGTTCTTTGGGTTGACCGTAATGGCCAGTCCGTCGTACGCGATGGGCAGCTCGATGAATTCGATGCCGGCCTTCTGGCAGGTTTCCATTTCGGTGGCGCGGATCGGACGCGAGGCGTCGCTGATGTCCGTCTCACCACGGCAGAACTTCTGAAACCCGCCGCCTGTCCCGGATATGCCCACCGAGACGTCCACCTTCGGATTCGCCTTCTTGAATTCCTCGGCGATGGCTTCGCTGATGGGGAAGACCGTGCTCGACCCGTCAACGCGGATCATTCCGCTCAGTTCGTTGCTGGACTGCTCCGTCGTTGAGCCGCTGCCGCATGCGACGGCGAGAATCGCCAGCACGACCAAACTTGCTGTTCGTATGGAAAGCTTCATGCGACTAACGCTATCTGGCGGGAATTTCGCGTCCGTTACCGCGATGTTAAATCCGTGTAACACGTTCGAATCGTTCGAGTCGTTCGAAACGTTCGAGTCGTTCTAATCAATAAAGCGGTAGCCCAGCCCGATGACTGTTTCGATCTGCCTCGACGCAATGCCGAGCTTCGAGCGCAGACGCCCGATATGCACGTCCACTGAGCGGGTCTCGACCGAATCGTCCCATCCCCAGACGCGCTCGAGCAGGCGATCCCTGGAGATCACGCGATTCCGGTTTTCAACGAGGTAGCGCAGCAGTTCGAATTCCCGCCGGGTCAGCCGCACCTGGCTGCCGTCCACGCGCACCGAAATCGCGTCGAAGTCGGCGATGAGATGCGCACCGGCGTACGACATCGCGGGTGTCTTTCGGTCCGCGCCGTTTCCGCCGCGCCTCAGCACCGCGCGCACGCGCGCGACGAGCTCGCGGAGCGCGAATGGCTTGGTGATGTAATCGTCCGCACCCAGCTCCAGCCCGGCCACGCGGTCGCTCTCACCGGCCCGCGCCGTCAGCATGATGATCGGGATGTGCGACGTATTCGGACGGGAGCGGACGATCCGGCAGACCTCGATGCCGCTCAGCACCGGCAAGTTCAGGTCGAGGACGATCAGATCGGGGGGAAGCTCGCTCACCGCACGGATGGCGGCGTCGCCGGCCCCGGCGATGTCAACCTCGATGTCGCCCTTCCGTTCGAGCGCGTGCTTGATCAGTCCGGCAATGTCCTGTTCATCTTCAACGACGAGAACGCGAGTACTCACACACCGACCCTAGTCAGCCGGAGTTTCTGCCGCGTCACAGAACGGTTAAATCTAGGTTACGGGTCGCGAAACGGCGCTGATTACGCCGCGATCGACGGAGGTATTTACGCGATCGTGCCATTTCTGTGATCTCCGCGTCACACGCCCGCTCTAGGCTGAGGTATATGCACGTGGGTATACCACGGCGCCCCCAGCAGGGATGATCCTCAGTCAGTATCGACTGAGCGTCATCGTCTGCGCCCATAACGAAGCCCGGTTCCTTCCCGCCTGCCTTCATTCCCTGCTCGCGCAGACGCGCGTGCCCGACGAAATCGTGGTTGTCAACAATGCCAGCACCGATGAGACGCGCGCCGTGGCGCAACAGATTCCGCACGTGTATGTGGTGGACGAACCGCGCAAAGGGCTCGTGGTCGCACGCGAGACGGGCCGCCGCGTGGCGACCGGCGACATCCTGGTCTATCTGGACGCGGACTGCCGCGCGCCGCTGACCTGGCTGGAACGGGTCGAGCGACGCTTTGTGAGCATCCCAGACCTCATTGCGCTGTCCGGGCCGTATCGCTACTACGACTGGGACTGGTGGGGCCGCCTGCTGATTCGCGCCTACGACTTCACGCTCGCCCCGGCGACGCAGTTCCTCGTCAAGTACATCTTGCGGATCGGGACGATCTTCTACGGCGGCAACTTTGCCGTGCGCTCGGAGGCGCTCGAGGCGATCGGCGGCTTCGACACCTCGATCGAGTTTCACGGCGAAGACACGAACCTCGGACGCCGGCTGTTTGCGTCTGGCCGCGTCGAGATCTTCCATGACTGTTATCTCTACACCTCGGCGCGCCGCTACAACGCGATGGGGAAGGGCGCGGTGTTCCGGCTCTACGTCAGGAATTTCACGTCGGAGCTGCTGCATCACCGCCCGCGCGACACGTCACACGTGGATGTGAGGACCTGACGTGCCCGGCTATGAACCCTTCCTGCTCTGCGACTTTCACGTCCACACCCAGTGGAGCGACGGCAAGCTCACGGTCGGCGAAGTCGTGGATCTGTACGGCCAGACCGGCAAGTTCGACGTGATTGCGATTACCGATCACATCCTGATGAAGAAGGATCTGCTGGCCCGCGTCGGCCGGATCGCCACGCTCGGTCGCCGTGCGTTCGGCGTGCGCGAGGAAGACTTCGCCGCCTACCTCGCCGACATCGAAAGCGAGGGCAAACGTGCGCTCAAGCAATACGGCATGCTGGTGGTGCCGGGTGCCGAGGTGACGCAGAACCGCATCCGCGCGAAGAAGAACTCCCACATCATCGCGCTGGGGATCAAGAAGTACATCAGCGCCGACCAGGGCGCCGACGCGATCCTTCGCGAGATCCGCCGTCAGGGCGCGCTCAGCATCGCCTGCCATCCCCATCACACGACCACGCGGCGGATTGAGATCAGCACCTGCTACCTGTGGGATCACCGCGAGGAGCTCTCGGACCTCGTCGATGTGTGGGAAGCGGCCAATCGCGACGATCTGTTTTCGGTGACCAGCCTCAAGCACTACCCGTACGTCGCCAACAGCGACTTCCACAAGCCGAAGCACCTCTATTCCTGGAAGACGCTGGTGCGCAGCGAGAAGAACTGGCCGGCGATCCGGCAGGCGCTGCGCAGCAACGTCGACATCGCGATCACGCTCTTTCGCAATGGCTCCTGGAGCCCTGCCGCATAGAACTCACCTGCATCGCATCCTGCGATGCGCAGAAGTTTCACGATCGAGATCCCGACGTCACAGCGGCCCCACATCCTGTGGTCATGAAGCGTGACCTCCACGTCATACCTTCCACTCGGGTCACACCGCGATTTATCCGCTCAGCCTGTTCATGAGGGTAATGGGCTTCCTCAGGCAGCCTGAGATGAACGTCGCCATCTTCACGGACAACGACTTCGACAAAGTCAACGGCGTCACGACGACGCTCACCGCCGCGCTTCGGTGCGCCCCGGCGGATATCCGCCTGCGGATTTACACAGCCAGCTCGATCGGTGCCGACGAGCCGGACTATCTGGCGCTTCGATCGATCGGCGTGCCGATCCCGTTCTACAGCGAGATGCGCATGTATGTCCCGCGGCTGCACGAGTACGTGGCGCGGGCGAAAGCGGATCGCGTCGACGTCATTCACCTGACGACACCCGGCCCCGTTGGGCTGGCGGCTCTGTTTGTAGCGTGGCAGCTGGGACTGCCGATGGTGGGGAGCTTCCATACCGATCTCGCGGCCTATACGTCGCTGCTCAGCGGGTCGCGCAGGCTGGGCGCGCTGATGCGCGAATACATGCGCTGGCCATACAGCCGCTGCCGGCGCATCCTCGCGCCGTCGTATCACACGCGCGAACTCTTCATTCAGGCCAAGGGCGATCCGGCGAAGGTCGAAGTCTGGCCGCGCGGTGTCGACACCGCGCTCTTTTCTCCCGAGCGGCGATCGATGGCGCGTCGCGACTCCTGGCACGTCGCCGACAATCGGCCGGCGCTGCTTTACGTGGGGCGAGTCTCCCGCGAAAAGGGGCTGGGGCTGCTGCCCGCCCTCAGTCGCTGCCTCCATGCCCGCCACTTCGAGCATCGGTTCATCATCGTCGGCGAGGGTCCGATGCTCGACGAGCTGCGGCGTGAGATGCCCGACGCCGTCTTTACGGGCGCTGCTGACCCGCGATGGCGTGGCGGAAGCATTTGCCTCGTCCGACCTCTTCGTCTTTCCCAGCCGCACGGACACGGCGGGAAACGTCGTCCTCGAGGCGCAGGCCAGTGGTGTGCCGGTGACGATTTCTGGTGAGGGCGGACCGCGCGAAAACATGGTGTCCGGGACCACCGGGCTCGTCTGTCATAGCGAAAAAGCCACTGACTGGGCGAACGCGGTGATCAGCGTCCTCCGCGATCCCCCTCGTCGTCAGGCGATGGTGCACGCCGCGCGCGAATACGCCCTGACGCGCCAATGGTCCGAGTCGCTGCAGCCGTTGTATCGGGCCTACCGCGACGTACGTGCGCCGCACGTGACCGAAGCCCCACGGGACGTCCTCGCGCTCCCGGTCGTCTGACCAGTCCATAAGCCCTCACTGCCGCACGGCAGAGCAGGTGATGTAACGCCCGCGTAAATTCTTCGCCAATCCGTGATCTGGACCTGTCTGATCGCATATAACGATCGCAATCGTGATTGAAAACCGTCTTGCCGTCAGCGCCGTTGCCCAGATTGCTATTGAAGCGGCGCGCGAAGCGTCCCCAGATTTCACGGTTGCCGGCGTTGTTCCCGGGAACCGTGAGACGAGCTACGTCGAAATCCTCATCAACGCCGAGGGGTGGGACGACGACAGCCGCCAGATCACCGTCGGCGTGTTCAGAAACGCCGGCCGCGCTGTGCTGAAACAGCAGATTTACAACCAGATCCAGCGTCGGATCGACGAACACCGCGCGATTTAACGCGACCGTAACGCAACCGTTACGGGACGATCACGACCGCTTCCTAGAGTGAACTCCGGTGCAGGTGGGTCTCGCCCACCTCGGCAATTCAAGAACGCTCTCCGGAGGAGGCTCATGAAGTTTTACTGCAGGTTCGCCAGTATTGTGGCGATGCTCGCGCTGGCGGCCGCGTCGCTTGTCCACGCACAGCAGATCGAAGCGCGCGTGGTTGGTAAGGTCCAGGACTCGAGCCAGGCAGTGCTGCCAGGCGTTACGGTCACCGTCACGTCTGTCCAGAACGGCGCGGTTCGCACAGTCGTCACCGGGGGCGACGGTGCCTATGTGGTCACCAACCTGAATCCGGGGCGCTACGTCGTGCAAATGGAGCTCTCCGGGTTCCAGACAAAGAGCCGCGAAATCGTCCTCGGAGTTGGGGCAGTCGAAACCGTCGATACGTCGCTGGCGGTCGGTGTGACCGAGTCAATCAATGTGACAGCCAGTGCCGCGGTCCTCGACACGACCTCAGCGCGTATTGGCGTCAACGTCTCGCCGGAAGAAGTGGCGAACCTGCCGGTCAACGGCCGCAATTTCGCGAACCTGATGACGCTGGCACCCGGCGCTACCACCGACGGCAACGGCGGGTGGGCGAGCGTGCGGTTCAACGGCAAGTCCAACCAGCAGAACTATCTGAACTACGACGGCGTTGACGGCACCTACGTGTGGGATGCGAGCCCCGGATATCTGAACGCCACTGGGTCGCAGTTCCGCCTGCAGACGTCGATGGAATCGGTCGCGGAGTTCCGCGTGAACTCCGGCCTCGCGCCGGCCGAAAGCGGTCTCGGCGCCGGCGGCAACATCACGGTCATCAGCAAGAGCGGCGGCAACCGGTTCACCGGATCGCTGTTCGAATACATCCGCAACGACGCGCTGGACTCTGAGAGCAAGTATCCGGTCGCCACCGAGTTCGACCCCAAGAAGCAGCAGCTGGAGCTGAACCAGTTCGGCGGCTCGATTGGCGGACCGATCAGCCTCGAATCGAACGTTCTTCTTCGGCAGCTACGAGGGGTTGAAGCAGGAGACCGGTCTGAGCTTCACCGAAGCAGTTCCCAGCGACGAAGCGATTCGCAAGATCATGGCGGGCGAGTTCGTCGGAACGCAGTCCGGCCTGAGCGCGGCCCGCACCCAGGCTGTGGCGCCGCTGCTGGCCGGCTTCCCACGCGGAACGGTCGCAACACCTCGAATCCGCTCCTGGCGCTGGCGAACCTCCAGACGCAGGCGACGCAGAAGCGAGCACAGCTTCTCGGTCCGCGCTGGACCACCGCTTCAGCAACAGTCAGATCGTCTACGGCCGCCTGCTCTACAGCGATGGCAAGGTGGACACGCCTGACCGCACGGTCACGCCGCGCCGCGTCAAGGCGACGCAGCAGCCGCTGAATTTCGTGGCCAATCACCAGTCGATCTTCGGGAACGAGCGTGATCAACGAGGTCAAAATCGGCTTCAACCGTCCGAAGTACGACGCGACTGCGTTCGGCCCCGCAGGATACGACGCGGTCCAGGTGTCGCTCTCCGGCACGGTCACGTCGCAGTCCGCCGATGCGCGCGGCTCGACGGGTGTGGCGCGCAGCGGCCTGCTCGTGCGCGCGACCAGCAACGCGTCAACGAACGGACAGCTCTACAATCCGCACTCGCTCTCGCTCTCCGACGCGCTGACGATCACGCGCGGGGCCCACTCGCTGAAGTTCGGCGGCGAGTACCGGAAGATCGACTCGCAGTTCCAGTTCCTCGGCAGCACCGAAATCACCTACGCGGACATCAACGCGTTCATCGACAACCGTCCACAGCAGATTGCCGTGGCGCTCGACTCGCCGGTGTTCCATCCGCAGCAGTCCTACGCCATCGGCTTCGCGCAGGACACCTGGCGCGTCAACGATCGCCTGACGCTCGAGTTCGGCCTCCGCTACGACTTCTACTCGGTCGTCAAGGAGCGCGATGACCAAGCCAGGCCGTTCTTCATCGAGGAAAACGACTTCGCCCCATGCGCGACCGACTCCGGCGAACTTCTACGAGCCGGACAAGAACAACTTCGCCCCGCGCTTGTCTGCAGTCTTTGCGCTGACCGACAAGACGGTCTGGCGCGTCGGCTACGGACACTTCTACGGCCCCGGCCAGTTCGAGGATCGCATCCAGCCGATCGAGAACTACATCGAGCGCCGCCGCGTCCAGGACAGCCAGGTCGCAGGGCCTGCGCCATACCCGGTCGATCCGGCTCCTACCGGAACCTGCTCTCGGTGCGTGGCTACACGCACGAGCGGCCGGATGAGTACAACATTCAGTACGGCACGAGCGTCTCGCAGGAACTTCCGTATCAGGTCAACCTGACTGTTGGGTACACCGGGAGCCGCGGTAAAGACATGTTCCTGCGCGGCGTCGCGAACACGTTCAACGATGCCACCCGCGTGCGGCCGAACGCGGTGGCGGGGCAGGTGGACTACAAGACGTCTGGTTGCCTCGACGGGCTCATCATCGCAGGCCGCGAAGTCAGCGGCTGCGGTCAGCGCCAGCTACGACGCGTTGCAGCTCAGCGCCACCCGCCGCTTCCACGCCGGACTGACCGGCGGAATGCAGTATCAGTACCTCACGCAACAAGGGGACGACGCAGGGGTCGAACGAAGCGGTGACGGCGTCAACACGTTCGACTACGACACCGAGTACGGAACGAACCCGACCGATATTCCGCACACGTTCAACGGCTCGCTCATTTACATGCCGCCCTTCTCGGGCCCGATTGCCGGCGGCTGGCGCATTGGCGGGATCGTGAACGCGCGCAGTGGCGTCCCGATCAACGTCACGATCAACCGCCCAGACACGGTGACGATCGCCGGCGCGACCGTCACGAACGTGCCTGGAGGCAACTCGCGCGGAACGCAGCGTCCCGATCTGGTGCCTGGAGTCGATCCCTACCTGAAGGATGGCGTCCGCTGGCTGAATCCCGCGGCATTCGCGGCGCCGATGCCGGGCACGTTCGGTAACCTGCCGCGCAACTTCCTGCGCGGTCCGGGGTTCTGGCAGCTCGACATGATGGCGAGCAAGGACATCCGCTTCAGCAGCAGCAAGGGGCTGCAGCTCAAGATCGAGGTGTTCAACCTGACCAATCACCTGAACTACGAGAATCCCGTGGCGGTCCTGGGGGCAGGCACCATCGGGCAGCCGTTTACGGATGCGACGGCGGGAACGTTCGGATACATGCTCGGGCCGCTCAATCGCACGGTCGGCC
This sequence comes from uncultured Acidobacteriota bacterium, assembly GCA_963793705.1. Classification (GTDB taxonomy): domain Bacteria; phylum Acidobacteriota; class Vicinamibacteria; order Vicinamibacterales; family UBA2999; genus Gp6-AA40. The sequence continues at coordinate 13,044 of CAWCBC010000020.1, read as the reverse complement.
TCGGCACCGCGCGCCAGACGCAGCTCTCGATCCGGTATCTGTTCTAAGAACGTCAACTCCCAACTTCCAACGCCCAACTCCCAAGACAACGCTTGGGAGTTGGCACTTGGGGGTTGGGAGTTTCCTCTATCTGGAAGGTCCCGCCAGCAGCTCGTCTCCGAGCGTCAGCGTGTTACCCGCGATTTGCGGCCGCGCGTAAGTAAATCCCCCGGTTCGCACCGTCGTCACACCGGCGTTTGACGTGGTCAGCCGCGCTCGAAGCCACTGGCTCGCGTCGCGATCGAGCGTGAAGGCACCACCGTCCATCGCTGCGAACTCCCGCGACTCCACGGACGCCCGCATCAGACCGCTCTCCGCGTGCGTGCCGGTTGCCAGCAGGAAATGTCCGATCTCGTGCGCGACGGCGCGCCCGAGGACCAGGCCAAGCCGATAGTCGTTCGGAGCGTTCGCCTGGGCGCTCGCCGACCGCATCGCCTCGTCCACAACCCGCTGGGCGCCAGCGATCGACGCGATGGCCAGCGCTCGGGGCGCCGCCTCCGGGATCAATTCAGCCACCGGCCATTCGCGAGATGCACCCGCCGGCAGCTGCGGCCTCGTCACCACCAGCACCCGCAGCGGCGCGTCAGGATGCTCGACGGTGTGCCCCGGCCGCGCCCATTCGATGTGTATGTGCTCACGCCGCCAGATTCGTTCGGCTTCCGAGATGAGCGCCTGGCGCGACATCGCGGTCAAGTTGGAGGAGAGCGTGAGCAGGACGTGTAACGGCAGGGCCGAGACGTTCGAGGAACTGGCCGTCGGGCTTCCGCTCCCGACAGTAAGGACGACCGCAACAGTCGTCCACGCCGCAGCCGCTCGAAGGCGAGCCGACCGACTCGACATGAGCGCCTATTGTCTCGCAATAACATTCGTATGTCGATGATGTAACGAATCTGTTAAATGTCTGTAACTTCTGAATTTCTCTCCGAAACTCCCAACGACCAACTCACAACTTCCAATCCCCAGCTCTCAACTGATTGAGAGTCAGGAATTTGGAGTTGGGCGTTTTCCATTTACACCTGCGTTTTCTGGTTGGCACGGGTTTGTCTTGCCCCGGCGCTATCGTCGCCATATGCAGAACACCGCTGACTCGCCGCAGATCGCCCGGACCCCGATGGAGCTGATGCTGATCCGGATCCAGGGCGAGTTCCTCGAGATGCCTGGCCTGCGTCTCACGCTCACGCAGGCGCAGCGCTTGTGGAATCTCGATCAGGTGGTGTGCGAGGCGCTGCTTGCGGCGCTGGTCGATGTTCGTTTCCTCATCGAGTCGGACGGCAGGTTCCTCCAGCGCACCGACGCCATCGCCAGCGCGCGACTCCGCAGCGCCGGCCGTTTCCGCTGACAGTTCCTTCGACTTCCTTCGTGCTCTTCGTGCAACCGTGTGCAACTTTCGTGGCTGAGCTTAGGCCGATGTCCTGGACGGTATAATCGCGCCCGCCTCCAGGAGGGGAATCACATGTCCGCAGCGGCGACGCAGTGGTATTTGCGCGGCAAAGGCTATGAATTCTGCAACTGCGCCTTCGGGTGCGGCTGCAATTTCGCCGGCGTTCCGAACTCGAAAGACGGCAGTTGCCGCGCGCTCGTCGGCTGCGACATCACCGACGGCAGATGCGGCGACGTTGACCTCTCGGGTGTGAAGTGCGCGGCGATCATCGAGTGGCCGAAGGCCATTCACGAGGGCAACGGCCAGGCGGTGTTCGTCGTCGATCCCACGACGACGACAGAGCAGATCGAGCAACTGGCGCAGATCTTTACTGGAAAGCTTGGCGGGCTGCCCTGGGAGCTGCTCGGTCCGACGTTCGAGGTCGTTGGCCTCGAGAAGGCGACGATCACGATCACGGGCAAGGGACGCCGCAGCACCTTCACGATGGAGGGAATCGGCGAAGGACGCGGCCAGGCGTTCATCAACCCCGTGACCGGCGAGGAACACGAGGCGAATCTCGACCTGCCCGACGGCTTCATCTGGAAGAAGGGTGAGTGCGGCCAGGGGACGTTCAAGGCCAAGGCCGGTGCTCTCGCTGTTGCGTTCGACAAGACGAACTGGATCTACTACGAGTTCGACTGGTCGAACAGGGATGCCGCCGCCGCGGCCTAAGAGCTCACGCTTAACCACGAAGACACGACGAGATCGAAGAGCACGAAGAAGAATTCCAAACGAATTCATGATTCTTCGTGCTCTTCGATCCCCTTCGTGGACTTCGTGGCTTACGTTACTGGAAGCGTGACTGTGAACACCGCGCCGCCCTCCGGCCGGTTTGCCGCAACCACCGTTCCGCCGTGGAGCTCGACGAGATGCTTCACGATCGCCAGCCCAAGTCCGGTGCCTGGACGCGACCGCGACTTATCCACGCGGTAAAACCGCTCGAACACGCGCGTGAGATCAGCCGGGGGCAGTCCCGGCCCTGAATCCGTCACGGTCATCGTGCAGGAGCCCGCGGGGCAGGACGCTTCGAGCCTGATTTCTGTGTCGTCCGGCGAGTAGTTGACGGCGTTTTCGACGAGATTCCGGATGACGTCGTGCAGCTTGGCGGGGTCCGCCGCCACGCGGCAGGCCTCGTCCGGCACGTCAATGACCACGCGCTGGCGCTTCGCTTCAATCGACGGGGCGAGATCGGTGACCACCGCCTGAAAGAGCTGCCGGACGTCGCAGCTCGCGCGTTCCAGCACCTCCTGCCGTGCGTCCAGCCGCGCCAGCCGCAGCAGATCCGACACCAGCCGCTCCATCCGCGTCGTCTGACGCCAGATGATGTCGATGAAGCGCGTCGTATTCTCGGTGTCCGCCGGGTCGTCGCGCAGCGCCTCGAGATACCCGCGAATCGCCGTCAACGGCGTCCGCAGCTCGTGGGAGACGTTGGCGACGAAATCACGCCGGATCTGATCCGTCCGGCGGAGGTCGGTGACGTCGTGCAGCACCAGCACCGCGCCGCCACCGCCGGTGGCCGCGACGGGCGCGGCGCGCGCGACGAACGTCCGGTCGGGGTCACGGGTCAGCATCAGCTCGCGCGTCTCGACCTCGTCACCGCGCAGCGCGGTGGTCAATTGCGCCGAGATGTCCGGATGACGAATCACTTCGAGGTAATGGCGGCCGATGGCGGGCTGATCGACGCGCAGCATCAGCGCGGCGGCGCGGTTCACGAGCTGCAGCCGCCCATCGCGGCTGACGACGAGCACGCCTTCGACCATGCCGGTGAGGATCGCGTCGCTGCGTGCGCGATCGCGCGACAGTTCTTCAACACGATGCCCCAGCTCCTGGATCGAGGTGTCGAGGACGCGTGCGACCGTGCCGAGCTCGTCGTTGCCGTAGTCGAGGCTGGTGCGCGACGGGCTGCCCGATGCATACCGGTTGGCGACCGCGGCGATCTCCTGAACGCGCCGGCCGACCGGCGCCGAAAACCCCCAGGCGATGACCAGCGCGAGCGGAATCGCGGCCGCGAGTGCGACGAGCGTGAGCTTGCGGATCGCCGCCAACTGCGCGTCCACCTCGGTCAGCGGCAACGCGACGCGCACGACGCGGACGAGTGGATGGTTTGCCGGTGCGGCGACGTACAGCATGTCGGCGTTGACGGTCGTGCTGAATCGCTGGAGGATGCCGAGGCCGTTCTCGCGCGCGCCGATCACCTCCGGCCGCGATGCGTGATTCTCGAGGGTGCGGAGCTGCTCCGGTGTTTGCGTCGAATCGCCCACCACGCGACCGTCTTCCGCGATGAGCGTGACGCGGCTGTCGCTGTACCTGGCCGAGGCGGTCGGCCTCAGCGTCGAGGGCCGCGTCGTCGAGTGATCGTGGCCGAGGCAAGTCAGATCGGCGATCAGCCGCGCTTCGTCCGTCAGGCGCTGCGTGATGGCGTCGCGCTGCCGGTCGCGGACCTGCCAGGAGAGCAGCAGCGCGGCGACCACGAGCGAGACGCCCGCGGCGGCGACGGATGCGACAAAGACCTTGGTGCGAAAGCTGGTCTGCACTATGCCTTCATGAGGGTCTTCACGAGGGTCTTCACGATGTCTCCCCGACGGCCGCTGCGTCAGGACTCCCGATCGTCCTCGTCGCCAATCAGTTTGTAGCCAAACTGCTTGACGGTGACGAGCCGATCGACCAGGACCGGCAGCTTCTCGCGCAGCCGCCGGACGTGAACATCGACGGTGCGCGTGCCGCCGGTATAGCGGTACCCCCAGACGTCGCCGAGCAGCAGATCGCGCGAGAGGACGCGGCCGCGATGCTGCAGGAAGTAGCGCAGCAGCAGGAATTCCTTGGCGGTCAGCTTCACGTCCTGGCCGGCGTCGGTGATCGCGTGGGTGTCGAGATCCACGGTCAGGGCGCCGAGGGCGAGCCGTGTCTCCTCCGGCTCGCTGCGGCGCATCCGGCGCATCAGCGCGCGGATGCGCGCCACCAGCTCGTTGGGGCTGAACGGCTTGGAGATGTAGTCATCGGCGCCGATTTCCAGGCCCATGATGCGGTCGGTCTCTTCGGCGCGTGCGGTCACCATGATGATCGGCAGCGTGGCGGTGTTCTTGTCGGCGCGCAGCAGACGGCAGACCTCGAGCCCGCTGATTCCCGGGCAGCATGACGTCGAGAATCGCGACGTCCACCGGCTGTTTCCGGGCGTGGGCGAGCGCGTCGTCGCCGGACGTGGCGATGTGCGCCTGCCAGCCGGCCTTCTGCATGTAGTGCGCGATCAGGCTCGCGATGTCGCGGTCGTCTTCAGCAACGAGAATTTGCACGGGGGTGTATCACGGCCATCGAGTGTCCGCCTTCAGGCGGACCCTTGCAGCTGCCGTTCAGTCTAGTTCGTGTTGCCGTCCTTGCGCGGTGTGTAACGCGGCACTTACAATGAGGGTTCGCCTGTCCCGAGCGATGGCGCCATGCGCCGGAGTCGAGGGATACCACTCCACCGAGTGGGCCGCTAGCTCAATTGGCAGAGCAGCAGACTCTTAATCTGCGGGTTCTCGGTTCGATTCCGAGGCGGCTCACCAGCCTCCGCTCTGGTTCCTCGCGGAGGCTGCCCGCCGGCAGTCCGCCGCGACTGTCGCCGGAGCGCGCAGCGCGGAGGTGGAAGCGGCGCGTAGGCGGGCCTCCATCGCTCGCTCTGAGTCCGATTCGAAAGCCTGGCTTGAAATCGACCCCAAAACATGAGAGATCGCCCCGATCGCGAGTGGCTCTGGCCTCCGGCTTGGCAAATGACAAACAGCACCGACGGCGAGACCAAAGATTGGCCATTACTTCTGCGCAAGGCTCTGACCGACCACTGGTTGATCGCCTTTTTGAAAACGGTCGGCAAGGAATCCCATTCACGTCGGCGCAGTTCATCAGCGCGGAGTGGGTCTCACTCCAGGCGCAGACATGAGTTTCCGATCAGTGGAATGCCGCGGTTTCGGCCGATCACAGCGATCAGTGGAGGGGATAGCTAGAGTCAAAGCGAAGGGGAGTCGCATGGGCAGGCGCGACCACCCGGCAAACCTGACCCGGGTGCCCGCGCCGAAACCGGACCCAGTGGCTAACATCCTGAAGACCATCGCTTCAGCTCCCTAATCAGGTTAGCGAGGGCGGGAGATGTCACGCCGACATCCCCGCGAAGGCTGGTACGCACGCGGGAGATGCCCGGTCGGCTCACACCGCGAGCGACCATTCGGCGCCATCACGACGGCCGGTCCGCGCCGAGGACGATGACGCTATGTCCCGATGGTCATGGCGGGTCGAATGTAACCCGCTCGGGCCGGGCCGTCAACGATGGTGCACGCCGTGAGGATGAGCGGTGGACCTCATCGCGGTTGTCCACAGACATATCTGTCTGCTCTTATCGACGCCAACCTTTAACGCACTTGTCTACTGCCGCCGTGAGAGCATCCGCGTCGATAGGCTTTTTGAGGATGCAGGCGAACTGCTTGGAGTCGATATCTGAGATATCCGCCCCGGTGACGACAATCACGGGAATGCGTCTCGTGGAGCTATTGGCTTCCAATTCCCCAAGGACCTCCCGACCGTTCAGACGCGGAAGGGCCAAGTCCAGGACTACGGCGCTGGGAGTCGCGCCTTCGATCACTCGGAGTGCATCCAGACCATCTTCAACACCAACGACCGCGTAACCAGCGGCGCGCAGACCTGAGCGATATAGATCTCTGAGGGCATGGTCGTCTTCAACCACCAGAACATACGGTGCGAATGACGATTGCGGCATCAAAGGATTGTAAAGGGATGAGTTTCATCTTTAGCTCGACCATAGCCCGATTCTGCGTATTGTTGGGCGGTCCCATGCAGTCCTGGAAAGCGCTGCTGCCCACGGGGAAGTTCCAGCCCGTGGCAAACCTCGGGCTGACGGCTCCAACGCTTGAAGGATTCGACGGTGCTGCTCACCACGGACGGAACCACGTACGCCTTTCGCTAGACACCACCGACGCCTGTTCTGATTCTTCTCGCATAATGGGCGATCTTCCAGGGAAGATGATTCAGTGGGAAGCGGAGGCGAATGCAATCGCCGCTCCCAGGCCGGAGGGGATTCAGATGAAGCCGGCGCTGGACTCCAGATCCCAACGGCTTGCGTGGTCGTATCGCTGTTGTCGCGGGCGCGACCCGCGGCGCCGGCCGCGGGATCGCCGCGGCACTGGGCGAAACCGGCGCGACCGTCCTCTGCACTGGCCGAACCACGCGCAGGGAAGGAACCGCACGCTCCGATTACGATCGCCCGGAGACCATCGAAGACACCGCCGAGCTTGTGACCAACTCGGGGGCACTGGAATTGCGATTCCGGCCGACCACTTGAATCCGGAGGAAGTCGAGTCCCTGCCACGCGAGTCCGACGCGAGCACGGACGTATCGACATCCTGGTTAACGACATCTGGGGAGCCGAGGTTCTCAAGGGCGGTCCCAAGGATTGGAACACCCCAATCTGGAAGCACGACCTCGCGAAGGGTCTGCGGATTCTGCGCCTCGCGATAGACACGCATTTGATCACCTCACACTTTCTGCTGCCGCTGATGATCGAAAGATCCGGAGGCCTGCTGGTCGAGGTGACCGATGGCACGCTCGACTACAACGCCACGCACTACCGAATCTCTGCGTACTACGACCTCGCGAAGGTCTCCATCAATCGCCTGGCCTACTCGCAGGGCCATGAGCTCGAGTCCTGCGGCTGCACAGCTGTCTCGCTCACGCCAGGCTGGCTACGCTCCGAGATGATGTTGGAGCACTTCGGAGTGACAGAGGGGAACTGGAGAGACGCGATCGATCCGTCGATTCCCTCAGAGACTCCCAAGGCTCCACCTGGATTCGCGCATTCCGAATCGCCACGCTATGTGGGTCGTGCCGTCGCAGCATTAGCGGCGGATCCGGAGCGGAAGCGATGGAATCAGCGATCGACGTCCTCAGGTGAGCTCGCTCGAATTTACGGCTTCACCGACATCGATGGCTCTCGGCCGGATTCCTGGAAACATCTCGAGTGAGTGATACCTATTTGTTGCTCCGCATCGTCGAACCCCACCATTATGTATGCTCGCAGCCGAACGCACGTCGTTCGACCCCTCTGCCTCCTGAGGCCCGCCTGTGACCATCGCGAACAGATGGCCTCCCCGTTAGTCAAAGCGACATCGTTGTCGATCGAATTTTCTGATTCGACGAGGATGTCGTTCGGCGTTACTCCGTAGTCACACCGCTCCCGTCGCTGCAAGTCGCGTCGATGTTGGCGCTTAACGCGCTCGCGGCAGCGCCGATGGCGATAGGTCGAGCTGGCGCACCGTTTGCTCAACTCGGCACATCCCCCTCCGTCGTTGTCCAAGTCGAGAACACGGGGCTTCTATACATCGCGCATGTCGCGCGGTGGAAAGGACTGTTTCGTGCTCAAGACTCGTGTGTTCAGCACTGATCCGCTTTGGCGGACTCGTAGGCATCGCGCTCGCGCTCGCACTCGCGGCTCCGGCTCACGCACAGACGACCCTGCCCCCCATCTCATTTGGCGCGGGCATGCGCACAAGCTTCGTGCATACCGAATCGGACGGCCCGGCGGAGGGCTCCGATGCCTTCCTCCTCGACAGCGTCCGCCTCTACGTGAGCGGATCGGTCACCGACAAGATCAAAATCATGTTCAACACCGAGTAAAACGGCAGCCAGAACGATGTCGAAGTACTCGACGCGGCGGCGCAGATCGCGTTCTCGTCGAAATTCAACATCTGGTTCGGCCGCTTCCTGCCTCCCAGCGATCGCGGAACCTCTATGGCCCGTACCTACGCGCACCATTGGGCCGTCTACACGGATGGCGTCCAGGATGGCTATCCCTTCATCTTCCAGGGCCGCGCCAACGGCGCGATGTATTGGGGGCAGTTCGGCAAGGTCAAGGTCTCGGGCGGCGCGTTCGACGGATCCACGCTCACCGGAGACGACACGTTGCTCGCTGCAGGTCGTGTCCAGGTCAACTTCTGGGACGCAGAAGACGGCTATTACCTGAACGGTACCTACTACGGCGACAAGAACCTCCTGTCGATCGGCGCCGCCGGGCAGATGCAGGGCGAAGACAAGAGTGCCTACAGCGTCGATTTCCTGATGGAGCGGAAGCTGGGCGGTGGCTCCGCCGCCACGGTCGAAGCGGAGTGGGCGAAGTACGACAGGCTGGGCGGCTACAGCTCGAGTTATGGGACCGACGACGGCGGTTACGTGCTGGGCGCCTACCTGTTTCCAAAGACGTCGGGGCCCGGACAGTGGGAGATTCTCGGCAAATTCGGCAAGGCCCGTTTCCGCGACGGTCTGACCCTGCTCGATCTCGATCACGACCAGAAGACGACTGAGATCGACGTCAACTACGTCCTCAAGCAATTCAACGCGCGCGTGATGATGTTCTACCTCGACACCCGCTTTGACGCGGTACACACCAACTTCAAGAGATTCGGCGTCGGCCTGCAGCTGCAGATGTGAGTCGTCGCCATGTCCTCTCTGTCTTTCACCGACGTGTGTCTAACTCAGGAGCGAACCATATGAAGTTGAAATCTGTGTATCTCATCGCGTGCCTGGCCGCCACGGCCATGCTGTCGGGCGCCGCGCCGCAGGCCCAGAGCCTGCCGACGATCAAGATTGGCATTCTGCATTCGCTGTCCGGGACGATGGCGATCAGCGAGACGACGCTGAAGGATACCGTCCTCATGATGATCGAGGAGCAGAACAAGAAAGGTGGTCTGCTCGGCCGCAAGCTCGAGGCGGTGGTCGTCGATCCGGCGTCGGACTGGCCGCGGTTCGCCGAGAAGGCGCGCGAACTGCTCGAGAAGGACAAAGTCGTGGTGGTCTTTGGCTGCTGGACGTCGGTCTCGAGAAAATCGGTGCTGCCGGTCTTCGAGAAAAACAACGGCCTGCTGTTCTACCCGGTGCAGTACGAAGGCGAGGAGTCGTCCAAGAACGTCATCTACACCGGCGCCGCGCCGAACCAGCAGGCAATTCCGGCCGTCGACTACCTGATGAAAGACCTCGCCGTGAAGAGGTGGGTGCTCGAGGGGACCGACTACGTGTACCCGCGGACGACGAACAAGATCCTCGAGGCCTACCTGAAAGCGAAGGGCGTCGCGGCAGCGGACATTTCCATCAACTACACCCCGTTCGGACATTCGGACTGGCAGTCGCGCGTCGCCGCCATCAAGCGCTTTGGCTCGGCGGGAAAGAAGACCGCGGTCGTGTCGACGATCAACGGCGACGCCAACGTTCCGTTCTACAAGGAGCTCGGCAACCAGAAGGTGTCCGCCGAGGACATCCCGGTCGTCGCGTTCTCGGTCGGTGAAGAGGAGCTGTCCGGTCTCGACGCCAAGCCCCTGGTCGGTCATCTCGCGGCGTGGAATTACTTTCAGAGCGTGAGTTCGCCGGCCAACAAAGAATTCATCTCGAAATGGAAGACGTTCATCAAGAATCCGAAGCGCACGACCAACGATCCGATGGAAGCGCACTACATCGGGTTCAACCTGTGGGCGCAGGCGGTCACCAAGGCCAAGTCCACCGACGTCGAGAAGGTCCTGGCTGCCCTCCCGGGCCTCTCGACGCCGAATCTCACTGGCGGCGTGGCCACGATGCTGGCGAACCACCACATCACCAAGCCGGTCTATATCGGAGAGGTCAGGGCCGACGGCCAGTTCGACGTGGTCTGGAAGACCACCGGCACGGTCGCCGGCGATGCCTGGTCCGACTTTCTTCCCGTCAGCATGGACACGGACGCGGACTGGGTGAAGCTGAAGTGCGGGAATTACAACAAGAAGACAAAAACCTGTTCCGGTCAGAACTACAAGTAAGCACACGGGCCCTCCAGGTGAATCGTGTGCCGCCCGGCGGGCGGCGGTGGCTCGCGCCACTGCTGCTCGCCGTTATTGTCTTCGCGCACCCCGTTCAGGCGCAGTCGCCGGACGCGGCGTTTCTCGCTGCGCTCGGTGAGCTGCGCGACGCGAGCTATGTTGAAAAGGAAGCGATCGCGGATCGCCTGGTGGCGACTGGATATCCGACGGCCGGCGCCGTGCTCACGGCCTGGCTCGACGATCGCCTGTTTGCGACCGCAGACGGAAAGGTCGTCGTCGTTCGTCAGAACGACGACAGCCTGCCAGCCCTCGAACTGATCGATCCGCTCACGATGAAGGGCGCCGGGTCCGCGCCACCGTCGGACCTCATGAAGATCGGCACGAACAACCGCCTGCGCCGATTCCTGCGGACGACCGTCGGGCACTATCGCCTGTCCAGCCCGGATCCGTCCGTGCGGCTCGGTGCGGTGCGCGACATGGTGCGAACGCTCGATGACAGCACGATCGAGCAGCTTCGCGAGCACGGCAAGAAGGAAACAGACGAAAGGGTCCGACGCGAGATCGACACGGCGATGGCCCTGGCCACGCTCGAGGATGGCGACGCCGCGGTCCGTCTGCGGGCCGTGAGCACGCTGCGCGATCGCCTGGGGGCCGAGGTTCGCAATCGTCTCGCGGCGCGTGTCGACGCAGACGCGACCGGCTCCATGCCGGAAACGGATGCCGCCGTCCGCACCGCCATCACGTCGGCACTGAACCGGATGGACTCGATGCGCAGCCTTTATGTGGGCATCGAGATGCTGTTCTTCGGCCTGAGCCTCGGATCGGTGCTCGTGCTGGTCGCGATTGGCCTGGCCATCACCTTCGGGGTCATGGGGGTCATCAACATGGCGCACGGCGAGCTGATGATGCTCGGCGCCTATACGACCTACGTGGTCCAGATGGCGCATTCCCGCTTATATCGGCGGTCCGATCCGTTAGCGATTCCCGCGGCCTTTCTGGTCTCGGGCCTGGTGGCGTCGGCTCGAACGCGGCGTCATCCGGCTCTTGTACGGCCGGCCGCTGGAAACGCTGCTCGCCACCTTCGGCGTCAGCCTGGTCCTGCAGCAGCTGGTGCGCTCGGTGTTCTCGGCGAACAACCGCGCCGTTTATACGCCGTCGTGGATGAGCGGTACGCTGGCAGGTCAACGACGCGCTCGCCATCACCTTCAACCGCCTGTACATCGTCCTCTTCACGGTCATCGTGTTCGGCATCCTGCTGCTGGTCCTGAAGCGGACGCGCCTCGGGCTCAGATCCGGGCGGTTTCGCAGAACCGCCCCATGGCGCGCGCGATGGGCATCCGCAGCAGTGGGTCGACGCGCGACGTTCGGGCTGGGATCGGTATCGCCGGCGTGGCCGGGGTCGCGCTCAGCCAGCTCACAACGTCGGCCCCAATCTGGGACAGACCTACATCATCGACTCGTTCATGGTCGTGGTCTTCGGCGGCGTCGGAAATCTTGGGGCGCCTTGATCGGCGGCATGTCGATGGGCGTCGTGAACAAGCTCCTCGAGCCCTACGCGGGCGCCGTCCTGGAAGATCTCGTGCTCGTCGCGCCGATCCTGTTCATCCAGCGGCGGCCGCGTGGATTGTTTCCGCAAACCGGGCCGCGCCGCCGAGGAGCGTCGATGGCCGCGCCGTTCCGATGTGGCCTGGCGCCCGCGATACTCGGCGGCGCGCTGTTCCTCGGCCTCCTGCTCGCCGCGGCGCCGCTCGTACCGGTGCTCAATCTGGCCGTGCCGGCGTCGTCGCCGCTGCACCTCTCGACCTTACGTGATACGCTCATCGGCAAGTACCTGTGCTACGCGATGCTGGCGCTGGCGGTGGACCTTATCTGGGGTACTGCGGCATCCTGCAGCCTCGGGCATGCGCGCCTTCTTCGCCCTCGGCGGCTACGCGATGGGCATGTATCTGATGCGGCAGATCGGGACGCGCGGCGTATACGGCGATCCGATCCTGCCGGACTTCATGGTGTTCCTGAACTGGGAGCGAGCTGCCATGGTTCTGGTACGGCTTCGATCAGCTTTGGTTCGCGCTCGCTCATGGTCGTCGCTCGTGCCCGGGCGTCCTGGCGTTCGTCTTCGGTGGCTGGCGTTCCGCTCGCGGGTCACCGGCGTCTACCTGTCGATCATCACGCAGGCCCTGAGCTACGCGCCTGATGCTGGCGTTCTTCCGTAACGACATGGCGTCGGCGGTAACAACGGATTCACCGATTTCAAGGAGCTGCTCGGCTTCGACCTGCAGGCCGATACCGTCCCTGATGATGCGTCACCGCGCCACGCTGGCGCCAGCTAGTGCCTTGCCGCCCGATCGTCATCACGTGCTGGACGCGTCATTCGGGCGATTCGCGACGCGGAGAGCCGGGCGCGGTTTCTCGGCTACCCGGTCAGTCGTTCAAGCTCTGGGTCTTCGTGTTCTCCGCGGTCGTCGCCGGCGTCGCCGGCGCGCTGTATGTCCCGCAGGTCGGCATCATCAATCCCGGTGAATTCGCGCCGATCAACTCGATCGAAGTCGTCGATCTGGGTCGCCGTCGGCGGGCGCGGCACGCTTTCGGCGCGGCTGCTGGCGCCGTGCTGGTGAACTACGCGAAGACCTATTTCACCGGCGCACCCTGAGGCCTGGCTGTATGCACTCGGCCCGCTGTTTGTGGGCGTCACGCTCTTCTTGCCGCGGGGAATCATCGGCCTGCTGCCGGCGCGAGCCGCGACGGCGCCATGACGCCGTTGCTGTC
>CAWCBC010000019.1:0-172979 GCA_963793705.1 uncultured Acidobacteriota bacterium | reverse complement strand
GCTCGTTAACGTTCGAATTGTTCGAACCTTCGAGTTGTTCGTTACGGAACGTTCGCGTCCTGTACGCACTTCGAACGATCCGACGCATCTCGAACGATCCGAACGATCCGAACGATTCGAACGATTCGAACGATTCGAACGATTCGAACGATATAGTGTTCGTTCGATGTCCGATCTCGGAATGAACGAGCGCGCGTGGGCGCTCGTTGACGCGGCCGCGGCGCGGGCGCGCGAGCTGCGGATCGACGTCCACACGCTGCCAGGCGGCGCGCGCGTGATCGATGCCGGAGTCGCGTGCGCCGGCGGGCTCGCCGCCGGCCGGCGCTCGCCGAGCTGTGCATGGGCGGGCTCGGCCACGTCGACTTCGCGCCGCTGACGATCGGCGGCGAGCCGTGGCCGGGCGTCCAGGTCTGGACCGATCATCCTGCCGAGGCCTGCATGGCATCGCAGTACGCCGGCTGGGCGATCGATCCCGACGGCTTCTTCGCGATGGGCTCGGGTCCGCTGCGCGCCAAGGCGCGGGTCGAGCGGGAGCTGTTCGGCAAGCTCGGCTACGCCGAGGACGCCGCGCGCGGCGTGCTGGTGCTCGAAGGACGCACGCTGCCTGCCGACGACGTGGCCGCGTGGGTGGCGGCGAAAGCGCGGCGTCGCGCCGGACGGCGATCACGTTCGCCATCGCGCCGACCGCCAGCATCGCCGGCGGCGTGCAGATCGTGGCGCGCATGATCGAAACCGGACTGCACAAGATGGATGCGCTCGGCTTCGACGTGACGCGCGTGCGCAGCGCCATCGGCACGGCGCCGCTGCCGCCGGTGGCGAAGAACGACATCCGCGCGATCGGCCGCACCAACGACTGCATCCTCTACGGCGGCCAGGCCCGCTACGTGGTGCGCGCCCGACGAGAGCTCGCCGACCTCGCCGAGCGCCTGCCGGCCTCCGCTTCGAAGGACTACGGCACGCCGTTCTACGACATCTTCAAACGCTACGACAACGATTTCTATAAGATCGATCCGATGCTCTTCAGCCCGGCCGAGGTGTGGCTGACCAGCGCCACCAGCGGCCGCACGTTCCACGCGGGCGCCTCAATCCTGACGTGCTGCGGGCCTCGCTCTTCGGCAACTGACATGAAGGTCGTGATCCTCAGCGCGCGCACGGGCTGGCATACCGACGAACTGTGCCGGCGCTCGCGGCGCGCGGGCACATCGGCGCGTGCGCCGTACGAATCGCTGGTGCCCACTTGGGCGTCGCGTTCGGATCGGCGAACGCTCGACTGCGTTCGGACGTCTCGAACGCTCGAACCTTCCGAACGTCTCGCACGACTCCGAACGACTCGAACGTCTTGCGATGCGACGCCGTGCTCGCGCGCATCATCCCGACGGCTCGCTCGAGCAGATCATCTACCGCGTCGATGCGCTGCACTGGATCGAGGATCGCGGCATCCCTGTCGTCAACTCGCCGCGCGCGATCGAGCGCTCCGTCGACAAGTTCTACACCACGGCGCTGCTGCAGGAGGCGGGCCTGCCGGTGCCCGAGACCGTCGTGTGCGAGCGCGCCGACGACGCGATGGACGCCATCCGCGCATGCTCGCCAGATGGCGCGACGTCATCATCAAGCCGATCTTCGGATCGATGGGCCACGGCCTGGTGCGCGTCGCCGATCCCGACGTGGCGCTTCGCGTCGTGCGGCCGCTCGAGCAGATGCGAGCGGTGTTCTACGTGCAGCGCGCCATCGATCATGGCGGACGCGACGTGCGCTCTTCGTCGTCGGCGGCCGAGTCGTCGGCGCCATCGAGCGAACGGCCCCGGACGGGCGATTGGCGGACGAACGTCGCGCGCGGCGGCACCGCGCGGCCGTTCGACGTGCCAGCGGAGTGGCGCGACTCGCGCTGCGCGCGGCGCGCGGCGGTCGGCGCGGACTATGCGGGCGTCGATCTGCTGCTGTCGCGCGACGGGCGAGCGTCTTCGTCCTCGAAGTGAATGGCATTCCCGGCTGGCAGGGACTGCAGCAGGCGACCGGCGTCGACGTCGCCGACGCCATCGTGCGACCATCTCGAGGCGCGCGTGCCGCGGCGCCGCGCGGCCGCTGCGAGCACGTGCACGCATGACTACGGCCGTGCGCGAACGCCGACACGTCGATCTGATTGGCGTGCCTCGCCGACGTCGCGGCCGTTGCCGGCCGCGGCGCAGCTCGCGTGCCGTGCTGGAGGCCAGCGCACCAAAACCCGGGAATGTGTCGCCCGGGCCGGCCGTTCGCGGACATGCGCTACGAGGACTTCCTGGCCAGCGCCGACGCGATCGGCGCGCCGTTGGCGGGCGCGGGCGCGGCCGCTCGGCGACACGATCCGTCATCGCCGTCGAGGCAACCGCGCGCTGGACCCGCGCCAATACCAACCTCGGCATCGTCCTGCTGCTGGCGCCGCTGGCTCAGGGCCGCGATCGCGGCTCGCTGGATATCCCGGCGGACCGTCCAGATCGCGGCGCACGCCTGCGGAATCTGCAGGCAGAGGTCGGCCGTGTCCTCGCGGAGACGACCGTTGACGACGCGCGCCAGGTCTATCGCGGCGATCCGGCTGGCCAACCCGGGCGGACTGGGCCGCGCCGAGGAGCAGGATGTCGCCGCCGAGCCGACCGTCACGCTGCTCGAGGCGATGCGGCTGGCCGCTGATCGCGACGGCGTTGCCCGCGAATACGCCACCGCGTTCGAGACGACGTTTGACAGCGGAGTGCCGGCGCTGCTGAAGGCGCGCGCGCGACGGATTGAGCCTGGGACGACGCGATCGTCGAGACGTTCCTGACGCTGCTGGCCGCATCGCCGGACACGCACATCGTGCGGCGCGGCGGCGAGGACCGGGCGCGGCGGCGTCTCCGAGCTGCGCGCGCGACGCGCTCGCTGCCGGCGGCGTCCGATCGGACGCCGGTCGGCGGAGTATCGCGGCCATGGACGCGGCGCTGCGCGATCCGCGAACCTCGGCAAACCCGGGACCACCGCCGACCTGACGGCGGCCGCGCATCTTCGTCGGCGTTGCTCGTCGGTGGCGGCCACGGCATGATCTGGTGCGGTGACGGGAGGAGGAGTCATGACGTCGCGGGGGCGAGTTACCGCGTTTCGGTCACCAAGGACTATCTCGTGTTCGCGTCCGCCCACTTCATCACGTTCGCCGGGCACCGCTGCGAGGGCCTGCACGGGCACAACTACCGCGTGCGCGTGACCATCGAGGGCGCGCTGAACGAGGAGAGCCTGGTTCGTGTTCGACTTCGTCGAGCTGAAGGGCATCATGAAGCGGCTGTGCGACGAGATCGATCACCTGGTGCTGCTGCCGCTCGAGAGCGATCGCGTCAAGGTGGTCGAGGACGGCGACGTCGTCACGCGTCAGCGTCGACGGCAAGCCGCGCTACGTGTTTCCGCGCCGCGACTGCGCGCTGCTGCCGATTCCCGAACACCACCGTCGAGATGCTGGCGAAGCTGCTGACCGACCGGCTCAAAGACTGCATTGGCGCCGAGGCGTCGCAACCCGCTCACGGCCATCGAGATGGAAGTCGAGGAGAACTTCGGGCAGATCGCGGTGTATCGGGAGACGCTGACGTAGGTCCGGTCGGACCAACAGAACTGGCAAAGGCATAGCGATGCGACTGCATGGGGCGATGTTGTTTGTGAAGGACCTGCCGCGAATGACCGGCTTCTACCGGGACGCGCTGGGACTGCGGCCGATCGAGGAGACCCGGCTGCCCGATTGGGTGGAGTTTCACGGCGACGCGCAGTTTTCGCTGCATGCGATACCGGCCGCGATGGCCGCTGGCATCTCGATCGAGTCGCCGCCGCAGGTGCGGGAGCAGGGCGGGACCAAGCTGACGTTCGCCGTGGCGGACGTCGAGGCGGCGCTGGCCTCGATCGTAGCAATGGGGCTCCCGCTGCTGCATCGTCCGTGGGGAAGTGTCGAAGCGGTCGATCCCGAGGGAAATGTCTTTGCGCTAATCAGAACGCCTTCGCAGCCGCCACGTCGCGCGGAGTGAGCCGCCCCTCGTGGAGGGCAGTGGCGACGAGCGCGCCGGCGCAGCCGATGTGCGCGACCTGGCGGAGGTCGTCGATCCCGCGGACGCCGCCGCCTGCATAGAGCTGCACGGCAGGCACCGCTGAATGAATTCGCCGCAGCATCTCCACGGCTGGTCCGCCGCCGGTACCGACCCTGAACACATCCAGGACGATGATCGACGACGCGCCCGCGTCGGCTGCGAGACGCGCGATCTGCTCGGGCGGATAGGACGCGGCGGCCAGGCCGCCCATTGGCGCCCCGTCGCGAAGATCAAGGCTGAACGCCACCGGTCCCACGCTCCGCGCACAAATATCTGCAAGCACGTCGAATGACGCCAGTGTCTCGAGGCCGACGACAAGCGTCTGTGCGCCCGCTTCAACCACCAGAGTTGTCTCGTCGGCGTGCACGATGCCCGCATCGACCCACACCGCCGCGCCAAGGGTGCTGATACTCCGGAGCGTCTCGGCCTGAAGCGTGCGCGAGGAAATCGCGTCGAGATCGGCGAGATAGATCGCCGACAGTCCGAATGTGTCGACGTACAGCCGGGCGAGCGCCACAGCGTCACCGTTGATCGGCATGCCTGCCGCCTGTTCGACTGCGGCATACGTATCGCGCCTGCCGCCGCGGGCGTGCACGGCCTGCCCATCCTTGAGATCGATTACGCCGATGACTTCCACCAGGTCCTACCGGACGATCGTCACCGGTGCGCGACTGTTGAAGGGCCTGCCAGGATGACCTGCTGCTCGCCCAGCAACCGCCATCGATCCCAATCAACGACGGCCCGGCTGACCTCCACGGTGACACTCCGGATCGGCACCGTCCCGGCGAAACATCGTTCGAGGATGGCGTCAAGGCCGGCGTCCGCGGCGAGCGCGTCGGCGATTCTCGCCGCGTCGTCGGAGGTGACCTCGCAGGCAGTGGCGGTCTGATCGTCTCGCAACCCTACCAACCGGTAGCTGTGGCTCGAGGCCACTTCGTAGGCCTGGCGACTGGCGTAGGTCGTCGAGTACATGTCGTACGCCGACAGCATGGGCTGGACCTCGAGCTTGAACGCCGACGCGACCATCTGCTGGACGACCACGACGCCGATCAGCGTCATGTGGATCGGCCGCAACGCGAAGCCGCGCGCCCCAGCGTGTTGCCGCGGTGCGCCGCCAATGCGATGCCAGGGCAGAAACCCGAGGAGCAGCAGCCACCACGCCGGCCAGAAGACGCCCTGAAAGATATAAAAGCCAGCTAGCAGCGTCATGGCCGCGAGGCCGGCCGCGGCCGACAGCCAGTACCTGCGGCTCAACAGGGCGGGCAACAGCAGCGCTTCGATCGCCACCGCGCCGAGCGAGAGCACGACGGCAATCGCGTCGTACGACCCGAGGCGCAGGCCCCAGTCGAACGGTGCCTGCGACGAATCGCTGAGGAAGTGATACTTCACCGTGCCATTGGTAATCCAGTCGAACCCCGAGTTGCGAAGCTTGGCGACCGCAGCGGCGGCGAACAGCACCGCCATGACAAGGCCGGGAATCCACACCGTATAGCCGTAATCCTTCGGCATCCCCCGGGCGACGGCATGCCCGCGGCGGCGGCCCCACCAGGCATCGACGCTCCAGGCGTCGCCCCACCGGGACGGCAGCAGGCACAGGCACGTGAAGAGGAGAGGGGCCACCGGATGGCTTCTCGAGTCGCTGAGCACTGCCCAGATGACGGCGCCCAGGACCAGCGCCGCGAATGACACACGCGTGAACGCGCCGGCCACGAAGAGCGCGCCCCACCCGGCGAGCCATGGCGTCACCCACTGGCGATCCCGCCGCTCGGAATCACCGGTGAATACCATGTCAGGAACACCACCATGCCGATGCCGAACAGCATGCGGAAGAGCGCAGCGGCCTCTGGAGCCACGTCGGGAACCTGGCCCGACACCCACCTGGCGATTGCCGGTCGTACCTGACGCACCGCCCGCCGCAACCGCGACGTCGCGGCTGGAGCCATCAGCGAGAGGATGGCCAGCGCGAGCCCGGTGATACCGAGCACGACCTGCACGGTGCTGGCCCACTGCAGAATCGGCGCGAGCCGTTTCGCGCCTGGGTTGGCACCGGTCGGCCGCTCCGCTGTCGGAGAGATTCGGAAGGCACTGCGGTCGATCTCGTGGGTATCGTCGACCGCGGGATCGATGACGAGCCGGCGGATGTTATCCGCCGACAGATCGGTCAGATAGTAGCCGTAAGTGGAGCCGCCTCTCGGGACTGGGCGCGTGAGGCTGAAGCGGCGTTCGAGCTCCTGGCGCGCGGATTCATCGAGCGGGACGGTCCAGCGGACGTGGACGTATGCGGGCAGCTCGCCGATCACGCGGCCGGCCGCGACGTGGGCGGCCGCCGCGCCTGCCAGCAGGCAGCCGGCGACGGCGAAGAGCCACAGCCCGGCGCGCGAGTGCGCACGGCGTTCGCTCGTGAGTGCGGTCATTGGTGCTGGCAATCCGAATATAGTTCACGAGCGGACGAGACGCTGACTATCGCTGCTCACGCAGGTCCGCAGGCCGCCTCAGCCGGACCATTGAAGGATGTGACTGGTGATTCTGGGTTGGGACATTGGCGGGGTGAACACGAAGGTCGCCCGGCTGGAGACGACGGTGCGCTGACGCATGCGTTCCAGGCCGTTCGAGCTGCAGCGGAATCCGGACGCCCTCGTCCGCGTGCTGTGCGAGATGGCCGCCGAGGTCGGCGTCGCGCCTACCGAGGCGTTCATCTGCGCGGTGACGATGACCGCGGAGCTCTCGCAGATGTTCCGCACCAAGCGAGACGGCGTTGCGTTTGTCCTCGACGCGGTCAGCGCTGCGTTCCCCGACGCGGACATTCGGGTGTTCACGACCGATGGCTCGTTCCTGCCGGTTGACGACGCGCGCCAGACACCGCTGGCTGTGGCTGCAGCGAACTGGGCTGCCACGGCCAGGCTCGTCGCCCAACGTGACCGAACCGCGCTTCTGGTCGATGTCGGCACCACGACCACCGACGTCATTCCGATCGTCGATGGTGCGGTCGTCGCGACGGGCATGAGCGATCCCGAGCGTCTCGCCTCAGGCGAGCTGGTCTATACGGGCGCGCTCCGGACGCCGGTTGAAGCCATCGTTCGGGCCGTGCCGTATCGGGACGGCATGGCCGGTGTCTCCGCCGAAGCGTTCGCGCTCGTCGGTGACGTGCATCTGTGGCGCGGGCGGCTGGCCCCCGAGGACTACACCGTGCCGACGCCCGACGGTCGTCCGGCCACACGCGAATATGCCGGTGAGCGCCTGGCGCGAGTCATCTGTGCAGACCGCGAGATGCTCGACGAGGAAGCGATCACCCGGATTGCCGATGCGATTGCATCAGAGCAAACCACGTCAATCGCGAGTGCGATTCGACAGGTTGTGTCGAGGCATCCAGAGATCCAGGCTGCCGTCGTCACCGGTCTCGGGTCGTTCATTGGGGTGGAGGCGGCTCGGGCCGCGGGCCTCGAGGTGCGAGCGCTTGCTGACGACATTGGCGAGGATGCGGCTCGCTATGCGCCGGCCGCAGCGGTGGCGCTGCTGTACGTGGCACTGACCGATCGTGGGGCGAACGTTGTCACGTTCGCCGGCGCGGACCTGACAAGGTCCGCGCCACGATCCGGAAACAACGTCGCGCCCTTGTCATCAAAGTCGGCGGTGGACTCCTCGCGCACGTCGAGCACCTTGATCGCGTCCTGATCGCGATTGCGGACGTCGCGCGCGCTCAGAGAGTGCTCGATCGTTCCAGGGGGCGGGCCGTTTGCCGACGCGGTCCGAGACGTCGATGCCCGACTCGGCCTCGGCGAGGACGAGGCGCACTGGATGGCGGTGCTTGGGATGGACCAGTATGCGCACCTGCTCGCATCGCGTGTCTCGCGCGGGGTTGTCGTCTCCAGCCGCGCCGAGATCGAGCGGCCATACGTCCGCGGGCAGCTGCCAGTGCTCGCCCCGTCGGCGTGGCTCTCAGCGGCAGATCCGCTCCCGCACTCCTGGGACGTGACGAGCGACAGCATTGCCGCGTGGGTCGCGGGTGAACTGCGAGCCGCGCGTCTCGTCCTGGTGAAGCCGCCAGGTGCGCATGGCGCAGACATCGTGGATGCGCACTTCCACCGAGCCCTTCCACCAACAGTGGCGCACGACTGCCTCGCCGCGGATGACGCGATCCAGCTGCTGAATCAGATGGCCGGCATCGTGAACCCCGCCTTCGACACGACGTAGTCGCGCGACTCGTAGGTCAGCCGCCGGACGCGCGCCATGTCGACGTCCACGAGCTGGCCGCGCCGCTTCTTCGCCTTGCCGGCGATGAACACGGAATCGACGTTCGACGAATCCATGCCGCGGACGACGACGCCGATCGGGTCGTTGATCGGCATCACGTTGATGCGATCGGTCCGCAGCATGATGATGTCGGCCTCCTTGCCGGGCGTCAGCGTGCCGCACACGTGGTCGAGGCCCATCGCGCGCGCGCCCTCGATGGTCGCGAACTCCATCACGTCGCGGCTGGTCAGCATCGCCGGCAGGTTGGTCTCGCCGGCCAGCCGCTTTTCGTTGATCTGCGCGCGCTGCAGCGTCAGCACCGACCGCATCTGCGCGAACAGATCGCCCGACACGGTCGTTTCCACGTCGACGCTGAGGCTCGGCCGCATACCGCGGTCGAGGCAGCGCTGGATCGGCGGCATGCCGTGGCCCATCTGCATTTCGACCGGGGAGGCGATCGACACCGTGCCGCCAGTGTCGGCAATCATCTGCAGCTCTTCGTCGCTGAGCGTGCAGCAGTGGATGTAGGTCGTGTCCGGGCCCAGCAGGCCTGCCTTGCCCATCTCGCCAAGCTTGAAATGCTTGCCAGCCATGCCGACGCCGACGTGCACGCTGATCCGGATGCCGAGGTCGCGGGCCATCTGCCAGTCGTGCTTGGAGACGTCGAACGTGGTGAACTCGGGCCCGCGCGGTGCGAGCGCCAGCGTCAACAGCTGATCGCCGGACGAGAAGTACCGCTTCGCCACGCGCTTCACGTCGTCCGGGTGCTTCAGGCTGCTGTTGTGCCACCACGCCGCCATGTCCAGGTTCGGCGTTCCGTACGCAAAGGTGGATCGCAGTCCCGATTCCTGCAGCGCGGCGAGCGCGGCATCCGTGTGCTCGGGAGTGTTCTGGATGTGTGACCAGTCGAGCAGCGTCGTGACGCCCGCATCGATGGCGCCCAGGGCACTCACCAGGTTGCCGGCATACGCGTCCTGCGGGCGGTACACCGGCGCCAGCGAGCCGAGAATGTCGCGGAAGTATTCGTCGAGCAGCGCGTCGGGCGCGATGTTCTTGAGGATGCCTTCCCAGATGTGACGATGGGTGTCGATGAAGCCGGGCATCACGATCATGTCCGAGCAGTCGATCACCTCGGCATCCGCGACTTTCAGGCGAGGCCCCACCGAGGTGATCTTCGATCCCTCGATCAGCACATCGCCGGTTCGGTAGTTTCCGATATCGGGGTCGAGCGTCAGTACGCAACCGCCCTTTAACAGGATTCGCTCAATGGACATGACGTCTCCCCTTCACGCGACAGGACCCGCAACGGCGTTCACTGCCTGGTCGATGTGGGTGCGAAGCGCACCCACACGACCTGCCGTGACGATGCCGCACCGTCCGCCTTCGCAGGCGGCGCCGCGGACGCCGACGATGTCGGCGCCCGCCTCGTGCACGATCTCGATATCTTCGGCAGTCAGTCTGCCGGCCATGGCGACCAGTGCGCCCGTTGCGTGTGCCCGTCGTCACGAACGTCCGCAGTGCGCCGGCGGGCATCAGCGCCGTGAGGCTGGCGCCGTGCTTGTCATAGGTGTCGATCAGGACGCCGGCAGCGTTGGTCAGGTCCGCGAGCGCGATCAGCTCCTCTGGCGAAGGCGCGCCGGCGCGCTCGTGGTCGGCGTAGGCGACGAGGATCAGCGCCGCCTGGCCGGCTGCGGCCGCAGCCACGCGCACCTCGGCGGCGAGTCGCGGTTGCCCGCGCATTCCCGCGAAGCCGATTTTCACGAACGCCGCTCCAGCGCGCGCCGCGGCCTCGGCACCGCGGCGCGATGTCGTCGCGTGTCCTATGCGTCTCCCGAGGGCGGCGCTGACCGGCAGCACTGCTGCCGACTGCTGCGGCGATCGAGGCGAGCACGCCGGGCGAGACCGGGCCGAGGGCGCCGTTCAGCGGCTCCTTCGCGTCGATGATGTGGGCGCCGCCGGCAACGGCCGCCGCCGCCTCGACGGCGTTCCGCACGCTGACCAGCAGCCGCATGAGGTGGGAAGCCTACTACCGGCGGGGAAGAGGGTGCGTATCAACTGGAAGTGCAATACCAATATGATCCTCGTGGATGACGGAGTCGGCACCGCTGGCGGGACGCACGATGGTGGTCACCGGCGCCTCGAGCGGCATCGGGCGGGGTATTGCGCTCGCGGCTGCGCGCGCGGGCGCCGACCTTGCCCTGACATATCGGTCGAACGAGGCCGGCGTGCGTCAGACAGCGGCCGACATCGAATCGATGGGCCGCCGCGTCGTTGTCAGCCGGATGGATCTCGCGGACGCCGCGTCGATTCAGGCGCTGGCGCGCGACGCCAGCGACGCCTTCCCGCGCATCGACGCGTGGGTCAACAACGCCGGGGCCGACATCGTGACCGGCGGTGGCGACGAGCTCTCGCGCCTCGACAAGCTCGATTTGCTGCTGCGCGTCGATTTGCGCGGAACGATGATCGCGTCGTGGGCCGCGGCTGAACTGATGGCGGCGCAGCCCGAGGGAGGCGTCGTGATCAACATCAGCTGGGATCACGTGGCGATGGGGATGCAGGGGACGAATCCGCAGCTTTATGCGGCCGCCAAGGGTGGCATCACCGCGTTCAGCAAGGCGCTCGCCCGCAGCGTCGCGCCGCGCGTGCGGGTGAACATCGTGGCCCCTGGCTGGATCGAGACGGCCTTCGGATCGGGCATCGATCGCGACGTCTACCGCGCGGTGGCGGAGTCCACGCCCTTGAAGCGGTGGGGCACGCCGGCCGACGTGGCTGGCGCGGTCGTCTATCTTGCCTCGCCGGCCGCGTCGTTTCTGACTGGTGAGACCATTAATGTTGGTGGTGGAGTAGTGATGTGAGGTAGAGGCCGACCTTCCGGTCGGCCCGGAGCAAACGATGCCTACGAAAGAACGCACGTACAACGAGACCGAGATTGCCGACAGGCTGAAAGACCTCCCGGGCTGGTATTTCGAGGATGGCTTGATCCGCCGGGTCTACAAGACGGATGGCTGGCCGACGACGCTGATGCTGGTGAATGCGATTGGCTATCTGTCGGAGGCGGCGTATCACCATCCCGATCTCTCGGTGACCTGGGGACGGCTGACCGTGAAGCTGTCCACGCACAGCGCCGGCGGGATCACCGACAAGGACTTCGAGCTGGCGCGGAAGATCGAGGACGTCGTGTTGTGGCGTCCGTCTGGCGGCTCGCTCGAAGGCACGCCGAACAAGTTCGTGCGGAGCGGCGATCCGCGCTGATGGACGCGGCCTCTGGCTCCGCAGCGGCCAGCCCTGAGCGAGCGGATGCGAGTCGAAGGGTCCTGTTCGTCACCGGCAAGCTGGCAGAACCGGCGCTGCGGCGCGTGCTCGCGGAGACGAGCCTGCCGTTCAGCGCCGACGTGGCGGTGATGCGGATCACTGTGGCGGCGCTGATGACCACGGAGTGGATCGCCCGTTCGCTGGAGGTGCCGTCCGGCACCGACCTGGTGATGATCCCGGGGTTGTGCGAAGGAGACGTCGGCACGGTGGCGGCGAAGACCGGCGTGCGCGTCGAGAAAGGGCCGAAAGACCTGCGTGAGATTCCGCAGTTCTTCGGCCGCGCAGCGGCCGCGCGCGACTACGGCGCCTGGGACATCGAGATCCTTGCGGAGATCAACAACGCGCCGCGCTTGACCCGCGAGGCGATTGGCGCGGCGGCCGGCTACTTCCGCGCCTCCGGCGCCGACGTCATCGACATCGGCTGCACGCCGGGCCTCGCATTTCCGAATCTGCGCGACGTCGTTCGCGATCTCGTGTCGTCGGGGATGCGGGTCAGCATCGACACGTTCGATCCGCACGAAATCCGCGACGGCGTCGAGGCCGGCGCCGAGCTCGTGCTCAGCGTCAACAGCACGAACATCGACGTGGCGCGTGATCTTGTCGGCTCACCGGCGCGCGGTCGTCGTCGTTCCCGATCTGGGCGCGTCGCTCGACACGATGGATCGCAGCGTCGAGAAGCTCGAGGCCTGGGGCGTGCCGTACCTGCTCGATCCGATCCTGGAGCCGATCGGGTTCGGCTTTACCGCATCGATCGAGCGGTACGCGGAGACCCGCCGCCGCTATCCGGCGCCGAGATGCTGATGGGCATCGGCAACCTGACCGAGCTGACGGCCGCGGACTCGACCGGCGTCAACGCGATGCTGATCGCGGTCTGTCAGGAGCTGGGCATCCGCTCGGTGCTGACCACCGAGGTGATTCCGTGGGCGAAAGGGTCGGTGCGCGAAATCGACGTCGCGCGGCGACTGATGCATTACGCGGTCACGCACAAGACGATTCCGAAAGGTGTGGACGATCGGCTGGTGACGATCAAGGACCCGGCGATGCTGACGTACACCGAAGACGAGCTGCGCGCGCTGCAGGCGCGCATCACGGACCCGAACTTCCGCATTTTTGCCGACGCCGACGCGATCACCGTGCTCAACAACGAGCGGTTCGTGCGCGGCACGAACATCCAGGAGATCTTCGACCAGCTCGACGTGGACGAGCCGACCCATGCCTTCTATCTCGGCAAGGAGCTCGCGCGCGCGATCTGGCGATGACGCTGGGGAAGACCTATCGTCAGGAAGGCTCGCTCTCCTGGGGATACCTGACGCCGCCAGACGATGCGCGATCCGAACATGTCACGCTCACGCAGAAATCGACGCACCTGAAGGGGCGCCTACAAGCACTGACCCGTCATGAGTGAGATTCAACGAGGCAGCGACGTTCAGACAGTCCGACTATCCGATCGACACGTTGTTTCTCGATCGATGGTCGCCGCGCGCGATGTCCGGCGAGCCGATGGCGGAGGCCGAGCTGCTGACGCTCTTCGAGGCCGCGCACTGGGCGCCCTCGTCCGGGAACTCCCAGCCATGGCGGTTCCTGTATGCGCGCCGCGACACCGAGCACTGGCCGCTCTTCTTCGACCTGCTAACGAAGGCAACAAGACCTGGTGTCACCGCGCCGCCGCCCTGATCGTCTTCATCTCGCGCACGACGAATGAGCAGACGGCCGCGTGCCCTGAGGACCCACTCCTATGACACGGGCTCGGCGTGGATGAGCCTGGCCTATCAAGCCTGGATGAAAGGCTCGTCGCCCATGGCATGGCGGGCTTCGACTACGACGCGCGCGAAAGCCGACGCTGCAAGTGCCGGACGACTTCACGGTGGAGGCGATGGCGGCGGTGGGACGGCCAGGGCCGAAGGAAGACCTGCCGCCGCAGCATCTCTCGCGCGAGTTCCCGGGCCAGCGGAAGCCGGTGAGCGAACTCGTGTTCGCGGGACCCTATCGCCTGGCGACGTCAGGTCCGGCTTCAGCCGGACCTTGACATCATGTCCACCGTCATCGAGCTCACGGAGGCTCCCGATCCCGCACGCTGCTGCGAGCAGCTCGCCGGCCTGCCGTATCGGCTGTTTCTCGACAGCGCGACGCCGGGCACGCGGCTTGGCCGCTACTCGTTCCTGACCGCCGACCCGGTCGCCGTCGTCCGAAGCAAAGGAGCCGGACGGAATGGCCGGACGCGGCCAGAGCGAGTCCGGCAGACCGTCTGGCGACGTGCTCGCGCGAAGTCGGGCGACTGCTGCAGCCCGCATCGACGCGACGCGCTGGACGGCCTGCCGCCGTTTCAGGGCGGCGCAGCGGCTACCTCGCCTACGACTGGGGGCGGGTGCTCGAGCGGCTGCCGGAGTGCCGCTACGACGACCTCGGCCTGCCGGACGCGGTGCTCGGCATCTACGACTGGGTCATCGCCTGGGATCACCGCGTCATCGCGCGCATGGCTGATCTCGACCGGCATGCCGGAGACGGACGAGACGGCGCGGTCGCGTCGCGCCGAGGAGCGCGCGCGCCGCGGTCCTCGCAGCGCCTCGACGATCGAGGCACCCGCATGAAGGGCGCCCGTACGACGCGGTCGTCAGGGCGCCCCTTACAGGGGTGCCCTACGATCCGTCGCAGCGCGCCCTCGTATCCCGTCGAAGGCGGCTGGTGGGATCGCGCGCCTCGACGTCCGATCGTCCTTCACCCACGCGGGCTACCTCGACGCCGTGAGCGCGCGTGCGCGAGTACATCCTCGCCGGCGACATCTTTCAGACCAACCTCTCGCAGCGATTCGAGGCGCCGCTCAGCGAGCCGCCGTGGGATCTCTATCGCCGCATGCGGACGCGCAACGCCGCGCCGTTCGCGGCCTTTTTCGAAACGCCGAGGCTCCGTGGTCAGCGCGTCGCCCGAGCGTTTCCTGCGCGTGGACGAACGCGGGCACGTCGAAACGCGGCCGATCAAGGGAACGAGGCCGCGCGGCTTCGGCCCCGAGCACGACGGCGCGCTCGGGCAGGCGCTGACGGAGAGCGCCAAGGACCGCGCCGAGAACCTGATGATCGTCGACCTGATGCGCAACGACCTGTCGCGCGTGTGCAGTCCGGGCACCGTGCGCGTGCCCGAGCTGTTCGCGCTCGAGCACTACGCGACCGTGCATCACCTGGTCTCGACCGTGGTCGGCGAGCTGGCGCCCGGAGCGATGCGCTCGATCTGCTGCGCGCCGCGTTCCCGGGCGGGTCGATCACCGGCGCGCCGAAGGTGCGCGCGATGGAGATCATCGCCGAGCTCGAGCCGTCGCAGCGCAGCGTGTACTGCGGCTCGATCGGCTACTGGAGCGTCACCGGCGCGCTCGACACCAGCATCGCCATCCGCACCGTGATTGCGCCGGCCGGCCGCGATCGCGTGTATTTCAGCGCCGGCGGCGGCATCGTCGCCGACTCGGACCCCGAGCAGGAGTACCGCGAGACGCTGGACAAGGCCCGTGGCATGATCGACGTTCTGACACCCCTGAAGGGCGCCCTGCGGTCCCGTAATGATCCTGCTCATCGATAACTACGACTCCTTCGTCCACAACCTCGCGCGCTACGTCCGCGAGCTGGGCTGGGAGGCGGTCGTCCGCCGCAACGACGCGATCACGCTCGACGAGGTCGAGCGGCTCGCGCCATCGCACATCATCATCTCGCCGGGACCGTGCACGCCGGCCGAAGCCGGCATCTCGACCGACGTCGTCCGCCGGTTCGGACCGACGACGCCGATTCTCGGCGTCTGTCTGGGTCATCAGTGCATCGGCGCCGCCTACGGCGGTCCGATCGTCCGCGCCGTGCGTCCGGTTCACGGCAAGACATCGGTCATCGTCCACGACGGCACGAGCATCTTCGCCGGCCTGCCGTCGCCGCTGCGCGTCGCGCGCTATCACTCGCTGGTCATCGCCCGGTCCGACGTGCCGCCATCGCTGCGCGTGCTGGCGACGGCGCGCGACGATCGACGAGATCATGGCCGTCGAGCATCGCGAGCATCCGGTCGTCGGCGTGCAGTTCCATCCGGAGTCGGCCGCCACCGAGTACGGTTACGCGATGCTCGATCGATTCCTGCGCGGCGACCGCGCGCGGCTCGCCGACGTGGCCGCCCGCGCCGACGGCGCGCCGGGCACGCCGCCGCCCGTCGAGGACGAACCGCAGACGTTCGTGCCGCCGCCGGTGGAGCACGTGCGGTGACGGAGCGCGCACGATCGTCTGGGTGAACGGGCGACGGCAGCCGTCGGAAGGCGCGCATGTCTCGGCGCGCGACCGCGGCTTCACGCTGGCCGACGGCGTCTTCGAGACGATGCGGGCGCGGAACGGGAACGTGTTCCGGCTCGATCGCCATCTGACCCGCATCGAGGGAGCGCTCCGCGCGTTGACCATTCCGGTGCCGGCCGAGCTGCGCGACTGGGTCGATGCCGCCGTTCGTGCGGCGCACGTGCCGGATGCCAGCATCCGGCTGACCGTCACCCGCGGCGTCGCGGCGGGCGGAGTGGCCGCGCCCGCGGATCCAGTTCCGACCGTCGTCGTGACCGTGGCAACGCCGCCGCCGTTTGCCGCCGCCATCTACGAGCCCGGACTGACGGCGCATGTCGCGTCCGGGCGCCGCAACGAGTATTCGATGACCGCCGGGCTGAAGACGCTGGCCTACACCGACGCGGTCGCGGCGATGATTGAGGCACGCGCGCGGGCGCCGACGAGGCGCTGTTTCTCGACACCGCCGGCCATTGCTCGGAAGCGTCCGCGAGCAATTTGTTCGCGGTGCTAGCGGTCAGCTGATCACGCCGCCGACCTCGTGCGCCGCGCTGCCGGGGATCACGCGCGCGGCAGTGCTCGAGCTTGCCGCTGGAATGGGCCTCGCCGTTGACGACCGTCCGTTCGACCTCGCGAAGCTCAAATTCGCGACGGAAGCGTTTCTGACCAGCTCGCTGCGCGGCATCGCGCCGCTCGTCCGGTTGGACGGCATCGCCATCGGCACCGGCACGCCCGGCCCGGTGACCCGCCAGGATGATGGCCGCCTACGCCGCGCTCGTCGCCCGGGAGTGCGGCGCGTGATCATCGAGACCATCGTGACGACGATGGCGGCGGACGGCGCGGTGAACTGCGCGCCGATGGGCGTCGAGTGGGATCCGGACGACGAGCCAGAGCCATCGTGCTGAAGCCGTTTCTCGAGACGGCAACCTATCGCAATGTCCCGGCGACCCGCGCCGCCGTCGTCAATCTGATCGACGACGTGCGGGTGTTTGCGAGGGCGGCGATCAGCAATCCGGACTACGCGACCATGCCGGCGCACGCGGTGCGCGGCGTCGTGCTCGCCGACGCCTGCTCCTGGCGCGAGCTGAGGTGACCGCCATCGACAGCACGCCGCCGCGATCGCGCATCGACACGCGCACGGTGCACCGCGGCGTGCGGCGCGAGTTCATCGGCTTCAACCGGGCGCGGCATGCCGTGCTCGAGGCGGCCATCTACGCGACGCGCGTGCACATGCTCGCCCGCGACTTCCTCCTCAGCGAAGTCGAGCGGCTGCAGGTCATCGTCGACAAGACCGCCGGCCCGCGCGAATTCGAGGCGATGGCGCTGCTGGCCGAGTACATCCGCAGCGCGCCAGGACCACCGAAACCATGACCGCGCCCGGCGACGGAAGTCTTCGTCGAAGCGCCGGCGCGGCTGCATTTCGGCGTGCTCGATCTGCGCGGCGAGCTCGGCCGCTGGTTTGGCGGCATCGGCGCCGCCGCGCCGGAAGCGACGCTGCTGGTCTCGGCGTCCAGGCCTTGACCGTCAGCGCCCAGGGACGGATGCGGAACGCGCCGCGGCGTTCGCGAGGCGGTTCCTCGACCATCATCACATCCGCGACGGCGCGCGCGTCCGCGTGCACCGCGCGCTGCCGCGGCACGCCGGTCTCGGCTCCGGCACGCAGCTCGCGCTCGCGGTCGCCCGCGCACTGGCCGAGCTCTACGGCCTCGACACGGATCCGCCGTCGCTGGCGCAGGCTGTCGGCCGCGCGCGCCGCTCGGCCATCGGCACCTGGACCTTCTCCGGCGGCGGCCTGGTCGTCGAAGGCGGCCGGCACACCGGTTCGACAACTGCGGGCCGCTGCTCGCGCGCGTGCCGTTCCCGCCGAGTGGCGATGCGTCGTCGCCGTGCCCGGCGGCAAGGGACTCAGCGGCGTTCGCGAAGAAGAGGCGTTCTATCGGCTGCCGCTGCCGCGGCAGGACGACGTCGAGCGCGTCGCGCATCTCGTGCTGATGGTGCTGCTGCCGTCGGTCGCCGACGCCGACCTGTCGAACTTCGGCCGCGCGCTCTCGGAGATCCAGGAGATCACCGGCCGCTGGTTCGCGGCCGTGCAGGGCAGCACGTTCGCCACGGGCCTGAGCGAGGAGCTGGTGCACCGCATGCGCGAATGGCGCGCGCTCGGCGTGGGGCAGAGCTCCTGGGGGCCGGCCGTCTACGGCATCGTCGGCCGCGACGACGACGCGCAGCGCCTGGCCGACCGGGCGCGCGACTTCGTCGGCTCCGAGGGCGCGGTCTACGAAGGTCCGTTCCGCAGCGAAGGCGCCCGCGTCTGGACCGCCGACGCCCAACACCCTCGTTCCGATTCCTAACATCAGTAACGCACTCATCGCACCAACCGGTGCCGCATCGCACCCATCGCACCGACCGGCGCCACCTTGCACTGACCGGCGTAAGTCTGTTTGCCCCGACCGTGTGCTAGCATCGCGCATGCGCGAGCCGGCCACCGGCCGTCACGACGCCGACTCGACGGAGCGTCTCGTGTTCCGGCGCGGAAAGCTCCGCAAGCGCGAAGACGACGAGGTCCGCATGATGCGGGAGGCGCTGGCCAGCCTCGACGACACGCCTCGTGTCAAACGCCTCCTGCTCGAGCTCAGCCGCTTCTACAATCCGGTCACCGACAGCCCCGTCGTCGACCGCCGGACACGCGACGCGCGGTGATCGCATGCCTGGAGGCTGCCGACCTGCCGGCGCCCGCGCGGTGCTGGAGGCGCACCTGGCCGAGTACCTGAAGATGGACGAGCGCGCCGCTCGCCGCAGCCGGACGCGTCGCCGCAGCCGTCACGGGGAACGCCGTGACCGAGAGCCTCACCGATCGCCTGCAACAGACGCGTCTGATGATCGTGGAGGTCGATCGCGAACGCGGGCGGCTGCGCGTCAAAGGCGCAGCCTGCAGCGATCTCTCCTGCCACGCCCGGACGATCGTGCTCACCGAGGACGGGAGCGCTCGCCGGCGTCGACGCGCTCTATCCCGGCGACATCGTCCGCATCGAGGAAGGAGTCGCGGAAGACGGTCTCGCGGTGGCGAGGGTCGTGGTGCTCCGCCGCGTCTGGGAACGCATCGCCAGCCCCGAGCTGTAGACCTATGGCCTCTCCCGGCGCGACTTTCTCCGCTATTCAGGAGCCTCCGCCACCGGCGCCGCGCTCGGGGCCACGCCGTCAATCTGCTGCCGTCGAAGACGCGGCCAACACCCTCCGCATCAAGGAAGCGCAGGTCTTCCCCGGCGTCTGCCCGTACTGCGCGGTCGGCTGCGCGCAGCTGATCTACGTCAAGGACGGGAAGATCATCGACATCGAGGGCGACCCGGACACGCCGCATACCGAGGGCGCGCTGTGCCCGAAGGGATCGTCGACGTTCCAGCTCTCGATGAATGCGCGGCGGCTGACCAAAGCGCTCTATCGCGCCCCGGGCAGCGCGGCGTGGGAAGAGAAGCCGCTCGACTGGATGATGGAGCGGATCGCGAAGCGCGTGAAAACGACGCGCGATGCGACGTTCGTCGAAACGGTCGAACGTCGCCGACACCAACGTCACGGTCAACCGCTGCGAGGGGATCGCCTGGCTCGGCTCCTCCGTGCTCGACAACGAGGAGAACTACCTGATCGCCAAGCTGGCGCGCGGCCTGGGACTCGTCAACCTCGAGAACTCCGCCCGCCTCTGCCACTCGGCGACGGTGCCGGCGCTCGGCGCGACGTTCGGCCGCGGGGCGATGACGACGAGCCTGATCGACGTCGTCAATGCCGACGTGATCATGCCGACGTCGAACTGGGCCGAGTGCCACCCGGTGAGCTATCGCTGGGTGATGAAGGCCAAGGAGCGGGGCGCGAAGATCATCCACGTCGATCCGCGGTTCACGCGCACGTCGGCGACAGCCGACTACTGGGTTCCGATCCGCTCGGGCACCAACATCGTCTTCTTTGGCGGCCTGATCAGCTACGCGATCGAGCGCGGCAAGTACTTCCACGACTACGTCGCCCACTACACCAACGCCGCCTTCCTGATGGACCCCGGCTTCAAGACGCCGGCCGACCTCGACGGGCTGTTCAGCGGATTCGATCCTGACCAGAGGCGTCTACGACGAGTCGACCTGGCGGTATCAGCTCGACGGCGAGGGAGAGCCCCGGCGCGACATGACGCTGCAGGATCCGAACACGCGTGTTCCAGCATCTCCGGCGGCATTACCGCCGCTACACCCCGGAGATGGTGGAGCGCGTCTGCGGAATCCCGAGGGCAAAGTTCGAGGAGGTGGCCGAGGTGTTCTGCTCCGCCTCGGGTCCGGAGAAGACCGGCACGATTTCCTACGCGCTGCAGCTCAATCAGTCGACCAATGGCGTGCAGCAGATTCGGGCGCTGTGCATGCTGCAGCTCGTGCTCGGCAATGTCGGTCGGCCCGGCGGCGGCGTGGCGGCGCTGCGCGGCCACTCGAACGTGCAGGGCGCCACCGACATGGGGACGCTCTATCACATGCTGCCCGGCTATCCGGCGATGCCGCTGCAGGGCCCCCACCCGACGCTGGCGGAATACCTCGATCGGACCACGCCGACGAGCGGCTACTGGGTGAACACGCCCAAGTTCATCGTCAGCCAGCTGAAGGCGTGGTGGGGCGACGCGGCGACGGCGGAGAACGACTACGCATACGACTATCTGCCGAAGCGCGAGATGGCCGACGCCTACTCGCATCAGCACTTCATGGTGGCGATGCGCGCGGGCATCGTGCAGGGATTCATCTGCCAGGGTCAGAACCCGGCCGTGGACAGCCCGAACGCGAAGATGGTTCGGGCGGCGATGCGCAACCTGAAATGGCTCGTCGTGGCGGACCTGTTCGAGACCGAAACGGCGCAGGTGTGGAAGGAGCCGGGCGTCGATCCGGCAAGCTGTCAGACCGAGGTCTTCTTCTTCCCGGCCGCGCCGGCCGCCGAAAAGGACGGCTCGCTGACCAACACGATGCGGCTCGTGCAGTGGCATCGGCGCGCGGTCGAGCCGCCGGGCGATGCCCGCTCCGACGCCGCCTTCATCGTCGATCTCGGCAACCGGCTGAAGCGGCTGTACGCGGGCTCGACGGCGCGAAAGGATCGACCGATCCTCGATCTTGTCTGGGACTACCGGGCCGACGGGCCCGAAGCAGGAGCCCGACATGGAGCTGGTGCTGCGCGAGATCAACGGCTTCGCCACGCGCGACATCGCCGCCGCGGACGGCCGGCCCGCGTACCGAGCGGGCCAGCACCTCGCCTCGTTCGCCCACCTCACCGACGACGGCGCGACCGCATGCGGCAACTGGATCTTGACGGGGATCTTCCCGGAAGAGGGCCGGAACCTGTCGGCCAGACGCGAACGGGCCCGAGCCGACGACTACCTTGCGCACGAGTGGGGCTTCGCCTGGCCGGCGAACCGCCGCGTCCTCTACAACCGGGCGTCCGCCGATCCGTCAGGCAAGCCCTGGAGCGAGCGGAAGAAGCTGATCTGGTGGGACGCCGACGCGCCTGGCGGGACGCCGGACGCGAAAGGCCGCTGGGTGGGAAGCGACGTACCCGACTTCGGCGCCTTCACCGCGCCGGACGCGCCGCCCGCGGCGAGCGGCGCGTTCAAGGGCATCGGCGGCGACCGACCCGTTCATCATGCGCGCCGACGGCAAAGGCGGGCTGCTGGCGTCGGTGCTCGACGGCGCCTTTCCGGAACACTACGAGCCGTTCGAGTCTCCGGCGACGAACCTGCTGTCGAGCGTGCAGAACAACCCGGTGGCCAAGCGCTGGGATATCGGCGACGCCAATCGACTCGGGACGCCCGATCAGTATCCCTATGTGCTGACGACCTATCGCCTGACCGAGCATCACGCCGCGGGAACGTCGCGGCATGTGCCGTGGCTCTCGGAGCTGTTCACCGGCCACTTCGCCGAGATCGGCGTGGAGATGGCCAGGAACCTCGCCATCGCGAACGGCGACATGATCACCGTCGAGACTCCGCGCGGCCGCATCAAGCTGCGCGCGATGGTGACCGAGCGGATCAAGCCGTTCGTGATCGACGGCAAGACCGTCTATCAGGTCGGCATCCCCTGGCACTGGGGCTGGGCGGGCGTGATGGATTCCGCGCGCGGCGACATCACCAACGACCTCGTCGCCAGCCTCGGCGATCCGACGACCTTCATCCAGGAGTCGAAGGCGCTGCTCTGCAACGTGCGGAAAGGTGTCGACTGACATGGCGCGCACAGTGGCGATGTTCACCGACGTCTCGCTCTGCATCGGATGCCGGGCGTGCCAGGTCGCGTGCAAGCAGTGGAATCAGCTCGAGCCCGAAGAGCCGGAGTGGACGGGGTCGTACCAGAACCACGCGCACTTCACCGACAAGAGCTATCGCCTGGTTCGCTTCTTCGAGGAACCGGGCGACGACAAGGTCGGCATGCGCTGGCACATGATGTCGGACGTGTGCAAGCACTGCGCACAGGCCGGCTGCCTCGAGGCCTGTCCCACCGGCGCGATCTACCGGACCGAGTACGGCACGGTCAACATCAACCAGGACATCTGCAACGGCTGCCGCTACTGCGTCTCGGCGTGTCCCTTCGGCGTGGTCAGCTTCAACCACGACACCGGCACGGCAACGAAGTGCACGTTCTGCAACGACCGGCTGCACAACGGCCTCGGGCCCGCGTGCGCGAAAGCGTGTCCCACCGAGTC
The DNA here is from genome assembly GCA_963793705.1 of uncultured Acidobacteriota bacterium. Lineage (GTDB taxonomy): Bacteria > Acidobacteriota > Vicinamibacteria > Vicinamibacterales > UBA2999 > Gp6-AA40. The sequence goes on along the minus strand of CAWCBC010000019.1, from coordinate 150,379 downwards.
CATCAAGTTCGGATTCCGCGACGAGCTGGAGGCCAAGGCGAAGGCCGCGCGTCGAACGAACTTCAGACGACGGGCGTGACGGACGCGCATTTGTACGGCGCCGATCAGAACGGCCCGCTCGGCGGCCTCAACGCGTTCTTCCTGCTGCTGGGACCTGCCGCGAAGTACGGGCTGCCGGAGCAGCCGAAGCTCCCGCAGCGCAACGTCGTCATCGACTCGATCTTCTCGATCGGGGCCGCGGTCGCGGTCGGACTCGGCGCGGTGTTCGCGTTCCGCGGCCGGTTACAGGCAAGGCCTCAACGTGCCTGCCCCGGACGACAAGAGCCGCTGAACCTGCAGGTCATGGAGCCGGGACTTCTCAAGAGCGCCGACTGGCCGATCCTCATCGACATCTACTTCTTCCTGGGTGGCGTGGCCGGAGGGGCGTTTGTCATCGCCACGATCGCGGGCCTCGTCGACGGCCGTCGCTATCCACGACGTCGTCCGGGTCGGCTATTACGTCGCGCTGGTCGCCCTCCTCCCCTGCCCGATCCTGCTGATCGTCGACCTCGGCCTGCCGACCCGCTTCCTCAACATGTTGATGGTGACCAAGCCGTCGCTCGACGATCGGCATGAACGCGGTGACGGCTGGCCCGTTCCACATCAAGCCATACTCTCCGATGAGCGCGGGCGCCTGGGGGCTGCATGGTCTTCAGCGCCTGCGCGTTCCTGTGCGCTGGAGAGACCTGGCTTGCCGATCGCCGCGGCCTGCCGGCCGGAGCGCTTGGCCGGAGGCGGGACGCGGCTTCCCGCGCGTGCGGTCGATCGCCGGGCGTGATCGGCAGCGTCGCCGGGTTTTTCCTGGCTGCCTACCCCGGCGTGCTGCTGGGCGCCACGGCGCGTCCGCTGTTCATCAGCGCGCACTGGCTCGGAGCGCTGTTCCTGGCGGTGGGGGCCGCGACGGGAAGCGCAGCGATCGCGCTCGTGCTCGCATGGCTGCGCGGCTCGGCGCGCGCATGACGCGCTGGCGCGCGTCATGCGGGTCATCGTCCGTCGCGCTCGTCGTCGGAGCTCGTCGCGCTGGCCCTGCTGGTCGTGTCGGTGAACGCGGCGGGATCGGATGGCGTCGACGCCGCGCTGGCGCAGCTTGTGACGGGGCCATACAGCCTGCCGTTCTGGCTGGGCGCCGTGTTCGTTGGCGTGGTGCTGCCGCTCCTGCTGCACCGCGGGGCGATCGGCGCAGCGCGCCGAGGATGACAGCGCTCCGCGCGACGCTCGTCCTTGTCGGCGGCTTCCTCGTCAAGTTCGTCCTGATTGCCGCGGGCCAGTCATCGCCGAACGGCATCGGATGACAACGATCGCTTCCGAGTGGGCCGACCTCCTCGCGCGGCGCCCGACCTTTCGGGAGGCTCTCGAGCCGCTCGGACGCGTGATCGACGCGTGGGCAGTCGTGGGCGAAGAAGGGGTTCACACCGCTGACCTGCACGACCGAAACCGCGCTCGTCGCGCTCTGGTCGAAGGGCGAGCCGCTGCTGGCGGCGGCGCCACCGCCGATTCGCTCCCTGAGCTCGTCGAGCCGCTCCTCCATCCTGCCCTCGACGTTCTCGCCGGGATCGAGGACACCCGCGACTTCGGCGACGCGTGGGACCGCGGCGAGATCGGGCCGACCGTCCTGCTGCCCGCGCGCGGCCGCATCGGCGCAGCCGAGCTCCAGGAGCGCTGCCACCTGACGCAGGATGCGGTGGCGTTTCTCGCCGTCGCCGGCCTAGGCCAGTGCTGAGTGCGTACTTCGCCGAGGTGCCAGGTCGCTCGTCGAGGCCAGCCCGTGGGATGTGGGTATCTGCCCGTGCTGCGGCGCCCCCCGGGCTTCGCGGACCTGCTCGAAGACGGCCGGCGCCAGCTGGCGTGCCACATGTGCGACACGCGTTGGACGTTCGCCAGGCTGACGTGTCCGCTGTGCGCCAATCGCACGTCGACGATCTCGTGCGGCTGATCGCGGAGGACGCCGACGAGGGGTATGCCATCACGCGCGTGCCGCGCGTGCCGCGGATACGTCAAGGAGCTCGATCGGCGAGCGAGGTGGAATGCGGGCTCGGCGATCGTCGAGGACTGGGGCTCGCCGCATCTCGACTTGATCGCCCATCGCCAGGACTACTGGCGTCCGATTCCGACGCTGATCCAGCTGACTGAGTCGCTGTCACCTGACATCGCTGATCCGTCCTCGTCCGAACGAAGGGCTTTATGAACCACGGCTCAAGACGCCGGAGTACGGTATGACGGTCGCCGGATTTCGCCGGATGGCGTTGGCCCTTGACGGTGTTATCGAGAGCGCGCACATGGGGCACCCGGACTTTCGAGTCAACGGCCGGATCTTCGCCACGCTGAAAGCCGACAATCAGCACGGGATGGTCAAGCTGACGCCGGCCGAGCAGGCGGTCTTCGTCCGATCGCATCCGGACGCCTTTGCGCCGGAGAGCAGCGCGTGGGGGCGCGCCGGGTGCACGCGGGTCGCGCTTAAGACCGTGGACCCGGAACAGCTCGGGGAGGCGATGACGCTCGCGTGGCAGAGCACCGTCAATGCCCCACCGCCGAGAAAGAAGCCGCGAGCGTCGGCGCGGAAGGGGAAGAAATGATGGGCGCCCTGCTGCAGCGGATTCTTCGCTGGCTTGGAATCGGACTCGGGCCGGGCCCTGAGCCCGGGTGGCCTCGCGACCCGTACTCGAGAAAGCCGGCGCCGGTCCGCTCAGGTCCGAAGAGCCGCTCGGGCGCGGTCGCCATCGCTGAGCCTGATGACTAGCCGACGATTCAGCGGAAGGCCGGCGGCTTCAGCAGGTTGGCCGCGTCCTCGAGACGCTGGCTGATGGTGGCGTAGCCCTCAGCGACCTTTCGAACATCGTCCTGCACGCTTTCGAGCGTGACCTTCGTGGCCATCTCCTGCCGCACTTGCTCGAGGTCGGTCTTGGTGGCCATCTCCTGCCGCACTTGCTCGAGGTCGGTCTTGGTGGCCATCTCCTGCCGCACTTGAGGTCGGTGGTCATCCCTGCCGTGCGTTGGTGGCCATCTCCTGCCGCACTTGCTCGAGGTCGGCCTTGGTGGCCATGCGTTCGGCGATGTCCGCCAGAGTCCGCTCAATGCGTTCCAACCGTTCGTCGGGGTTATCCGTCCGGTACACCGGCGGTGTCTCACGGACCGCGGAATCATTGGCTGACGTCCGTGCACGCTCGGCATCTTCGGCACGGCGGCGGCGAGACAGCTCGTCGCTCCTCGCGATCGACGCTTTGATTTCGGCCTCATGGTCCCTGGCGGCCGAAACCGAATCGTCCAGTGCGCGTACTAACTCCTGGTTGAACTCTTCCCGCGCCACGGTTCCGGTTCGGTCTCTGACATGACGGACGACGATGCCATCGTCGTCCCAAGGAAATCAAGGGCGTCAACAGGGCGTCACGGCGGACATATCACGCGGACAGATCACAGCGCTGATCTGCTGTTGTGAAGAGCGATGAAGTGCCGCTAGCTGTTTGACATGCGATCTGTCCGCTCTTGAGAGCAATGTGGCCGCGCAATAGTTTTTTTCGCAAAGTCCGGACGCCTTCGTGGTTACGATCGTTCACCGTGAGAGCCCTTCTCTATGCGCTGGCCGTGCTGTTGTGGTGGCCCTCCGGCGCGTCGGCCCAAACGGCCTCTCTCACGCCGGGGGAAGGCGCGGCCAATCCACTGGCGGCGCTGAACCAGGAGGTCAAGCAGGTCCTGGCGGACGCGCAGGTTCCCTTCACCGAGAACCAGGAACGTGCCATCGCGCTGATGATGGAGGAGCGCCGCCGCGCCAGCGAAGACCTCTTCGGCGACCTCTTGGACTTCAGCGGCGGTCCGACGGAGGGGCCGACGAAGACCGTCTCCGATCGGCGATCGACTGGATGCGGGGCGAGTTTCTCAAGAACCTCGCCGGATATCTCACCGAGGCGCAGGCCGCCGCGTGGAAGGCACATCTGGCCGCGCGCGGGCAGCGCCGATGCGCCGCCTCGTCAGCGGCAGACGGCGAGCGCAGACCCAGTACGTCCGGATCAACAACAACGCCTTCACCGCCGAAAACAACGGCTTCGACGCCGGGGGCGGCAGCACCGACGTCATTCCGCGCGGCGGCGGTGGGGCCTGGCACGGCAACACCGCAGTTCCTGCTCAAGGACGATGGGCTGAATGCGCGGAACGCGTTTGCCGGACAACAAGCCGCCCTACCAGGAGCGGCAGATCAGCTTCGACGTGAGCGGCCCCTCGATTCCCGGGCGGCTGTCCTCGACGTTCGAGCTTCGAGCAGACCGATGCCGAGAACGTCGGCACGATCCGCGCGACGCTGCCCGACGGCGTCTTCGCGCTCGGGCATCACCCGGCCGTCGTCTGAACCGCGGCTTCGAGATCGAGAATACCTACCAGCTGGCGCCGATCGCATTCGATCGAGATTTCGATCGGCCGCGGCACCGAAACGAGCCGGGACGACGGCATCGGCGGCTTCACGCTGCCCGAACGGCGTTCGGACGCGTTCTACCGGCGAGTGGGACACCGACATCTACGCCTTCTCGACGCTGTCATCGCGAAGCATCCACGAAGCGCGGCTCAGTTACAACGCGAGCAGCGGCGAGACGGTGCCCTTCAGCGAAGCGCTCCGGATCAACGTCCTCGACGCGTTCAACAGCGGCGGCGCGCAGAACCGATCGGAGGAGACGCAACCGGACCATCGAGTTCGGCAATCTGTTCACGCGGCTCGGCGAGCGGCTCACCATCAAGACCGGCATCGAGGGCGCGCTACCGGATGCGAGCGCTCGCTGTCCGCGAACAACTTCGGCGGCACCTTCACCTTCTCGAGCCTGGACGCCTACCTCGCGGGCGCGCCGCTCAACCTACCGCGTGACGCGCGGCAACCCGCTCTTCGAGCATGGCCAGCTCGAGATGGCGGGCTTCTTCCAGGGCGACGTCCAGCTCAACCCGCGGCTCATGATGATGTTCGGCGTCCGATACGAGGCGCAGCAGTATCTCGACGACTACGACAATCTCGACCCGCGCGTCGCCGTGGCGTATTCGCCCGGTCCGGACACCGTGATTCGGGCGGCGGCGGCATCTTCCACAGCCGGCTCACGAGCAGCATGGTCGAGAACCAGCGCCGGTTCGACGGCACACAGCAGTTCGAGATCGTCATCGACAACCCGATCGTACCCCGATCCGTTCGCCGGGGGCACGATCAGGCAGTCGCTGCCGTCGGTGCGCGTCACCGATCCGAATCTGGTGGCGCCGTACGTCGCCGTCGACGATGGTCTCGCTGGAGCGGACGTTTTTCTCCAACCTGCTGTTCACGGCGACGTGGGATCGACGTGCAGCGCGAGTACCACCGGCTGCGCACGCGAAACCTCAACGCGCCGTACGACGCCCGCGTCGAGCCGCGCCAGGCGTGTTCGACGGAGACGCCGGTTGACGCGTGCGTCAAGCCGGACCCCGCACGGGGCAACATCATCAGCCTCGAGTCGGCGGGCAACGAAATCAGGCACTACGCTGCGCCTCAGCGTCCGGAAGCGCTTCAGCATCTTCAGAGGCGTCGCTGAACTACACCGGGCAGCACGTCCGCGGCGACGTGCAGGGCGGCCCCGGCACGCTGCTGACGAATGCCTATGACGAGCGGGCCGACTGGGGCGGCTGGCCGCAGCCGACGCACAACATCAGCGCCAGCCTCGACGCCTCGCTGCCGCTGGGCTCTTCGTGTCGGGGGAGATGGACTTCCACAGCGGCCGGTACTACACGATCACGACCGGCCGCGACGACAATCGCGACTCCAACCTCACCGATCGCCCCCCGGGCGGCATGCCCAACAGCGAGCGCGGTCCGCGGTATCTGAACTTCGACTTCAACATCTCGAAGGCGTTTTTCTTCCGCCGCGCGCCGGCAGTTCGACGTCCGGCATCAACGTCAACGTCTTCGCGAACATGACCAACGCCTTCAACCACGTGCACCTACGGCACGCCCTCCGGCGTGATGACGTCCCCCAACTTCCGGCGGATCACCAGCGCCACCGATCCGAGGGAAATCGAAGTCGGCATCCGCTTCCAGTTCTGAACACCCGGATCGTCAAGGTCGACCTGAAGGTCGGCCTCTACCAGCCTGGCAAAGACACGAAACCGCCCGCGGATTCATCCGTTTGGTAGAGGCCGACCTTACAGGTCGGCCTGATGCCGTAGACCTCGTAACATATCGGATACATCTCCGATGAGCCGCCACACTAAAGCAGCAGCGGGCGGACCTGACAAGGTCCGCGCCACGTCAGCGCAGGACGTCCGCATGCGCGGGTTCGCGAAGCGCCACACGGTTGCCGCGGCGCTCGAGTGGCTCGACGCCCAGCTGCGCCGCATTGGACGCCGAGACCGTGCCGCTTGGCGTCGCCTCCGGTCGCGTCCTCGCGAGTCCGGTCGCGAGCGACGTCGACGTACCGGGCTTCGACCGGGCGACGATGGATGGCTACGCGGTTGTGGCGGCCGGCACTGAGGGTGCGGGTGCCTACAACCGCCTGTCGCTGACGGTCGTCGGCGACTCGATGCCGGGCCGCCCGTTTGAGGGTCCGTTCGCGGCAGGGAAGCCGTGCGCGTGATGACGGGCGCGCCGATCCCGGCGGGCGCCGATGCGGTGCTGCCGGCAGAATTCGTGGATGTCGAAGGTCCGGCTGAACCGGCCAAGGTACGGCCGCCTGAAGCCGGCCGACGTCGTCAGCACGACAGTCGTCAGTCCGCGACGGCGTCGGTCTCGCCGGGCAAGAACGTCGGCCGGCGTGGCGAAGACATCGTGCGAGGCGCGACCCTCCTCGAGCCCGGCCGCGTGCTGCGGCCGCAGGACCTCGGCGTCCTCAGCTCCGTGGGCCATGGACAGGTGAGTGTCGTGCGACGCCCGCGCGTGCGGCTCGTCGTGACCGGCAACGAGCTGCTGCCGGCGGGATCGCGGCCGCACGGCTTCCACATTGCCGACGCCAACGGGCCGATGCTGGCGGCGCTCGTCGAGCGCGACGGCGGGGTGGTCGAGTTCCCGGGTCTCGTCCGCGACGAGCGTCAGGCGATTCTCGACGCGCTCACAGCCGACGCAGACATCGTGATCGTGTCCGGCGGCTCGAGCGTCGGCATCGAGGATCTGGCGCCGACGCTCGTTGCCGAGCACGGCGAGCTGCCGATACATGGCATCGCCATGCGTCCGAGCAGCCCGACTGGCCTCGGGCGAATCGGTCAGCGCCTGGTGTTCCTGCTTCCCGGCAATCCGGTCTCGAGTCTGTGCGCCTACGATTTCTTTGCGGGCCGCGCCATTCGCGCCCTGGGCGGACGAGAGAAAGCGTGGCCGTATCGCTCGATTCGGGCGGTGCTGGCCCGCAAGATCAGTTCGCCCATCGGGCGGCTCGATTACGCGCGCGTGAAGCTGGTCGATGGACCGTGTCGAACCGCTCGCGGTCGGCGGTGCGTCGGTGCTGTCGTCCACGACGCGCGCCGATGGTTTCGTGATCGTCGACGACGACAGCGAAGGTTTTGCCGAAGGGACCGAAGTCGACGTCTGGCTCTATGCCTGAGCAGGAGCAATTTCTCCAGGTCCTCGACCGCGACGAGGCGGAGCATCGGTTCCGCGCGGCCCTGGACCTGACCCCACGCGGTGTCGAGCGGATTCCACTCGACGCCGCGCTTGGACGCGTCCTCGCCGCCGACGTCCTGGCCCCGGTCGACGTCCCGTCGTTCGATCGCTCCAACGTGGACGGCTTCGCGGTCGTCGCCGAGGACACGTTCGGCGCATCCGAAGAGGCCCCGCGCGTCATCAGCCTGATCGACGAGCACATTCACACCGGCATCGTTCCGGGAACGGCGATCCACGCGGGCGAGGCGGCGGCGATTGCCACCGGCGGCATGATGCCGCGCGGCGCCGACGCCGTCGTGATGGTCGAGCACGCGGACGCGCGGCGGGGAGTGCTGCGGATCGCCCGAGCCGTCACCGCCGGCAGCGGCGTGTCGTTCGCCGGCACCGACATCACCGCCGGCGAAACCGTGCTGCGGCAGGGTCAGCTGCTGACGAGCCGCGATACCGGCGTGCTGGCGGCGATTGGCGTCGCCGACAGTCGATGTCTGGCGCAAGCCGGTCGTCGCCATTCTGTCCACGGGCGACGAGATCATCGCGCCGGGCGATCCGATGCAGCCGGCCCGCGTCTACGACTCCAACGCGCAGGTGCTGGCAGATGCCGTCCGCGAGGCTCGGCGGCGAGCCGGCGCGGCTCGGGATCGTCCCGGACGATGTCGACGACGCTGCGCGAGCGGCTGCGCGCAGGCGCTCGAGTCTGCCGACCTGGTGCTGCTCTCCGGCGGGACGAGTAAAGGCGCTGGCGACGTGTCCTACCGCGTCGTCGCCGAGCTCAACGACCCCGGCATCGTCGCGCACGGCGTTGCGCTCAAGCCAGGCAAGCCGATTTGTCTCGCCGCCACCGGCGGCCGCGCGGTTGTCGTCCTGCCGGGCTTCCCGACGTCGGCGATCTTCACGTTCCACGAATTCGTCGCGCCGGTGGTTCGCCTGCTGGCTGGCCGCGACGCCGAGGAACGCACGGTTGTTCCCGCGCGGCTGGCCGTGAAGGTCAACAGCGAGATCGGCCGCACGGAGTACCTCCTGGTCGGCCTGGTCGAGATCCCGCACGCGGGCCCTGGCGAGACACCGCTGGCCGCGTATCCGATGGGCCAGGGCTCGGGCAGCGTCACGACGTTCAGCCGCGCCGACGGCTTTGCGACCATCGACCGCCACCAGGAAATCGTCGACGCGGGAACGGTGGTGGACGTTCAGCTGCTCGGACGCGATCTCCAGCTGGCCGATCTGGTCGTCATCGGCAGCCACTGCATCGGCCTCGACTACCTGCTGGGCGAGCTGCAGCGCCGCGGCGTGCGCTCGAAGTTTCTCGCCGTCGGCAGCGTTGGCGGGCTGGATGCGGCCCGCCGCGGCGAGTGCGACATTGCCGGCGTGCACCTGCTTGATCCGGCGACCGGCGAGTACAACCGTCCGTTTCTCACCGCCGGGCTCGAACTCGTCCGCGGCTACGGCCGCCTGCAGGGAATCGTGTTTCGGCCCGGTGACACGCGATTCGAAGGGCGCTCCGCCGCAGATGCGATTGCCGGCGTGATAGACGATCGCGAGTCGGCGATGGTCAACCGCAACCAGGGAAGCGGGACGCGTGCGCTGATCGATGGCCTGCTCGGCGGCGCGCGGCCTCCCGGCTATGCCGTCCAGCCGCGCAATCACAACGCCGTTGCAGCGGCCGTGCGTCCAGGGCCGCGCGGACTGGGGCGTGACGCTCGATACCGTTGCCCGCAGCGCTGGCCTTGGCTTCATTCCCGATTCAGGCCGAGCAGTACGACTTCATCGTTCCGCGATCGCGCGCCGATCGGCCCGCCGTTGACGCGTTCAAGGCGCTGTTGCAGGAAGCCGACGTGCGTTCAGCGCTGCAGCGTCTCGGCATGCAGCCATGATTCGATCGCCGGCTCGCTCAGGGCAAGCCTGGCTGGCGTTGTGTTGTGCGGCGGGAAGTCCACGCGCATGGGCGTCCCCAAAGCCACGCTGCCGTTTGGTCCCGAGACGATGCTGCAGCGGGTCGTGCGGCTGCTGGGCACCGTCGTTTCGCCGATCGTCGTCGTCGCGGCGCGCGACCAGGAACTGCCGGAGCTGCCGCCGACGTGATCGTCACGCGCGATGAACGTGAGTCGCGCGGTCCGCTCGAAGGGTTGCGCGCCGGGCTTGAAAGCGCTGCCGGAGGCCGTGGACGCCGCCTACGTGACCAGCTGCGACGTTCCGCTGCTGGTGCCCGGCGTTCGTACAGCGGATGTTCGACCTGCTCGGCGAGCACGACATCGCGGTCATGGAGATCGACGGCTTCACGCACCCGCTGTCGGCGGTCTATCGGCGGCGACGCTGCCGCACATCGAGTCGCTGCTCGCGCAGGATCGGCTGCGGCCGGTGTTTCTCTTCGATGCCGTGCGCACGCGGCGCGTGAAGGTGGAGGAGATGGTCGTCGCCGATCCGCAGCTCAACACGCTGCGGAATCTCAACACGCGCGAAGACTATCTGGCGGCGCTGACCGACGCTGGATTCGCGTGAACGGGCCGACCTGAAGGTCGAGCCCCTACCGACTCTGACGTAGAGGTCGACCTTCAATAATTCCGCCGCAGATCCATCCCCTTGTACAGGCTCGCGACCTGATCGCCGTAGCCGTTGAACATCTGCGTCCGCGTGGAACTGAAGAACGACGGCAGCCGCGCTTCGGTGGCCTGGCTGTGGCGCGGGTGGTCGACCGTGGGATTCACGTTCGAATAGAAGCCGTACGCCTCGGGCCAGTTCTTCATCCAGGACGTCTCCGGCTGTTTCTCGACGAAGCGAATCCACGCGATCGACTTGGCGCCCTTGAACCCGTACTTCCACGGCACCACGAGCCGGAGCGGCGCGCCGTTCTGGTTCGGCAGTACCTCGCCGTAGACGCCAACCGACAGGATGGTCAGCGGGTGCATGGCCTCGTCCATTCGCAGCCCTTCCACGTAGGGCCACTCCAGCACGTCGTCACGCTGACCGCGCATCTGCTTGGGATCGAAAATCGTCACGAATTCTACGAACTTGGCTTTCGCGGTCGGCTGCACCCGCTTGATGAGATTCGCGAGGGGAAAGCCCACCCACGGAATCACCATCGACCACCCCTCGACGCAGCGGAGGCGATAGATACGATCCTCGAGCGTTTCGCCCTTGAGGATGTCCTCGAGGTTCAGCTTTCCCGGCTTCGCGCACTCGCCCTCGATCGCGACCGTCCACGGCTGGCGGCGGACGGTATTTCGGTGCGTAGACGGCGGGGTCGCTCTTATCCGTGCCGAATTCGTAGAAGTTGTTGTAGGTGGTGACCTGCTCCCAGGTGTTCGGCTTTTCGGTCGTGCTGAGGGAGCTTCGCACCGTCGTCAGCTTCCGTCCGTGCGGCGCCGGCTGCTGGGCGGAGACGGTGTCGGCGACGATGGTCGCCCCACCCGCCACCATCAGGTTCCGCATGAACGCCCGGCGATTGAGATAAACCCGGCGGGCGGTGATCTCCGAGCTGGGAATCTTTGGCATCGGCACGCACCTCTTGGCCCATTAGACGCCTGAAGCGGGTTTTTGTCTGGATCGTTTTGGGCTAGGTGGCGCGCTGGCGGTGATACTCGGCGACGAGCTCATTGAGCCGGCTTCGGCTTAGCGAAGCAGCTGGATCGTCGGGCAGCGGCGTGCTCAGGAAGCGCTCGGGCAGCGTGTCTTCCGCCGGCGTCCACCCGGCGAGCAGGTTGAAATGGCGTTTGGCGGCAACGATGCGCCGGGCGGTTTCGCGCAGCTCGTCGCCCGTCGCCTCCCATCCCGTGACCGCTCGCAGCATCCCGGCCGCTTCGCCGTAGAAGTCCTCGAAGATGCCGCGCAGGAACTTGCAGACGATGAGCGAGTCCATCAGGGCGGCCTTGTCTTCGGTTTCGATGGCGTAGCGGACGGCGTCGAGCGTGATGTTCCGGCGATCGACCTTGTCCGAGAAGTCCACCTCGTAGGCGCCGCTGCGATTGTGATCGGCGCCGCGCGTGCCGACGGCAAAGCCAAGCGCCATCGTCTGCAGCGCGCGCGGCTCGTAGCCGGGAATCTCCAACCCTTTGACCTGTGGCGCGATAGCGATGCTGTCGTGGCCGATGGCGTGAGCCGCGCGGCGGCTTCCCTCGGCGAGCAGGTCACCGAGGCCTTCGCGCGAGCCGATCAGTTCGATCGCCCGCAGCAGCGCGTCGCCGCTGCCGAATCGCAGCCATGGCTCGTCGAGCCATCCGCGGTCCACGCATTCCATGGCAAAGGCGATCGTGCCGCCGGCGCTGATCGTGTCCAGGCCGAGCTCGTCGCAGCGTTGGGAGGCCCGCAGCACGACGTCGGAGTCGCCGATGCCGCAGAGTGAGCCGAGCGCGAACAGGCTTTCGTACTCGACGCGGACGCCCTCCGAGCCGCTTTGGGCAGCTTAGGGGCCGACTTAAGGTCGGCCTCTACCGGCGTTTTCGGGGCGAGCGAATAGATGTGTTCGCAACCAATCGTGCACGTCACGCAGCTCTCGCGCGTCTTGGTCCGCGTCGCCGTCAGCTGCTCGGGAGACAGATTGGCCGCCTGGTCGAACGTGCCGCTCTGGAAATTGCGAGTCGGCAGCGCATTGAAGCGATTGAACGTGAGCAGGTTGGTCGCGGTGCCGAGCTCGCGGTACTTCGCCGTCGCCGGGCCAAACGACCGCTTCGACAGGTCGCGGCTCAGCGCCGTCAGATCCTGCGGATGGGCCCACTCGACGCGCTGCTTTCCGCGAACGGCGATCGCCTTGATGTTCTTGGCTCCGAGCACCGCGCCGCTGCCGCCGCGGCCGGCGTGACGGCCGTCGTGCGAAATCGTCGCGTAGCGAACGAGCTGCTCGCCGGCCGGACCGATCGACGCGACGCGGTAGTCAGCGCCGAGGTCGGCTCGAATGCCCGCTTCGGTGTCCTGACAACTGGCGCCGCGATACTTCGCCGCCGACACAAGACGCACGCGCGCCACGTCGTCACTTCTTCGCGAGCTTCCGCCTTCGCGCTGCGCGCTTCGGCGAGACAAGTCGCTCTCTTCGTGGCCTTCGTGTTCAATGACGAGAACCGAGAGCTCGGGCGCGCGGCCGACGATCATCAGCGCGTCGCACCCGAGGCGTTTGCCGGCGACGGCGAATCCGCTGCTCGCCAGCGAGTCGTTGATCCGTTCAGTCAGTGGGCTCTTGCTGACGACGGCGAACTTCGCGGACGTCGTCAGCGGGCTGCCGACAAGCGGGCTGAACGCGAAGACGAGTGGTGCTTCGGGGGCCAGTGGGTCGACGTGCGCGGCGCCTTCGTCCAGGAGAAGCCGCACACCGAGGCCGCTTCCGCCAAGGAACTGTCGAAGGGTCGTCTCATCGAGCGGCACGCGCTCGACGCGTCCGTCAGTAACGTCAATGCGGAGATAGGCGCCGTGGTAACCGAAGAGCATGCGCTCCCGTTAGCCACCCGCGTCCGCTGACAGGATCAGGACGTAGTCGTCGGCGCGCAGAGGAGTTCCCGGGTCGCTGATGAACTCATCGCCGTTGAGGTTGGCGACGAACGACGAGTGCAGCCGATTGCCGACGATGAGATCGGACAGCGAGGGCAGCCGGTCGGACAGCGTCTCCAGCAGTTGGCCCAGCGTACCGGCCTCGACGACCAGTTCGGCGACGCCTGCCCGCTGGCGCGGGACCCCGAGAAACTCGACGTACATCTCGATCTATTATGGAAGACTCGGTGCTGCGGTGCCGTACGCCCGCAAATACCTGAAAAAACTATGAATATCGTCCGTTCGCGACGCTCGGGGTACGCTGTCCGCCCCATTCTGATGAGCAATCCCGTCTCCCCTCCGGCTACGAAAACGACTGGGGCCCCCAAACGAGGCGGCAAGCGGGGCAAGGTCCGCTCGAAGCCCAAGGGCCGTGCGGTTGACCCGACAGCCCTTGAAGAAGTGCGTGCCCTGCTCGGCGACGCGCCCCGGCGACGCGACCTGCTGATCGAGCACCTGCACAAGATTCAGGACCGCTATCAGTGTCTGGCGGCGGCGCATCTCGTGGCGCTCGCGGCCGAGATGAAGCTGGCGATGACCGAGGTCTACGAGGTGGCGACCTTCTATCACCACTTCGACGTGGTCAAGGAAGGCGAGACCGCGCCTCCGGCCATCACCGTTCGCGTGTGCGATTCGATCGCCTGCGAACTGGCGGGCTCGCACGACCTGCTGGCGAAGCTGCCTTCGCTGCTCGGCACTGGAATCAGAGTGCTGCACGCGCCGTGCGTCGGCCGCTGCGAGACCGCTCCAGTTGCCGTCGTCGGCCAGAATCCGATTCCTCACGCGACGGCTGAGCGAGTCGCGTCGGTCGTGCAGGCGGGACACGTGACGCATCCGCGCGCCGACGAAGCCGCGATGCACCCGCACTTCAACGTCGTCACCCCCGGACACGTCGACTATGCGGCGTACCGATCGGCCGGAGGCTATGACCTGGCCGCCGCGTGCGTGGGTGGCAAGCGCAAACCCGCAGACGTGATTGCGCTGATGGAAGACTCGGGGCTGCGCGGTCTTGGCGGCGCAGGTTTTCCGGCGGGTCGGAAGTGGAAGCTCGTGTCAGCGGAGCCGGCGCCCCGGCTGATGGCGATCAACATCGACGAGGGCGAGCCGGGCACGTTCAAGGACCGCTATTACCTCGAGCGCGACCCGCATCGGTTCATCGAAGGCGCGCTGATCGCGGCGTGGGCGGTTGGCATCGACGCGATCTACATCTACCTTCGCGACGAGTACCACGGCTGCCGCGCGATTCTCGAGCGCGAGGTTGCCGCCCTGCAGGCGAACCCGCCATGCCCGCTGCCGGCGATCCATCTTCGACGCGGTGCCGGCGCCTATATCTGCGGCGAAGAGTCGTCGATGATCGAGTCGATCGAGGGCAACCGCGGCGAGCCGCGGCTGCGCCCACCGTACGTGGCGCAGGTTGGACTGTTCGGCCGTCCGACGCTCGAGCACAACATGGAAACGCTCCACTGGGTGCGCGACATCATCGAGAAGGGGCCAGCCTGGTTTTCCGGTCACGGCCGGCACGGGCGTAAGGGACTGCGGTCGTTCTCGGTCAGCGGCCGCGTGAAGAAGCCCGGCGTCCACCTTGCGCCCGCGGGAATCACGCTGCGAGAGCTGGTCGACGAGTACTGCGGCGGCATGCTCGACGGGCACGAGCTGTACGGCTACCTGCCCGGTGGCGCGTCAGGTGGGATCCTGCCGGCGTCGCTGGCCGACGTTCCGCTCGATTTCGACACGCTGAATCAGTACGGCTGCTTTATCGGCTCCGCCGCCATCGTCGTGCTGTCGAATCACGACACCGCAGCGGCTGCGGCCCGCAACGTGATGAAGTTCTTCGCCGACGAGTCCTGCGGCCAGTGCACGCCGTGCCGCGTCGGCACGGTGAAGGCGCTGCAGCTGATGGGTGAGAAGCGGTGGGACGCGCCGCTCATCCAGGAACTGTCGCAGGCGATGATGGACGCGTCGATCTGCGGTCTGGGCCAGGCGGCCCCGAACCCGGCGCTGACCGTTTTGAAGTACTTTCCTAAAGAGGTTCAGTAGGGCGCCCCTTTCGGGGTGCCACCGCTTCCTTATGCTGCAGAAGAACCCGGCCGTTCCGCTCGCGACCTCCGTTTCGTTCACGTTGAACGGCCAGCCGGTCGTCGGCGTCTCGGACGAGACGATCCTCCAGACCGCCGAGCGGCACGGCGTTGAGATTCCACGCCTCTGCTACATGGAAGGCATGCGGCCGGACGGCAACTGCCGGACCTGCATGGTGGAGATCAAGGGCGAGCGCGTGCTGGCGCCGTCGTGCTGCCGCTATCCGAAAGAGGGGATGGAGGTCATCTCCAACAATGCCCGGTCGCTGATCAGCCAGAAGATGTCGCTCGAGCTCCTGCTGGCGGACATGCCGGAGACGTCCTACACGCGCGACTCCGAGCTCGATTTCTGGGCGAAGAAGCTGGAGATCGGCAAGCCGCGCTTCAAGTCGCGTCCGCAGCCCGTTCAGGATCTCTCGCACCCGGCGATGGCCGTGAACCTCGACGCCTGCATTCAGTGCAAGCGCTGCGTGCGCGCGTGCCGCGAGGAGCAGGTCAACGACGTCATCGGCTACGCCTTCCGCGCCGGCTCGTCGAAGATCGTGTTCGACCTCGACGATCCGATGGGCGACTCGACGTGCGTCGCCTGCGGCGAGTGCGTGCAGGCGTGTCCGACCGGCGCGCTGATGCCGGCGCGCGACGTCGGCAAGATCGTGCCGGAGAAGCAGGTCGACTCGGTCTGCCCGTACTGCGGCGTCGGCTGCCAGCTCACCTACAACATCAAGGACAACCAGATCATTTACGTGCAGGGCAAGGACGGCCCGGCCAACTCGAGCCGCCTGTGCGTGAAAGGCCGCTACGGGTTCGACTACGTCAGCCACAAGCATCGGCTGACGACGCCCTTGATGCGCAAGGCCGGCATCCCGAAGCACAAGGATTTCTCCGTCGATCCGGACAACTGGCGCGATGTCTTCCGCGAAGCGACGTGGGAAGAGGCGCTGGATTTCGCCGCCGGCGGTCTCAGTCGCGTTCGCGACACATACGGCAAGCGGGCGCTTGCCGGCTTCGGATCCGCCAAGGGCACCAACGAAGAGGCGTATCTGTTCCAGAAGCTGGTGCGCACCGGCTTTGGCTCGAACAACGTCGACCACTGCACGCGTCTCTGTCACGCCTCGAGCGTGGCGGCGCTCATGGAAGGCCTCAACTCCGGCGCCGTGTCCAACCAGGTGCGCGACGTCGCCAACTCCGAAGTCATCTTCGTCATCGGCGCCAACCCGACGATGAATCATCCCGTCGCCGCGACGTTCATCAAGAACGCCGCGAAAGCGGGCAAGACGCTGATTGTCGCGGACCCGCGGCGCAGCGACCTGGCCCGGCACGCGACGCATTATCTGCAGTTCAAGGCCGATACGGACGTGGCCCTGCTGAACGCGATGCTCAACGTCATCGTCACGGAGGGGCTCGTTGACGAGGCGTTCGTCCGGAATCGCACCTCCGGATACGAGGCGCTGGCGGAGAACGTCAAGAAGTTCTCGCCGGAGAAGATGGCGCCGATCTGCGGGATCGACGCGGAGACGATCCGCGTGGTCGCGCGGACGTACGCGACGTCGGCCGCGTCGATCATCCTCTGGGGAATGGGCATCTCGCAGCACGTGCACGGCACCGACAACGCACGCTGCCTGATCGCGCTGGCGCTGTCGACCGGCCAGATCGGCAAGCCCGGCTCCGGCCTGCACCCGCTGCGCGGACAGAACAACGTGCAGGGCGCGTCGGATTCAGGGCTGATTCCGATGTTCTACCCGGACTACCAGCGCGTGAACACGCCCGAGGCGCGTCAGCGCTTCGAGCGGCTGTGGAACACGCAGCTCGACCCCGATCCGGGGTTGACCGTGGTCGAGATCATGAACGCGGCGAAGAAGCACGAGATCCGCGGCATGTACGTGATGGGCGAGAACCCGGCGATGTCGGACCCGGACGTCGATCACGCGCGCGAGGCGCTGGCCATGCTCGACCATCTGGTCGTGCAGGACATCTTCCTCACCGAGACGTGCTATCTCGCGGACGTCATCCTGCCCGCGACCGCGTGGCCCGAGAAGGTCGGCACCGTCACCAACACCGACCGCATGGTGCAGCTTGGGCGCAAGGCGATCGAGCCGCCTGGAGACGCCAGGGAAGACTTCTGGCTCCTCTGCGAGTTGGGCCGTCGCATGGGTCTCGACTGGACCTACTCGCATCCGCGCGACGTGTTCAACGAGATGCGCCTGTGCATGGACTCGATTGCGGGCATCACATGGGATCGGCTCGAGCGCGAGTCGTCTGTGACCTATCCGTGCGTTCAGGAAGGCGACCCCGGCGATCCTGTCGTCTTCATCGACAACTTCCCGACGCGCGTCCGGCCGCGCCAAGCTGGTTCCGGCCGACCTGATCTCCGCCGCAGAGCAGCCCGACGCTGAGTATCCGACGGTGCTCATCACCGGACGCCAGCTTGAACACTGGCACACCGGGTCGATGACCCGTCGCGCCTCGAACCTCGACGCGATCGAGCCGGAGCCCGTCGCGTCCATCCATCCGCTCGATCTCGACGCTCTCGGCGCGGCGCCAGGTGACGTCGTCACGATCGCCTCGCGTCGCGGGGAGATCTCGCTGTACGCGCGTGCAGACGACGGGATGCCGCGCGGGACCGTGTTCGTGCCGTTCTGCTATTACGAGGCGGCGGCGAACATGCTGACCAACCCCGTGCTCGACCCGTTCGGCAAGATCCCGGAGTTCAAGTACTGCGCGGTGAAGCTCACCAAAGGCGGGACGGTTCCCGACCATATGAGCTTCGGCGGCGGCGTGCTGCTCGACGAAGCGCGCGCCTAGGGCACTTCCACGTAGGGGTCAGCCGGACCATCCTAAACCTACACGTAGGGCACCCATGGGGCAGCCGACTGCGTTCTGCGGATCCATCCTGACGCTGCGTTGATCACGACATGCGGTTGTTTCTTCTTCGACAAAGTTGACAAGAGTCCCAAATATCGCAACGCGGCGAGCGGTACGGCGATTGATGTAAACACCAGGAGTGTCTTCACGCCGTTTGCAGCTCAAGTGTCGTGAATCAGTGGGTGCGCTGAAGAAGAGATGCCGATGAGGGGACGGTTCGCCGATGTCCTCCTCTTCAGTGTCACGTTGGCGGAGCTGATGTTTCTGCTCCTCCTGATACCGACATTCACCGCTGTCGATTGGATATATGTCTCGCAGCACCTGCTGATTCTCGTCATCGCGTTCACTCGGCGCCAGCCGGTGGCGCAAGATCACTCGCTGCCCACCAGCGTCGCGGTCGTCGTGTCCTACGCGTATCCGTATGCCCAGGTAGCGCTTCTGCAGTGGATGCCCGGCGACGAGGGGTGGCCCAGGGGAGGGCTTGTCCTCGTGACGATCGCGGCCGTTTTGAGTCTCGCCAGTCTTCTCACACTGCGGAGATCGTTCGGGTACGTCCGGCGTTGCGGGGTCTCGTCACGACAGGTCCATACCGCTTCGTGCGTCATCCGATCTACCTGGCGTACGCGATTAGTGACGTCGGCTACAACCTTCAGGAATGGAACGTCGGCGCGGTGCTCATAACGTTGGCGGGATGGGCATCGTTGTTCTATCGGATACACGCAGAGGAGCGTGTCCTGTCCCGAGATCCTGGATGGCATGCATATGTCGCGGCGGTGCCGGGTCGTGTACTGCCCCGGCTCTGGCATTCTCCGACCGATCGATCGAGGGCAGGCGCGCAGACCGCCATCAAACGGGCGCGCTAACTCCGAGGCGTCGGGCCTCTGCTCTACACGGCTTGCCCGCGAATCACACGGATCAACAGAAAGATGACCGCGACGACCAGGAGGATGTGAAGCCATCCGCCGAGCATCGTCGTGGTTACCATCCCGATCATCCACAGCACCACGAGCAGAATTACCAGGAACATCAGCCTGGTTGAGCTCCCGCGTTTCCAGGAGCGAATTTGGCCATGTCACAATCGGGCCCCTCGCGCTTCCTTGAGGTAACGAAGTCCCATTCCTAGGCATCCTGTGGGCGACGACATGTTTGTCGCTCACGCCTCAGCCGCCTACATTCTTCGCATCCATCGCTCGTCCTGGTCTGACGAGATCGCCGATCAAACACGCCGGTCACTCAGGCGCGACATCGGCCGCGCGAGCCTTCGGCGGCAATGGCCACATTGCTGTCGCTCGCCATCACAGTTCACCGCATGTCTGTCGCGTTTTGCACGACGACGTGCGACCGCGACGCACGCACGCGAGATCGCCTGCGCGATTTCATTCAATGAAACGCGCGCCCAGTCGTCGCGATGCGCGAGTGGTCCTCCGCTTGCAGCCGAGGGTCACGCTCCACGCCGAACATCACGAGCCCCGACGCTCAGCACCCCAGGTTTTTGATCGCTTGATACGCGCCGGCACCGCAGCGCCGTAACGACGGCGTGAGCTCCGCCCGTTGCGTGTCGAGAGGAGGACTGCTATGAGCGGTTTGCGCGGACTGACTCTGCTGACGATCGTGTGTGCGTTGCTCGCGTGGCCAGCTACAGGCCACGCGCAGGAAGCCACAATCAGCGGCACGGTAACGGATTCGAGCGGCGGTGTGCTGCCCGGTGTCACTATCACGGCCCTTCACGAAGCTTCCGGCAACACGTTTATCGCGGTGTCGGATGATCGCGGCGCGTTCCGCATGCCCGCCCGTACTGGCGGATACCGTCTGACCGCCGAACTCTCCGGATTCGCGACGCCCGGTCGCAAGGTGCAGCTCCTCGTGGGGCAGACGGCGGTCGTGCCGATTGAAATGGCTCCTGCGACCCTCCAGGAGTCGGTCACGGTCAGCGGCGCGTCGCCGCTCATCGACACCGTGAGCTCCACGCTCGGCGCGAACGTGGACCCGAAACAGATGCAGGAGCTGCCGCTGAACGGCCGCAACTTCGTGGACCTCACGATGCTCGCCGTCGGCAGCCGCCAGAATTCGTCCTCGGATGAGCTCGCCGGCCTCGGCGGGTTTCAGATGAACGTGGACGGCCTCCGCGTGACGCAGAACCAGACGGGCGGCTTCGGTCAGCCCAAGTACAGCCGTGACGCGATCGCGGAGTTCGAGTTCGTCTCGAACCGCTTCGATGCGACACAGGGCGGCTCGAGCGGCACGCTGGTGAACGCCATCACCAAGTCCGGCACCAACGTCGCCGGCGGGCACCTTGTCCGGCTACTTCCGCGACGACAAATTCATCGGCAGGGACTTCGTGCAGAACCGCGTGCTGCCGTACCAGAACCAGCAGGTCAGTGCGACCTTCGGTAGTCCGATCAAGAAGGACCGCGTGCACATCTTCGCCAACTACGAGTACGAGCGCGAGCCGCAGACCTTCAGCTTCTCGAGCCCGTTTCCGAGCTTCAACTTCGACCTGAGCGGCACGCGCATGGAGTCCAAGGGCGGCGGCCGCATGGACTTCCAGTTCACCCCGATGACGCGCCTGACGCGTGCGCGGGAACAAGTCGCTCGTGGACATGCCGTACGACTCGCGCTACACGGGCGGATCGACGCGGCATCCCTCGTCCGCCATCAAGACCGACCGGCACAGCACCGACGTCAGCGGCACGCTGACCCAGGTGTTCAGCCCGCGAGTCCTCAACGAGATCCGCGCCGGCTACGCGGCCTATTACTGGATTCAGGATTCGATCATCTCGTGGCCGGACCATCCGTATCCGGGCCTCACGCTCGGGACGCCGATCATCAACCTGCGCAGCTATACGATCGGCATGGCCCACAACTTCTCGCACGAGGACGAGCGCCAGAGCACCTACTCGGTGCGCGACAACCTGACGCTCGCGTACGACAAGGCCGGCCGGCACGACCTGAAGGTGGGCGGCGAGGCCTTCTACCAGAAGAACCCCGTGTTCCTCTGCATCCGCTGCCAGGGGATCTACGACGCGACGGGCGGGCCGATCCCGGCCAACATCGAGTCGCTCTTTCCCGTCTGGAACGACATCTCGTCGTGGAACCTGAACGGGCTCTCGTCGATCGTCCGCAGCTACACGCTCGGCGTCGGCGACATGCTGGTGCAGGCGCCGCTCAGCGGCGGGTCGGCGTGGATCCAGGACGACTGGCAGGTCGCGTCCAAGCTCACACTGAATCTCGGTATCCGCTACGACCTCGAGACGGGCGTCTTTGCCGAAGACGTCGAGATGCAGCCGTTCCTGCGGGGCGGCCGGAAGAACGATACGAACAACTGGGGTCCGCGGGTCGGCGCAGCGTTCAGCCTGACCAAGAACACCGTGCTGCGCGGCGGCGGCGGGCGCTACTTTTCGGATCCGGGGTCGCACACCGCCTACTGGACGTACATGAACGCGGCGGCGCTCCAGCCGCAGATCTTCAACGACGGACGGGCCGACTTCGCCGCCAACCCGTTCAACGGGCCGATTCCAACCTTCGACCAGGTGGCGGCCACGCTCTGCACCGTGTCCACGGCGGCCAACTGCCTGCGCCGCAGCACGACGAACTTCGCCGTCGAGGGCAACGAGATTCCCTATAGCGACCAGGCGTCCTTCGGCGTGCAGCGGCAGTTCGGACGCTCGATGTCGGTCGAGGCCGACTACGTCTACACCGCGAACCGGGCGATGCTCGTCTCGCTCAACGCGAACCTCGCCTACAACCCGGCGACGGGCGTGAACTACCCGTTCAACGACCTCGCGAGACGGCCCTATCCGCAGTGGGGCGACGTGTCGGTGCGGCGCACCATCGGCGAGTCCAACTACCACGGCCTGCAGATGGCCTTCACGAAGCGCATGAGCAACCGGTGGCAGGCATCGGCCACGTATCTGCTCGCGGGCCAATGGAACCTGCAGAACGCGCCGGTCGCGGGCGCCTTCTGCGAGAACCCGACGACGCTGACCGCCTCGGGCGCGCCGACGTGCGACGTGCCGGTCACGCTCCACCCGGCGCTGCAGGAGGAGTGGTACCTCTCCGGCGAACAACGGAACCGCTTCACGTTCAACGGCATCTGGCAGATCGGGTACGGCTTCCAGGCGAGCGGTCTCTACTTCTACGGCGACCAGGGCTACGCAACGCCGAGCGCCGGTGTGGACGCGCTGGCGCAGGGCAACACCGGCGGCCGGGTCCGTGCGAACGGCACCATCGTCGCGAGGAACAGCTTCGACATCCCGTCGATGCACCGCGTGGACATGCGCGTGCAGCGGCAGTTCAGGCTCGGGGGCAAGGCCGCCATCGACGGCATCGTCGAAGTCTTCAACCTCTTCGACCACGCGAACTACGCCTCGTTCACGACGAACGAAACCAGCGCGCGCTACGGGCAGCCGACGGACAGCACCAACATCTCGTTCCAGCCGCGGATGGTGCAGTTCGGCTTCCGCGCGTCGTTCTAATCCAGCGAACACCGACGTAGGCCGGGTCCCGTTCTCGGGACCCGGCACATGTCGGCCCGCTTCCGGACGAGCCCTAGATCGCGGACGTGACGCATATGAAAAGCCGCATTCCCGTTCGACAACTGCTCGGTGCGACCGTGATCGCCGGCGCGATCGGCGGCCTGGTGTTCATGGCCGGCCGCCGCCCGGTCGAGGCCCAGGCCGTACCCTGGCGCTTCCATCTGATCGAGGCGACGATCGGCGACGTTCACCGCGCCATTCGCGAACGGCAGATCACCTGCCGTGGCCTCATCCAGGCCTACGTCAATCGCGCGAAGGCCTATAACGGCGTCGCGCACCAGCTCGTCACGCTCGACGGCGCGCCGATTCCGCCGGCGCCGGGCGTCGTGCGTGCGGGATCGCCGCTGAAGTTCCCGACCGGGACCATCAAGGCCTCGACGATCCTTCCGCACCTCGACGAGTACGCGGGACCGCCCATCGACTGGGGCCGCATGGAGCCGACGGCGTCCGACCCGAGCGTGCAGCAGCAGTTCGGGATGATCGTCGGCATCCCGAAAGCCGGGCAGCTGGCGGCGCTCGCGACGGTCAACCTGCGGGGCGAGCGCTCGGTGACCTGCAAGGGCGAGCTCGACAAGGCGCCGAAGGACGGGCCGCTTCCGGCGGGCGCGCCGCCGGTGTGCGAGGAGCTGCGCAAGCAGCCCGACGCGCTCGAGCGCGCCGTCGGAGCTCGACGCGCAGTACGGCAGCAATCCCGATCTGGCCGCGATGCCGATGTACTGCATCGCGTTCACGTTCAAGGACTCCTTCGACACGAAGGACATGCGGACGACCGGTGGCGGCGACGCGCGCTACGACATCGACGTGCCGCCGCGTGACTTCACGCTCGTCGAGCAGCTCCGCGCCAAGGGCGCCATCATCTACGCCAAGTCCGTCCCCGACGAATACAACGCGCGCGCCGGCAACCCCGGCGGTCCGAACCGCGCGAAGACGGTGATGCCCGGCAACACCGGCTATCAGCGGAGCACCTGGGGCGGCAACCCGGCCAACCCGTACGACACGACGCGCGCGGCCGCGATCGGATCGAGTTCTGGGTCGGCTGTCTCCGTGACCGCGAACCTGGCGATGTGCAGTCTCTGCGAGGAGACGAACGCCTCCTGCCGCGGCCCGTCGAACCACAACGGGCAGGCGATGATCCTGCCGGCCAAGGGCCTGCTCTCGTACTTCGGCGGCGCGATCGGGAACGACATGCACAACGATCGCTCCGGCATCGAGTGCCGCACGATCGGCGACGCGGCGCAGGTCTGGGACGCGCTCAAAGATCCGAAGAACGGCTACTACGACCCGCGCGACGTGTTCACGACGGTCCGGCGGTCGAGCTTCCTCGAGAAGCCGTACGCCACGCACACGGCGGAGACCGGCGCGCCCGGTTCCCTCAAGGGGATGCGCATCGGCGTCATCCGCGAGTCGATGCTCGCGTTTCCCGGCACCAAGGCCGACGAGCCGATCGTCGAGGCCGCCGCGAAGGAAATCAAGGAGGTCCTCGGCGCGAAACTGGGCGCGACGCTCGTCGAGTCGATCGACCCGCTGTGGAAGGACGACCCGGCGATCGAGAACATGAGCACGTCGTACACGCGCGCGCTCACGAAGCTCCTGCCCGTGTTCTTCCCCGACGTGCTCTTCCGCCTCGACGACGACGGTACGCCCGAGTTCCCGGACGTCGCCGCTCACGTGAAGCCGACGGTGTTCGAGCGGGGGATCGTGCGCGGCACGGGCACGATGGCGCCGGTGGACTACCTGGTGGCGCTCGCCGAGGGCCGCATCGCGCCGCCGCCGAACCTGAACATCCGCTCGATCCAGCAGAAGCCGCAGGCGACGACGTTTCACTTCCACTTCCGGCAGTACGCGACGCGACGCGCCGAGGAGTGGAAGGCCCGCGGGTATACCGAGACGCTCGTCGACTTCACGCAGCTCAACGCGCGCTCGAAGTTCTGGGGCGAGACGCAGCGCGAAGCGTTCAAGAACTGGGAGCTGTTCGATCAGATCCGGTTCCCGCTCGGCGAGCGGCAGTCGACGAACGAGCGCGCCAAGCTCCGTGAGCTGTTGTCGCGGCTCGACATGATGGTGATGCGCGAGAACCATCTCGACGCGCTCGTGCGGCTGCACACGTCGCTGCCGCCGGGCAGGACCGGGTATCCCGGCGTCGGTGGTGGCGGCGGCGGTGACATCAACCGGGGCGAGTCGGCGATGGGTCCGAACGCGGGCCTGACCGAAGTGCAGGTGCCTGGCGGGTTCGTCACGACGGTCTACGACCCGGTCTTCACGCTCAGCCCCGACAAGACGCGCTACGTCGGGAGCGTCCCGGCCACGCCGACGACGCTTCCCGCGCCGGGCCTGCCGTTTGCGCTCGTCTTCAGGACCGACGTCGGCAGCGAGAACGTCATCCTCAAGATCGCATCGGCCTACGAGGCTGCATCGAAGCGGCGCGTGCCGCCGCCGGACTTCGGTCCGCTCCCGGGGGAACCATGAGCTCGATATCGTCGCCAACCGTCGTCGAGGCGGGCCTTCAGGCCCGCCTGCCGCGAGCACGCGCCCTGCCGATTCACGTCGTCGCGTTCGATCGGCCCGCGCTGTGGCTGGCCGCAGGCGCCGCGATCGGCGTGGGCGTCGCGGGCATGTGGAACGTGCGCGCCATCGACGGTCTGGGGGTCGCCACGTTCGTCGTGCCGCTCGTCGGCCCGTTCCAGGGAAAGGCCGCGCAGTTTGCCGCGTTCGGGCCCGGCTTCGGGGCGCTCTTCGCCGTGGCGGCGGGCCTCGCGGCGACGGCCACCGCTTCCAGTCTCGCCACGTTCACGCTGCTTCCGGGGCTGGCCTCGTCGGCCGTACGGATCCCGAGGGCGTCGGCGCTGAAGGTGCCGGCGATCATGGCCGCGCTCGTCGCGACCGTGGGCGCCCTGTACGGCGCGTTCATCGGGCGTATGGGGCCCGAGGGCGCCGCCGCGTTCAACACGTCGGCGATCCGGAGCGCCCAGTCGTTCGTCGTCTTCGGCGCGCTCGGCAGCCTGATGCTGATCTGGGCCGCGTTCGAGGCGCGCCTGCTCGCCGCACCGGCCGTCGGCGCCCCGTCGATCGTCCGGATCTTCCTCGCGCGGCCGGCCGTCAAGGCGGCGATCGCCGGCGCGATCGCCGGGGGCTTCACGCTGGGGCGGCCGCTCGCCGTGTTCCGCGAATTCCTGCTCTACGCCGCGCAACCAGGGAGCGTCGGCTACGGCGCCGGCGTCATGGCGCTGCAGTCCCTCGCGACGATGGCGATTCCGATCGGCCTGCTGGCGTGCACGGTCGTGCTCGGACACGGCCGCCTCAATCGATGGACGCGCGCGGACCCGCGTCGCTCAGCGCTAGTCTCGGCGGCCGCGATGGCGGCCGGCGGCGCGTTTCTCATCTTCTACTGGGCCATCACCCGCGTGTGGCCGTGGCTCGGGCGCTGGGGTTTTCAGCTCGGCCTCTATCAGTGATCCGCGGGGCACGCGGTCGGCGACGGTTTCGAGGAGGGTCGGAATGATGAAGAAGAAGCTCTGGACGCGCATCGGCATACTCAGCGTGGGACTCGGCGCGGCGGGCGCCGCAACGTTCCTCGTGGCGAGGCCCGCGGCGCAGGTGGCGGGCACGTTTCAGATCGAGGAGGCGACGATCGCCGGTGTTCACCGCGCGATCAAACAGGGGCAGATCACCTGCCGTCAGGTGGTGCAGGCGTACTTCGAGCGCGCCAAGGCGTACAACGGCGTCTCGAACGCGCTCGTGACGGCAGACGGCGCGACGATCCCGCAGGCCTATGGGACGGTCAGGGCCGGCGCGCCACTGAAGTTCCCGACGCAGACCGTCAAGGCCTCGACGCTCCTGCCCGACCTCGACAAGTACACGGGGCCGCCGATCGAATGGGGCCGCATGGAGGCGACCGCCTCGGATCCGTCGGTGCAGCAGCAATACGGGATGCTCGTCGGCATCCCGAACGCGGGCCAGGCGAACGCGCTCTCGACGTTGAACATCCGCGGCGAGCGGTCCGTGACCTGCAAGGGCGATTTCGACAAGGCTCCTGGCTCACCGCTTCCTGCCGGGCGCGCCGAAGGTCTGCGAGGAGTTCAGGAAGCTCCCCGACGCGTTCGAGCGGGCGGCGCAGCTCGACACGCAGTTTGGCCGGAACTTCGACGAGGCGGCGATGCCGATGTACTGCATCCCGTTTTCGTTCAAGGATCCGTTCGACACGAAGGACATGCGCTCGACCGGCGGCGCCGACGCGCGGTACGACATCGACTTCCCGGCGCGCGACCACGTGCTGGTCGAGCAGCTCCGCAACAAGGGCGCGATCATCTACGCCAAGGCCGTGCTCACCGAGTACAACGGCCGTGCGGGCGACCCGGGCGGCAAGCACAAGGAAGACAAGGTTCTGATTTCCACGCTCGGCTACCAGCGCAGCACGTGGGGCGGCAATCCGTCGAACTCGTACGACACGACCCGCGCTGGATCGCTCGGCTCGAGCTCGGGATCGGCGGTCTCGGTCAGCACGAACATGGTGATGTGCAGTCTCTGTGAGGAGACGCGCGCCTCGTGCCGCGGCCCCGCCAACCACAACTCGGTCGCGCTCCTCCTCCCGCACAAGGCGCTCATCGGGTTCGACGGCGGCGCGATCGGCTCCGACATCTACAACGACCGCACGGGTATCCACTGCAAGGACATCACCGACTCGGCCAAGGTGCTCGATGCGCTGAAGGATCCGAAGGAGGGCTACTACGACCCGCGCGATCCGTTCACGACCGTCCCGCGCTCGGCCGTGCTCAGCCATCCGTACGTCGACACCGCGACGATGCCCGGGACGCCCGGTTCGCTCAAGGGCATGCGGATCGGCGTGATCCGCGAATCGATGATCCAGGCACCAGGCGTGATGGCCACCGAGGCTGTCATCGCGGGCGCGGCGAAGGAGATCAAGGATGTCCTCGGCGGCACGCTGGGCGCAACGCTCGTGGAATCGACGGGTCCGCGGCTGCTCGACGATCCCGAGATCGAGAACATGACCACGAGCTACACGAAGGCGCTCACGAAGCTCGTGCCCGTCTTCATGCCGGACATCCTGTTCCGCGTGAACAACGCCGGCGAACCCACGTTCCCTGACGTGGCCAAGATGATCAAGCCGACCGAGTTCGCGCCCGGCAAGAAGTTCGGCACGGGCACCATGGCGCCGGTGGACTACCTCGTGGCGCTCGCCGAAGGCCGCGTCCCGCCGCCCTCGAACCTGAACATCCAGACGGTGCAGCAGCAGCAAGGCTCGAACGCGTTCCGGTTCCACTTCGTGCAGTACGCGAGCCGGCGCGCCGAGGAGTGGAAGAAGCGCGGCTTCACCGAGACGCTCGTGGACTTCCCGCAGCTGAACGCACGGTCGAAGTTCTGGGGCGACGACCAGCGCGCGGCGTTCAAGAACTGGGAGGAAACGGAGGACATCCGCAACTTCCCGCTCGGCGGCCGTCAGGGCATCGACGAACGGATCATGCTGCGCGAGCTGCTGCGTCGCGTGGACATGATGGTGATCTACGAGAACCATCTCGACGCGCTCGTGCGGCTGCACACGCCGATGCCGCCCGCCAAGATCGGCGGCGCGTCGGTGCAGGGCGGCGCCGGCAACGAATCCGCCTTCGGGCCCAACGCGGGTGAGACCGAGGTCCTCATCCCGGCGGGCTACGTCCGCGTGGCGTTCGATCCCGACCTTCAAGCTCAGCGCCGACGGCAAGCGCGTACGAGTCGGTCAACAGCGACACGCCGACCGAGCTCCCGGCGCCCGGACTCCCGTTCTCGCTCGTCTTCCGCGCGGAGCTCGGCAAGGAGGACGTGATCCTGAAGGTCGCCTCGGCGTATCAGGCCGCGTCGAAGCGCCGCGTGCCGCCGCCGGCGTTCGGGCCGCTTGCCAGCAGATGCGACGCAACGGCCCGCAAGTGAACGTCGGGCCGGCCGATCGGATGACGCGGTGCTCCCGGAGTCTCTCGATCTGTCGTCCTGCGGATTGCTGGCCGCGTTGCCGGCGCCCTGCCTGTGCGCAGGGCCCGGCGAACCCGGCAGACTCCGACCCGCGGCACCGTCAGGGCGCTGCGTCTGGCGGGCGCTGTCCAGCTCGACGGACAGCTGGACGAACCGGTCTACCGCACGGCCCCGCCGATCAGCGCCGTTCGTCCAGCAGGTCCCGCACGAGGGCGCCGCCGCCACGGAGAAGACGGAAGTCTGGGTGATGTTCGACGGGTCGAACCTCTACGTCGCCGCGCGGTGCTGGGACTCGGCGCCGCCCGAGGCGCTGGGTCGCGAACGAGATGCGCCGCGACGCGACCCAGCTCGGTCAGAACGACACGTTCGGCGTGCTGCTCGACACGTTTCACGATCGCCGCGACGGCGTGCTCTTCTACACCAATGCGCTCGGCGCGCTCGGCCGATCAGCAGATCACCGAAGAGCGGAACGCCAACGGCGACTGGAATCCGGTGTGGGACGTGAAGACCGTCGCGGTTCGACGGCGGCTGGTCGTCGAGATGCGCGATCCCGTTCAAGTCGCTGCGCTATCGTCCCGGGCGCGGCGCAGACGTGGGGCATCCAGCTGCGCCGTGTCGTCCGTCGGCTGAACGAGTGGTCGTACCTCACGCCCGTGCCGATCTCGGCGGCCGGGCGCGACGGTTCGCAGGGCATCCTCCGCGTGTCGCAGGCCGCGACGCTCGTCGGCCTCGAAGTGCCGCCCGGCAGCAGCAACCTCGAGATCAAGCCCTACGCGCATCTCGGGCCTGACGACCGACCGCGCGGCGACGCCGTCGAGTCGTCAACGACCCCGCCGGCGACGTCGGCGTGGACCTCAAGTACGGCGTGACGCAGAACCTGACCGCGGACTTCACCTACAACACCGACTTCGCCCAGGTCGAAGCGGACGAGCAGCAGGTCAACCTCACGCGCTTCAGCCTCGTGCTTTCCCGAGAAGCGCGAGTTCTTCCTCGAAGGGCGCGGCATGTTCGACTTCGGCCGGTCGAGCGGCGGCGGCGGTCGGCGCCGACGTCTTTCTTCAGCCGGCGGATCGGGCTCGAGGACGGACGCGACGTGCCGATCGTCGCCGGCGGCCGGGTGACCGGCAAGCTCGGGCGCTACGGCATCGGCGCGCTCAATATCCAGACCGACGACGCGGAGGGCGTCGCCCGTGCCGACCAACTTCACGGTCGTGCGCGTCAAGCGCGACGTGCTGCGCCGCAGCGCCGTCGGCGCGATGTTCACGCGCCGCTCGCACGCGACGCTCGGCGGACGGGTCGAACGAAGCGTACGGCGTCGATGCGAAGTTCGCCTTCCGCGAGAACGTGAACTCAACGGCTACGTCGCGAAGACCGAGACGCCCGGGCTCTCGACTCACGAACACGAGCTATCAGGCGCTGTTCGACTATCCCGCGCGACCGGTACGGCCTCCGGCTCGAGCAGCTCGAGGTCGGGCGGAACTTCAACCCGGAAGTGGGATTCCTGCGGCGCATCGAATTTCCGGCGGTCGTTCGCCGAAGGCCGCTTCAGCCCGCGCCCGCGCGACGTCGGCCGTCCGGCAGTTCACGTTCGAGGCCGGCCTGGACTACATCGCGACCGCCGACAGTGGCCAGCTCGAATCGCGGCAGCAGCTCTTCAGCTTCGAGTCGGAGTTCGAGAACAGCGATCGTCTCGAGTTCGACGTGCTCGATCTGCACGAACGGCTCGACGAGCCTTTCGAGGTCGCGCGCGACGTCACGTTGCCGCCTGGCAGCTACGACTTCCGGCATGCCGAGCTCGTCTACAACTTCGGGCGTCAGCGGAAGGCCAGTGGCCGGTCCCTGTGGCGACAGGGTACTTCTACAACGGCGACATCACGGTCCTCGAGTTCACCTCCGCCCGCGTTGAAGTGACCCCGCGTCTGTCCGTCGAGCCGACCGTCTCGTCAATCACGTCAGCCTCCCGAGGGGACCTTCACGTCGAAGCTGGCGCGCACGCGCGTGAGCTACACGTTCACGCCGCGGATGTTCGTCAGCGGGCTGGTGCAGTACAACTCGTCGAACGATCGCGTCAGCGCGAACGTGCGCCTCCGCTGGGAATACCATCCGGGCAGCGAACTCTTCGTCGTCTACAGCGAGGACCGCGACACGCACCTGGCCGGGTTCGCGCAGCCCAGGAACCGCGGCGTCGCCATCAAGTTCAATCGACTGTTCCGCTACTAGGGGCAGGATGGGCCGCGCGACTCACGCGACCGTCGACGGGACGGCTGCGACACAGCCGCCCGACTCGACACTTGGGCGTTCCCGACGATCGGTATAGTTGGCACAGGTGGGGTTCACCCGCGACGTATCTTTGACGCTTCGAAGTGAATCTGGATCCGGTAGACGACCTTCGAGCGGCAGCGAATGTCGCCGGTCGTCAAATCGATGCGCTCGGGAATCTCTTGAATGTGCTTGTCGACCACCGCGTGGTAGCCGCGTTCGGAGAAGATGTCGATCAGCATCGGGATGGCCAGCGGCTCCTGCAGGACGACGTCTTCAGAGTTCACGTGCGCCCGGCCCGACAGGGCATGCCGGGTGATGATCGGCATGAACTTGTTGGTGACGAGCGCGACGATCTGGCTGAGCAATTGGGTATATTCAAGTTCGTAGCTGTCCAGGCGTTTGACGAGCTCCTGGCGGCCATGCACCACCAGCTCCTCGGCGAGCGGGAGCGTGCGAAGCCGTTCGAACGTACGCGGATCCAACTCCAGTGAGCTTTGATACTTCAGCTCGGCGAGGATGTTGGTTTGCACTTCGGTGATCGGCCCCTCGGCGTTGATGAAGTGGTAGTGATAGATCTGCCGCAGCGACGTCAGCGCGCTCCACGTCTGTTCCTTGAACACGTGGTACCGCCGCCGGACGAGCTGCTCGGACAGATCCGTGGTGCGCAACTCGTTGGGTTGACCAACGCCAGATTCCGCAACCTGCTGGTTGTGCTCGGAGGCCTGGCGGCCGCGCGTGAGCTGTCGGGCGATGCTGGTGCTCTCACCGACGAACAGCACCATCACGTGGATGGTCGGCCGACGGAAATGAATCGCCAGCGGCGTGCTGGCAAACTCGTCGTAGAGCCTGCCGATCTTGTCGACGAGCAGCTTCAGACATTCCACCTGCACCGGGGTGCGCGGAAAGCCGTCCAGGACGACGCCGTCGCGGTAGGTGGGCTCGAGGAGCGTGCGGAGCAAGACGGCTATCACTTCCTTGTCCCCGACCATCAACCCGTCCGCCTTCAGCTGCTGCATCTCGGGCGTGGTCAGCAGCTCGCTGATCACGATCGGGGGACAGGTCAGGCCACGCGTCTGGCTGATGAACTGCGTCTGCGTTCCCTTGCCGGACCCCGGCGCCCCGCCCAGCAGGATGATCTCCTTCGGGAACCGCAGGTGCTCACGGCCCAGTTCTTCCTCGAGTGCCTCCCAGATGGTGGCAAAAATGACGCGCGCGTCTTTGACCTCGAGGTCAATGGTTTTCGACGGGTTGTTGGCGCTCGTAGGCGAGGTCATGAAAGTCGTAGTCGACCGGACTAATACATCTTGAATGCGTAGAGCGTGTCGCCGACGCCGACGAGCACGTGCTGCTTCCATCGACCATGATACGTCTGCGGCGCGTTCGAGATGTTGCCGATGCGCGTGTGCCAGAGGATCTTGCCGTTCGTGGCGTCGAAGGCGACGAAGTTGCCGCTGCCGTCGCCGGTGAAGAGCACGCCGCCGGCCGTGGCGAGCATCCCGGCGCTGCTGCCGCCGCCCGGATACTTGTGCTTCCAGGCCGCCTTGCCGGTGCGGTAGTCGATCGCCGTCAGGAAGTTCTCGAGATTCGCCCACCGGCACGCGCAGCTTGCCGCCGAGGCCCATCGACCCGCGCGGATCGGGCTCGGTGAGGTAGAGCATGTTGAAGCCGTTCTGCTCGTGCACGTAGAAGAGCCCGGTGTCCGGTGAGAACGCCGGCGGCTGCCAGTTGGTGACGCCGCCCTCGACCGGCGAGACCAGCGCGCCCGGAATGATCGCTTCCTTGCTCAGATCGGGTTCGGGTGACCCGGTCGGGCGGGGGCCCTTGTAGCCGTTGGCGTAGGTGCCGAACTTCGCGGTCACGACGTGCGCGCCGGTGACGCGATCGACGGTGAAGAACCAGCCGTTGCGCGCGGCGGTGGACACGAGCTTGCGCGGCTTGCCGTTGATCGTGCCGTCGATCAGGATCGGCGTCTGCGAGGAGTCCCAGTCGTGCGTGTCGTGCGGCGCGGTCTGGAAGTACCACGCCATCTTGCCGGTGTCGACGTTCACCGCGACGAGCGAGCCGGTGAAGAGGTTGTCGCCGCGCCGGCCGACGCCGGTGTAGCCCGGCGTCGGATTGCCGGTGCCGAAGATATAGAGCTTCGTCTCCGGATCGTAAGAGCCAGGCACCCAGACCTGGCCGCCGCCATGACGCGCGGCGTCGAGGCTCGGCCATGTGTTGAGCCCCGGGTCGCCAGGGTTCATCGGCACCGTATAGAAGATCCACTGTCGCTTGCCGGTCTCCGGGTCGTACGACTGCAGGAAGCCGGGCGCATCCAGATCGTTGCCGGTGCCGACCAGCACGTGGTTGTCGACGACGATCGGCGCCATCGTCGAGAAGTACCTGCTGATCGAAGTCGGCGATCTCGACGTGCCAGCGCTCCTTGCCGGTGGCGCGTCGAGCGAGACGAGGTAGTTGTCGGGCGTCTCGAAGAACAGGTAGTTGTTCCACATCGCCGCGCCGCGGTTGCCGATGTGCGTGCCGCCCTTCGTCTTCCAGAAGTACTGCCAGAGCACGCGGCCGTCGCGCGCGTCCATCGCCCAGACGTTGTCCGGCGCCGTGACGTAGAGGATGTCGTTGACGGCCAGGACGCCGCCTTTGAGCGTGACGCCGCCGCCGCGGCGAACTCGCCGGTGCCCTCGCCGCCGACGATCATCGGAACGGCCCGCCGCGTGCCGCCGGTGGGACTTCCGGCGGACAGCCGCGCCGTCCACGCCAGCGTGAGGTTCTTGACCGTCGTCCGGTTGACCTGCGTCAGCGCGCTGAAGCGGCGCCCGGTGTAGTCGCCGGAGTACGTCGGCCACGAGTCGGCCAGCGGCTTCCTGATCGCGTCGGGATCCAGGCCCGGCTGATAGGGAACCGTGCCTGCGGCGCGGGCTGCTGCGCGCCGAGCAGAACCGGCAAGGCGAAGAGCGCCGCGGCGAAGAGCAGTCGTCTGATCGTCATTTGAGCGTCACCAGGTAAGCGGTCACGTTGTGAATGTCCCGATCCGCGTAGACCGCGAGCAGCTTGCGGTGGCCCTCGAGCGGATCGCGCACCTCGACCTTCGGCACGTCGCCCGTGCGGCTGAAGGAGCGCTGACCCTCGGCGGTTGTCAGCACGACGATGAAGTCGTCGATGCGATCGAGCCGGCCTTCGATCTTCTGGCCGTTGGCCAGCGTCACCACGGCCGTCACCTGCCGCCGATTCAGCGCTCCGGGCGGCGGGGTCGCGCCGCGGCCGCGTCCCCCGCCGGCGACCCACGCGTTCTGCAGCTGCACCGGATCGGCAAATCGCCTGGCGACGCCCTGCAGATCACCTGTCGACGAGTGGCACGTGCTGCAGTTCGCCTTGAAGTACGCCTCGCCGGCCTTCGCGTCGCCGACCAGAATGTCGGGCGGCACCTCCGTGCCAGGCGGCGGCGAACCCTGACCGCGCATCGTCGCCTGCACGCTGTGCATGTACGCCGCGACCGCCTTCACATCGTCCGGCGAGAGCGGAATCGGTGGCATGGCCGCCACGCCGGGCGTCTGGCGGCCCTTGCGTGATGACCGGCCCCATGAGCTCGCCGTCCAGATCGTTGAGCGCCAGTTGCGAGCGAAGCAGGTTCGGCCCGCCGATGTCGCCGCCGCGCAGGTCCGCGCCGTGGCAGGCGCGGCAATGCACGCCGTAGAGGCCCTGCCCGCGAGCGACGAGCGCCGGATCAGCCGGGAGGGCGCTGCTGCGCCGGAAACGTCGCGGTCGGAGTTGCCGCCCTGCCGACCGGCACCTCCACCTCTTCCCTGTGGCGGCGGCCTGCGCAGCAGCCATTGCCACGATCGAACCAATTGCCAGACACACGGCCGCAAACAGCCGAGCTCGGTCGCATTCTCACCTCTTCAGATCCGTGGGGAGGCATTCTAACTTGCACCCCCTCGCACCTATCGCACCCTTCGCACCTCTCGCCCCCTTCGCACCTATCGCACCCTCACCCCTGTCACAATCCCCTTCCTCCCGTGTCCTTCAGGTAAACCTGACGATGGAACCGCTGAACGAACTCGTCGTCAGGGCCCGTCGAGGTGACGTGGCCGCCTATGGCCGGCTCGTGCAGGCCACCGAGCGGATGGTGTTTGCCGTCGCGTTTCGCGTCCTGCGCGATGACGCGCTGGCGGAGGATGCCGCGCAGGAGACCTACCTGCGCGCGTTCCGCCGCATCGGCGACCTGGAAGAGGACGCGGCGTTCCTGACGTGGATACGGCGCATCGCCGTGACCGTCGCCATCAACATGCGGCGGGCTCGCCGGACGACGTTCCTCCGGCTGGACGAGGGCGTGGATGTGCCGATCCTCGACGAGATCGAGGCGCGATGGTCGGACGCGCAGCGGCAGCAGCTCGCGGCGGCGCTGCTCATCCTCACGCCTGAGGAGCGGCGGCTGTGCGACCGCCGCTATCACGGCGGCTGGACGATCGGCCGGCTGGCGCGTGACGCCGGCGTGGATGAAGCGGCGATGCGGAAACGGCTGCAGCGGATTCGCGACAAGCTGCGAAAGGACATCGAGATGTCGGAACAGAGCGAAATCGGAACAGGGCAGTCGCCGCGCGACCTTCCCGCGCGGATCGTCGAGCTGCTATCGCGCCCGCAGCTGACCAACCTGCCGGAGAACCCGGTCGGCCAGGTGACGCAGATCCTGCGCGGTGTCTTCTCGCACTTTCCTGCCGATGGACGTGCCCGAGTTCGTCGACTTCACCGCCGCGCGCGCGGACGCCACCAGCGATGCGATCTACATCGAGGAGTCGGAGCTGCACCACGTCGACGAGCGCCGCGTCCTTCGCTACGACATGACGCTTCCGCTGCTGATGTCGCAGCGCTATCAGGGCGAGCCGATGAAGCTGTGGATTGAAGGCAAGGTCTATCGGCAGGGGCGTCTCGACGCCACGCACCTCGAGGCCTTCCACCAGGCGGAGGTCTTCTGGCTTGGCGATCGCGCGTGACGTCGACGCGTGGCGCCTGACGACGCTCGTCCTGCAGTCGGTTGATGCGGTCTTGCCCGGGTTGACCGTGCGGATCGTGCCGACGAAATACGCGATGTGCTCGCAGGCCTGGGAGCTGGAGGTGGAGGTCGACGGGCAGCTGCACGAGGTGATGGCGTGGGGTGTGTTCACCGACCGGATCGTCCGCCATCTCGGCGCCGATCCCGCACGTCATATCGGCGGTCGGGGCGGGCTACGGTCTGGAGCGGCTCGCGGCGCTGCGCTACGGAATCGACGACATCAGGAAGATCGATTCCGCAACCGTGGCGCAGTAGGTTGCGAGCTACTGAATCCTGTCGCGATCGATTGCGAGGCTGATCAGGTCGCCGACCTCGTCGCCGCGGCCGTTGATCCAGGCGATCGCGGCGCGCTTACGCGTGGTGTCGATGACCAGGCGGCTCGCGAAGCCGAATGTCGCTCCGCTATGGCCAAGCATCTCGCTCCGGTTACGGCGGAAGATGACCCACCCGAGCGCTTGCTGCGTTGCGCGAGTCTCCGAGCGGACGTCTCACCGAGGTCATCCGCGCGAACGACGCCTTCAGCGGACTCTTCGGCGTCCAGAGCCGCGGCTGCGAATTTCAACATGTCGGACGCCGTGGATTTGGCTTCGCCGGCGGGGGCCATAATCCCACCGGTCCATGGCGGAACGGGCGCACGCTTCGGGTTATGGCCGGTTGCCTGGCGGGCGCGCTGCTCGGCGGTCAGCGTGATCGCCGTGCTCGTCATGCCGAGCGGCTCCAACAGGCGGCGCCGCAGGAGGTCTTCGAACGTCATGACCCGCCCGCAGGGCGAGCACATGTCCCAGAAGCGCCACACCGATGTTCGAGTAGTCCGCTTGCGACCCGGGATCGCGCTGAAGTTGGACGCGTCCAAGGAATCCGTACAGGTCGTTGACCGTGTACCCGACGTAAGGGCTAACGTCCTTGCTCACGATCCACCTCGACTGAGTCGCGCGGCAGTCCCGAGAAGTGCGTGGCCAAATCGACCAGCAGAATCTGCTTACCGCCCCGGGATGGCACCTTCACAGAAGCTGGTAGGTACTTCTGCACCGGATCGTTGAGCGCGACCTCGCCGCGCTCGACCATGTCGGCCAGCAGGAACGCGGTGAAGAGTTTCCCGAGCGAACCGATCTCCGCAACGGTGTCTGGCCCTGCCGCCGGTCCGATCCAGGCTGATGCGGCCATAGGTCGCAAACGTTCGCCCTTCAGGGGTGAGGAGGCCAACGACGACGCCAGTTCCCTGCTTGGTTTCGTCGACGCGTTTTGCCAGGGCCACCCGTAGACGGATCGTCGGCCTGTCCGCCGAGACTCGACGGGTGCAACGCCCAGGCGGCGATCAGAAGAGACGCGAGAACTCTGAGCGGAGTGCTCATGCAGGCTGCTACTTGTCCTGAAGGTTGTCCGATCCTTGAACTCCACCATGATGAACTCGGCAGCCTCGCTCGCCGACGTTCTCCGGCAGGTGAACGTTGCCGTCGCTGCAGCCAAGCGCGCCCGCCGGGACAGATGCGGGTTCGGTTGAGCCGTCGGGGACTGTGAAGTTGAAGGTCTGATCCGTCAGGAAGATCACGCACCCGGGCAGATGCCGGTGCATGACCGACTTCTCGCCCGGGCCGTACTTGACTCGAAGAAAACGCGCGACGTCGTTCTCAAACGAAACGGAGTAGTGCTTCGGGTCGGCGGTGACCGCGTCAGGAAACGCGGCGCGTCGCTGCGCAAGCAGCGTCGACGCCCCGAATGCCAAGCGTGGTTCCCAGCACCAGGCCGACAATCAGATTTCGCATGGCGGTATCGCCCCTCGCACCTACTTCAGTGCATTGACCGCTGCCTGCGCGACGACACCATCCTGCTGACTGGTGCCACCAGACGCGCCGATGGCGCCGACGATCTTGCCGCCGGCGACGAGCGGGATTCCGCCTTCGACCGGGATCGCCCCGTCGAGCGCGAGAATCCGGAGCCCTTCGCCGCCTGCCGCCAGCGCGTCCTGAAACGCCTTGGTCGGCCGCTTGAACCGCGCTGCCGAGCGGGCCTTGGAGATGGCCACGCCGGTGCTGCCGATCTGCGTGTCGTCCATCTTCTCGAAGTACACGAGGTCGCCCGCGGTATCGACGATGGCGATCGCCATGTTCCAGTTGTTCTTGCGCGCCTCGGCCATCGCCGGGGCCGCGATCTTCTTTGCTGTCTCGATGTTGATGTTCGGTCCGTAGCTCATAGTTTGTGAGGTTGCGGGCGTGGCCAACAGAAGCATCAGCGGCCGCCGCGAAAAGAATCTGCTTCATGCGCGGAGATTATAGCCTTCATAATCGCAGCCATGGCCGCCTACGCACTTCTCGCCGAAGTCTCTGATCGTCCCGGGATGATCTCGGACCTGACCCGTGTTCTGGCCGATCACCACGCCAACATCACCTATGTCGATATTCATGACGCCGGTGAACCGGTCGCGGACATCTACTTTGAGTTCACCACGGAACAGCCGAACATCGAGTCGATCCTGACCGACATGCGGAAAGTGGACGGCGTCCGGCTGGTCGAGGAGACGCCGAACTTCGCCCGCATCTACGGGAAGCGGATCATCGTCATGGGCGGCGGCGCCCAGGTGGGCTTCGTGGCGATGGGCGCCATCACGGAGGCCGATCGGCACAACATCCGCGGCGAGCGGATCTCGATCGACACCATTCCGCTGATCGGCGAGCAGGAGCTGGCCGCTGCCGTCCGTGCGACCGCGCGCCTGCCGCGCGTCAAGATGCTCGTCCTTGCCGGATCGCTGATGGGCGGCGAGATTACCGACGCGGTGAAAGAGGTGCAGAGCTACGGGCTGCGGGTGATTTCATTGAACCAGGCCGGCAGCGTGACCGACGTCGCCGACCTGGTCGTCAGTGACCCGGTCCAGGCAGGCGTGATGGCGGTCATGGCCGTCGCCGACACCGCGAAATTCGACCTGATGAAGCAGTTGAAGCGCCGCTACTGATTGACCTTCCCGTGCAAGACGACATCCAGCGCACTGGCCCGCGACTGGTGAGCGTGGTGGTCGAGGAAGTCGATCACCCGCCGGCGGCAGGCCTGATACTCGGGGTGGCTCAGCACCGACGAGCGCACGCGCGGCCGAGGGAACGGCACCTTCAGAACCTCGCCGACCGTTGCCTCCGGTCCATCCGTCATCAGGATCAGCCGATCCGCGAGGTAGAGCGCCTCGTCGATGTCGTGCGTGACCATCACCACGGTCTTCCCGGACGACTCCCAGACCCGCAGCAGCAGATCCTGCAGCTCGAAACGCGTGAGCGAGTCGAGCTGCGAGAAGGGTTCGTCGAGCAATAGAAACCGCGGTTCGACCGCCAAGCGCGCGGGCCAACGACACGCACTGCTGCGTGCCGAGCGAGAGCTGTGACGGCAGTTGATCAGCAGCGTCGGCGATGCCGACGAGATCCAGATATTCGTCCGCGGCGAGCGCGGCCTCACGACTCGATCGCTGAACCAGCCCCTGCGACGCGGCAATCTGGACGTTCTGCCTGGCCGTCAGCCAGGGGAGGAGGCACGGCGCCTGGAACACGATCGCGCGTTCCGGTCCCGGCCCGTGACCTCCTTGCCGTCGATGATCACCCCGCCCAGGGTTGCCTGATCGAGGCCGGCCACGATCGAGAGCACCGTCGATTTTCCGCAGCCCGAGTGGCCGAGGATGGTCGACGAACTCTCCCGCCTCGACCATCGCGTTGACGTCCTTGACGGCGATGAACGGCCCCGTCGGCGTCGGAAACACGCGGCTCAACCCGGTCAGTTCCAGCGGCGCAATCATCGAGCCTCCTCCGCGACGGGAATCGGTATCTCCGCAGCCTCTGCGTTGTGTTGTCGCAGAGCGGCTGCGGCCTTGCGGGTTCTGGACGTGCCCGCGACGGCGTCGGTCAATGTCGTAATCACGTGCGTGCGCACGCTGCGCCGCCGCATCGTCGTGCGCCAGCAGCGCGGCCGTGCGCGGGCGGGGAAGCGTGACGGCGATCGGGGTCCCCAGCGTCGCCGGCGGCCCGGGAAGGATTGGTACGATCCGATCGGACAGCAGGATCGCCTCGTCCACGTTGTTGGTGATCATCACGGTCGTGACGCGGCCGTCACCATCCCCGCACAGCCGCGCGAGCTCGCCCTGCAGCGATTCCCGCGTGAGCGCATCGAGTGCGCCGAGCGGCTCGTCGAGAAACATGACCTGCGGATCCGTCGCCAGCGCCCTGGCGATCGCCACACGCTGGCGCATGCCGCCCGACAGCTGGCGCGGGCGACGGGCGAGCGCGTTGCCCAGTCCGACGCCCTCGAGCGTCTGCTGCGCCCGGGCGCGCTGCTGGTCGCGAGATAGCTCCGGAAACGCCGCGCCGACCGCCAGCCGGACGTTCTCGAGCGCGGTCAACCAGGGCAGCAGCGAATAGTTCTGGAAGACGAACGCGGCGTCCCGGCGAATCCCTTTCAGCGGCTCGCCGCCGATCCGAATCGTGCCCGCGTCGGGCGTGGTCAACCCTGCCAGCAGGCTGAGCAGCGTCGACTTGCCGCTGCCCATCGCGCCGACGATGGCGACGAACTCACCTTGCTCGACCGAGAGCGACACGTTCTGCAGCACGTGGCGGGTGCCACCCTTGATCGGAAAGGACTTGGAAACTCCGCTGGCTTCAATAAACGGCAAATGTGACCCTCCCATGGCACCCATGAAGGGGCGCCCTACGCGGCGCGCAGCTTTGCTTCCGCCATTCCCATCAGGCGATCGAGCGCAAAGCCCACGATGCCGATCGTCAGAATCGCCAGCAGGATGTGCGCGTAGACGAGGCTGTTGTATTCCTGCCAGAGAAAGCCGCCCACCCCCGGTGTGCCGGTGAGCATCTCGCTGGCCACGATGACGAGCCAGGCGATGCCGAGGCTGAGGCGATAGCCGGTGAACATGTAGGGCAGCGTCGCCGGCACGATGATGCGGGTGAAGGTGGTGACCTTCGACAGCCGCAGCACCTTGGCCACGTTCCAGTAGTCCTGCGGGATCGCGCGCACCCCCACCGCCGTGTTGATGAGCGTCGGCCACATCGAGCAGACCGCGATGGCGAAGAGCGCGGCCGGCTCTGATTTCTGGAACAGGATCAGCCCCAGCGGCAGCCAGGCCAGCGGCGAGATCGGCCGCAGCACCTGCATGATCGGATCGAACATGCGTGTCAGCATCGGCGAGACGCCAAGCAGGAAGCCGAGCGGCGTGGCGATCGCGATCCCCAGCAGGAACCCGCGGCCGACGCGGAGCAGGCTGTAGTAGGCGAGCAGAGCGATGCCCTGATCCATCTCGCCCCGTTTCGCCAACGGCTCGAGGATGTAGATCTTGCTTTCCTCCCACGTGCGGACGGGCGAGGGCAGATCAGGAACCGCCTTGCTTGCGCCCCACCAGACCAGGAGCGCAAGCCCGATTCCGCATAACGGCAGCAACAGATTCACCAGACGCTTCAGCAATCCAGGCT
Source organism: uncultured Acidobacteriota bacterium (assembly GCA_963793705.1). GTDB lineage: Bacteria > Acidobacteriota > Vicinamibacteria > Vicinamibacterales > UBA2999 > Gp6-AA40. The sequence continues at coordinate 109,062 of CAWCBC010000019.1, read as the reverse complement.
CCTTAAACTTCCAATTGCCACTTCCAACTCCGAACGTCTCCCGGGGTGCGACTTTGTCAGTTCCGCGTTCGTAGCTCGTGGGAGTTTCGTTATCCGGCAAGACTGTTAATCGCGAACGACTTCGCGTACTTCTCCGGGATCCTTGCCGTCGAACACGCCGTCGAAGAGCGTGATCTTCTGCTCCTCGGCGACGTTCACTTTCACGCCGAGCTCCTTCATGGCTTCCAGATAGATGTCCGCTCGCAGCACGCGCTTCGGAATCCCGGTGTAGTCGGGCGCGCCCTTCGTCAGCCCCCAGCGGCGCAGCTGCGTCAGCCACCACTTCCCGTAGATCTGATGCGGGTAGTTGGTGTTCCGGTCCGAGTAGATCATGTAGTACGGATCCTGCTCGACGCGGCCGTCGCCGTATTCGTACTTGCCCATCAGCCGCTCGAGGATGATCGCGGGCGGGCAGTTGATATAGGTCGGGCGCGAAATCACTTCGGCGAACTTCGGGCGGTTCTCCATCTTGTCGAGATCGACGCTGGCCAGGTGCAGCGCTTTGAGCACCGCCTTGACGGACTTCGGATTCTTCGTCGCGAACTCCTCGGTGAAGGCGCACACCTTTTCGGGATGGTCCTTCCACATCTGCTGCGTCGTGATCACCGTGAAGCCGATGCCGTCCTCGATGGCGCGGTTGTTCCACGGTTCGCCGACGCAGAAGCCGTCCATCTTGTCGACCTTCATGTTGGCGACCATCTGCGCGGGCGGAATGGTGATCAGGCTCACGTCCTTGTCCGGGTTGATGCCTCCGGAGGCGAGCCAGTAGCGGATCCACATCGCATGCGTGCCCGGCGGGAACGTCATCGCGAAGGTCAGCGGCTCGCCGCTGGCTTTGGCCTTGTCGGCGAGCGGTTTAATCTGGGCCGGCTTGCGCACGCCGGCCTGTTTCAACTTGTTATTGAGCGTGATCGCCTGGCCGTTGCGGTTGAGCACCCACGGGATGACCATCGGCTTCACCGGCGACCCGGCCAGCCCCATCGTCGAGGCGATGGGCATGCCGATCAGCATGTGCGTGGCGTGGTTTTCGCCGATGGAGAGCTTGTCGCGGATGACGGCCCACGAGGCCTCCTTGGAGACCGTCGACTCGATGCCGAACTTCTTGAAGTAGCCGAGTTCGTGGGCCATGACGATCGGCGCGCAGTCAGTGAGCGCAATCATGCCGAAGCGCATTGCCGACACTTCTGGTGAGTCGTCGGCGTAGACGGAGCCGACCCATCCGGCGGGCAGACCCGACATCAGCGTGGCGGCGGAGCTGACGCCGGCGGCCTTGATGAATGTTCGTCTCGTCGGGCCGACCTGAAGGTCGGCCCCTACCTTCTGCGTTTCTTCGAATTCATTTACTTCTCCGCGAGAAACACGTACGTGAGCATGACGTAGGGGTGGCTGTAGGAGGCGCCGGGCGTGGCTTCCTTGAGGAACGCGCCCGGGAAGATGTGCGCGTAGCCGGCGGCGGCCTGCAGCTGCGGTGTGAGCGCACGGCTGACCTGAAGGTCGAGTTCCTGACCGACGTGGCGATCGGCGGCGCCCGTGATCACACGCCCCACGACCGCGTTGCCGACGTTGTAGATGGCGTCCCGGTTTTCAGCCAGCCACCAGGAGTGATAGTTCGTGGTGACCGGGAATCCCTTGAAGGGCGTCACCTCGAATCCCGCGCGGGCGTGGTGCATGTTCTTCCATCCGATCTGGTCGGCCAGGCCGGTTTTGTCGTGCGGGGTTGGATACAGCTGATCGAACGTCCCGCGAACGTTGTCGGCTGGATCCGCGTCGCCGGATGCGAAGTTGTATTCACCGGTCAGGCGAACCGCGGCGCGGCCGGGGAACGTCTCGCGCAGCTGCCAGTGGCTGGCCCACGCGCTGATCGTCGTCAGTGCCGAGCGATCCGCGCTGCAGCGCCATTTCGACGCCGTAGTCGAATCGGGCCGGGAGCTTGCCGGCGATGCGGACGCCGGCGGTTGTCTCGTTCAACGTCCCGAGCCCACCGGCCTCTGCACGGAGACTGACGTCGCGCTTGAACAGGACGTACGGCTCAACGCTGGCCTGCGGGATCAGCTTCGTCGTCGTTCCATACACGCCGGCGAACCGGTTGCCGTTGCCGCTCTTGTCGAATTCGCCGTCGAGGATCCGAACCACGGACGTCGCGAACACGTCGGCGGAGAATGCCTTCGTTCTGAAGGTCGCCTTGACGCCGTCAAAGGTGCGGGCGGCGTTGAGCCAGCTGACGTGACCGACCAGGCGCTGCTCCCCGTAGACGAGTTCCTGCCTGCCGGCGCGAATCGTGACGGGACCTGTCGCGGCCCCGACATCTGCGAACGCCGTTCGCAAATCGAAGGGCGCCTTGAATGGCGTGCCAGTAGGGCCCACCGTTTTCTTCGCCACCCGCGCATCCTGCACCTGCGCCTGGAAGCTCAGGCTCTTCGATGCGGTGACGGTGGCGTTCACGCGGAAGCGGGAGAGCCAGTACAGGTCCTCACGCGTCGAGTTGAAGCCGAGGCCGTCGAATCCTTCCATGCGTTCGCGGAACTCGCCTCGCACTCGAAACCACGAAGGGAGAAGCTCGTTCGCGCGGTTCAGGACGGGAGGTTTGACAGGGATGGTGACGGGACCGGGACCTGGGCCTGCAGGTTGTTGCGCGAGTGCGGCTACGGGAACGGCCGCCTGCTGTGCGGGCACGGCTGCCTGCTGTGCGAGCGACGAAACGGGAATGGCAACCGATGCGACAGTGAGGCACGCGCGTATCGCGCGAAGAGACAGCTGGACCATGCGACGCTCCTTTTGCGTGCGATCCGTTGGGGCCGCCGTCGCGCGTGCGCGTCGGTGCCCAAGGACCGCCGTGAGGCATGGCGCCGGTGAAGGCGCCACGCTGAATCGGGCGTCATGGCCGCGAGTGTTCGAACGGGGATCTGAAGCGGCGTCGTAGCCGCGCTCAGCGACCGGAGCAAGGAGCGTTCCGAACGAAAAGTCCATGAAAACCGGTGCGACGGCGTACGCAGAGCGACAACTCCGTGGTCTTCTGGCCAGGCTTTCAACATTTATGTGTGAAGCGCGCACGATGATCGCTGGAACCGAGCCGGCCGCTCACATCGCCGGGCGAGGCCGATTCCGGTGGCGAGGGATCACCGCGAGCCAATCATTCAAAAATGTGTGTGAGATAGACGTGAACAACAGAAACGTCTGCTCTGACCCTATTGCTCTCCGTCGGCCGGGTGTGTATCTTCGTTGACGTGACCTGCGCCCGGACGCGCAGGTCGATCATCTGCAGGCCCCGCTGCCTCACCTCTGAACGTGCGATCGCGGTCCGCCTGAAGCGGACACTACGCGTTCTGCGCTCCCAGTCGAGCATTCCGCCTTCGCTGCTTCGCAGCGACGGCGAGACAAGCCGCTTGCCCTCTCGCAGCAATGGCGGGAATGTCTTCGACTTCTGGGGGCTGATGCCACTACCGCTTCTCGAACGCGCGACGCCGGACGGCCTCACCTTTGCGTTGACGCGACGCAGTGTCACTCGAAGTGCGACCCCCACCGCGTTGCGCGCGCGCCATGATGAGCGGATACCTCTTGCCCCGATCGGCGCCCGTCTCGCCGACGGCCGCATGCCCGAGCGCGCACCAGGGCCCGGCGAGCAGTACCGCTTTCACTTCGACATGAAGAAGTGCATCGGCTGCAAGTGCTGCGTGGTCGCCTGCAACGAGCAGAACGGAAATCCGGCGGCGATCAACTGGCGGCGCGTCGGCGAGATCGAAGGCGGGTTTTTCCCGAACGCGACGCGCTCCTACCTGTCGATGGGGTGCAACCACTGCCTCGAGCCGACCTGCATGAGCGGCTGCCCGGTCGATGCCTACAGCAAGGACCCGGTAACCGGCATCGTCCGACACAGCGCCGACGCCTGCATCGGCTGCCAGTACTGCACCTGGAACTGCTCGTACGGAGTGCCGCAATACAACGCCGACCGCGGTGTCGTCGGCAAGTGCGACATGTGCCATGGCCGCCTGGAGCTTGGGGCAGTCGCCGGCGTGCGTGAGCGCGTGCCCCGAGGGCGCCATCGCGATCGAGATCGTGAACATCGCCGACTGGCGGAGCGCTGTTGACGGCGCAGCCGCGTCATCGGGCCTGCCGACCGACGATCACAGCCTGTCAACGACACGCATCACGATGCCCGACGCGCTGCCGCCGAACGCGAAGCCGCGCGACATCACGCACGTCAAGCCCGAGCACCCGCACTGGCCGCTGGTGGTGATGACCGTGCTCACGCAGATGTCCGTCGGTGCCTTCACGACGATTTGGCTCCTGCAGCTGCTCGGTGTCTCCCGGCTGGGAGTTGCGGCGCTCGCCTCTCTGCTCGTCGGGGCGCTCGCGCTGAACGCATCGACGCTCCACCTTGGACGTCCGGTGTACGCCTATCGGGCGCTGAAGATGTGGCGTCGCTCCTGGCTGAGCCGCGAGGTTCTTCTCTTCACCAGTTTCTCCGTGGTGGCCGGCGCGTATGCCGCGCTGCTGTGGTTTGGCGCCCCTCAGGGGCACCCTACATGGGGCTTGCCCTACGGGACTGACGACGGCGATCGGCGCGCTGACGGTGATGCTGGGCGTTGCCGGAGTGACGGCGAGTGCATGTATCTATCGCGTGGCCTCGCGTCCGGCGTGGAACACGCGCTACACGCTGCTCCAGTTCAACCTGACGGGCGCGCTGCTCGGACCGTTGTTTGCCGCGGCCGTCGGCGTCGGCGACGCGCGGTGGCTCGCCATCGCGGCGGCGACGATGGCCGGGGCGCAGTTCGTGCTGCTGGCAGTGCGCTTCCTGCGCTGCATCGGATCCGACAGCCTCGAGCTGAAAGGGACTGCGCGCCTGCTCTCGACGGTCTTGGCCAGGCACCTGGTGCTGCGCGGCGTATTGCTGGCCGCCGGCGCCATCGTGCTGCCGCTCCTTGGAGGGCCGGCGGTGATCTCGCTCGCGCTGGCGATGAGCGCGGAGATTCTTGGCCGCTATCTGTTCTTCGTCAGCGTCGTGCCGAAGCACATGGCCACGCCGTACGTCCCGGTGGAAAGCGAGGCCGCGTGAGCAGGCTTCGCCGGGTCAATCCGACTCCAATTCCGAACTCCCAAAAATCGTGGCGTTCCGCCTTGGAGGCGGGAGTTGAAGTCGGCTCGTTGGCCTTGACACCGAGCCGACGAGTACGCCTACGCGGTCGATCCGGACTCCGGGTACGTCTCTGCGCAGAAGGTGCCGGACAAGTGGGTGAAGACCACCTGCGGGTATTGCTCCGTCGGGTGCGGGATGTTCATCGGCGTGAAGGACGGCCGCGCGGTGGCCGTGCGTGGCAACCCGGATCATCCGGTGAGCCGCGGGCTGCTGTGCCCGAAGGGGCTCTCCGAACATCACACGATCGACGCCACGAACCGGGCGAAGTATCCGCTGCTGCGCTTGCCCCGCCGAAGCTCCGAAGGAGCGAAGGCGGACCGGACGGTGAGCTCACCCGCGTGCCCTGGTCAGAGGCGCTCGAGACCATGGCGGCGCGGTTTCGCGACGTGCAGGCGCGCTACGGGCGCCAGGCGGTCGGCGTGATCAGCACCGGGCAGCTCGTCACCGAAGAGTTCTACACGCTCGGCAAGTTGGTGCAGCTCGGCATCGGCACGTCGAACTACGACGGCAACACGACCCTCTGCATGTCGACGGCGGTCGCTGGTTACAAACGCTCGTTCGGCAGCGACGGCCCGCCGGCCGCGTACGAGGACTTCGACGTCGCCGACGTCATCCTGCTGATCGGCGCGAATATCGCCGACAACCATCCGATTCTCTGCCGGCGTCTCCAATCCAACCCGAACAGGACGCTGGTGGTCGTTGACCCGCGCGTCACCAAGACGGCGATGCTTGCCGATCTGCACCTGCCAATCCGGCCGCGTGCGGACCTCGCCCTGATCAACGCGCTGATTCACATCGTCATCGAGCACGATCTGATCGATCGCGAGTACATCGACCGCCACACCACCGGATTCGACGCGCTGCGCGAGTCGGTGCGCGAGTACACGCCGGAGCGGGCTGCCGAGATTACCGGTCTGGCGCCGGAGCTGATCTATCGAACGGCCTGGCTCTACGCCAACGCCGAGCGCGCGCTGATCGCCTGGACGATGGGGGTGAATCACAGCACGAAGGGGACGGAGACCGTCAACGCGATCAACAACCTGGCCCTCATCACCGGCAACATCGGGCGGGCAGGCGCGGCGCCGTTCTCCATCACCGGGCAGTGCAACGCCATGGGCACGCGCGAGGCCGGCTTCGCGTCGTGCATGCCCGGCTACCGCAAGTTCGAGAACGAGGCCGACCGCAGGGAGCTCGCCGCGCTCTGGAACGTGCCTGTCGAACGGATTCCGTCGGCTCGTGGTCTCGCCTACCCGGACATCATCGAAGCGGCGCTCGACAAGCGCATCCGCGCGCTGTGGATCATCGCGACCAATCCGATCGTGTCGTTCCCGAATCTCGGCGTCCTGAAGCAGGCGCTCGAAGGTCTGGAGTTCCTCGTCGTGCAGGACGGCTTCCATCCGACGCCGACCTCCGAGTACGCGGACCTCGTGCTCCCGGCGGCGATCTGGGGAGAGAAGGACGGGACCTACACGAATTCGGAGCGTCGCGTCAGCAAGGTCAACCGCGGTGTCGATCCGCCGGGAGAGGCCAAGTCGGACTTCGACATCTTTCTCGAGCTTGCCGGCGCGCTCGGCGTCCGCGAGGAGCTGTTTCCGGGCTGGACGAGCGTGTCCGACGCCTTCGACGAGTGGAAGCGCGTCTCCGCCGGCCGTCTGTGCGACTACTCGGGCATGACCTACGAGGCGATCGAGGAGCACGGCGGCATCCAGTGGCCGTTTCCTGAAGGCGCCACGAATCCGCAGGAGACCCGTCGCCTCTACGCCGACGGCGTGTTTCAGACCGACGACGGCCGTGCGCGTCTGCTGCCGGTGGAGTGGGAGCCGTTTCCCGAGCAACCGACAACGGCGTTCCCGCTCGTGCTCAACACCGGCCGGACGGTTGAGCACTGGCATACGCGCACCAAGACGGAGAACGTGCCGATTCTCGAGCGCCTGTCGCCGAATGCCTGGCTCGAGATGAACCCGCGCGACGCACGAGGTCTCGGACTCAAGGCCCAGGATCGCGTTGACGTGGTCTCGCAGCGGGGCCGGGTGCGCAACGTCGAGCTGCGTGTCACCGAGACCATCGCGCCGGGACAGGTGTTCGTGCCGTTCCACTACGCCGAGGCGAACGCGAATCAGGTCACGCAAAGCGCGTTCGACCCGATTTCGCGCGAGCCGAATTACAAGCAGTCGGCGGTACGAGTCGAACGGTCAACTACCAACTCACCAACCTACCAACTTCCAAGAAAGGCACGGAAGCCTCTTGGGAGTTGGGAACTGGAAGTTGGGAGTTCGCCAGCGAGGCACTCGATGAAGCGCCTCGTCGTTGTCGGCAACGGCATGGCGGGGATGGCCTGCCTCGAGCAGATCCTGAAGTACGCGCCTCGATTCGAGGTCACGGTCTTCGGCGACGAGACGCACGTCAATTACAACCGCATCATGCTGTCGTCCGTTCTCGCCGGCGAGAAGGCCGCGGACGACATCGTGCTCAACTCCGTCGAGTGGTATCAGCGCCACGGCATCGATCTCCGCGTCGGCGTCCGCATCGTTGACGTCGATGCGATCGCGAAAACGGTGACCGGGAGCGACGGCAGCGTCACGCCGTACGACACGCTGCTGCTGGCCACCGGCAGTTCCGCCTGGATGCCGCCGATTGAGGGGCTGGACAAGGACGGCGTCTTTGCCTTCCGCACGCTCGAGGACACGCGGGCGCTGCTCGAGCGCGCGCGCCCAGGCGTGAAGGCCGTCGTCATCGGCGGCGGGCTGCTGGGCCTCGAAGCGGCCCGCGGGCTCCAGGTGCAGGGATGCGACGTCACCGTCGTGCACCTGATGGCGACGTTGATGGAGCGGCAGCTCGACCCCGACGGCGGCTACTACCTGCTCGGCAAGATGGAGGAGATGGGGATCCGCGTCCTGCTCGGGCGCACGACCACCGCGGTCCTCGGGAATGGCCACGTCGAAGGCGTCGCGCTGTCCGACGACACCTGCATGGACGCCGATCTCGTCGTCGTCGCCGCCGGCATCCGTCCCAATATCGACCTGGCGGTCAAAGCCGGCGTCTTCGTCCAGCGCGGGATCGTCGTCAACGACTACATGGAGACGTCGCACGACGACGTCTTCGCCGTTGGCGAGTGCGTCGAGCATCGCGGCGTCTGCTATGGCCTGGTGGCGCCGCTCTACGAGCAAGGGAAGGTGCTCGCGGCGACGATCACGGGGAATCGCGGGCCGACCTACGAAGGCACCGTGCCGGCGGCCAAGCTCAAGATCATGGGCGTCGATGTGTTCTCCGCCGGCGACTGGAGTGAGCAGCACGCGGAGCCGGTGCGATTCGAAGACCGCGCGCTCGGCATCTACAAGAAGCTGACCGTGCGCGACGGCAAGCTGGTGGGCGCGATTCTCGTCGGCGATATCTCCGACAGCCATCGCTACATGGAATGGCTGCGCACCAGCGCCGACATCAGCGGCCAGCGGCGTCATCTCCTGTTTCCGCCACCGGCGGCTGACGTCGGGCTCGACGTCGCGCAGATGTCCGACAGCGAAACGATCTGCGGCTGCCTCGGCGTCTCCAAGGGCACCATCATCGCGGCGATCCACGAGCAGGGCGTGAACACGATGTCGCAGCTCAAGGAGTGCACGCGCGCGAGCACCAGCTGCGGCAGCTGCACGAGCCTGTGCCAAGGCCTGCTGCGCGCGGTGGCGCCGGAGTTCGAGGACGAGCGCAAGACCGTCATCTGCGGCTGCCTGCCGTTTGCCGAAGACAAGCTGCGCGACATCCTGCGCAGTCAGCAGCTGAAGTCGGTGCAGGAGGTGCTCGAGATCTACGGCAACGGCATCGGCTGCGAGGTCTGCAAGCCGGCGCTGAGCTACATGCTCGACATGCTCTGGTGCGGCGACCACGACGAGGATCGCTCGGCGCGCTACATCAACGATCGCGTCCACGCCAACATCCAGAAGGACGGCACCTTCTCGGTCATCCCGCGCATCCACGGCGGCGTGACGTCGGCGGATCAACTCCGACGCATCGCCGACGTGGCCGACAAGTACAAGGTGCCGATGGTGAAGATCACCGGCAGCCAGCGCATCGATCTGCTCGGAATCAAGAAGGCCGACCTGCCGAAGGTGTGGGCGGATCTCGGCATGCCGTCCGGCCAGGCGTACACCAAGGGCGTGCGCATGGTGAAGACGTGCGTCGGCACGGACTTCTGCCGGTTCGGGACGCAGGATTCGACGTCCGCCGGTATCGAGATGGAGCGCCGCTTCGAAAACCTCTTCACGCCTCACAAAGTGAAGATGGGCGCCGTCGGCTGCCCGCGGAACTGCGCGGAAGCGACCGTCAAGGACATCGGCCTCATTGGCGTCGAGGGCGGCTGGCAGGTCGTTGTCGGCGGTGCGGCCGGGAAGTCGGTGCGCAAGGCCGATCTGTTGACGACGGTTGAGACGACCGCGCAGGCGCTCGAGGCCTCGGAGCTGTTCTTCCAGTACTACCGCGAGCACGCGAACTACCTCGAGCGCACCTACGACTTCGTCGAGCGCCTGGGGATTGAGAAGGTTCGCAAGGAGACCGTCTACGCGCCGGACGCCGTGCGCGAGGCGCTGCTCGATCGACTGCTGAAATCGAAAGCGCGCTCCCGCGACGCCTGGCAGGAAGGGATCGAGCCGAAGACGGCGACGCAGTTCATTCCACTCGTTCCGATCGAGATGACCGACATGAACACTCGATGGATTCGCATCACGCCGACCGGGAACATTCCCCCGCGCGAGGGGCGCGCCGTGCTGGTCGGCGACCGCGAGATTGCGCTGTTCAACCTTGGCCCCTCGACCGAGCTCGGGGCAGGCGATCGATTCCTGGCGACAGACAACCAGTGTCCGCACAAGGGCGGACCGCTCTGCGACGGCATCGTCACAGGCACCTCCGTTGTCTGTCCGCTGCACGCGTGGAAGGTCAACCTTGCCAACGGACAGGTCGAGCGTCCGTCCCACGGAAAGGATCACTGCGTAGCGACGTACCCGACGCGTGTTGACGATGGAGTCGTCTCAATCGAATTGCCAGTCGCCGTAGGGCAAGCCGGTGCATGCGACGCGGGTGCAGCAGCATGAGCATCATGGGTTTACGCGCGCAGGACACCTGCCGACATTGATTGCGGCGCTGCTGTATTTCGACGTAACGGAACGTGCGGCATAGGACGGGGTATTCATGGGAACACAGGCTGTCAGGGTTCGAACGGTGATGACAGGCGAACACGACGACATCGACTTCGACGCCAAGGACACGACCGACATCGGCGTGCTGCATGAGATCGGGAGCCGCTTTGCGGCCGCCGATCCGCTGCATGCCGTGCTTGGCCGCGTGGTCGATTTCGTCTCCAGCATCGTGCCGTGTGATTCGTGCTTTCTGTACGTGCTCGAGGCGGACGACCTCGTGCTGCGCGCATCGAAGACGCCGCATCCGGACGTCGTCGATCGCCTGAAGTTGCGCCTCGGCCAGGGGATTACCGGGTGGGTCGCGGAGCATCGCCAGCCGGTGGCCGTCGGGCGCGACGCCTTCAAGGACCCCAGGTTCCAGACGTTCAACGAGCTGCCGGAAGATCGCTACGAGGCGTTTCTGTCGGTGCCGGTGCTGTCGCGCGGCAAGCTCGTCGGCGTCATCAACCTGCAGCATCGGCAGCCGCACGACTACAGCCGGGAGGACATCCAGCTCATCTCGACGATCGGGTTCCTCGTCGGCGCCGAGATCGAGATGGCGCGCCTCGAGGTCGAGAATTCACAGCTGTCCGAGCGCCTCGAGACGCGGAAGATCGTCGAGCGCGCGAAGGGCATCCTGCAGCGCGACCTCGGCGTGACCGAGGAAGAGGCCTACCTCACCATCCAGCGCCAGAGCCGGCAGCGGCGGAAGTCGAAGAAGGAGATTTCCGAGGCGATTGTGCTGGGCGATGATCTCCGCCGCGGCAAGCAGTCGTAGCGCGAACATCGCCGGCGCCGCCTCCGTCATAATCCTGTGACGCGATGAATTCGCCAGCGCAGCCACCCGGCAATACGCCCCAGTCGCTCTACGACTGGACGCAGATCATCTACGTGCTGCACGCGCTGAGCCTGGTGATCGGGATCGTCGGCGCTGGCGATCGTCATCTCGTTTCTCATCGGATGGCCGTCGATCATCGCGGTCATCATGAACTACATCAAGCGCGGCGAGGCGAGCGGCACCTGGCTCGAGTCGCACTTCCGCTGGCAGATCCGGACGTTCTGGTTCGGTGTGATTTGGGCCGCGCTCTGCGGGTTGTTTGTCCTGCTTACGGTGTGCGTCGGGCTGCTGATCGTCTGGCTGCCGCTCGGTATCCTCACCCTCTGGTTCATCTACCGCGTCGCCCGCGGGTGGATGGCGCTCCGCGACCGGCGGCCGATGTACGCACCCGTCGCAGGTATTTACGCTTCGACGGGCCTGGAGCAGCGCGACGCGTCGAGTGGCTGGTTGTCGTGACCTTCTCGACACCATCGTAAATTCTGGACGGAGGATCCGCTGATGGTACGGCAGCCTGACGCCGTCAACTTCGCCATATCGAGGATGCCAGCGTCACCTCGAAATCGCCGGCCTCCGGCGCGCTGTCGTGATCACCGACGGATTTCGAGATACGACTCGGCGTCGTTATAGCGGCGCGAGGGCGGACCGAGCTGGGTGTGAGAATCAGCACGAAGGCGTCGCGCTCGCCGACCTTCTCCCTGCGCGGCGAGTCCCGCGCGACACCTGCCGCCAGGCCTTGTCCTCGACTCGTGGCGTCCGCAGCGTTTCGTTGCGCAGGTTGTGGAGCGTGGTTGCCGCTGATGTCCCGGTTGCCCTCGAGCGAGTTGATCAGGTAACCGGTCGAGCCGTCGAATCGCTCGTCGTGAGGTCAGCTGGCCTGCGCCGAAGGCGCTCAAGTCGAGCGTGATGAGCGTTCGCGTACACTTGTTGGGCACCTGGTTCAGGACCTCGGCGGACCCGGAGAGGTCGCCGACCGGGATCGTGCAGGGTGATTTTCCCGCTCAACGTTCGCGACGTGACCTTGCCGTGCGCTGTACGCGCGCCGATCGCCGCAAGGTGCTTCTCGACAATCTCATCAGGTGATTGTGCCCAGGCGAGCGGTGCGAGAGCCGGATCGGCCCCGCCGTGACGAATCCGCAGGAAAGCCTCTTCATGGCTCAGTTCGACGAACGCCGGGGCGACTGAGTTCCGGAGGAGTGCAGCAATGGATCCCGTCGCCCCACGGCTCCCGTTTTCGCCGCGCGAGCCGGTCACCGTGCAGGTCGCGCCGGGCGCGACCTGGCTGAGAAACTGGCTGTCGCTCGACGATCAGTCGCGTCTCGTTGCCGAGTGCCGCGCACTGATGGATGGCCCTGGTGGCGGCTATGTGCCGACCGTGCGCGGCGGGGGCAGGATGCGCGTCCGCATGATGTGCCTCGGTCGCCACTGGAACCCGCTCACCTACACCTATCAGTCGACACGCGACGATCACGACGGCTTGCCAGTGGGCCCTATCCCCGCCGGGTGGGTTGACATGGCCTCGGCGGCGGCCGGCGCCGCAGGGTTCGCATTCCGGCCGGACGTCTGCCTGATCAACTTCTACGGGACAGACGGACGCATGGGGCTGCATCAGGACAAGGACGAGGGTGCGGCCTCGCTCGACGCCGGTCTGCCCGTGGTGTCCGTCTCGCTCGGCGACACGGCGCGGTTCCTCTTCGGTGGCCTGCGTCGCCGCGATCCCGTCGAGTCAATCCTGCTCGAGACCGGCGATGTGTTCGTGTTCGGCGGCCCGTCGCGCCTCCGCTATCACGGTGTGGCGCGCATCCTTGCCGGCACGGCCCCCGCGTAGCTCGCCCTCGACGGCCGATTCAACCTCACGTTCCGGCAGTACGAGGCATGACGAGCCTCACTCTTTTTCGGGCCAGCCGCGACAGCAGGTATCTCGCTCCGCCAGCCGCTCGGCACGCCCGCAGTGGTTCGACTGGCATGGTCGGCGAGCGGGAGATTGTGAGAGGGTGATGCGTTGCTGCGACGCCAGCAATGATCCCAGTGTGCGGTTCGTCGCACCTGTCCCCGGCGACCGAGTCGGCCGGCTGCGCGAGACACCTGCTGCCGCGCCTGCCCCGACCTCGTGGCTTCCGCCTTCAGGCGGAAGGAAGAACCTTCCTTGGCCACCGTAGCTGCGTAGCACGACTCTGGGACTTCGTCGGACTTGTGGTTTCTGCGTACTCTTCCCTCTCTATGCTGCGATCCGCGCGAGCATCTGACATCCCCGCGATCCAGCGGGTTCGCGCGTCGGTGAAAGAGAATCGCCTCGTCTCCACCGTCATCACAGATGAGGACGTTCGGACCGCCATCGAGGACACGGGCCGCGGCTGGGTCGTCGAGAAGGATGGCGAGGTCGTCGCGTTCGCGATCGGCAATGCCATCACCGGTAACATCTGGGCGTTATTCGTGCGCCCGGAGGACGAGGGCCGCGGCTACGGCCGGCAGCTCCACGACACGATGGTCACGTGGCTCTGGGGCGCTGGCCTCGAGCGCCTCTGGCTCACGACAGAGCCTGGAACACGAGCGCAGCGCTTCTACGAAGCGGCGGGTTGGCGGCTGACTGGAACGACCGATCGAGGCGAACTGCGATACGAATTGCTGCGTCGATAATCTCGGTGCAATGGGTCAGCCTGATGAAAGCTCCTCTGCTCCCGATGCCGCGCGAGCCGGCCACCGTGCAGGTCCGCGTCGCTCGTCCTCGACGGCCGATTCACGTTCCGGCAATACGAGCTCGGCATGAGGGCACAGACCGTCGTTTTACGCGTCGACGTACTCGACTCGGGACCGGGGCTCCGGCACCGAGTGGCCATCTTCCCGGAGACCGGAAACATGCAGGCGAATGGCGCCCTGGATCAGAGCGCGGACTTCTTCCATGGTCTTGGCCGCTGCGACGCAGCCCGGCAAGTCGGGGACGTACACGCTCACACCTGCCGAGTCACGCTCGATGACGACCGCATACCGCATCGCTCTCATTTTAGGCCCGCCTGCTTGCGCACGCTATTGAGGGTCTTGGGTTTCAGCTCCGCCCCTTCGTGACAGGCAACGGTCACGCGACCGGACTTGGTCGGGTGCTTGAACTGGCGATGACTGCCGGTCTGTGTCACAAGCACCCATCCGTCGTTGACGAGGAGTCGAATCACGTCGCGGATCTTCATGGCGTTGCTGCGTGGCCTCGCCACTGAGGCTCCGTGAGCGTGCGACTCGCGTGCCACCCGAAAGACGCGACTTTCTCATTGCGCGCCGACGAAAGTTGCGGTTTCCACAACTCCCGAGGCTGGTCACAGTTGCGGTTTCTGCGTATCTCCCTCTCGTATGCTGCGATCCGCGCGAGCATCTGACATCCCGGCGATCCAGCGGGTTCGCGCGTCGGTGAAAGAGAATCGCCTCGTCTCCACCGGCATCACAGATGAGGACGTTCGGACCGCCATCGAGGAGACAGGCCGCGGCTGGGTCGTTGAGAAAGATGGCGAGGTCGTCGCGTTCGCGATCGGCAATGTCATTACCGGCAACATCTGGGCGCTCTTCGTCCACCCGCGAGTACGAGGGCCGCGGCTATGGTCGGCAACTCCACGACACGCTGGTCGATTGGCTCTGGGCCGCTGGTCTGATCGCCTCTGGCTGACCACAGAGTCTGGAACACGAGCGCAGCGGTTCTACGAAGCGGCGGGTTGGCAGCTGGCTGGGCCGACCGATCGAGGTGAGCAGCGATACGAATTGCCCATTCGACTCGAGACGGCTCGGGTCGGTATAATCCGCGCCACACTGCGCTTCCATGCGCCTGTGGAGGGTTCTGAGCCGATGCACATGCGACTCTGCTATCTAGGCTTGGCGCTCCTGATGACCGCCAGCCTCGCCGCCTGTAATCGCCAACCATCGCAGACTGCGGAAGCGCCGGCTTCGACGACGACGCGAGCGTTGGAGCTATCAGGACTGGCCGACCGGACCCTACCGCGTCGTTGAGGGCTGGCCGAAGCCGCTGCCCGATACGCGTCACTCGCACGACGGCTGGACGTGGGGATCCTTCGGCGGCGTCTACGCCGAGAGCCCGGACCGCATCTGGATCGCGATGCGCGGTGAGCTGCCGCTCCCCAAGGACGCCAAGCCGTGGACGCCGTACGCCGCGCTCACCCCGACGCGCGGCAATTCCACGGGCAACTCAGATGGTCTGACAGCGACCTGCGAGCCAGAAGCGAAGCGCGGGTGGGAGCGCCGCTTCGAGCACTCGATCTTCGTCGTCGACGGCCAGGGGAATTTCGTCCAGGAGTGGCCGCATCTCGACAAGCTGTTCTCGCAGCTGCCGTGCGGCCGCGGGCCGCACCAGATCAAGATCAGCCCCTACGACAAGGAGAAGCACGTCTGGATCATCGACGACCAGCTGCACATGATTTACCGCTTCACCTATGACGGCAAGCTGGTTCACAGCAAGGGACAGCTTGGCGTCCGCGGCCGCGGACCGAATACGTTCGACCGTCCAACCGACATCGCGTGGCTGCCGGACGGCACCTATTTCATCAGCGATGGCTATGGCGGGACCCGTGTCGCCAAGTACGGGCCGGACGACGCATTCATCAAGGATTGGGGCGGGCCGCCGAAAGACCCGATGAACCCGGGCCCGAACGAATTCAACACGGTGCACAGCGTCGCGATCAGCGCCGATCGAAAGGTGTTCGTCATCGATCGCGGCACGCGCCACGAGCGCATGCAGGTCTTCGACGAGAACGGCACGTTCCTCGACATGTGGCCGATCCGCTCGCCGCACTGGCCGGCCAGCCAGGAAACGCTGGCCGTCAACCACTTCATCGACCAGGACGGTTTCGTCTGGGTCGGCGAAGCCCGCACGAGCCGGATCCTCAAGTTCGATCAGAAGGGCAACTTCCTGTATAGCTGGGGCGCGCCCGGTGGGCAGTCGGGACGGCTCGGGTGCTCACACGGCATGACCACCGATCAGCTCGGCAATCTCTATCTCGCCGACTGCTTCGCGGGCCGGGTCCAGAAGTTCGAGCCGATACCGGGCGCGGACAAGACAAGGATCGCCGGGCAGATCCTGCGCACGTGGGACGACTGGAAGAAATAAGGGCTAAGGCCTAAGGCCCAGAAGGGCTAAGCCCAAGAAGGCCTCAGAAGGCGAAGGAGACAGACATGCGGAAGTTACTGCTGGCGCTCGGTGCTCGTGGTTTCGTGCGCCGCCGTTGTCGTGATCGCGCAGGGAAAGATCAATCCGACCGATCCGCAGCCGACCTGCACCATGTGTCCCGGGTACTACATCCCGGTGTCGGAGCTGCAGGCCTATACGCAAAAGGCGGTCGTCGAAAAGCTGACCGATCAGCAGGTGCGCGACGTCGAAATCGGCAAGGCGCACATCGGCATCGGCATGGTGCATCGCGGCAAGCTCGACAAGCCGGCGCCGAATTCAGTGGCTGAGCACGATCAGGTCAGCGAGGTCTATCACGTCATCGACGGCACGGCGACGCTCATGCTCGGCGCCGACATCGTCGATCGCCAGCGTCGTCCGGCCACGCAGCGGACCGTGCGCGAGTTCAACGGACCGGGGAACAACGGGTCGGACATCAGGAATGGTGTCGCCTACAACCTCAAGGCAGGAGATGTGGTGGTAATCCCGGCGGGCACGGGCCACTGGTTCACGAAGATCGACGACCACATCGACTACCTGATGGTCCGGATCGATCCGGACAAAGTGACCCCGCTGAAGAGCGAGGCCCAGTCCAAGGAGTACTTGAGCAAGCCGGCGCCGAGAGACTAGTAATGGAATGCAGCCATGAAGCGCACGCTGGCCGCGTCGTCGCTCGTCGCCGTGTCGTGCTTGCTGGCCGTGACCATCGCCGCACAGCAGGGCGCTGCCACCGGCGAATGGCGCCGAATCGGCGGTGACGCCGGAAGCACGCGGTACTCGCCGCTCGACCAGATCACGGCGCAGAACGTCAGCAACCTGAGAATCGCCTGGACCTGGCGCGGCGACAACTTCGGCAGCGGGCCTGAATTCAAGAGCGAAACGACGCCGCTGATGGTGGGCGGTGTGCTGTATTTCACGGCCGGCGATCGCCGTTCCGTGGTGGCCGCCGATGCCGGCAGCGGCGAGACGCTGTGGGTGTGGCGACACGACGAGGGCGCACGTGCCGAGGGCGTGCGGCGAAACAGCCGCGGCGTGGCCTACTGGACCGACGGGCGTCAGGCCAGAATCCTCGTCGTGACCCCCGGCTATCAGTTGGTATCGCTGGACGCCAAGAACGGTCAGCCTGATCCGGACTTCGGAGAAAACGGCCTCGTCGATATGACGAGGGTGCTCGAGAAGGACGCGAACTTCAATCCGGCGATCGGCCACCTGATGAACACCTCGCCGCCGCTCATCGTCGGCAACATCGCGATCGTCCCGACGTCGCTCGAAAACGGCCGCGTCCCGAAGTCCATGAAGTTTCCCAAGGGCGACATCATGGCGTTTGACGTGCGGACCGGCAGGAAGCTGTGGTCGTTCCACACCATTCCGCGCCGCGGGGAGTTCGGTGCCGACACGTGGCTGAACAACTCCAACGAGTTTTCAGGCAATACCGGGGCATGGACGCCGTTCACGGTGGACGAGGAGCTCGGCTACGTCGTACATCCCGGTTGAAGCGGCGACCGGCGACCAATACGGAGGCCAGCGGCCAGGCAACAATCTGTTCTCGTCCTCGCTCGTCTGCCTTGACGTGAAGACCGGCAAGCGGATCTGGCACTACCAGCTCATTCACCACGACATCTGGGACTACGACCCGCCAACGGCCCCGATCCTGGCCGACATCACGGTCGACGGCCGCCGCATCAAAGCCGTCGTGCAGCTGACGAAGACCGCGTTCGCGTATGTGTTCGATCGCACCAACGGCCGGCCGGTGTGGCCGATTGAGGAGCGGCCGGTTCCGCAGAGCGACGCTCCGGGCGAGAAGACGTCGCCCACGCAGCCGTTTCCAACGCGGCCTGCGGCATTCGATCGACAGGGCTTCACGCGAGACGACGTGATTGATTTCACGCCGCAACTGAAGGAGATGGCGCTGAAAGCGATCGAGGGCTATCGGCTTGGCCCGTTGTTCACGCCGCCGTCGCTCGTCGATCCACAGAAAGGAACGAAGGGCACGTTGACCTTCCCTGGGTCGGGTGGCGCGAACTGGGAAGGCGGCGGGTTCGATCCAGAGACCGGCTATCTCTACGTCGCGTCAGCGACTCGAACCGACACCGCGCTCTACGGCCTCACGCGGCCGACACCCGGTGAGACGGATATCGAGATCATCGGCACCGGCAGTGTTGCGCCGAACGTGCAGGGGCTGCCGATCGTGAAACCGCCATGGGGACGCATCACCGCGATCGACCTGAATCGAGGCGAGACCGCGTGGCAGATTCCCAACGGCGACACGCCGCCCGCTGTGAAGAATCACCCGCTGCTGAAGGGCGTCACGATTCCGAAGACCGGGAGCCCGTCGCGTGCGGGCATTCTGGTCACGAAGACGCTGCTGTTTGCCGGCGAAGGGTACGAAGGCCAGCCGAAGTTCCGCGCCTATGACAAGAAGACCGGCGCGACCGTATGGGAAGCGGATATTCCGCAGTCACAGACCGGGCTGCCGATGACGTATATGCATCGGGGCAAGCAGTACATCGTGTTTTCGGTGCACGGAGAACAAGCGACGCGCACCGCCGCCCGTCTCGTGGCGTTTGCGCTGCCGTAGATGTGCGCCTCGCTCGGCGGGAGTAGAATCTGCTCATCTTCTGAGGAGATACTCCGATGAAGCAACTGATCGGCGCGGGTGTTGTGGTGAGCGGCGTCATCGCGATCGCGATGGCAAATCCGCAGGCGCAGCAGGCGAGGAAGCCGGCGGCGACGAAACTGGTCTCCGGCTGGATTAAGACCTCGACCTACGTGCCCGCGAAGACGCCGTGGGGCGATCCCGACCTCCAGGGCGGCTATTCCAACGTCAACGAGAACGGCATCCCGTTCGAGAAGCCCGGCAACCTTGCCAATCGTCAGGTCGGCGAGATCGATGATTCGGAGCTTGCCGAACTGGCCCGCGAGCGCAACGAGCGCGCACTCGCCAGCGCGGCGGGCATCGGCGGCCGCGACACCGGCGCCGGACCCGTTCACTGGTACGAGCACTACAACGTAAGAACAGCCGCGCCTGGATGGTGGTGGATCCGCCGGACGGACTTCTTCCGGCGCAGACCGCGGCGGCGCAGCAGCGTATCGGCGCGCGGGCCGGCGGGCGCGGTGCGGCCGCGACTCCTCCTGCGGCCGGGCGAGCTGGTGCTGCGGCTGCCGGCGCCGCAGGTGCCGGTGGACGCGCAGGCGGTGCTGCCGCCGGCGGACGCGGAGGCTTTGGTGAGGGCGGTCGCGCCGATTCCTGGCTCGATCGCAGTTTGTACGATCGCTGCATCTCGCGTGGCTTCCCCGGCTCGATGATGCCGGCGATTTATGGCAACGCCTACGACATCACGCAGGCGCCGGGAATGGTGGCGATCCGGTACGAGATGGTGCACGAGACGCGCGTCATCCGCCTCGACAACAGCCCGCGCAGCGGCCAGCGCTCGCACATGGGCGACGCCCGCGGCCGCTGGGAAGGCAACACGCTGGTGGTCGAGACGACGAACTTGCGGACGCCGTACCGTAACGGTTCAGCCAACCAGAAGCTGATCGAGCGGTTTGTGCCGACTGCTCCCGGAATCATCGAATGGTCGATGACGGTCGACGACCCAGAAACCTGGGTGCGGCCGTGGACCTTCGCGATGCGCCTGACCGCCGATCCCGAGCAGCCGCTCTTCGAGTACGCCTGCCACGAAGGCAACTACGCGATGCGCAACATTCTCAGCGCCGCGCGCGCCGAAGAAGCCAGAGCGGCCGGACAGAAGTAACGGCGTTAACCACGAAGAGCACGAAGAATCGAAGATCACGAAGAAAGACGATTTATTGTTCTTTGTGCTCTTCGATCCTTCGTGTTCTTCGTGGTTCCTGACTCCGCATTACATCGGCGTTACGCCGTAATCGCCGTCTGGCGATCCCGGTGATACTGCGTGAGCATCACGTTCGCGGCCGTGATTGTCGCGATCTCATCGGCGAGTCGCGGCGAGTCTGTCCGCGCGGATCACGCTGTAGAACTCCTCGTCGTCCAGGCCGGTGTAGATCCGGTTGCCGACGCACCCGAGGCTCGACGCGAGCCCGCTGGCGAGCGCCGCAGGGATGGCCATGCACGTCGGCCGTCCGAGCAGCGACGTCGACGAGATCCCCATTCGCGCCGCGGCCTCGTGCAGCAGCATCAGGCCGCCCGGAGTGCCGGTGACGATCACGGCATCAGGCGCGGTCGGCGTGTTGGCCAGCGGCGAATACACCGTGGCGGCGGGCGTCTTCTCCAGTCGCGGAATCAGCGGCACTTCGGCCATCCGGATATACCCGAGGTCGGACATCAGTGACAGAGTGTCCGTCAGCTCGTGCTCACGATCCTTGGGCAGCGGAATGTGGTGCGTATAGCTGCCGATCGGGCAGTTGTAGTGATCTTCGGGCGCTGTGTAGAACACCCGGCCTTCCGACGCGATCGACCAGAACGTGCATCCCGACGGCTGAGCCCCCTTGAGGCGGTCCACGCCGTCAGGCGGTTGGTCGCAAAACGCGACCGCCACGGGCCGGCGGGTCAGCTGGAGAGCATCGGTCAGGGTTTGTTCGAGCGCACCGTAATCGAGCATAAGGAGCGATTATATGCTTCTCAATAGATGAGGATCCTGGTCGTCGAAGACGAACAGAAAGTGGCGGACGCCCTGCGTGAGGGGCTCGAGGCTGAAAAGTACCAGGTCGTCGTCGAACGTACCGGCGAAGCCGCGTTCTTTCGGGTGAATACCGAAACGTTCGACGCGGTGTTGCTCGATCTGGGCCTGCCGGGGCGGGACGGCCTCGAGATCCTGAAAGCGCTTCGCGCGCGCGGCCTGAAGACGCCGGTGCTCGTGCTGACCGCCCGCGACTCGCTGCAGGACCGCGTCACCGGCCTCGACAGCGGCGCGGACGACTACCTCGTCAAGCCGTTCGCGTTCGCCGAACTCATCGCTCGCGTCCGCGCGCTGGTCCGCCGCGGACGGGCCGCCGAGGCTCCGCGCCTGTTCGCCGGCGACCTCGAGGTCGATCTGATCACGCGCAAGGTCACGCGCGGCGGAACCCCGCTGGATCTGACCGTTCGTGAGTTCGAACTGCTCGAATACCTGCTGCGGCACCAGGGCCAGGTGGTCCCGCGCGAGACGCTGGCGCGCGACGTCTGGAAGGAGACCGCCAGGACCACGCCGCTCGACAACGTGATCGACGTGCACATCGCACGGTTGCGCCGGAAGGTTGACGCCGACTACGCCGTCAAGCTGATTCACACGGTCCGCGGTGTCGGCTTCGTCCTGCGCGAAGGCGAGCCGTGACCGCGGCCACCGCGTCGCCCGCCGGCGCGCGGCGATGGTGGCGATCGCACAGCGTCCGCGTTCGGCTGACGCTGTGGTACGTCGGCGCGATGGTCGTCGTGCTCGGCATCTACGTCGCCGCGGTCTACGCCGTTCGTCAGTCGCAACGCCTCCGAAACGCTCAATAAGCAAATCCGCACGGACTTTACGTGGGTCTACGCCAGCCTGTACCAGGAAGGCGACGGCATGTTCAATTTGAACGAGCCGGAGCAGCTTGGCACAGACATGCCCATTCTGTGGGTGCAGGTCTGGCGCGGCGATCGCTCGGTGATCGTCTACCAGAATGCCGAGGCACGCCGTCGCCCCCTTCCTCAAGCCAGGGCGATCGTCGGTGAGGGGATGACGACGCTCGAGACTCCGGATGGAGATCGGATGCGCATTCTCACCGCGCGCGGCGATTTCCGAACCGAGCGCGGCGCCGTTGCGGATGTTCGAGTCGTGATTCAGATCGGACGGTCCGAAGCGCCGATGCGGGCGCAAATGCGCAACCTGGCGGTGCTGCTCGTGCTCGGCCTTCCTCTCGCCGTGCTGGCGGCAGGCATTGGCGGCTACGCGCTGGCCCGCCGCGCCCTGGCGCCCATCGAGCGCATGACGCACCACGCGCGGACGATCACGGCCGAACGACTGAACGATCGGCTGCCGGTGGACAATCCGGAAGACGAAATGGGCCGGCTGGCGGCCGTGTACAACCAGACGCTGGGGCGGCTGGAGCAGTCGTTCGAGCAGATGCGACGGTTCACCGCCGATGTCTCGCATCAACTGCGCACGCCGCTGACGGCGATTCGTAGCGTTGGCGAAGTCGGCCTGCGCGCCGGGCACCGCGACGAAGCGGGCTACCGCGCGATCATCGGCAGCATGCTGGAGGAAACGGATCGCCTGGCCGTCCTCGTCGACCGGCTGCTCACGCTGTCGCGCGCCGAGATGCATCAGCCGACGCTCGCCCCGGACTCCGTGAACCTCGTTGAGCTCGCTGAGGACGTGGTCGGGCACCTCGGTGTGCTCGCCGAAGAGAAGGAACAGTCGCTGTCGGTCAACGCGGCGGGAGCCCAGACGGCGTTGGCGGATCGAGTGGTTCTGCGCCAGGCGCTGATCAACCTTGTCGACAACGCCATCAAGTTCACGCCGGCGGGTGGAGAGGTGTCGATTCGCGTCTCCGGCAGCGACGGGACGCGCTCTGATTGACGTCTCGGACACCGGTCCCGGCATTCCTGCCGAGGCGAGAGAGCGGATCTTCGATCGGTTCTACCGCGGCGATGAGGCGTCGGCGGCGGGAACCGGCCTTGGCCTGTCGATCGCCAGGAGTGCCGTGGAAGCCAACGGTGGTCAGCTGTTGCTCGAGCGATCCGACGCAGCCGGCACCACGTTCCGCATCCGCCTTTCGAAATCCTGAACGAGAGTTCAGGGAATCTTCAGTTTCATTCGAGGACGTCTCGCCTAGACTCCTCGGACGTGTGACTCGTCCCGCCGTGCTGCTGAAGCGCTCGCTGATCTTCGTCCACCGCTGGGTGGGCGTGGCGCTGTCGCTCGTCTTCCTGCTCTGGTTCGCCTCCGGCATCGTGCTGATGTATTGGAGGTTTCCAGACGTCAGCGCCGACGACCGTCTGCAGCGGCTGCCGACGCTCGCTCCCGAACAGATTCAGGTTTCCGCTGAAGCCGCGGCCGCCGCACTCGGGCGCGAGCAGCCGCCCACGCAGATCCGCCTGACCAGTTTCGACGGCCGACCGGTGTATCGCTTCGGTGGCGGCGGCCGTGGCGGCGGACGCGATGGTCTATGCAGACGACGGCTCGGTGCGTCGAAACCGTCGACGACGCGATGGTCGATCGCGCGGCCGAGGCGTGGGCCCGGCGACCGCTGCGCGAGGCGGACGAAGCAGTCGGTCGAAGAGGTCGATCAATGGACGGTCGGCGGCGGCCTCCGCAACCTGCGGCCGCTTTACAAATACTCCTGGCCGGACGGCCAGCAGGTCTATGTCGATGGCTCCACAGCCAACGTGGTGCAGTACACGACGACCTCGTCTCGCGTATGGGCGTACCTCGGGGCCATTCCGCACTGGCTGTATTTCACACCGCTGCGGAAGCACCAGGCTGCAGTGGTTTTCGTTCGTCGTCTGGTCATCGCTCATCGGGACGATCACCGCGCTGCTCGGCGTCGATCATCGCGATCTGGATGTATTCGCCGCGGAAGCGCTACCGCTATGCCGGCGCGCCGACGAGCATTCCGTATCGGGGTTGGAAGCGCTGGCACACGATCATCGGGCTCTTCTTCGGCGTCGTCACCATGACGTGGGCGTTCAGCGGCCTCCTGTCGATGGGGCCGTTCCCGATCACGGATCGGCTGACCGAACTGACGGTTCCCGCCCCTCCGGCGCCGGAGGGTGCACAGGCCGGGCGCGGGGGCCGGGGCGGCGCGGGACGCGGACCGAATCTGGGGGCTGCGCTTCGCGGGACGTGGCGGCGCGAGCGTGTCCAACTTCGAGGAAAAGGACGCTCGCGAGGCGCTCGCCTCGGTTCGTGAGCTTCGGCGTCAAGGAGCTCGAGTTCACGTCGTTCACGGGCCAGCCGGTGTATCTCGCCACGAACGGGAGCGGAGAGACCCGCATCATCCCGGTCCGCGGTCCGCCGAAGGCCTCATTCGACGTCGACGAGGTCATGCGCGTCGTTCGAAACACGGCGGGGAAGAATCTCGCCGACCTGCGTGTGATGCACGAGTACGACGCCTACTACCTCGATCGACGGCGCGAAGCGCCGCTCCCCGTCATCTATGCGGAGATGAACGACCCGATCCGCACCCGGTACTACATCGATCCGAAGACCGCTCGCATCGTCGGCAACTACAGCGCCCGCAACTGGGTCAGCCGCTGGCTCTATCACGGGCTCCACTCGCTCGACTTCCCGTGGCTCTACAACTACCGTCCGCTGTGGGACATCGTCGTCATCACGCTGATGCTCGGCGGTACGGCGGTGTGCGTGACGTCACTGGTTCTGGCCTGGCGCGTCCT
Source organism: uncultured Acidobacteriota bacterium (assembly GCA_963793705.1). Lineage (GTDB taxonomy): Bacteria > Acidobacteriota > Vicinamibacteria > Vicinamibacterales > UBA2999 > Gp6-AA40. The sequence goes on along the minus strand of CAWCBC010000019.1, from coordinate 84,405 downwards.
GATGCGGAAGGTCGCGGCGATGGTGCGTGCCCGTTTTAATTCCCCCAACGAGGATCTCGCAATGGAAGCTTAGAGGAGGTGTGATGGAGGTTCGAGGCATGAAGGCACTTGTCCGTGCCAGGGTGATCCTGCCGCTACTGGCGGCCCTGTTTTTGTGCGCATCCGAAAGCGCTGCGCAGCAGCTCTCGCTGTCGGGGACGGTCCGGGATGCGACCGGGGTCGTTCCGGGCGCGACCGTCACGCTGGCGTCGGCAGGCGCGCAGGTCGCCACGGCGACAACCGACGAGTCCGGGAAGTATCGGTTCACCGGGCTCTCTGCCGGCAGTTTCGAGCTGTCGGTCTCCATGCGCGGCTTCGAGACCGCCGTGCGGAACGTCGCCCTTGGCCCCGACACCGCCGCCGTGGACGTCGTCCTGGCCGTGGGGCGCGTGAACACCGTCGGTGAGCGTCACCGCGACCGCAGGCAAGGCGACGGCCACGCGGCTGCCCGTCCCCGACGTCGACGTGCCGGCGCAGGTCAGCACCATCCCCCAGGAGCTGATTCTGCAGCAGGGCACCAACACGATCGGCGAGGCGCTGCGAAACGCGTCCGGCGTCCAGGCCATTCGCTGGTACGGCGCCTACGAGCAGTACACCATCCGCGGCTTCTTCGACGCCGATCGAGACGGCTTCAACGCCGTGATGATCGACGGCATGCGCCGCAACGGCAATCGCTATGCGACGCAGTCGAACAACGTCGAGGCCATCGAAGTGCTCAAGGGGCCGAGCTCCATCCTCTACGGCCGCGGCGCGCTCGGCGGCAGCATCAACATCATTCGCAAGAAGCCCCAGGCCGTCCGTTCAGGCGACGTGTTCTACCGCGGCGGCCGGTTCAACACGCACCAGGTCGCCGCTGGGGACGACAGGGCCGGTGGGCGGCAGCGACCGTCTGCTGTACCGCACCGACTTGAGCTTCGAGTCCAGCGACGGCTGGCGGGACGCCGGCGCTGATCGCCTCAACGTCGCGCCGTCGCTGACGTGGCTGATCAGCCCGAAGGCGCGGCTGACGCTGCACCAGGTGTTCGTCCGCGATAGGTTCGACGGCGACGGCGGCGTGCCGCTCAACATCATCAACCTGCCGAACTTCCGGCGTGATGCCAACTTCCGGCCTGCCGCAGGACCGCGTGCTGGTCGAGGACTCGCAGACGCAGGCGCTCTTCACCGGAACGCTGGCGTCCGGGTGGGAACTGCGCAACTCCCTCAGCGTCCAGCGGACGCAGCGACCAGTATTTCGTCACCGAAGGCGTCTACGGGAGCCCGGACGAGAACCTCGTCTACCGCGAACCGCTCGACTTCCATCACATCCGCCGGCCCGTCCAGAACCAGACGGAGGTTGTCGGCCTCGTTCGGGGTGCCGGCACGCACAACCTGCTGCTCGGCTACGAGTTCCACCGCGACAAGTACCGCACCGAGGTGACGGCGGGCGACGATCCCGACTGCATCTGCGGCTACTGGTGGTCTGACGATTGCGCCGATGGACATCACCACGATGGCCGAGACGCAGGGGGCCGCTCGACATCGACGACCGTCGCGCGAACGACGTTCGTCAACGATCGGACGCAGGCGTTCTACGTGCAGGATCAGATCGACCTCACGCCCCAGGTCAAGGTCAATCTCGGCTACCGGCTGGACGACTACAAGCGGGACGTCACTCGGGTGGGCGGCTTCCCGTTCACTCCGCAGCACCGGGAGCAGACCGCCCACTCGTACCGCGCGGGCATCGTGCTATGCGCCGCGCTACGACCAGCAGTTCTACTTCGCGACGTCCAGCTCGTTCACGCCGGTCAATACCGTTCCCGCGGACGGATCGCAGCTCGAGCCGAGCACGGCGCGCAACTATGAGGTGGGCCACCGCTGGCAGGGATGGAACGGCCGGGTCGATACGACAGCCGCCTTCTACTACCTGGTCCGGAACAACGTCACGATCCAGCAGTCCGTCATCAGCTTCACTCAGGTCGGCGAGCAGATCTCCAAGGGCCTTGACGTGGACGTCAACACCGATCTCGGCGGCAATGCCTTCCTCGTCTTCAACTACGGCCTGGCGGTGCCGAAGTTCGAGGACCCGGGCAATAGCCTCGACGGCAAGACGCCGCGGTTCGCGCCGAAGCACAACGTCAATCTGTGGCTGCGCAAGGACTTCCGGGGCGGGCTCAACGCCGGCTTCGGGCTCCGCTACCTGGCCGCGCAGTTCGGCAACAACTCGAATACAGAGCGCCTGGACGACTACACGATCTTCTCTGGTGCCGTCGGGTATCGCACGCCCGGATGGGACTGGACGGTGAACGCCGAAAACCTGTTCAACAACGACAACTACTTCCTGCCCGGGTCACTTCGGCAACAACGCGTTTCCCGGTCAGCCGATCAACGTCACGACGACGGTTCGCCTGAAGTGGAAATGAGGCGCCGCCGAACGACGCGCGACCACCACATGATGAAGCCGGTGACGAACAGCAGCGGCGGCGCCAGGCCCAGGATCAGCCAGGCGACGCGCACGCCCGTACCGCCGAAGCTGCCGACGTGCAGAGGCGCGACCCAGTCCATGACGATGTCGCCGGCGCTCCGCGCCGCCCGCGGCGATTCGTTCAACACGTCGCCCGTGTATTGATCCAGGTAGACGGACGTCAGCTGCTCCTGGACCGGCCCCGGCCGCGCGGGCGAGAACATCACCAGAAACGCGCCCGTGTCGCTCGACGGCGTCACCACGCGCTGCACGTACTGATCGGGCATGCGCTGCTGTGCCCGGGCGATCAACTCGCGCCAGGTCGGGCGCGCTGCGGAGGCCGCGCCCGCCGGATTCGACGTCGGTGCGACGGCGACCGTCAGTGGCGAGATGGCGTTCACGGCGCTGCGAAACGGCGACGGGAACGCAAAGTAGACGCCAGTGACGGCCCACATCGAGATCAGCGTGACGGTCCAGATCCCGATGGCGCTGTGGAGTTCCCACGTCACGCGCTTCCAGTTCCGACGGAGATCGACAGTGAACCCGCGCCGCCACGTCGCGACCCCGGGCCACCAGATCACCAGCCCGGTCATGCACATCAGGAGCAGCAGGCCAGCGCCGGCGCCATTGACGATCCGGCCGGTTCTCCCGGCCAGCAGATCGAAGTGAAGATCCTGGATCGTCCTGACCATCGAACGGTCAGGCAGCTCGCCGAGGATTGTGCCGGTCGTCGGATCAACGAGGATCGTCAGAAACCGATCGCCGCGGACGACGTAGGCGAGCGCCGTGGGTCGGACGCTCGTCGGCGCGTCAATGCCGGAGACGCGATCGCCCGGAAATGCCTCCTGCACGCGCTCGAGGAGCGTTGCGGCGTCGGCCGGCTCCCCCGGCGTAGCCGTAAAGAGATGCGGGAACGTTGCGCGCTGCAGGTGAATCCGGAAGACCAGCGCCGCGCCTGTCACGCAGACGACAAAGATGTAGAGCCCGATGGCGACACCGGTCCAGAGGTGAACCTGGAAGAGCGCCTGCCGCAGAAAGACATTCTGCGGCCGCGTCAGGAATGTGTTCATTTGGGAAAATGAAGCGCCAGTCTATAGCGCCATTCACTGGGGCTCTCCGAGAAACATTTCTGAAGTTTTCGTCAGACTTGTCGTGCAGCGACACTATATATATGCACGTCTGACAAAAACTTCAGAAACTCTTCAGGACCATGTTCCGCAGCGCTCACCTAGACTGCTCATCATGCTTCGTCTCCCCCTCAGCATCGCTCTTGGTTTCTGCCTCTCTGTCTCCCTCGCCGCCCAGCAGGCCGTGACGGTCAGCGGCACCGTCAAGGACGCCTCAGCCGGTGTCCTCCCCGGCGCGACGGTCGACGTCCTCGTGGCCGATCGGGTCATCGCCACTGCGACGACGGGCGAGAACGGCCGGTATCAGGCGCAGGTGCCTGCAGGCGTGCCGTTTCAGGTGCGCACGCATCTCGACGGGTTTGCGGATCAGGCGATCGACGTGTCTGGCTCGAGCGTCGCCGTGACGCGTGACATCGTCCTGCAGATCGGCCGCGTGTCCGACCGCCTGGCGGTGACCGCCTCGCGCGCGCCAGAGAGTCTGGCGCGTGTCACTGAGTCAGTGACCATCGCCACCTCGGAAGACATCCAGGCGCTGGGCGCGAGCGGGCTCGCTGACGTGATTCGGTTTGTCCCAGGCGTTGCGGTCGAAGGCAACGGACGAGAGGGTGCGGTCGACGTCGATGTTCTCGCGCGGCGGCGAATCCGACTACAACCTCGTGCTGATCGACGGCGTCCGCGTCAACCAGAACGGAGGCGCGTTCGACTTCGGCCGCATCAGCGCCAACGACATCGATCGTGTCGAGGTCGTGCGCGGTGCGCAGTCGGCGCTGTGGGGTTCGGACGCGATGGGGTCGGTCGTGCAGGTGTTCACGAAACGCGGCGGAGCGACAGAACCGCTTCGCGTTGCCGGCTCAATCGAGGGCGGCACGTTCAAGACCTTCCGCGGCGACGTGCGCCTGCTCGGCGGCGCACTGGGCCGCGTCGACTACTCGGTCGGGGCCTCGCGCCGCCAGAACGACGGTGCGTTCGCCGACATTCTGCCGGAGGACGATACGTTCGAACAGGACGGATTCGATGCCACGGCGGGGACGACGCTGGGAACGCGCGCAACCGTGCGCGGCGGTGTTCGCTACACGCGTGGCCGAGGGGACAGGCGCCTGGCGCGATTACGTTCGGATCGCGCGACACCGGCACTGCCTACGACACGAAGGACCTCTCGTGGCACGTCGACGTGGCACATACGGCCGGCTCGCGCTATACGGGCAGCGCGACCGTGAACGGATTCCGGTACGAGTCGTTCAACGCCGACACCGTCATCGATCCGTCGTACGGCACGTTCGCGATCATCGAAGGCACCCCGAACGCGCTGTTTCCGAACGGGATGCGGCTCGTCCGCCTGATTACGCAGGCCGAGTTCAATCAGCTGTCTGCCGCCGGCGCGACGCCAGGTCCGAATCAGTTCCTCGCCTCGACGACGAATTTCGACTTCGCTCACCCTCTCGGAAGCAAGGTCGAATTTCGTCGCCCCGGGTTCAGGTATCAGGGCGATTTCATGTGGGGCAATGGACAGCGGCTGACCGGCGGCTGGGACTGGGAGCGCGAAATCCGACCGGCGCAGACGGACCCGGCCGTGCTCCCGAGGCTGGCCTGTGACAACAACGCGTTCTTCGTCCAGCAGCAGTTGAACTTCCTCGATCGCTGGTTCGTCACGGTTGGCGCGCGCGCCGACGCCAAGGAGACACTCGACACCTTCTTCAGTCCGAAGTTGTCTGCCGGCGGCTTCGTGCTGCCGGTGCAGAGCGGCGCCGTGTCGTCGGTCAAGGTGTTCGGCAACATCGGCAAGGGCATCAAGTCGCCGGCGTTCTCGGAGCGATATCGGCGACGCGTTCGCGGATCCGAATCCGAGATCTGAAGGTCGAGCGGGCGCGCACCGCCGACGTCGGCGTCGAGGCGACGTTCGCCGACCAGCGCATCCGCACCGGCGTGACCTATTTCGATAACGACTACAAGGATCAGGTCGCGTTCCGGTTCGGCTCGGTGGGCGATGGCATCCCGGATATCATCAACATCGACGGGTCGCAAGGCGAACGGCGTCGGAGCTCGAGTTTGCCCTGCAGCGCCCAGTCGCTGGGCTGACCGCGGGTGCGACCTACGCGCTCGTCGACACCGAGGTCGTCACCAACCTCAGCACGAGCCAGCAGTTCCAGCCCGGGCAGCCGCTGCTGCGTCGGCCGAAGCACTCCGGCACCGTCCGCGTCGGATACACGATGGGCAAGCTCAGCGCGAACGTCGATACGCGCTGGGTGGGCGATCGGCACGACAACAGCTTCCTGTTCATGCGCACCGTGGCGAACGCAGCTCGCGCCCTCGTTCTTCACCGACCTCACACGTCAATCCAGGCTACGCCGTCTCTGGTTTCGCCGTGGACTACCAAGTGGATCGCAACCGCCACTGTGTTCGTGCGCGTCAACAACGTGGGCGACACCGAGTACGACAGTGCACTGGGATACCCGGGCCTGCCACGCAGTGCGATGGTCGGCGTGCGGTTCAACGTCGCGAGATAGCGGGGCGACGGACGGGGTTCGTTCTCGGGTTGGTCGGTTAACCTTGCCGTCCTTATGAATTCGACCAGGCGCCGATTCATCACACAAGTGGCTGGGGCGGGCGGTTACGTGCTCGCCGGCGGCGGCATGCGCGCACAGGCGCCGGCTGCCGCCCCTGCTCGCATCGACATCCATCAGCACTTTGTCTCGCCTTCCTATTTTGCGACGCTGAACGCCAAGAATGCGGCGGCACCGGTTCCGGGCCTTGCGAGCTGGAAGGGATTTACGCCCGCGTCGGCGGTGGCGGCCCTCGATCGGGTCGGCGTCGCGACGGCGATGATGTCCATCACCGCGCCTGGAGTCTGGTTCGGCGACGTCGCGGAAGCCAGGAAGCTGGCGCGCGAGCTCAACGAGTATGGGACGGCGAGCCTGGTGGGCGCGCACAAGGGCCGCTTCGGGCTCTTTGCGGTGTTGCCGCTGCCGGACATCGACGGCAGCCTTCGTGAGATCGAATACGCCTTCGACACGTTGAAGGTCGATGGCGTGGGTCTCCTCACGAGCTACGGCAATCAGTGGCTGGGCGACAAGGCCTTTGCGCCGGTGTTCGAGGAGCTCAATCGCCGCCGCGCCATCGTCTACGTTCACCCGACGGAAGCGGCGTGCTGTCCCAATCTCGTGCAGGGCATCGCCCCGCAGATGCTCGAGTACCCGACCGACACGACGCGGACGATTGCCAGCCTGATCGTCAGCGGAACGGCGACGCGCACGCCCAACGTCGGCTACGTGTTTTCTCACGCGGGTGGAACGCTGATGGCGGTCGCGGGTCGCTTCCTCGGCAATCAGGCCACCGCGGATGCGTTGAGCAAACCCGCAGAGCCCGACTCGCGCCTGCATCACGTTCGGCGTTTCTACTACGACACCGCGGGCGCCGCCAACGTGATCAACATGCAGGCCATGAAGACGCTGGTGACGATGCCACAGATCGTGTTCGGGACGGATGCGCCGTTCTTCGACGGCACGCCGATCGTGCAGGGGTTGCGGGCGTCGGGCTTCAGCGAACGCGAGATTCAGGCGGTCGAGCGCGATAACGCGCTGCGGCTATTGCCGCGGCTTGCGAGCCGGCTCGTAGAGGCCGTACCTGTCCTTGGCCGTCCGTCAGCCTTGGCGGCGGACCTGGTCAGGTCGGCCTGACCAGCAGCGAACGCAGCAATTCCGCCGGGTGGAGTCGCGCGGACGCCGGTGAAGTCAGACACCTGCTGGCGGCACGACGTTCCGGCCGCGACCAGCACGTCGCCCTCCTTGAGAGCGCGCGCGGCCGGCAGCAGCCGGCGCTCGCCGATCTGGCGCGAGATCTCGAAGTGCTCGCGCGCGTAGCCGAACGATCCCGCCATCCCGCAGCAGCCGGCATCGAGATCGGTGACCTGCGTTCCAGGTATCCGCTCCAGCAGCGCCTTCGCGGCTGGCAGTCCGCCCATCGACTTCTGATGGCAGTGGCCGTGGAGCAGGATGCGCGACGGGCCGCTCTGGATTGGCAGAGGCCGACCTTCAGGTCGGCCATCGGATCGGCCTAGAAACTCCTCGAAGCTCACGCACCGCTCGGCCACGCGCAGGGCCTGCTGTTGTTCTTCTCCGCGCAGCAGCGCCGGCACGTCCTCGCGCATCGCCGAGAGGCAGCTGGGTTCGAGGAAAACGAGCGGCACCCCTGAAAGGGGTGCCCTACGTGCGTCCGCGCTTCGTGCGTCCGCGCCGTCGTAGGGCGCCCCTTCAGGGGTGCCAAGCAGTCGCTGAAATAGCGCGTGTTCTGCGCGGCCAGCTCGCGCGCCTCTTTCAGCAACCCCTGGGAAATCAGCGGCCGGCCGCAGCAGACGTTCGCCGCCAGGCCGACGGATAGGCCAGTCGCCTGCAGCACGTCACGGGCCGCGAGTCCGATCTCCGGATGGAAGTAGTTGGTGAAGGTGTCGTTGAACAGCCAGGCCGTTCCGGCAGGTCCGCCTTCGATGGAGCGTCCTCCGGCGGACCCGCTGCCAGCCCGGGCGGAGGCGGACCACTGCCTGCAGCGTGCGGCGCGCCCAGCGGGGAAGCGGCGCGATCGGGGTGGAGGCCGAGCAGCCGCGCGTTCAGCGCGCGAACGGGCGCGCTGCCGATCAGCGCGTTGGCGACGCCAGGCATCCGGCTCGCCCAGACGGAGAGCTCGTGAACGTGGCCGAGCGCCCGCGCGCGCAGCGGCGTGCCGTGTCGCTTCCAGTAGTCGGCGAGAAACTCGCTCTTGAATCGGGCGACGTCCACGCCGACAGGACACTCGGCTTTGCAGGCACGGCACTCGAGGCACAGGTCCAGCACCTCGCGGACGCCCTCGTCGCCGAGCCCCGATTCGTCCAGCCGTCCGGCCATGACGAGTCGCAGCGTGTTCGCGCGCCCCCGTGTGGAGTGCGCTTCGTCCCGCGTCGCCATGTAGGACGGGCACATCGTCCCGTCGAGCGTCTTGCGGCAGGCGCCGAGGCCGCTGCACATCTCGACCGCCCCGCTGATGCCGCCCCAGGCCGAGTAGTCGAACCAGGTCTGCGGTGCGCGCGACCGATACGCGGGGCCGTACCGGAGATTGGCGGTGAGCGGGGGAGCGTCGACGATCTTGCCGGGGTTGAGAATGCCGTGCGGATCGAACGTCCGCTTGATCTCGCGGAACGCCTCGTACAGCACGGGCCCGAACATCTTCCGCATGAACGGGCTGCGCACGAGGCCGTCGCCGTGCTCGCCAGACAGCGCGCCGCCGAATTCGAGGACGAGATCGGAGACGGCGTTCGCCAATGATTCGAACGTCTGGACACCGGCCTCGGTCTTCAGGTTGACGACCGGCCGCACGTGCAGGCAGCCGACGGACGCATGCGCATAGACGCCGGCCGACGTGCCGTGCGCGCGGACGATCTGGAGGAATCGATCGATGTAGTCGCGCAGGCGTTCGGGGGCGACGGCGGTGTCTTCGACGAAGGAGAGCGACTTGTTGTCGTCCTTCATCGCCATCGACAGCCCGAGGCCGGCTTCGCGGACGCTCCAGATGCTGGCCTGCGCGGCCAGGTCCAGCGCGTGGAAGTATCGGTAGCCGTATCCGTGCGATCTGAGGTCGTCTTCGAGCGCCTGCAGGCGGGGCGGCAAGTCCTCGGCGCGGTCGGCGTAGAACTCCACGCAGAGGAGCGCTCCCGGATCGCCGGCGATGAATCCCTGCCGCCGGCGCTGCAGCTCGGCGTTCTGCTTGGTGTAGTCGAGGATGAACTTGTCCATCACCTCGACGGCCGACGGCCGGTGGCGGAGGATCAGCGGGGCCGCCTCCAGCGCCTCGAGCAGGCCGGCGAACTCGATGGCCATGACCGCCTTCGCCGTCGGCAGTGGCACCAGCTTGACCGTGGCTTCGAGCACGACGCCCAGCGTGCCTTCGGAGCCGACCATGAGGCGCGACAGGTTGAACGGCTGATCGAGCCGCGCGAACTCGTTCAGGTTGTAGCCGCCGACGCGGCGCAGCAGCTTCGGATACCGGCGATCGATTTCCGCCGTGTGCGCGGCAGCCAGATCCCGGACGACGCGGCAGCCGCGACCATGGATCGATTCGTCCTGGCACAGCGCGTCTCAGCTCGGACTGGGACAGATCCCGCAGGTGCGCCACCGTTCCGTCCGCAAAGACGACGTGCTGTTCGAGGACGTGGTGCAGCGTGATGCCGTACCACACCGACCGTGCGCCGGCGGAATTGTTGGCCATCATCCCGCCGAGCGTGGCGCGGCTGGCGGTGGAGATGTCGGGGGCAAACCGCAGGTTGTGCGGTTTGAGCTGGGCGTTCAGCTCGTCGAGCACGATGCCCGGCTCGACGCGTGCGGTGCGCCGCTCGACGTCAACCTCCAACAGCCGGTTGACGTACTTGGATGTGTCGAGCACGACGCCGCTGCCAACGGCCTGGCCGGCCTGCGACGTGCCTCCGCCCCGCAGCGTCAGCGGACAGCGGATATTCGTGGCACAGGCGGACGGTGGTGACGATGTCGTCGCGGTTGCGGGCGACGACGACCCCCAGCGGCTCGATCTGGTAGACGCTGGCGTCGGTCGAATAGAGGGCGCGGCGTGACGCGATCGAAGCGCACCTCGCCCGGCAATCGACGCGCGAAGCGCCCGTTCCAGACCGGCGACATCGACCCGCGACGCATCCGCCTGCGGCACGGGCACGCCGCTCTCGATCTGAATCGGGTGCATCGAAACGGAATTATCCTACGGTGTATATGCCTGGCCGCCATCTCCTTCAGATTCCTGGTCCAACCGACGTGAGGCACTGGAGCTCAGCTGGGTAGGTATCTTTGGACTCGATGGCCGCATCGTATGATTGGTGCGTCCGTTTGCCCCGAGGGGAATAACACGACATGGGTCCTGTCCGATTCCGTGCGCGCTCGCATTGCGTGCATTCTTCGTCTGCTGTCCTTAAGCGTCAGCCGCGTCAAACGCGCCAGCCGAAACATTGTCCTTGCAGTGGGACCCCAGCGCAGCTCCACTATGTGGCCGCATACGAGGATGCGCTCGCGCGTGCTCGACGACATCATATGACGTTAGGCAACGCGAGACCAGGTGGCCGTTGCAGTTCGTACCGGGCAGCGTCATTGCTGGCGCTTGGCCGCGAGAGCGAGGCAGATGAGGCGTTCGCACGAGAGTTCTGACCTTCGCTACCAGAATGGTCACCTCGCTCAGCAGTTCGGACATGACACCGTGGATTATCGCGCGGTTCGTCTGCGGCTGACGCGCGAGGGTCCGTCGCGCGAATTGATCAGCAACCGCGGGAGAAAGACAGCAGCCGTGGCGTCGGTTTCCAGCTGTGGCGGCCATCACCGGCCTATTACGACCGTGTGCTGATCCCTCTGTCGTGCCCTCCCATCTCGAATCCGCGAGAGCATTCCGGAGCCAGCGTCAGTACGGAAGATCGATTTCACCGGAACAGCCACGTTGCAGGTCGATATCGCCATCGACGGCTCTGTCGAAGGCGTCCGCCTCGACGGCGGGATTCATCCGACGTATACGGCGGTGCTTCGGCAGGCGGCCGAGACGTGGAGCTATGAGCCTGCCACGCTGGATGGCCAGCCGTTCAGATTCCGCAAGGCGCTGAAGATCGAAATCCGCTGATTTGCGGGCACGCCGATTGCTCCTGACGACGTGTGCGAGTTGCCGTCTTCCCGCTCGTGATGTTCAGCTGTGCCGTGCTTGCAGCCGATGGCTGCGCGCGACACCGCTACACGATCACAGTGACCGAAACCGTTCCAAACGCGGCGCCCCGGCGTGTCGCCGCTGCAGCTGGTGCGGCTGACGCGCGCGGTGAGCGATCGAAACAGGCGGCCGCGCGCACGGGAGCTCCGGCGGTGCCGCAGTCGTCACCCTCGATCGTCGCGACTTCCGGCAGCGAACAACCCTCGCCCCCAGCGAATGCAGCGATCGTCACAGCCAGGCGGCGGAGAGGGTGCGTCCACTGATGAAGCGAGTATCGAGACCTCTGCGCGCGGTGCACCCGTGAACGAATCCGCTCGCCCCGCGGAGCGCCGTCGGGCCTCATCGCCCGGTACATGGTTGATGCCCGGTGTATTCGCAGCCGCCGCTGTCATCGCTGCGGTCGTGTTATTCACGGGTTTTGCGCGGCGACGCGTCCGACTTTGACTGGTTCTCACGCTCCTTCTTGCCCGTCGCGGACCCCTGAGCTCCCCGCTCTTCAGGGAACCTCCGACCGCTGGGTCCCCTAATGTTTCCTATCGTCTCGATCCGCGACGCATCCGCTTGCGGCACGGGCACGCCGCTCTCGATCTGAATCGGGTGCATCGAAACGGAATTATCCTACGGGGTATATGCCTGGCCGCCATTTCCTTCAAATTCCCGGTCCAACCAACGTCCCCGATCGCGTCCTGCGCGCGATGGCGCAGGCGACCATCGATCACCGTGGTCCCGAGTTCGCGAAGCTCGGACGCGAGGTGCTCGACGGCTCGCGCGCGGTCTTTCAGACAACCGGACCCGTCGTCATCTATCCGGCGTCGGGCACCGGAGCCTGGGAGTCGGCGCTGGTCAACACGCTGTCGCCGGGCGATCGCGTGCTGGCGTTCGAGGTGGGCGAGTTCGGCCGCCTGTGGTCCGATCTTGCGCGGCGGATGGGCCTCGACGTCGATCTGGTCGATACCGATTGGCGTCACGGCGTCGATCCCGGCCACGTCGAGGCGAAGCTGACCGAGGACAGGAGTCACCGTATCAAGGCCGTCCTCGTCGTCCACAACGAGACGTCGACCGGCGTCACGTCGCGCGTTCGACAGGTGCGCGAGGCGATGGACCGGGCGAAGCATCCGGCGCTGTTGATGGTCGATGCCGTCTCGTCGCTGGCCTCGATCGATCTCCGCCACGATGAATGGCGCATCGACGTCACCGTGACCGGCTCGCAGAAAGGGCTGATGCTGCCGCCGGGGCTGGCCCTGCAGGCCGTCAGCGCGAAGGCGCTCGAGGCGTCGAAGACCGCGAAGATGCCCCGCGCGTACTGGGATTGGCAGTCGATGCTGGCGGCGAACGAATCGGGATTCTTCACCTATACGCCGTCGACGAACCTGCTGTACGGACTGCGCGAATCGCTGCGGATGCTGGCGGAGGAAGGGCTGCAGAACGTGTTCGCGCGCCACACGCGGCTGGCCGAAGCCACGCGCCGTGCGGTGGCTGCGTGGGGGCTCGAGTTCTGTGCGCGTCTGTCCGGAGGAATACAGCAATACGGTCACGACGGTGTTGCTTCCGGACGGGCACGATGCCGATCGGCTGCGCGGCACTCATCCTCGAGCGCTTCAACATGTCGCTCGGCACCGGCCTCGGGCGCCTCAAGGGCCGGGCGTTCCGCATGGGTCACCTCGGCGACTTCAACGAGCTGATGCTGATGGGGATGCTCTCGGGCGTCGAGATGGGACTGTCGCTTGCGGGCGTGCCGTTCAAGCGCGGCGGCGTCGATGCGGCGATGCAGTTCCTGACTGAATAGAGGCGCTGTACGCTGGCCTTAACCACGAAGAGCACGAAGAGCAGGAAAGCTCCCCGCAAGATCACGAAGAATCCAATGGGTTTTTCTTCGTGTTCTTGCGTGGGTTTTGGCTGTCTTCGCGTGCTTCGTGGTTATCTGAAGATCACCCAGCACACCACCGCCGCAACGAACGTCATCGACACGCCCCACGCCAGCAGTTGATTGAACAGCTTCTTGGTATCGGTGCCGGGAGGCGCGGCGGCCAGGCATAACGCGCCGAGCGTGGACAGCGGCGAGACATCCACGACGTGTCCGCCGACGATCATCGACGACACGATCGCGAGTGCATCGCCGCCGCCAATGTTCTTGATCAGTTCGTTCACGGTCGGCAGCAGCGACGGCAGCACCACGGCAATCGTGCTGCTGTAGATCGAGATCAGCCCGGAGAAGAACGCCGCCACGGCGGTCGCCGTCCCAGGCGTGGCGAGACGCCCGAGGAAATCGGCGAAGAGCGCCATGCCGCCGGCCTTGTCGACCATCGAGACGAGCAGCGTGACGCCGCTGACCATCATGATCACGCCCCACGGCATCGCCTTGACGGCCGCGCTTTCGTCCGACGCACGCGACAGCGTCAGGATCACGGCTCCCGCGAACGCCGCGAGTCCGACGTTCAGTTTCAGGAAGATCACGCTGACGACGAGCCCGACGATGACCGCGCACGTCAGCCACTGTTTCCAGTTGAGTGGTGCGTCTTCGGCGTTCTGGCGCCCGTCCCGCCTTCGCCGATGATGTGTGCGAGCTTCAGCGCGGGGCGCCCTACGTCATTGCCGCCGCATCGTAGGGCACCCCTTTCAGGGGTGCCGATCCGTCGCGGGGTGCCTTCCGCAACAGCTTCCATCCGCCCAGCACCAGGTAGCCCGTCCACGCGATGGCGACGTGGGCGATCAGGTTGTTGAAATAAATCGCCCAGCGCACGTCGGCCATGCCGAGCTTCATCGTCGTGATCCCTTCGACGACCACGCCTGTGGGAGCGATGGGGGAGAGCGACCCGGAGCTGGCGCCGTTGGCCACCATGATGGCCATCAGGAACGCCGGGATGCCGTAGCGGCCGGCCGCTGCCATCGCCAGCGGCGCCATGAGTGCGGTCGCGGCGATGTGGCCGGGTCCGACCGACGCGAGGATGTTCGTCAGGAAGAAAAACACGAACGGGATCACGCCCGGTGAGCCGGCGGCGCGGCTGACCGCCTTGTGCGTGAGCCGATCGAGCGTGCCGTTCACCTGCGCCATCGAGAACATCAGCGTCAGGCCGACGAGCGTCAGGAACAGCGACGCAGGAAAGCCGGCGATGACCTGATCGACCGTCATGCCGCCGGCGTAGACGCCGACGAGCCATGCCAGCACGATCGCCAGGAAGCCGACGTTGACGGTGCTGATGGAGCTGAGGGCGAGCGCGAGGATCAGGGCGCTCAGCGAAAGGACGGCAAGACTCACGAGGGGCCTAGACTAACACTTGCTGTAGTAGAATTCGCCGATGTCTCCGACCCGCCGCGATTTCCTGAAGGCGACCGCCGCCACTGCAGCGGCGCTGACCGCACCGCAACTGGGGACCCACGGATTCGCGCAGGCGCCGGCCGCCGATCCGTTTGCGATCGAGCTGGCGAACGAAGCGCTCACAGCGGCCCGCAGCGCGGGAGCGTCCTATGCGGACGTTCGCGTCGGCCGGTACCGGCAGCAGGCCATCGCGACGCGTGAACGCCAGGTCCAGAGCGTCAACGACAGCGAATCGTTCGGGATTGGCGTGCGGACGCTGATCAACGGCTGCTGGGGCTTCGCGGCCACCAGCCAGATGACGAAGGACGGCGTACGCAAGGCGGCACTCGAAGCGGCCTTCATGTCGCGCGCGGCTCGAGCCGTGCACCGGAGGCGGGTTGAGCTCGCGCCGACCAAGCCGGTGACGGGGACGTGGATCACTCCCGTGCGACGCGATCCGCTCGACGTTCCACTTGAAGACAAAGTCGCGCTGCTGCTGGCGACCAACGAGGCGGCGCTCAAAGCGAAGGGCGTCCGCTTCGTCAATTCCGGTCTGCAGCTGCTGCGCGAGATCAAGACGCTGGTGACCTCCGAGGGAACGAACGTGACGCAGACGTTCATTCGCGTCGGCCCGTCATTCAGCGCGACCGCCGTCGGCGACGGCGATTTTCAGAGCTACGAAGAGGAGCTCGCGCCCCGCGGGATGGGTTGGGAATACGTCGAGTCGCTGGCGATGCCCGCCAACGCAGAGCGCTGGGCGTCCGTGGCGGGGGAGAAGCTGAAGGCGAAGAGTGTCGAGGCGGGGCAGTGGGATCTGATCCTGGAGCCGACCAATCTCTGGCTGACCATTCACGAATCCATCGGCCACCCCACCGAGCTCGATCGGGTCCTCGGCGAAGAAGCGAACTACGCGGGAACCACGCTTCGCCGCGCCTCCCGAAAAAATGCTCGGCCAGTTCAAGTACGGGCCGGCGTTCATGAACATTCAGGCCGATCGCACACAGGACGGCTCGCTCAGCCGCGTCGCCTGGGACGACGAGGGCGTGCCTGCGGATCAGTGGCTGATCGTCGACAAGGGCGTGCTCAAGGATTACCAGACCACGCGCGAGCTCGCCGGGCGGATTCAGAAGCTCACCGGCGTCACGCGCTCGCACGGCTGCTCGTTTGCCGATTCCTGGCGCAGCGTGCAGTTTCAGCGGATGCCGAATATCTCGCTCCTCCCGGGTGAGCAGGATATCGGCGTCGACCAGATCGTGGCGGCCACCGAACGCGGCATCCTCATCAGGAACCGCGGCTCATGGTCGATCGACCATCAGCGCTACAACTTCCAGTTCTCGGGTCAGGTCTTCTACGAGATCCGAAACGGCAAGATCGCGGGCATGCTGCGCGACGTCGCCTATCAGGCCAACACGCCGGTGTTCTGGAACTCGATGGACATGATCGGCGGGAAGTCGTCCTACTGGATGGGCGGCGCGTTCAACGACGGCAAGGGTGAACCGTCACAGAGCAATTCGGTCAGTCACGGCTGCGTTCCGGCCCGGTTCAGAAACGTGACGATCCTCAACACCGCGCGGAAAGCATGAGACGCTCACTACCGTCAGGGAGCCCGGGACCGGCGGCAGGCGGTGGAACGCTCCTCTCGCGCGAGCAGGCGAGGGCGCTCGCCGATCGGGTGCTGAAGCTGAGCACCGCCGACGAAACGCGCGTCAACATCACGAGCGAGTGGTCGGGCAATACGCGATTCGCCGATTCGAGTATCACCACGTCTGGCGGTGTCGACGAATGTCACGGTGCGCGTCACGGCCACGGTCGGCAGGCGTCGCGCCTCGGCGACGACGAACGTGCTGGACGATCAGTCGCTGAAACGCACTGTCGACCTGGCGATCTCGCTGGCGCGGCTGTCGCCCGAGGACCCGGAGCTGATGCCCGAGCTCGGAGCGCAGACCTACCCGTCGATTCGTGCGTTCGTCGAGCGCACGGCTGATCTCGATCCTGAGGTGCGCAACGCCGCCGTCAAGCGCGCCGTCGATGCGGCAACCGCGGCAGGGAAGCCGGCAGGCGCCGTCTTTACCGCCGGATTCATTCAGGCCAACGCGAATGCGGTCGCTGTGGCGACGAGCAAAGGGTTGTTCGCGTATCACCAGAACACGGATGCCGCCTTCTCGATGACGTCGAGAACGCCCGATGGGACTGGTAGTGGATGGGCGGCCTCGGGCGCTCGCGACTGGAGCCGGATCGATCCCGCCTCCATCGGACGAATCGCTGCCCAGAAGGCGGTTGCCAGTCGGAATCCGCAGGCGATCCCGCCCGGGCTGTATACGGCGGTGCTCGAGCCGCAGGCGGTGAACGATCTCGTTCCGCTCCTGTCAAACGCCCTCAACGCTCGCAACGCTGATGAAGGGCGCAGCGCGTTTTCGAAACCGGGGGGCGGAAACCGCATCGGCGAGAAGGTGGTCGACGAGCGCGTCACGCTGTACTCGGACCCGGCCGATCCGTTGTTGCTCGGGCGCCCATTCGACGGCGACGGCCTGCCGGTCGGGCGCACCGTATGGATCGACAAGGGCGTGCTGAAGAACCTCGCCTACAGCCGCTTCTGGGCGCAGAAGCAGGGCGTGCAGCCGATTCCGCTGACTGGCGGGTTGGCGTTGACGGGCGGGACGAAGGCAACCGAGGAAATCATTGCCGGGTGCGAGCGCGGAATCCTGGTCACGCACTTTTTCTACATCCGGGCACTCGACCCGCGGACCGTGCTGCAGACCGGTCTGACGCGTGACGGCGTGTTCCTGATCGAGAAGGGGAAAATCACCCGCGCGCTGAAGAACTTCCGGTGGAACGAGAGCCCGCTGCTGATGCTCAACCGCCTCGAAGACATCGGGCGCTCTGAGCTGACGGAAGCGGGCCAGATGATGCCGGCGCTCCGCATTCGCGACTTCAATTTCGCGTCATCGTCCGACGCGGTCTGAATGCTTGAACCACGAAGGCACGAAGAAAGTCGAAGAGCACGAAGAAAGCTCTTTTGAAAAATTCTTCTTCGTGACCTTCGAACCCCTTCGTGACCTTCGTGGTTAGGTTGCCTTCCGTGACAGAATCTGCGGGCTCGCAACACACATGGCACTGACCGCTGGCCAGCGCGTTGGCCTTTACGAAGTCATCGGTCCGCTCGGCGCGGGTGGGATGGGCGAGGTGTATCGCGCCCGCGACACGCGGCTCGGGCGGGACGTCGCCTTGAAGATCCTGCCCGAGATGTTTGCCTCCGATCCGGAGCGCCTGGCGCGCTTCGAGCGCGAAGCGCAGGTGCTCGCCTCGCTCAACCACCCGCACATCGCCGCGATCCATGGCCTCGAGGAAAGCGGCACCGGTGCGCGCGCTGGTGATGGAGCTGGTCGAGGGCGAGACGCTCGCCGAACGCATCGCCGGCCAGCCGGTCGCCGGTGGACGATGCGCTGGCCATCGCGCGGCAGATCGCCGACGCGCTCGAAGCGGCCCACGAGCAGGGCATCGTCCACCGCGATCTCAAGCCGGCCAACATCAAGATCACATCCGCCGGCACGGTGAAGGTCCTCGATTTTGGACTCGCCAAGCTGAGCGATCCGAATGCGTCGAACGCCTCGAAGGGCTCGAACGCGACGATGTCGCCGACGCTGATCAGCCCGGCGATGACCACAGTCGGCGTGCTGCTCGGCACCGCCGCGTACATGGCGCCCGAGCAGGCGCGGGGACGCGCGACCGATCGGCGCGTGGATGTCTGGGCGTTCGGGTGCGTGCTGTTCGAGATGCTCAGCGGGAAGCACGCGTTCCCGGGGAGCGACGTCACCGAAGTGCTGGCGACGGTGCTCAAGTCCGAGCCCGACTGGAAAACGCTGCCCGCGTTCACGCCGCCGCGCATTCGCGCCGTGCTCGATCGCTGCCTCCAGAAAGATCCGAAGCTGCGGATTCGCGACATCGGCGACGTGCGGCTGGCGCTCGATGGCGCGTTCGAGACTGCTGCTCCTGGTGCGGTCCCCGCGGCGGCTCCTGCGCCGCGACGTAATGTTCTGTGGCCCGTCAGCGTCGCCGTGGTCGCGCTGCTGGCGGCGGGAGTGACGTGGTTCGTCGCCCGGCCGGCCGTTGCTCCGACGCCGACGAAGCGGTTTTCGATGGTGCTGCCGGCCGGCGATCGGTTGCCACTTGCGACCGGCACGATGGTCGCGGTGTCCCCGGACGGTCAGACGCTGGCGTATCGCGCGGCGCGTGACGCCATCCGCTTGTATGTCCGGCGAATCGATCGATTCGACGCCGCGACCGTCGGCGAGGTTGGTGCCGGCGAAGCGCCGTTCTTCTCGCCCGACAGCCAGTGGATCGCCTATTCCGTCAACAACACCTTGAAACGGGTCGCGATTACCGGCGGCCCATCTGAGGTGATCACGGCGCTCACCGATGTACCACGCGGCGGTGACTGGAGCCGGGACGGCATGATCGTGCTGGCCGGCGCTACACTCAGCCTCGTTCCTGCGGCTGGCGGATCGCTGACGGCGTTGGCGAAGGCGCCGACGGGACGGCGCTTCTGGTACCCGCAGTTCGTGTCCGATGGACGGGCGATCATCTACACCTCGTCCGCGTCTCGAGCCGACGGCGGCGATATCGAAGTGCTGGATGTCGCAAGCAAGACGTCGCGGAAGCTGCTGCAAGGGTCTGCCGCGCGGCTGCTGCCAACGGGTCACCTCGTGTTCATTCGAGGCGGCGGCTTGTGGGCGGTGACGATTCGACGAAGATTCCCTACAGATTCAGGGTACTCCGGTGCCTGTCGTGGAGGGCGTTCGCGTCGAGAACGGCGGGGCGGTGCAGTACGGCGTCGCACTTGACGGAACGCTGCTGTACATCCCAGGCGCGCCCAACACCAACATGGAACTCGTGTGGGTGGATCGCGCAGGAAAGGAAGAGCCCCTTGGAATTCCTCGCCGGGCGTTCTTCTCAGTGCGTCTGGATCCCACCGGACAGCGGATGGCCCTGGAAGTGCGCGACGAAACTGCCGATGTGTGGGTTCTCTCGCTGGGTCGTCAAACGCCCACGCGTGTGACATTCGATCCCGCCGACGACAGCCAGCCAGCCTGGACGCCAGACGGACGGCTCGTCTACTTCTCCAGTCGCGACAATTCGGCTGGACTCTTCTCGCAGGCGGCTGATGGTACCGGAGCCGCGCAGAAGATCGCGTCCGTGAACATCGATACGCCGGACGTCACACCGGATGGCCAGTCCGTCGTCGGGAGGATGGGTGAGGACATCGTCCTCGTGGATCTCCGCGGCAAAGCCACGCCGCGAAAACTGATCGAGGGGCCATTCCGGGAGCGGAATCCAGACGTGTCGCGAAATGGGCGCTGGATTGCGTATCAGTCGGACGAATCGGGCATCGCCGAGGTCTACGTGCGCCCGTTTCCTGACGTCGGCAAGGGGAAGTGGCAGGTCTCCGAACAGGGCGGAACGCGGCCCGTGTGGGCGCACAACGGCAGAGAACTCTTCTATCTGTCCGCCGGACCAGTCATTGATGAGCGTGTCGTTCACCGAGTCCACAGGCGCGTTCATAGCGATGACTCCACGGAAGCTCGACGGCGCTGCCGCAACAGGTTGGCGGTGCCGCGCGCGCGTACGACGTCTCCGGGACGATCAACGGTTCCTCATCATCAAGAATGAAACCGTCAGCGAACGCGCCGAGATCAACGTGGTCCTGAACTGGTTCGAGGAGTTGAAGAAAAGAGGTGCCCTGAGTAGTGAGAAGGGTGCAAGAGGTCGAGGAGGCTAGGGTGCGAGGGCTAGGGCGAGGGTGCATCGGCCGTCACCCGCACCGTTTGCACCCCGCACCTAGCACTCGCACCTATAGCGCACGCTCGACTACCGCTCCGCCAGCATCGCCACCGAGAGCGCGTAGTAATGGGCGCAGTTGTAGCCGAGCAGCGACTCGTAGTTCTGGTAGACGAGGAACGTGTCGCTTGTCGCCGGTCGTGACGAGGCTGGCGTCCATGTTCGCCTTCGGCAGCGGCTTGCCGTTTGACCGCACCACACCCCACTTCGCCCAGTCCGACAGCTTCTCGCGTTTGGTCATGTTGCGGATGGCGAAGCACCCTTCGGTGCGCATCGTCACGTCGGCGTCGGCGATCCTGTCGCGAGCCGCCGCGGACACTTTCACCTCGCGCCCCCACGTCTCGCCTTCCTTCCAGCCGTAGCCTTTGAGGTAGTTCGCGATCGACGCGAGCGCGTCGGGTACCGACTTCCAGATGTCGCGGCGGCCGTCCTTGTCGAAATCGACGGCGTATTTCAGATAGCTCGAGGGCATGAACTGCGTCTGGCCCATCGCGCCGGCCCACGACCCGGTCATCGCCTTCGCCTCGATGTGCTTCCGCTGCACCATCGTCAACGCGTTGAACAGCTCGCCGCGGAAGTAGTCGGCGCGGCGCGGTTCCCACGCCAGCGTCGCCAGCGCGCGGAAGATCGGCTCGCGCCCCGTGATGCGGCCGTAGCGGCTCTCCATCGCCCAGATGGCCAGGACGAACCGTCGCTGGACGCCGTACTCGTCCTCGATGCGGCTGAGCAGCGCGCGATGCTCTTTGGCCAGCGCGCGGCCGCGGGTGATGTCGTCCTCGTGACGCGGGTCGAGAGGTAGCGATCGAGCCCGGGGCTCAGCTCAGCCTGGCTTCGGTCCGCCTGGATCACGCGGGGAAGCGGCTCGATGCCGACGAGGGTGTCCTGCAGCAGCGCCTCGTTGAAGCCCTTCTCGTTGGCCTCGTGGATCAGCATCCGCGAGCCAGACGTCGAACGGCAGCGCCGGCTCAGCCGGCGGCGCGCTCGACTGTGTAAGCGCAACCCGCGTGAACGCAGTAATTAGAGCGACAAGCGATCAGAAGCGGCGCATGCCTGATGACACTCATTATCGGCGCACTTGCTTTTTCGACGCCTATCAGCCGTCTAATAAGCCGGTCGCCACTCGGGCGATCTCCCTTTCTTACTGAGAGTTAACGCTTATGCCATTCACTCTGACCGTGAACGGGAAAGCCACCACGGTGGATGTCCCTGGTGACATGCCGCTGCTGTGGGTGCTGAGAGACGTCCTCAACCTGAAGGGCACCAAGTTTGGCTGCGGCATCGGCCAGTGCGGTGCGTGCACCGTGCATCGGGCGCGGAGTCGCCGATGCGGTCCTGCTCGACGCCGGTGTCGACCGTCGGCAACGCCGCGATCACGACGATCGAAGGGCTGTCGCCGAACGGGACATCACCCGCTGCAGCGTCGCGTGGCAGGAGCTCGACGTGCCGCAGTGCGGCTACTGCCAGTCCGGCCAGATCATGTCGGCGGCGGCGCTGCTGGCAAGGACCCCGAAGCCGACCGACGCGCAGATCAACACCGCGATGGACGGCAACCTGTGCCGCTGCGGCACCTATGTCCGCATTCGTGCCGCCATTCACCGCGCGGCGAACGGGCCTGTTCGCGACACGCAGACCGCGTCGGCACGCGGCGCGGCGGAGTAAGGAGGCAGCCATGACTAAAGCACCTGTGACTCGGCGCTCCTTCATCAAGATCACCGCCCTCGCCGGCGGCGGCATGGTCGTCGCCTTCAACGTCGACGCCGACCTGTTCGCCCAGGGCGGCCGCGGTGGCGGGCCACCGCTGCCGGCCAACGCGTTCATCAAGTTCACCCCCGACGGCAAGGTCACGATCATCGGCAAGAACCCTGAGGTCGGTCAGGGCGTGAAGAACATGCTGCCGATGATCATCGCCGACGAGCTCGACGTGGACTGGAGCAGCGTCGTCGTCGAACAGGCGGACGCGGATCAGGCGAAGTACGGCTCGCAGCTCGCGGCCGGCAGCTTCTCGACGCCGCAGAACTGGACGCCGATGCGCCAGGTGGGCGCCGCCGTCCGGCAGACGCTCCTCGCCGCCGCCGCGCAGCGGTGGAGCGTTCCGGCGACCGAGCTGACCACCGCGTCCGGCCGCGTCATGCACGCGGCCAGCAAGCGATCGGCAAGCTACGGCGAGCTGGCCACCGAGGCCGCGAAGCTGCCGGTGCCGACGCTGGCGACCGTCCCGCTGAAGGATCCGAAGGACTACAAGATCATCGGCAAGCCGACGCGCGGCGTCGACACGCTCAACGTGGTCACCGGCAAGCCGATCTTCAGCATCGACTTCACGCTGCCCGGGCATGCTGTACGCCGTCTACCAGAAGGCGCCGGTGTTCGGTGCGAAGGTGGCGAGCGCGAATCTCGACGAGATCAAGAAGCTGCCGGGCGTCCGCGATGCGTTCGTCCTCGAGGGCGGCACCGATCTCACCGGCTGCTTCCGGGCGTGGCCATCGTGGCCGACAGCTGGTGGCAGGCGAACCAGGCCCGTCGTCAGCTGAAGGTGACGTGGGCGGATCACCCGACGAAGGCACAGAGCAGCGTCGGCTTCCAGACGAAGGCCGACGAGCTCGGCAAGCGGCGTTGGCCACACCGCAGGCGGCGCAGGCGCCGCAGGGCGCCACCGGCTGGCGGAAGGACGGAGACGTGGCGGCGGCGCTGGCGCAGCCCGGCGTGAAGACGGTCGAAGCCGCCTACATGTATCCGTTCATCCCGCACGCGCCGCTCGAGCCGCGAGAACTGCGCGGCGCAGTTGAAGGACGGCAAGCTGGAGCTGTGGGCACCGACCCAGACTGCCGGCGCCGGCGCTTGGCCTGGCCGCCGGCGTGGCAGGCGTTCCGCAGACCGCGATCACGATGCACATCATGAAGGCGGGTGGCGGATTCGGCCGCCGGCTGACCAACGACTTCGTCGCGGAAGCGACGGCGATCGCGAAGCAGATGAGCCCCACGCCGATCAAGCTGCTGTGGACGCGTGAGGACGACATGGCTCACGAGTTCTACCGGCCGGCGGGCTATCACTACATGAAGGGCGGCGTCGACGCGAAGGGGAAGCTGATCGCGTGGCGCAATCACCACGTGACGTTCGGGCCGCCGTCGGGTCCGCAGCGCTACGCAGGCTTCTCGAACATCAACGGCGCGCACGGAGTTCCCGGCGCGCTTCGTCCAGAACTACGAGTTCGGCGACTCGATCATCGGCGCCGCTCGGCGTGCCGGTGGGCGCGCTGCGGGCGCCCGGCAGCAACGCCTTCTCGTTCGTGTTCCAGAGCTTCCTCGACGAGCTGGCGCACGCGGCCGGCAAGGACCCGATGCAGTTCAAGCTCGACGTGCTCGCGAACGAGGCCTACCCTGCGGCGCAGGGAGGCAACGCGTTCGCCGAACGGATGACGGCGGTGCTGAAGCTGGTGGCCGAGAAATCGGAGTGGGGCAAGAAGAAGCTGCCGAAGGGCACGGGCATGGGCGTGGCCTTCCAGTTCTCCCACCAGGGCTACTTCGCGGAAGTCGCTCAGGTCACCGTCGATGGGCAGAAGCGGATCAAGGTGGACAAGGTGTGGGTGGCCGGCGACATCGGCAGCCAGGTCATCAACCCGCTGCACGCCGAGAACCTGGTGCAGGGTGGCGTCGTGGACGGCATCAGCCACATGTTCCAGGAGATCACCATCGTCGATGGCGCGGCGGTGCAGACCAACTTCAACCAGAACCCGCTGATCCGCATGTCGCAGGCGCCGCCGGTCGAGGCGCACTGGGTGAAGTCGAACAACGCGCCGACCGGTCTCGGCGAGCCGTCGCTGCCGCCGGTCCTTCCCGCGGTGGCGAATGCGATCTTCGCGGCGACCGGCACGCGCGTGCGTTCGATGCCGCTCACGAAGCACGGCTTCCGCTGGGCGTGAAAGGTGATAGGCTCGGAACTTCCGGCTAAAGCCGGAAGCCACGAAACTTCGTTAACAAAGTGTGGCTTCCGCCTTCAGGCGGAAGGAAACCTGCTCCCAACTTGGTTCGTCCCGGTTGGGAGTTTTTGTTTATTAGAATGGTCGACATGCGCAGTCGTACAGACCCTCGCTGCTCTCTGCGCGGCGTCTTCCTCGCGACTGTGCTGCTCAGTGCGGGCGCGCCGCTCGCGCAGCAGCACGGCTACACGGCCGCAGCAGATCGCGGACGGGCGGAAGCTGTACGACGCCAACTGCGGGCGCTGCCATAACGACGACGGCGCCGGCGTCGCCGGGCGTCGAGCTGTTCAAGCAGATCCGCCGCGCCACGACAGACGACGACATCGCCAAGCTGATTCAGATCGGGATCCCCGGCACGTCGATGCCGTCGCACCGCATTTCGAACCCGCAGGCGCTGGCGGTCGTGGCGTTCCTACGCTCGATGGTCGGCGTGACGCCGGGCGCCGCGGCGATCGTCCCCGGACGGCGCGTCCAGTGGACTCGACTGGGAGATGCGGCTCGCGGCAAGGCGATCTTTACGCGGCAAGGGCGGCTGCACGGCGTGCCACCGAGCCGAGCGTGCCGGCGGCACGCACCGGCCCGGACCTGAGCGCAGCGGGCGTCGATGCGCGATCTCGGGTTTGGCCCGATCCCGCCGGACCCGGCCGCTGCTCGAGCAGTCGATTCTGGAGCCGAACGCCGACATCACCCCCGCCTATCGCGTGTTTCAGGTGACGCCGAAGACCGGCGGCACCGGTTCGCGGCACGCTGCTCAACCAGGACACGTTCTCCGTGCAGATGCTCGACGAGGCGAAGAACCTGCGCGTCGTTCCAGAAGTCCAGACCTGAAGGACTCCGGCTTCCTGCCGTCGCCGATGCCGTCGTCTCAGGGCCGTCTCACGCCGCAGGAAGTCGCGGACGTCGTCAGCTACCTGCTGACGCTGAAGGGCTAGTCTCATGAAGCAGGCGTTCTTGTTGCTGCTCCTCGCTCCTCGCGGCGGCGGCGTTGTTCGCGCGCAGCAGCCGGTTACCTCTGCGCGGATCCTGAACGCCGCGAAGGAGCCGCAGAACTGGCTGACCTACTCCGGCAACTACAACGGCCAGCGCTACAGCACGCTCGACCAGATCACGCCGGCGAACGTGAAGAACCTGAACCTCGAGTGGGTGTTTCAGGTGCGCTCGCTCGGCGCCGCCGACAAGTTCGAGGCCACGCCGATCGTCGTCGACGGCGTGCATGTACACCGTCAGCCCGCCGAACGACGTCGTCGCGCTCGACGCGGCCACCGGCCGGCAGTTCTGGCGCTACAACCACAACGTCGCGCCGGAGGCGCGTGTCTGCTGCGGGCGCGTCAACCGCGGCGTCGCCATTCTCGGCAACTCGCTGTTCATGGGGACCATCGACGGCCGCGTGGTCGCGCTCAACGCGAAAACCGGCGAGGTGCGAGTGGAACGTCGCGATCGATCGTCCGGAGGCTGGCTATGCGATCACCGTGGCGCCGCTCGTCGTCAAGGACAAGCTGATCCTCGGACCCGCGGGCGGCGAGTACGGCATCCGCGGCTACGTCCTCGCGCTCGACCCGAAGACCGGCAAGGAGCTCTGGCGGTTCTACACGATCCCGGCCCCGGGCGAGCCTGGCAGCGAGACCTGGTCGGGCGACGCGTGGAAGCGTGGCGGCGGGCCGATCTGGACGACCGGCTCCTATGACCCCGAGTTGAATCTGACGTATTGGGGCGTCGGCAATCCCGGTCCTGACTGGAACGGCGACGGCCGGCCCGGCGACAACCTCTACACCGACTCCGTGATCGCGCTCGATCCCGACACGGGCAAGTTGAAGTGGCACTACCAGTTCACGCCGCACGACGAGTTCGACTACGACGCGACGCAGATTCCCGTCCTTGCCGACATCCAGTGGCCAACGGGCAGCAGGGCCAGCGCAAAGTGCTGATGACGGCCAACCGCAACGGCGTCTTCTACGTGCTCGATCGCACGAACGGCCAGTTCCTCAAGGCGACGCCGTTCACCAAAGTGAACTGGGTGAACGGCTGGGACGCGAAGGGCCGGCCCGAACAGAGTGCTCGCGCCGACGCCGGAAGGCACGCTCGTCTACCCGAACAACCAGGGCGCGACCAACTGGTACTCGCCGTCCTTCAGCCCGCGCACCGGCTTGTTCTACATCCCGACGTGGGCGGACACCTACTCCGTCTATCGCAAGACGCCAGGCAAGGACTCGGTGCCGTTCACCGAAGGACAGTTCTTCGCCGGCACGTTCCCGACGATGGCGATGCCGCCGATGGTGGCGGGCGGCGACCAACACGCGGTTGCCGCAGGAGGGCTACGGCATCGATTCAGGCGGTCGATCCGAAGACCGGTGAGCGCCGCTGGGAATTCCGGATGAACGACGTCACCGACTCGCGGCGTCCTCTCGACAGCGACCGACCTCGTCTTTGCCGGCGGCCGCGAGGGGTACTTCTTTGCGCTCGACGCGAAGACCGGGAGCCTGCTGTGGAAGTCGACGGTCGGCGGGCAGGTTGCGTCCGGGCCGATGACGTACGCGGTCAACGGCAGGCAGTACGTCGCGGTTTCCGCCGGAAACAATCTGTTCGTCTATGCATTGCGCCAGTAGGGTCCGCCTTCAGGCGGACCGGTAGAGTTCAGGTAGAGGCCGACCTTCAGGTCGGCCTGTGCGATATGGCCACACCTTCGTTTAACGGCCTCCGTGTCCTCGTCCTCGAAAGCCGGCGTGCGCGCGAGCTGGGGCTGATCGTCACGTCGTATGGCGGCGAGCCGCTCGTGGCGCCCTCCATGCGCGAGGTGCCGATCGAATCCAACGCCGAGGCCGTCCGCTTCATCGACGATCTCATCGCCGGCGAGTTCGACCTCGTCATCCTGCTCACCGGCGTCGGGTCGCGCGTGCTCCTCGACATCGTCCAGCGCGTGCAGGGCACGAAGAAGCGGCTGATCGACGCGCTGCGCGAGGCGGTCGTCGTCTGCAGGGGGCCGAAGCCGCTCGCGGTCATGCGCGAGATCGAGGTGCCGGTCTTTCTGACCGCGCCCGAGCCGAACACCTGGCGCGAGCTGCTCGCCGCGCTCGATCAGCGAAAGTCGGAGCTGTCACTCGACGGGTTGAACGTCGCCGTCCAGGAGTACGGCGCATCCAATCCCGATCTGCTGGCCGGCCTCGAGGCGCGCGGCGCGCGGGTGACACCGGTCCCTGTGTATCAGTGGGCGTTGCCGGAGGATGTCGAGCCGCTGCGCAGAGCGGCGCGTGCGATTGCCGACGGCGAGTTGGATGTGGTGCTGTTTACCACCGCGACCCAGGCCGTTCACCTGATGAAGATTGCCGAAGAATTGCTGCTGACCGATCGGGTGCTCGCGGGGCTCCAGCGAATGGTCGTCGCCTCCATCGGTCCGACGACCTCTGAAGAGCTGCGTCAACGCGGCATCCACATCGACCTCGAACCGAGCCATCCCAAAATGGGCTTCCTTGTCCGCGAAGCCGCGGAACAGGCGAGCGACCTCCTCCGCCAACAAACGTCCGTAAGACACTGCCGGCGCGGGGCCATGGCAGAATCACGCCATGCCGACCTCAGAAGAATTGCTCGAACTCGCCAATCGCTGCGCGTCGAAGCTCGAGCTCGACGGCAGGCTGCGTCACGTGCCGTCGTTTTCGGACGCAGAGGATCAGTGCGAAGAGGAGTACGAGGATCTGCTGCAGGCGATCCACGAGGACGAGCTGTTTGCGCCGGTGGACATCCAGCGGCAGGAGCAGCTCGTCGAGCAGATCGCGGCCGCCCTGCCCGAGGACAAGCGCATGCTCATCGTGGAGCTCGCGGACAACCACGCGCGTCACGTCTGGCTGCAGCAGGAGGGCGCGTACCACGTGGGACTTGCCGTCGGCACTCGGCTACGGCTGAAGACCAGTTCTTGGAACTACCTTCATTACGACGTCTTCACTGGTCAGCCGCTGCTCGGCAACCAGCTCGCCGTCTTCACCGACGGCCGTGGCCTGACCACCGCGCAGATGCAGGCGATCGCGCGCGAGATCAACTTTTCGGAGACGACATTCATCCTGCCGGCGGAGCGTGCGGATACGGATATCCGCATGCGGATCTTTACGCCCGCCGTGGAGATGCCGATGGCCGGACATCCCACGGTCGGCAGCACGTTTGCCCTCGCACACGTCGGAGTCATCCCCCGCGGGCAGTCGCGGTTCGTGTTCGGATTGAACGTCGGTCCGACGCCCGTTGATCTCGAGTGGGACGGCGACCGTCTGCGCTTCGTCTGGATGACGCAGAGCGCGCCCGCATTCGGCCCTCACGTCACCGATCGAGCTGCGGTTGCCGCGGCCATCGGGCTTGGCGTGGACGATCTCGCCGCCGATCTGCCGATTCAGGAAATCTCGTGTGGAGTGCCGTACCTGATCGTGCCGCTACGGGACCGCGAGACCGTCGATCGCGCGACGCCACGCTCGACGCCATCCTGGAACTGCCAGGTGTGTCGCGGGCGCATCCGGCGATCCTGTTGTTCGCGCTCAACGTAGTGTCCGGCTTTAGCCGGACCTCCGAGGTCCGCCTGAAGGCGGACACTACGAGCACCGAAGGCCCCGCCACGACGTACAGCCGGATGTTCGCACCTGGACTCGGCGTCCTGGAGGATCCCGCAACGGGGAGTGCGGCTGGGCCGCTTGGCTGTTACCTCGTGCAGCACGGGTGCGTGTCTGGCGACGAGGGGCGACAGATGGTGAACGTGCAGGGCGTGAAGATGGGACGGGCGAGCCGCATCCACATCTCGATCACCGGTGGAGCGGACGCGATTACGGGCGTCAAGGTCGGCGGGGAAGCCGTGCTCGTCGCGCGGGGCGAGTTCCTGGCGATACCTGCGCCGGTAGCGATGCGAGGGGCTAACGAGGGTCGGTGCGAAGAGGTGCGTTGGCGTAGAGGGCGCGGACGCGCTTGACGTCATCAGCCGACACGCCAGACACCCGGGCGATGTCGGCGCGCGACTTCAGCTGCGTCCGGTAGCGGCTGAAAAAGCCGGGGATGTCGCCGCCGTAGCCGAAGAAATACATGATGTCGGCGTACTGCGCCGTGTGCTCGAGACCGAGTGCGTGGCCAAGCTCATGGACGCACGTGAGATAGACGACCGCGTCCCGGAACAACGAGTCCGTTCGCGCGAGCTTCGCGATGTCGTCGCCCAGCGCATCGGTGTCGGGACGGATGAAGACGGCGGCGCCACGACGGCCGCCCACCAGGACGGGTCGCATCTCGCCGTACTGCCCGGCGCCAGCAGCCACCCAATAGACACGGACGAGCGCCGCATCTTCGGCCGCCGGCTCGAAGCGGAGCGCGCCGTTGAGCTCCCTTTCCCAGGCCCGCAGCGCCCAGGTGGCCAGTTCGACATCCGTCGGCCGGAACTCTGATTTCGGCGCGCCTTGCCCGATGAAGAACGTCACCTGTGTGGAGCCGGCTGGCGGCTGCAGCGGCGCAATCGTCTGCGCCGAGGCCACCGCCGTGGCCAAGGCGATCAACGTGAGAGTCGGCCTCATCGCCATAATGTATGCCGCCTATCGTAATGCTCACTCGCAGCCCCGATCGCAAGACCGTGACCGCGTTCCCCGCGCGTGCCGCGCTCCGTCCAATTGCCCTCATCTTCATGGCAGCTGGCGTGGTGTTTACGGCTGCCGACCCCGATTTATGGGGCCATGTAAGGTTCGGGCTGGATATCCTCGACTCCGGCCGGGTCGTCACCCAGACGGATCCCTATTCGTTTACTGCGAATCGGCCGTTTGTGTACCACGAATGGCTTGGCGGAACCGTGATGGCGATGGCGTATCGCTCGGCCGGTCCTCTGGGGCTGCAACTGCTCAAGGCGGCCCTTGGCGCTGCGCTGTTCGGGCTGCTCTGGGCGGAGTTACGAGGCGTCACGTTTGTCTGGCGCTGGACCGCGTTGGCCCTCGCGGCGGCTGGTCTGTTGCCGCTGCTGGGGACGGTTCGGCCGCAGCTGTGGTCCGCGCTGGGCGTCGTCATCGTGACGCGTCTGTTGTTGTCGTCCTCGCGCAAAGTCCTGCTGGCGCTGCCGCCGATCTTTGCGCTGTGGGCAAACCTTCACGGCGGCTGGATTGTCGGCGGCGCGATCATGGCGATCTTCACGATGTGCTCGTTCATCCGGCAGGATTCGCGGCGCTGGCTGCTGCTGATCACGGGTCTTGCCAGCCTGATCGCCACCTTGGCCACACCTTACGGCGTGACGCTCTGGAGCTTCCTTGCCGAGACGGTCAGGTTCAGCCGCCACGACATCGCTGAATGGCAGCCGATGTGGCGGGCAGGCTGGGATTCAGTGGCGCTGTGGATTGCGACGGTCGTGCTGTTTGTCTTTACCGGACGCCGCTACGGCGTTCCGCTCTCGACCGCCATCGTCGCGATTGTTCTAGCGCTCGCGGCCGCCATGGTCAATCGCATCAGTCCGCTTTTCACGATCGTTGTCGTGTCGCTGTTGGCGCGCCAGTGGCCGCGAGAGGCGGCATCGGTCCCGTTTCACGTTCAGCGGACTATCGTCGACGGACTCGCGGTTGCAGTTGCCATGGCGGTGTTAGTCGTCATGCGTGCGCCGCAGCCATGTATCGCCCTGCAACGCACCTTCGCTCTTGACACCGTTGCCGCGGAAGCGCTCCGCGGCCGGTCGGGCCGTCTGGTGACGTTCTTCGACTGGGGCGAATACGCGTTATGGCGGTTTGGCCCGGCGCTGCAGGTGTCGCTCGACGGCCGCCGCGAGGCGATCTATCGCGAGGCGACGCTGCGGGCGCAGCAGGAGATTGCCGAAGGGACTCCGCTCGGACTGAAGACCCTCGAGCAGATGCGAGCCGACTATGTGTGGTTGCCGGCGTGGTCGCCGGTGCGCACCTGGCTTCAGTCCCATGGTTACCGGATCGACATTTTCTCTCATCGTTCATTCGTGGCGACACGATCGGATCACCCTCCACTGCAGGAGTGGCGCGGTCAGAGCTCCGGCTGTTTCCCAGGACCGTAGCGGCAGGCCAGCCGCGCGATGACTGCCGATATACTGCCGGGGTGAACCGAGGTGGCACGATCACGGTTGGCGTCTTCGCCGTATTGATGATGGTGTTGGTGTGGGAGCGGCCCGTCGACGCTTATGTCGATCCCGGTAGTGGCGGAATGCTCGTGCAGTTGCTCCTCGGTGGAGTGGCTGGAGCGGTCGTTCTGGTGAGGTTGTTCTGGCACCGGATATTGAAACTGGTCGGTTGGCGACGACCTGAGGGCGAAGACGGACGGTGATCGATCCCGGATCCTTCCGCGACCGCACTGCCCGCGTGTTTTACTCCGGTACGGCTGTCTACCGCGGTCTGACCCCGGCTGCGTGGGAAGAGTGGGAGCTCGTTTCCAAGTCGCGCTTCTTCCAAACAGGGATGGAGCGAGGCTCTATCGTCCAGACGACCGTCGCCGATTCGGCGACGACTGACGCCGTGAGTCCGTCCCGGCAGTGGGAGGGGGTCCTCACACACCAACGGATTCCGTTCATTTCGTATCCGTACGAATGGTCTTTCGGAATGCTGAAGGAGGCGGCGCTCCTGCACCTTGAGCTTCTCGCCGAGGCGCTCGACGAGGGGTTCATTCTCAAGGATGCGACGCCCTTCAACGTGCAGTGGATCGGTACTGTCCCCACGTTCATCGACGTGACGTCCTTCGTCAGGTGGCGCGCCGGCGAGCCCTGGGCGGGCTATCGGCAGTTCTGCCAGCTGTTCCTGTACCCGCTTCTGCTCCAGGCCGTACAGGGGCGTGCCGTATCTGCCGTGGCTGAGGGGGCGCCTCGACGGCATCACGGCGGACGAATGCCGGCGATGGCTTTCGCTTCGCGATCTATTCAGGCCCGGTGTCCTTACGCATGTCGTCGCCCAGGCGCGGCTGCAGCGGCGCTTCAGCGCAGAAGCGCCGGAGGTGAAGCGCGAGTTGAAGGAGGCTGGCTTCAGCCGCTCGATCATCATCGCGATCGTCAGACGCCTCGACCGAGTGGTGCGACAGTTGTCCTGGGAGCCTGGCGTGTCGCCATGGTCGGAGTACGCCTCGGCCAACAGCTACGACGAGGAGTCGTCGCGCACCAAGGAACAATTCGTCGAGGACGTGGCGCGGCGGCATCCCG
Organism: uncultured Acidobacteriota bacterium; assembly: GCA_963793705.1. GTDB lineage: Bacteria > Acidobacteriota > Vicinamibacteria > Vicinamibacterales > UBA2999 > Gp6-AA40. Next base: position 51,852 of record CAWCBC010000019.1, on the reverse strand, counting down.
GTGGGACCACCTGGGATCTCGGCTGCAACACCGGGCGATTCAGCAAGGTTGCCGCCAAGTATGCCGATTACGTCCTGGCAGTCGATTCGGATCATCCTTCGATCGAACGTTTGTATCGTCAGTTGCACGGCGAGGGTCAACGACATGTCCTCCCTCTGGTCGGAGATGTTGCCGACCTGTCACCCTCGCAGGGATGGGACGGGCGCGAACGGCGTGCGTTCGTGGAGCGCGGACGTCCGCAGCTCGTGCTGTGCCTCGCGCTGATCCACCACCTGGCCATTACTGCGAATATCCCGATCGCCGATCTCGTTCGCTGGTTGCATGGCCTTGGCGCGCGCCTCGTTGTGGAGTTCCCGCAGCCGGAGGATCCGATGGTGCAGCGTTTACTCCTCGCCCGCGATCAGCCTGTACGACGATTACACAGTCGAATGCTTCGAGGCGGCCCTCGAATCCCATTTTGATGTTCAAGAGACGCTTCCCCTGAACAACGGGACCAGGAGGCTCTACCACGCCGTCCCGCGGGGGGCCGACGGGTCGACCCAGCGTCCGGAGGCGATCAGGGCGTGAGCATCCGGCGTCGCCAACCGGACGCCACGTGGCTATCGCTGGTCTGGGGAATGTTGTGGGGCGTCGCGCTCGGCATGTGGTTCGTGGCGCCACGCCTCCTCACCGAACATCACGTCCGGTTCGAGTCGCTGGGTCAGCGCATGGTCTTTATGCTTGGCCTGGCCGGGACGTTCGCGGCGCTCGGCGGATTTCTTCTGTTTCTCAGCGGGGTCGTGCTGGTCGCCTTCGAGACGGTCGCGGGATTTCACAAATCGACGCTGGGCGTATGCGCTTGGAGGGGGAGTCTTCCTTGTATGCGCCTATGTGCTGGACAGCGTGCTCATCCACTGGATGAACTTCCGGCGCCTCGATAATCTGTGGGCGCTGCACTGGCCACTCGCAGCTGTTGCCGGCGGGTGCGTGGTTGCGTCGCTGACGCTCGTCGCGGTGTACCGGCGGATCATCCGCAGGCCGCACTCCGTTTCCACAGTGTTTCTTGCTCTTGGTCTCGCCTGTACCGCAATCGTTGGCGCCGTGGTGGCCGTTGGTCGTGGAACGACTGACCCTCCTGCGATAACGGCAGCGGAAAAGCTGAAACCGCTTCCGGGTCGCAGCGCCGCGCCGCCACTGCTGTTCATCGGTCTCGACGGCGCAAGCTGGCGTGTCCTGCAGTCGGAAGTCGACAATGGGTCGGCGCCGACGCTCCGGCGGCTGATGGGTGGTGGAACCCACGGAACGATGGACGCGCTGTGGCCTCCCTACTGGTCAGGAGCGGCATGGGCCGCGATTCTTACCGGCCTTCCGCGCGAGACGACGGGCGTCTACGAGGATCTGGCCGCTACCGCGCCTGGAGTACCGCCGTTCCAAGTTCCCATCACGAACAGCTTCCTGCTCAATCCCATGTACTCCGTCCGATCGCTGCTCGTCGGAACGGGGGTCATCCAGTTCGTCCTTCATCCACGCTCGATGCTCAACGGTAAGCCAGTGTGGGAGTGGCTCTATGACGCAGGAGTTGACACAGCCATCGTGCGGTTCCGCTTCACGCATCCACCGAAAGGCCGCGCGACCGTGGCGATCTCCGACCGGGTCGGCTATGACGGATGGGAGCGTCTTGGCGTGCGCCGCGATCCCGTCGCCGACGCTGTTACGCCCTCTGTTCATGCTGACGCATTACTGGCTCCATTCAGGGCTGAACGGCCCGCGAACCGCGCCCTCTTCGATCAGCTTCTGCCGCCCCGGGACAGGATTCGCCCGTCGGATTCACTCAGAGATCCAATCGATGCGCTGCAAGGTGCCGCTGACATCGACGACCGAACCTTCGATGCGGGCGAGCGCATCGTGATGAACAATCCCACGCAGGCGTTTCTGGGTATCTACATCGCCGGACTCGACGGTGTGGAGCATGCGTTCTGGCCGTATCGCTTTCCTGGCGACTACGTTGAGAATCGCCCGCTGGCCGCCGACGTGGCCCGACTCAGAGACGTGCTGCCACGATACGTCAGATTCCTCGACCGCCGGCTGGGCCAGCTGCTGGCCCGGTACCAGGAGCCGCCCAATGTGGTGATCGTGTCCGATCACGGACATGGCGCCACGACGTTGTCGACCGACTGGCGTGGCTGGCACACGAAGGACGCGATTGTCCTGGCCTCGGGACCATCCGTTCCGCGACAGGCGACCCCGATCCACGTGTCGTACTACGACATCGTCCCGACCGTCCTCGCGTTGCAGGGCTTTGATCGCCCGTCGATGGTCGAGGGGCGATCGTTCCGTACCGTGAATGCGTCCCGTGAGTCGAAGCGTCAGGGGTGCCATAATAGATATCCCTGCCCACCACGCGTCGGGGCGTGGCTCAGCCTGGTAGAGCGCTCGGTTTGGGACCGAGATGTCGCTGGTTCAAATCCAGTCGCCCCGACCATTCACTCCACGTGTTTTTCGACACGGCCCGCGCGTTGGAGCCGTGCCGCCACGACCCAGCACACGATCGCCCACGCCGCGCCGAGGCACCACCCTGCCAGGACGTCCGTCGGCCAGTGCCTGCCGAGATAGACCCGGCTCACACCCACGAGGAGCGTGAGCAGGATGGCGACGGACAGCACGTAGGTTTTGTGCGGGCGCGTTGACTGCACGCGCGCGACCAGCGCACCGAGCGTCAGGTAGGTGACCGCCGCGAGCGCGGAGTGGCCGCTCGGGAAGCTGCGTGTCAGCTCGAGCACTGAGTGCGACACGACATCGGGCCGGACCCGGGCGAACGTCTCTTTGAGCACCTGCGTGAGGACGGCCCCCCCACCCACGGAGACGAGGACGAGCACGGAGGCACCGTGCGCCCGCGACAACCACAGAAAGCCGACCGTGCCGAGCACGATGATGATCAGCACCGTATTGCTGCCGAGACTGGTGATGTCCCGAACGCCTTCCTCGAACCATGCGGGGCCGATCGGATCCCGGGGGTTCGCGTCGTTCCGCATCGCCAGCAGAATCGCGTTGTCGAACCCGCGCGTCTCTCCTGCGCTCATTTCGTTGGCCACGAGGCCGAAGGTCAATGTCAGCGCGAGGACCAGCAGCAGAGTGGCCAGCGTGCGGAACTCACTCTTGCCACTGCGAATGGCGGAGATCCATCGGCGGAGCGCGGAGTGGTTAGGAGTGGTCATATCGAAAGAGGTTTGGACGCATTTCGCGAGACCGCTTGCGCGCCAGGTGAAATGGAAAAGGGCACCCCTGGAGAGGGTGCCCTTTGTCGTGCTACGGCGTGCTGCTCGTGGCGCGTTAGAACGTATCGCCGCCGTTCAGCACGCGTCCGGCAACCGAATCGCAGTGCTTCCCGGCCTCGGGCAACTTCGGCTTCTTCGTCGCCGCATCCATCGGGCACCTGGCGAGCGCTCCGACACGGGCGCCGAAGTTGCTGCCATCGCGCAGCGGGTTGACCTTGAAGCTGATCACCGTTCCCTGCGGAAACGTGGCGGCGCTGACACCCTGTCGCTCGAGCTGCGCCGTCCCGGCCATCTCCACTCCGAACTCGACGTACTTGCCGTCCTTGTCCTTCTCGATCCCCTTGCGATCCGCAGTCAGCACGTAGACATGGAACTCGGCGTGGTTCGCCTGCGGGACGTACTGCTTGACGACGCCAGTGACGGTCACTGTCTTGTTCTGGTCTGTACATCGCGAACGAGTGATGGGGGAACGCCGGAGTCTCCGAAGACACCGCCGGCCGCCGCGACGCGCCGCAGCCAGGAATCAACAACTGCGCTTGTCATCGCCATTCCTTATCTGAAGACACCAATACCAATATCGACAAACAGTGTAGCCCGCTATTTGAAGATGTCCGTAATCGCGGACGGAAGCTCGGCTTCGGGCTTGTCCCAGCCGACCTCGAAGTATTTCTCCCAGTTTTTGGCCCAGGGGCGGCCGTAGTAATCGACGAACCGCGGGTCGGCATTGGTCACCTGCTCTCGGCCTGCCATCGGTGTTGTAGATGTTGCTCAGGCACTGGATGTAGTTGTAGCGGCGATCCGGAGCATCCGTCGTGGCTGTTCGCCGGAACCTGAAGGTCGCGCGCACCGGCACCACGAAGGCGTCGGGGTCGTAGAAGATCGCCTCGTGATCGATGGCGATGAACTTGCCATCCTGCATCACCGGCTTCCAGGTTTCGATCGTCTCGAGCTTGTCGCTCGTCTCGAACATCGCGTGCGAGAGCTGCCACGCCTGGATGTTGGCGGTATGGGTGACCAGCGTGGTCGCCGTCCCAGAAGCCGACCGTTTCGCCAAACCACTGCGGCGTCTTCTGCACGTGCTGCTTGCCGATCATCACCTGGCGCAGGAAGTTGTCGGCGATGCCCGAGATGAACTGGATATTCCACGTCGTCATCGTCAGCTGGAAGTCGCCGGCGCGCGACGGCTGCGACCACCAGCGGATGAACCCTTCCGGCCAGCAGAACGACGCGCTCCACTGCGGCGCGTTGGTCACCGCCTCGTGGTAGGTGGTCTGCACCATGTAGGCCTGGAACTGCGGGGTGAGCAGCGAGAGCACGGTGGGCGACTGCGTCACGCCGTAGATCCACTCCGAGCCGCGGTCCGAATTGTCGCGGGTGTAGTAGCCGTCCCAATCGGGAACGTTGGCCTTCGAGTACACCGTCGGGCCGCCCTTGGCCTTCGCCGCGGCCATCAGCGCGTCGTAGTGTTCCTTCGCCGTCTTGTACGCATACGGGCTGACGATGCGCTCGCGCGTCCAATCGTCGTCGCAGTTGCCCCATGAGGCGGATTCCGGCGGCTTGGGCCCGATGCGCTGCCGGTCCCACATCGCATACAGCTGGCGCGGCGTGTTGCAGCGGAAGTAGCGCTTGTCCAGCCAGTTTGCCCTGTCCTTGTAGAAGTTCTTCGACGTGAACAGGTCGGTCGGCAACGGCGTGACGCCCGGGGGCGGTCCCTGGATCACGGGAGCGCCGCGTCCCCGTCCGCGCCCGGCTTGCGGCAGCTGGCCGACGGCGGCGCCGCCCTGTCTTCCCGGAGCCTGCGCGGCCGGTGCGCCCTGACAGCGTCCCCTGCTGCGCAGGCGGGGCACCCTGCGCGAAAACGCCGGTCAGATTGACGTCAACGACCCAGATGCACACGGTCAGAACGGCAAAGGTCAACAGGGCCGTAAACCGTCGAATTCTCATGGAAGCCTCTCCTGCACGCGCACGGGTGATGAGCCCAGGATCATACCTCCTACGCAGCCGGGCGGCCGTCCATTTACCAGGACGGCCAACGTCGCTCCCGTTCCATTCGGGCCCACTCTCTGAAAGTGTACGAAGGTGCCGTCGATTGAGTCGGCGTGAAGACGCGTGGGCGGACCTAGCATCCGCCCACGCTTGGTGAGGGGGTAGACGCGGGAAAAGAGCAACCGGCGGGATACCGGGTCGAAGAGTACCCGCGCCGTGCCGTTCTCCCGTATGCGTAGGAATGTGCAAGCCGGTTGCCCAGCGGTGGTTTGAAAAAACAGGCCGGTTCCGAAGCCCCCGCTTACGAAACTCGCTCCCGTCGATCCCTTTCATCCCGCTACCGACGAAGAATCGGAAAAGGACCGCTGATTGTCCGGCCGGGTTACAGCCGCGCCAGCCCGTGGCGTAGCGCAAACAGCGCCAGCTCCAGTCGATTCGACACGCCGCATTTGTCGAAGATGCTGTTCAGGTGGTGCTTGACGGTGACTTCGCTCAGCTTGAACTGCTCGGCGATGTCGCGATTGCTCAGACCCTGGACCAGCGCCGCGATGATCTCCTGCTCGCGCGGCGAAAGATCGAAATCGCCGGTGTCCTGGCCGCCATCCGTCAGCGCCTTCCGCAGCGTACGCTCCTGATCAGGCAGCCGCTGCGAGCCAAGCCAGAAATGGCCACCAGCGACGGCGACGATGCTCTCGAAGAGCACGCGGGAGGCATCGGCTTTGAGCACCACGCCGCGGGCGCCGAGCTGCACGGCCTGCACGGTTTCGATGCGACCGATGGCCGCGGTCAGCACGATCGTCTTCGTCGGCACGTGCTCGCCGGACAGGAGTCGAAGCGCCTCCAGTCCCGATGCGCGCGGCATGGCGAGATCGAGCAGCAGCACGTCCGGCAGGAGATTCGTCACCGCGTTCACCGCGGAGATCGCGTCGCCCGCCTCGCCAATGACGGCGAACTGGGGGTCGCTTTCGAGCAGGTTGCGCAGGCCGTCGCGGAACAGCGGATGATCGTCGGCGATGACGATGCGGATGTGCTCCGGATAGGTCTGATCGGCCATCGCCCGCGTTCCCTTTGCTGAGAGTGTGTGGAGTTGCCGGCGGTGATCCTAAGCTGACTGGACAAATGCCGGCAGCCTGATCTCAACACGAACGCCTACCGGCTTGCGAGGCTCGACAACGAGCTGGCCGCCAAGCGCGGTGACGCGATCCCGCATGCTCCATGGCGTGACGGTCGGTTGTCGCCCATGCTGCCGTCCGGACACGCCATCGTCCTCGATGACCAGCCGCCAGCCATCGCCATCCCGCTCGATGATGACATCCACGGAGGTGGCGCCGCTGTGCCGGCGCACGTTTGAGAGCGCAGCCTCGATCAGCCGGAGCAGTTCCTGGCCGATACGCGGCGGCACGGCGAGCGCCGCCGAGGACAGCAGGCGTGCGCGAATGCCGCGATTCCACCTGAAAGCGCGCCAGCATTTCGCTGACCCTCTCGGTCACCGACCGGAAGCCGGTTTCTCCCTTATTCAAGTGCCCCATCAGGTTGCGCAGCCCGCGAATCTCAAGCTGCAGCCTGGAGTGCACAGAATCGATGGCGCGGCGGAGCGTGGAATCGCTGGTGCGCCGGCTGAGTGCCAGCACCTCCATCTCGAGGCCGATGAGCGACTGCACTGAGGTGTCGTGCAGTTCGCGCGCCAGGCGCGCGCGCTCAGACGCCTCCGAACGCGATCGCAGCCGTCTGATGAGGAAGACGCTGTGGAGCGCCGGCGAGACGAACTCGACGACACGTGCCAGCAGCCCCAACCCGTCAACGTTGCTGAAGCGCCGCGCGGGATCGGACAGGAACACGCGGCCGGACCAGTGGTCTTCGAACGACGCGGAGGCGACGAGCGCGGTGCTGAACGACTGAGCGGGCACCACGGTGGTCGCCAGTGCGCCGACGCTCCCTTTCCTGACCGCCGTGATTATCGTCTTTGACCGACGCCGTTTGAGCACGAACGCCGCCGGTGCCTTCGACAGGTAATGCGTCGGCTTCTGCAGGCGTGAGCAGCAGGCGGTTCATCTCGCTGATCGCCTCGTTGAGCGTCCAGAGTGCGGCCTGGCCGCCGCGCGCCTCCCGCACGGCGATGGCCAGGCCGCGTGCGCCGAAGGCGCGCAGCAGCTCGCGCCCGGTGGTCTCGAGCGCCGCGTCCAGCGTCGTCTCGGACCGCACTCTCGAGAGAATGCGCGCGACGAGCGACGACTCGAGCTGCAGCTGCTTCTGGTGCGAGGCGAGGTACGCGAGCAGCAGGCCGGTGATCGCCATGTAGGTGACCCGGACGAGAAACTGATTCAGCTCAAATGGCGAGCCGCTGCCAGGCTGCCGCGCGTGATCAGAACGTTGTCTCGACCAGGATCACCCATATCAGGAGGAACGTCGTGCCGAGCGTCTCGCGGTATCCCCAGCGAAACGCCGCAGCCAGCACGATGAAGGTAAAGAACGGGAACAACGGGCTGCTGGAGGCGCCAGTGATTGATGTCAGCACCGCCAGCCAGATGCCGTCGAAGGCGTGTGCCGACGAACGCCAGCCACCGCGGCAGGCGTCTGCAGCTGGCTGACGCACCACCAGATACAGCACGCTCGCGATCACGTAGGCGACGAGCAGTGCGTAGGCTTCGGTGGCGAAGCGCACGGGCCGCGTCGGGTCGACGTAGATGGCGAGGCAGGCTTGCCGCGGCGAGGATGACGCGAGCGCGCGCAAGAACCCGCTCCTGCCCGAGGCTGCTGGCGTCGCCCTGTCCGAAGTCGAAAATCACGAGCGAACCTTAGCATTCAAATCCCCAACTCCCAACGGCCAACTCAAAATCTGTCGGCGGGCCGGAAAATCTGGCGTCCCCAGACTTTTCGCGGCAGGTTTGCACGCGCGCCCTCGTACAGAACGGACGCCGGTGCGTGGCCCCCCTCTTGCTCAGCATCAGCCCAACGGAGTCGGTGATTCCAATGACAACGGTCCTCATATTCGCGGTCGTCATCAGCATCCTCGTGGTCGTCCATGAACTGGGTCACCACCTCATGGCGAAGTGGTTCGGCGTGCCGGTGGAGGTCTTCTCGGTCGGTTTCGGCCCAAAAGTCCTGGCGGTCCGCTACCGGGAAACCGAGTACCGCCTCAGCGCGATTCCGTTTGGCGGCTACGTCAAGATGGCCGGGACCTCTCCGAAGGATTCCGCGCCGCAGGGCTTCGACTCGAAGGCGCCGTGGCAGCGCTTCCTCATTCTGCTCGCCGGTCCCGCCATGAACGTCGGGTTCGCCCTGGCGTTGGCCGTCGTCGGCCTCTGGGTCGGCATCGAGATTCCCGTCGCAGGGCGGGGGTGCAACCACGCTCTATCGCCCCGAGCCGCTCAGCGCATTTCCTCTGGCGGTCCGCGTGATTGCCGACGGCAGCGCACAGATCCTGACGACCCTCGGCGGGCTGCTTACTGGACAAATCTCCCCGAGCCATCTCATCGGGCCCATCGGCCTGGCGCAAATCTCCGGAGAGTCGGCTCAGCTCGGGTGGCGCGCGATGCTTGCGGCCATGGCCTTCATCAGCCTGAACCTTGGCATCTGCAATCTGCTTCCGGTTCCGATTCTCGATGGCGGACAGATGCTGATGCTCCTCGTCGAAGGAGTCACACGCCGCAACGTGCCGTTTCACGTCCGCAAGGCACTGCTCGGCGCCGGCGCCGCCGCGATGATCCTGCTCCTCATGACCACCTTCTACAACGACCTGGGGCGACTCGGGCTGCTGACGCTCTAGGAAATCCAAAAGAATCTGGTCCTTCCAGCGCGCCTGACTGTCTCGCGCGCATCCGCGCGCACTGCTGCGCGTTTCTGACACTGCTCAAACTTTCATATTGCAGAAAGTCTTCCTCTTCGGGCAGACTTTCTGTGCTCGCATTCCCTGGAACTCAGAATGTCACAGACCGCGCACGCGTTTGCGGGGGTGGAAACCCCTGTGTTGGTTGGAGAAAGCGCCGGTATCGTCGCGCTTCGCGACGACGTCGCAGCCGCTGCCCGCACTCATGCCAAGGTGCTGGTCCTTGGCGAAACGGGCACGGGCAAAGAGGTCGTCGCCCGGCTGCTTCACGCGCAGAGCCCGCGACGCAGCCGCACCTTCGTCGCGGTGAACTGCAGTGGGATTCCCGAAACCCTGTTGGAGTCCGAGCTGTTTGGGCATACGCGGGGCAGTTTCACCGGCGCCGTGCGCGACAAGCTCGGCCTGGTGAGGCAGGCAGACCGTGGCACGCTGTTCCTCGACGAGCTGGGCGAGATGAGCCTGCGGATGCAGGCGGTGTTGCTGCGGTTTACCGAGACTGGCGAAATCCAGCCGGTCGGCTCTGACGCGCCCACCGGCCACACCGACGTTCGTCTCGTCACCGCGACCAATCGCGATCTGCGGCAGCGTATTGCCGACGGGTTGTTTCGCGAAGATCTCTTCTACCGCCTGAACGTCATCCAGATCCGCATCCCCCCGCTGCGCGAACGGGGGAGCGACATCATTCTGCTGATGGACCATTACCTGGCACAGGCGGCGCAGGCGCACCGGCTTCGTCCCCCGACGCTGATGCCGGCGGCTGCGGAGCTGCTGATGGTGTACCAGTGGCCAGGAAACGTGCGCGAGCTGCGCAACGTGGCCGAGAGACTCGTGCTCCAGGATCGCGTCGGCCCCGTTCCCGCCGAGGCGCTTCCTCACGAAATCCGTGACGGTCGCGGCGGCGCTGCTGGCGCGACGTCGGTCTCCGTTGCGAGCGGGTCCAGAGCGGGTCCGTTCTCGCTCCAGCCGCACACCACCCGAAGGAGACGTCGGTCCCAGCGTCGGCCGCCGCCGATCGGTTGTGGCAGCGGATGAACGGCGGCGAGGATTTCTGGGCGGTTGTCGGTCAGGCGTTCAAGGCCCGCGAGCTGACACGCGCGGATCTGACGGCGCTCGTCGACCGCGGTCTCACCGAGACGCGCGGCAGCTATCGCGCGCTGCTCGCGCTCTTCAATCTGCCGGAAAGCGACTACAAGAAGTTCCACGCGTTCCTGTATCAGCAGCGGTGCAACCTTCCCGTTGCTTCGTACCGCGCTCGGCGTCCGCTCGCCTCACGCGGCCATGCGGCTGCCACGATTCACGGCAACCCGACGGTGTTCGGTCCGCAAAGCTGAGACGATCCATGGCCCAGAAGATTCTCATTGTTGACGACGACGCCGCGACGCGCACCGAGCTGGTCAAGCTGCTGGCCGACGCGGGCTTCGAGACGCTGACCGCCACGACGGTTCCAGAGGCGATGCGCGCGCTGGCGACCACACCGCCGCATTTGCTCATCACGGAAATCCGGTTGGACAGCTATAACGGCCTGCACCTCATTGCGATGGCGCCGAAGCCGATTCCGGCGATTGTGATCACCGGCTACGCCGATCGCGCTGTCGAAGCGGATGCGAAACGGCTGGGTGCGGAATACATGTCGAAGCCGGTCTCGCCAGGCGAGCTGTACGCGACGGTGCAGCGGACGCTTATCGAGCGCCGCTCAGCGCGGCGTCTTCATGCCGCCGCGTGCCGACCCGCGTACTGACGTCGCGCCGAACACCATGGTGACCGTCAACGACGCGCCCGCCTGCCTGCTCGATGTCAGCGCCGGCGGCGCGCGCATCGAAATCCAGTGTGCACCTGACGCGACCGTGCATTCGCCGCTGACGTTTCGGACTCGAAGAGTTGGATGTCGCGCTGCCCCTCGAGGTCATGTGGAAGCGCCGCACCGGCGCCAATACCTGGGTGTGCGGCGTTGCCATTGCCGACGACCTCCGCCCCGAATGGCAGGCCTTTCTGAACGCCGTGCTCAAGACTGTGCCGGCCTGACGCGGTTTTCAGACGCCAAGGTTGGGAGGGCAGCGCAGACTTTAGGCGACTGCACGACCAACAAGACTGCGCGAAAACGGTGAAGTCATTCCGGGCGCCGTCAGGCAATCGTCGCTCTCGTTGACGCAATCCGATCGCCCCTGACGCCCGCGTCTGTGGTGAGTGTTATCATGTAACCTATTATTAAAATTAGACTTATTGTGTTCACACGCGCAGCTGTGGCTGCGTGGCATTTCTTGTGGAAGCGATACCGTCATGTCGATGGCGTCGTTCCACGGCGAGGAACGCGGAGGCCCCGAGCTTGTCCGTCGGTGGTTTCGCGCGCTGGATCAGCGGCTGATCTACCAGGGCCCCCAGGAATGGGAGCTTCAGGTCACCAGCATCCTCCACGAGGACGACATCGTCTGGATCCAGATTGCAGACCGCTCGCGACCGGCTGGCAGCGTGCTCCTGCGCGTCCGGCCGACGACATCAGTGGAGCAGGCAGTCAGGATGTTGGGCTCACCGCCCCGCGGCGTCGTCTCGTATCCCAGAGTCATCAGCGCGTTCGCGTCCCATCGCTGAGTCCGGCCTGATCAGGACGAAAGTCTTCCCAATCAAGGCTTTTGCTACTGTTGGACTGCAACTACTCAGAAATCGGTAGGTTTTGCTGGCCTCCGGCTTGCTCGACCAACACTTGTGCAGCAATCCGGCCCGGCGCGAGTAGCTTCCCGTTTGCGGCGCCTCGTTACATCACTTCAAAGAGGCACAGAAGGTCAGGACCTCGTCGAATATGGGCTCCTGGCCGCCTTCATCACAGTGCTCATTGTCATCGCCCTTTCCCAGATAGGGTCGAAGGTCTCGGACATGTTTGCGTCCACCGAGGGGGTGCTTGGTACCGCAGGCGCGCAACCCGGCGGTGGGGGCGGCGGCGGAGCACCGGCGGGCGGCGGCGGTGGCGGCGCAGCCACCGGCGGGCGGGGGCAGTGGCGGCGCAGCGGGGGGCGGGAGCGGTGGCGGCGCTGCCGGCGGCGGTAATAACGGCGGTGGAGGCAGCGGGGGCGCCGGAGGCAGCGGGGGAGCCGGAGGCAGCGGAGGCTCCGGAGGGAACGAAAACGGCTCGGGGGACGGCGGGAGTGAGGTAGGCGACGGGAAATAGGGACGCTGAGACTTAGAGAGCGGATTCCCAGCGCAGCCGGGCACGGCGTCAGTCAGGCGGTCGAATTCGATGACGTCGTTTCTCCGTCCACTCCTGGGCGAGGCTCCGTCGAATCTGGTGATGCGTAATCAGCGGAACCGGCGGCCTCTCGCTCACGATCTGATTGGGGCGTTCGACTCGAAAACACGCCGGATCGGGCTCCTCCGACATGAGAGTTTCCCGGAGGGTTCCGCGATGGTGATCGCCCCGACGTCTGCGGTCCATACGTTTTTCATGCGTTTTCCAATCGACGTCGCCTTCGTCACACGCGACGGGCGAGTCGTGAAGACGTATGCGGCTCTTGCCCCCTGGAGAATTGCAGCGGCGTTTCGAGCGCATGCGGTTGTTGAACTCCCTGCCGGCACGCTCTCGCGCTGTGACACGATTCCTGGCGACATGCTGATCATTGAGGAACGCCGGCCAAGGCGTTCCGGTAGACATTGAGGAACGCCGCTAAGGCGTTCCGGTAGACTAGCGTTCCGGTGAAGGCCGAGTGAACAGGTCTGACCCGGACAAGACAAACCTCCCCGCTAATCCTGCACAAAGGCGCCAAACGGCTCACAAATAGCGATTAAGTCGTTGAAAACGAGGGATTGCCACCTGCCTCAGCCGGGCACCAACCTTGCGATTCCGGCTCACGGCATGTCCGGTCGTCGTACTCATCCAAGGTTTTCTGTGCTGCCAACACCAGAAGGAGTGCTGCGCGTGCGCCGGGATGTCGTCCTTCAGAGCGCTACTCGCGAGCACTTTGTGATCCTCAGTTCGGACCCAGGAGTGTTAGGGGAACTGGTTTCACTACAGTCGCCGGACACGTCGGATGCCGGGGTTCTCGCCCGAGTTCTCGAGAGCCAGCTCGTTGTCGTGGATGGCACGATCAGACATCAGTTGCGCCTCCACCAGATGGACGGGACCGAGTCGCCTGGTCCCGACGAGGATCGTGAAACGCCAGGAGGCACGTCGTCGGATGATTGAGACACTGGAACGCGTCGGCGCAGCCGCATCAGACCGGCTCAGCCTTCTGGCGCGCGATTTTCAGGCGCGGATCGTCAACTGGAGTCCGACTGGTTGCCTGCTCGAGACGAGTTCCGCGCTCGAGGTCGGCACCGTCGGGACGTTGAGTTTCATCATCGATGGTCGCGAGTTTGCCGACGACGTCCAGGTTGTGCGCTGCCAACCCATTCAGGGAGCTGGCTCGATATTTCAGGTCGGCACCCGGTTCCTCTGGACGACGGCCCCCCGTAAGGATTCATTACGCCTCGCACTGTGCCCGGTCGTGTCTGATCAGGCGGCGCGACTCGCCGGATAAGTCTCCAAGAGGCCGACTTAAAGACTATTTGTCTCCCTATAGACTAACTAGTCGAACTAGCAAGACTACCGTTTAGCAAGTTTAGGCCTGATCTATCGATCACGATTTCGGTAGAATTCTTGCCTAAGCGGCTTCTATGTGGCACTTTCGTGCCATCGGTTCTAGACTCCGTCCCCAAATCAAACGGGTACCAATAAAATGTCAGTCGAGGTATTGCGTTCCCACGCAGACGCGTCGAATTTGAGCGGCTTTATCGTGGTCAACCCTCAGATGGTTGCGCTTCTCGCAACCGCCTCACGAGCGGCCGCCTCCGAAGGCAAGGTTCTCATCACCGGCGAGAGCGGTGTCGGCAAGGATCTCGTGGCGCGGCACATCCACGCCCACTCACGCCGTAGCGGCCGACCCTTCGTTGCGGTCAACTGCGCGGCCCTGACCGATTCGCTGCTCGAGTCAGAGCTCTTCGGACATGTGAAGGGCAGTTTTACCGGAGCGTACCGTGACAAGCCCGGCAAGCTCCAGGTAGCGCACCGGGGCACCATTTTTCTCGATGAGGTCGGCGAGATGAGTCTGCGCATGCAGGCCATGCTGCTGCGCTTCCTTGAAAACGGCGAGATCCAGTCGGTCGGGTCCGATGGGCACGCCTCCCGCGTCGACGTGCGCGTTGTTGCGGCGACAAACCGGAATCTGTCTGAGCTGATCGCGGCAGGGCAGTTCCGCGAAGACCTGATGTACCGCCTCCGTGTCATTCACCTCGAGGTGCCGCCGTTGCGCGAGCGCCGCGAAGACATCGCGCCGCTGGTCGAGTCACTTCGTGAACCGGACGGGGCGGTCCGTCAGGTTCGCCGACGCGGCGATGCAACTGCTGATACGGCATCGCTGGCCAGGCAATGTGCGCGAGCTGCACAACGTCGTCGAGCAGGCCGTGCTCATGACGGATCGCGACGTCGTCGATGCCGACCAGCTTCCGACGGCGATTCGCACGTCCGCTCCACTGCTGCTGCCGGCGCGCGAACGCCGCCGCCAGGTCGCCGACGAGCTCTACAACGCGATCGTGACTGCCGGCTATTCGTTCTGGGACCACATCTACCCGCTGTTCCTCTCGCGCGACATCACGCGGCACGACATGCGCGAGTTGGTGCGCCGCGGACTCTCGACGACACGCGGCAACTACCGTGCGCTGTTGAAGCTGTTCGGCATGGCGCCTGGCGACTACAAGCGGTTCCTGAACTTCCTGGCGGCTCACGATTGCCGGGCGGATTTCCGCGAGTTCAGAAATGGCACGCCGGAGATGGCGCGCCGACCGGAGCTGATGCTGCCGGCGTTGCATAAGCCGAAGCCGTTGCCAGCGGAAAGCCCGCTCGCCAGCGTCGGGTGACCGCGAACCCAGAGCCCGCGACCGGGAAGTCCTGGTTCCATCTGACTGTTGTGGTGATCGCCGCGACCGAATGGTTGACGTCGCGGGCCGGGCCGATCAGGGAGTGACGTTCCAGGAGATTTTCAGGCTGTAGCGGACCGGAACGCCATTCCTGACCGCCGGATCGAACCGCAGTTCCTTGGCGCGGCTGAGCAGCATGATGTCGGGCATTCGCTGGGGCGGTCCAATCATCCGAGCCTGCTGGACGTCACCGCGCTCACTGATGATGAGCACCACCTCGTTTGTCCGCTTTTCGAATCCAGTGATGAGCAGCTCCAGGAGCTCTGCTGAACGCAGCCGGGGCGGCTCGACGCCGTCGTCCGAGGCTGAATAGATCCGCAGGTCCGGCAGCGTTGCTGCGGCCAGGACGGGCGGTGGTACAACCGGCGGGACACCTCCTGCTGCGTCCTGCGACTGAATCGAAGCCAGGTTCGACTGACTGGCACTCGGGCCTCTGCGAGAGATCGGCGGATCGGAGCGGGTGCGATTCGACGGTAGGGTGGGCACGGGCGGACGCGTATTGGTCGTGTTCCCGTTCGAGCTGGCGACACCCAGCGGAGCTTTCGGCGGGACCTGAACCGCCTCGACGCTGGTAGGCGTGCGTTCCTCGGCAACCGACGAGACGGGCGGACGCGGCTTTGACGCGGCCAGTGCGCTCGATTGCCAGATCCACGTCACCAATCCAGTAGCGACGGCCGCCGCAAGAATGACGACTGCCGCGGTCACTTCGGGTTTGTGGTTTCGGGCCCAGAGCAGCAGCGATGAGGAGCGATCGCGGGGTGACTCGGTCTGTGCCGGTTGCTCGGGCGTCCGCTCCCGCTTTTTACGCACTCGTGGTTGAGCTGGGCGTCGGACAAGCTCTCCGATGCAGCGCGCATGCTGAGCGACGAGGAGTTCGCGGCAGTTCGGTCGCGCGAAGTAGGCGAGTTCTGACGCGAATTCGGTAAGGCCGCCGGCGTCGTTGTTGATCCAACGTCCCACGAAGAGCCGGCCGGCAGGCGGCATCAGTTTCGGCGCGACAAGCTGGTGAAGGAGCCGCGCCAGCTCTTTCGCCGGCGGTTCCCCCGTAGGCGGACCGTGCGGAACGACGTCTCCGATTGCGGTGAGAAACAGGCCGTCCAATTCCGGCACACCCGCCACGGGTTCGACGGCGAGCACGGCTTCGCATGCGGCCTGGATCAGGGCCACGCCCTCGACGAAGCCGAGACCCTTTACCGCACACACTTGATCGAATGAGACGGCGCCAGCCGGTGGCGGCGGACCGACGATTTCCACCGATACATCCGACGTCCGCCGTGCCGGCTCGAGGGCGCGCGACCCGATTTCCTGAACCTGAGACGGTCGGAAGTCTCCATCGTCAGAAAAATCCGGTTCGTCTTCCTTTGCCTAGGACCTCGGAGGGAAGACCGCCTGGAGGGGTGGGTTTACGGGCTTCGACTTCTTCCGTGCCGCCTCAGACGTGGCGGCGGGCACGCCATCCGCCTCGGACGCGAATGCCGCAAGGGGATCGTCCGCCGGATCGCCGGATTGGAACGGGTTAGCCATGAAGCGTGTAACCAGTCAATCTGTGCAAGAAGCTCTCCCGAGGCTTCCGCGGCCTTGCCAATCGCCCGACCTTCCTGGTGGCAGGATATAGCAGCCTTTCCTCATATAGCAGCCTTTCCTCGCCGCCGCGTCCCGCCCTCCGGTGTCCGCGTCTTCCCTAGGTCAGACAAAACTCCCAACAACTCTTCCCCAGCGATCTGGATTATAGACACGCCGTGTTTCTCCGCCACCTGTGGGACCAGTGACCGAATGTCTGGCGGCCAGAGGTAAGCGAGCCTGCCGATTCGCGGAACACACGAGAGAAAAGTCCTACGGAATATGGACTACTCTGATTCTCAGGCTCGCTGAGTGAGTTTACGGTATGCTGTTAAGCTCCGTATTTACAAATGGATACATGCGGTCGACGTGGACTCTGCTTCTCCATGGCAGTGCTGTTGCTGCCAAGGCACTTAGGTGCCGTGTTTTCGGTGCCAAGATGACGCGTCGCGACGGCGTGCATCCACTCCGAAACTTTAACAAGGATTAGAGAAATGACAACGCTGCTCAACCGTCTCGTGCGAGAGGAGTCTGGCCAGGACCTCATCGAGTACGGGTTGCTTATCGGAATCATCACCGCGGTGGTGGTGGCCGCGATTTGCACCGCTATCGGCGCTAGGGTGCCAGAAGTACTTCGACGACGTGAACGAGGCGATCAAGTAGGTAAAACGGCACACGAGGGTGGCGCGTGGCATTTCTGGCCGATCCACGCGCCGACTTCGATGGCGGAAGATGAACCATGCAGGGTCGATTCCGGCGCCACAGGCTCCTCGACGAATCTGGCCAGGATCTGATCGAGTACGGACTGCTTGTGTCCATCGTTGCCGCTAGCCGGTATCTTGCTCGTCCCCGCGATTCAGGCAGCCATGGGCGGGCGGTTCGACGCATGGGGCGATCGACGTTTACAATCTGTGGGCTCCAGACAACCCGTGATAGTAGATTCCGTGAGCGAGTTTCTGACGCTGAAATCCGTTGTGGTCGTGAGCGTCGGCCTGATCGCCTGCGTGACCGATCTTCGGAGTCGCCGCATCCCCAACGTGCTGACGTTTGGCGCGGCCGGCGTGGCGCTGATCTATGGCGCCATTACGGGTGGATGGTCAGGTGCGGGCAGTGCAGCGCTTGGCTGGTTGGTCGGGGTGGCGTTTTTCATCGTTCCGTTCGCGCTGGGTGGCCTGGGTGCAGGCGACGTCAAGCTGCTGGCCGCCATTGGTGCGTGGCTTGGTCCCGCTGGGGCCATCTGGGTAGCGCTCTACACCGGCATCGCTGGCGGGGTCATGGCGCTGGTGGTGGCCCTGGCGAACGGCTACCTGCGGCGCGCGCTGTCGAATGTGTCGCTGCTGTTGATGCACTGGCGGGTCTGGGGGCTGCGTCCCCTGACTGAAGTGTCGCTCGAAGGCAGTGAAGGCCCGCGACTGGCGTACGCCCTCCCGATCTTTGCAGGCCTGGTGACCGCGCTATGGCTGCGATGAGGCTGTTGCGATCGCGCGTTCGCTCCGAGCGGCTCCGAGGCGAACAGGGCGCCGAGCTGATTGAGTTCGCGTTGACCCTGCCGCTGTTGCTGCTGCTGGTGCTCGGCATCATCGAGTTCGGGTTTCTGTTCCAGGAGTACGAAGTGGTGACCAACGCCTCCCGCGAAGGCGCACGGCTCGGGGCGTTGATCCCGTCCGCCGGGTATGCGGTGGACGACGTCACGGCGCGCATCAACGACTACCTGGACGCCGGCGGGCTGAAACCTGGGCAGGCGGTACCGGCGCCGACCGTTGTCGAGTCGCAGATTCCGATCGGAGCCAGCGGCAAGTGCATGGCGGCGGTCACGGTGACCGTCAACTATCAGCATCCGCTGCCGTTCCTGGGCGGCATCATGACGTATTTCAACAGCCCGATGGCGACCATTCCGCTCAAGAGCGTGGCGGTGATGCGCTCCGAGGCTGGCACCGTGGACTGTCCCGGTCCCTAAACGTGGTGAGGTTAAGTCGATGAGTCGTGGAACCCGAACGCTGATCGTGCTGGCCGTAGCGGTGATCGCGGCGTCGGCGGCGAGCTACGCCGTCTTCAAGGCGGTGCAAGGCATGCCCGCGCGTACGGTCGAGATCGCCACGCGCAACGCGGTTGTCGCCAAGAAGGGGCTGCCCGTTGGCACGTTGTTGACGAGTGATTCGGTCAAGGTCGTGCAGTGGCCGGAGAAGACGCCGGTCACCGGCGGGTTCGCGGACGTGGCGGAGGTCGTCGATCGCGGCCTCGTGTCCGGTGTCGTCGAGAACGAGCCGATCACCGAAAGCAAGCTGGCGCCCAAGTCGGCGGGCGCGGGTCTGCCGCCGACGATCACGCCCGGCATGCGCGCCATCGCGGTACGGGTCAACGAAGCGATCGGCGTTGGTGGTTTCGTCGGGCCGGGCACGCACGTGGACGTCATGACCACCATCTCGCGCACCAAGGACGAGCCGATGTCGCGCACGGTCGTCAGCAACGTGCAGGTGCTCGCGGCAGGTACACGCACCGACCTGGAAGAGGGGAAGGAAGGCAAGGCGATTCGCTCGACCGTCGTGATCCTCATGGTGTCGCCGATCGACGCGGAGCGCATCGCGCTGGCGCAGACGGAAGGGCAGCTGATGCTGACCCTCCGCCATCCGCTCGACGTCGACCAGACGGAGACGACCGGCGTCACCAAGGGAGGGCTCTTCGGCGCCCCGCCCGCGCCGGCGGTGAAGCCGGTGACTCGTCGCGTTGTTGCGTCGGTCGAACCTCCCCCAGCCCCAGTGGTCGCTGTCGTCCAGCCGATCAGGGTCGAGACGATCAAAGGGATGAAACGTTCGCTAGACACGCTGACGCAAGAGACGCCGAAGTGAGGCGCGCGTTCGGCGTCTCACGAAAAGGAGCTGACGTGGTTCGATCGGTTGTCGCGGTTCTCGTCTGTCTGATTGCAGCCGGCTCTCTCGCGCTCACGGCGCAGCAGCAGGGTGAGGTCGGCCGCGTGTCACTGACGGCCGGCCGCTCAACGGTGCTGCAGACCGATTTCGACATCACCCGTATCGCGATTACCGATCCGGCGATCGCGGATGCCGGGGTCGTGGCGTCGCGCGAGGTGCTCATCGACGGCAAGGCGGCGGGCACGGTCAGCCTGATCATCTGGGGCGCCGGCGCGCGCCGCCAGTACGACGTCGTCATTGACCCTGGCGTCTCCACGCTCGAGCAGCGGTATCAGCAGCTCTTTCCCGGCGAAGACATCCGCGTCAGCGCCAATGGCGATGCGGTGATCCTGTCGGGCCAGCGTGTCGAGCAATCAGGTATCGCTGCGCGCGGCGGAGATTGCCGCCGCCACCGCCGCGAAGCTGAAGGTCGTCAACCTGCTCCAACTGCCTGGCGGCGCCAGCAGTCAGCAGGTGATGCTGCAGGTCCGCTTCGCCGAGGTCAGCCGGCGCGCGCTGCGGGAGCTCGGGGTGTCGCTGTTCACGAGCCCGACCGGCATCAACAACACGATTGGCCGGGTGACGACGCAGCAATTCGGGGCACCCGGCTTTGCCAATCTCGAGTGGGAAAAGGCGGAGTCCGACTTCGGCGCGGACGTCATGTCGGCGAGCGGCGAGTTCACGTTTGGCGACTTTCTCAACATCTTCCTGCTCAGCGAGAAATACGACATCGGGGCGATGATTCGCGCCTTGCGCGCACGCGGCCTCTTTCAGAGCCTTGCCGAGCCAAACCTCATCGCCTACAACGGACAGGAGGCGAGCTTTCTCGCCGGCGGCGAGGTGCCGATTCCGGTCGTGCAGGGCAACACGAACAGCGTCAGCGTTGAATACAAGGAGTACGGCGTCCGTCTGAAGTTCCGTCCGACTGTGGCTGGCGATACGATTCGCCTGCACGTGGCGCCGGAAGTCAGTACGCTGGATTTCCCGAACGGCATCGTGCTGTCCGGCTTCCGGATCCCCGCCCTCGCGACGCGGCGCGCGGAGACGGACGTCGAGTTGCGCGACGGCCAGTCGTTTGCGGTGGCCGGCCTGCTCAACAACCTGTCGCAGGACGACGTGAACGAGGTGCCGCTCTTGGCGAAGCTGCCGATTATCGGGCATCTGTTCCGCAGCCGCGCCGAGCGCGCTGAGCAGACGGAACTGCTGGTGCTGATCACGCCGCAGCTCGTCCGGCCGCTGAATCCGGACGAGGTGCCGCCGCTGCCGACGCTGCAGCAGCGCTTCCTGCGGCGAGGTGCAGATGACGATATCGGCGGGCGCCTGGAAGGCGGCGGCGGAGTGGTGGACGCTCCCGATCCGCCACGGACGAAATAGAGCGACGGGAGGGACCGGCAGACGATGATCACCGCGCCCGTGCAGACGAAGGTCGCGCGCAGACTGCGCTCCGAGCGCGGGGTGACGTTGATCCATGTCGCGGCCTCCATCTTCATCCTGATGGGGTTCAGCGCGTTCGTGCTCGACCACGGGGTGCTGATGCTCAGCCGCGGTCAGGCGCAGAACGTGGCCGACATGGCGGCCCTTGCCGGTGGGATCGCGCGTGCGATCGACGAGCCCGATCATCGGCAATCCCTGCCAATGATGGGATTACCGCGAAGGTCGTTCAAGAGACCGTCGATCGACACACGATCTTTGCCGGCACGCCGGCGAATACCGGCCTGGCCCGGTCGGCACCTCGAGATGGCGCTGTCCGCCCGACCCCAACGTCAACCCGGAGGCCTGGTGCGTCCGGGTCGATGTGTTTCGTGATGGGACCAATGGCAGCACGACGCTGCCCGTCTATCTGGCGTCGCTGTTTGGCGCCGCATCCCAGAAAATGCGCGCGACGGCGACCGCGGCCGCCGTGCCCGCCAATGGTTCGCGCTGCATGAAACCGTGGCTCATTCCCGACCGGTGGAAGGAGAACGGCGCGGTCGGTTCATCCTACGACCCGCTGGTCGATGCAGTACGTCCCGTACGACTATCGACACCCGGGTACGGGTTACGGGCACAACGACTTCTTCGCACCCGATCACGCTGGAGCACCGGCTGATCCGCCGTTGCAGCCATCAGTGATCGGCGACCTCTACGAGTTCGACGGGGCGGCGGAGTCGGTCGATTACCAGTTGCCAGATCGTGAAAACGATTGGCGAGCAATGTCGAGTGAGTGCCGGCCGGAGCGGTGACGACCGCGGGCGTGGACGCGTTGCTCGCGAACTGGACCGTTCGACGCGGTGATCGGCGTATTCAGTCCCGGACGAATTTGCCGGCCTCGACCCTGCGAGCGGCCACGTTTCGATCTGACGATCGTGAACATGATGAACGTGCGGATCACCGGCCGCAACGGCAACCAGATCACCGGCGTGATCACCGGCGGTGTCGGCGACCTGATTGGCGGCGCGCCGACGCCGGGCGGGAAGGCCAGCATGATCAAGAAGGTTTACCTGGTACGGTGAAGGACTAGATGCTTACCAGTGTTCTGCTCGTCGGGTCGCGCGATCGCCAGCTGGAGGAGATCCTTCGCTCGATTGCCGCACAGGTCACGGTCACGTCGGACCTGACGCGTCTGACGATGACGGCGGCCACAATGCCCGACGTCATCGTGCTCGACGCTCGCAGCGCCACGGCAGTGACCGCCGCATGCGCGACCTTCCGGCGCCAGCATCCCGAGGTCGGAATCGTGATCGCCGCCGCGACGCTCGATCCGACGCTGCTCGTCGAGGCGATGCGTGCCGGCGTCAACGAGGTCGTGGCGGAGCCGTTCACCGAGGAGAGCCTGGCCGAAGCCGTGGCGCGCGTCACGGCCAACCGCGGCCCGGTGCAGCAGGGCCAGGTCTTCGGCTTCATCGGCGCCAAGGGCGGCGTCGGGACGACGACGGTTGCGGTCAACGTCGCCATCACGCTCGGCGCCATGAGCAAGCCGGATCGAACGCTGCTGATCGATTTGCATCACGGCGGAGGAGACGCAGCGGTCTTCGCGGGCATCGAGCCCCGATTCTCCGTGCTCAACGCGCTCGAGAGCACGCACCGGCTCGATCAGAATCTGCTGAGAAACCTCGTGACCGAGGTGGCGCCTCACACCGACTTGCTCGCGGCGCCCGAGCGCTCGCTGGGCGCCGGCCTGCAGCCGGAGAGCATTCGACGGCTGATCAGCTTCGTGGCCATGCATTACAAACACACGGTCATCGATCTGCCGAAGTCGGACGTCGCTGTCCTCGACTCGCTCGAGCAGCTCGCCAACGTCTTTGTTGTCGCCAACCAGGAGCTCGCGACCGTGCGATGCGCCAGCCGCCTGGCCTCGACGCTTCGGCAGCGGTACGGCCGCGACAAAGTCACCGTCGTGCTCAGCCGATCGGACCGGCAGGCCGACATCGGATTCGAGGACGTCGAAAAAGCCGTCGGGTCGCGGGTCGCGCACACGTTCCCGAGCGACTATCGAGCCGCGCTGCAGGCGCTCAACCGCGGCCGGCCGATCGCGCTCGACAATCACAACGACCTGTCGTCGTCGTTCCGGCGCTTCGCGAACAAGCTGGCCGGCGTCAAAATCGAGCGCACGGCGCCGAAGTCGGTTGGCCTGCTCGGCCGCCTGACCCACCGTCGCGCATAGAGGGGAGACCACTGTCTTGCTGAGTATCACCAGCTCATACGGCGGCGCCGACACGCGGAACCCCGAGTATCAGGCGCTGAAGGGCCGCCTTCACACCGAGCTCCTCAATCGCCTGAACCTCGACCGCCTGGCCACGGTTCGCCGCGAAGATGCGGAGCCGGAACTGCGAACGCTGATCGCCACGATCCTGGAGCGCGAGCAGCAGAAGATGCCGCTCAGCATGGCCGAGCGCGAAAGCCTCATGGTCGATGTGCTCCATGAGCTGTTCGGCCTCGGGCCGCTCGAAGCGTTGCTCGCGGACCCGTCGATTTCCGACATCCTGGTCAATCGTCACGACCAGGTCTACGTCGAGCGCGAAGGCCGTCTCGAAGAAACCGAGATCGTGTTCCGCGACGACCGTCACCTGATGCAGATCATCGAGCGCATCGTCTCGGCGGTCGGGCGGCGCATCGACGAGTCGAGCCCGATGGTCGATGCCCGCCTGCAGGACGGCTCACGTGTGAACGCGATCATCCCGCCGCTGGCGTTGAACGGCCCGGTCCTCTCGATTCGTCGCTTCCGGACCGACCGCCTCGGCGCCACCGACCTGGTGAACCGGGATTCGCTGACCGCGCCGATGCTGGAGTTTCTGCGCGCCGCCGTGGCGTCCCGGCTGAACATCCTCGTGTCCGGCGGCACCGGTGCGGGCAAGACGACGCTGCTCAACGTGCTGTCGGGGTTCATCGGCGGCACCGAGCGCGTGGTGACGATTGAAGACGCCGCGGAACTGATGCTGCGGCAGCGGCACGTCGTTCGACTGGAAACGCGTCCGGCGAACATCGAAGGCAAGGGTGCGGTTCGCCAGCGCGAGCTGGTGGTCAATGCCCTGCGCATGCGCCCGGACCGCATCGTCGTCGGCGAGGTCCGCGGTGAGGAAGCCCTCGACATGCTGCAGGCGATGAACACCGGCCACGACGGCAGTTTGACGACGATTCACGCCAACAGCCCGCGCGATGCCCTGTATCGCCTCGACACGATGGTGGCGATGGCGAATCTGAATATTCCCGACCGGGCCATCAGGCAGCAGGTCGCCTCGGCGATCGAGCTCGTCGTGCAGATTGCCCGCCTCTCCGACGGCACCCGCAAGGTGACGGCGATCACGGAGATCACCGGCATGGAGCGCGACATCATCACCATGCAGGATCTCTTCGTCTTCGAGAAGAGCGGGCTCGACGACGAGGGGCGCGTGCGTGGACGGTTCCGCGCCACCGGCATCCGCCCGAAGTGCTCGGAGCGCATCGCGGCGTGCGGCATTCAGCTGCCCGCGCAGATGTTCGAGCATTCGAAGCTGGTGGCGTAAGGCAGGTCAGCAGTGGGCACCATTGTCGCGGCGGTATTCGTCCTCGTCCTCGTCATCGTGTTCGGCGCCTATCTGCTGCTGGTCGTGGCGACCCGAGCAGCGGGAGAGCGGCGCCGTCCGCCGGCGGCTGAAGAGCAGCAGGCCGAAGATCTCGAAGTCGCGAAGGCCGCGAGATCGGGAAGACCGCCGAACGGCTCAGCGCCGTCGGCGCTGCTCGATCGGATCGCTGCGACGCTGGACCGGCGTGTCCGCGCCGCTGAAGGCGCTGATCGACCAGTCCGGGACTGCAGCAGTCGGTCGGGTCGCTGGTGCTGCTGTGCGTCTTCTGCACGACGGTGACGTTCGCGGTCGGTCGGCTTGCTCACGCCCTACAGCTTCCCGCGACTGATCCTGGGCCTCGATCGCCGGCGCGCTGCCGATCCTCTACGTTCGCCGGCAGGGCCAGGCAGCGGCTCGCGCAGTTCGAGGAACAGTTCCCCGAGGCCATCGACCTGATCGCGCGGGCGCTGCGCGCCGGACACGCGCTGCCGACCGCGCTGCAGATGGCCAGCGAGGAGGTGCCCGATCCGGTCGGCGGCGAGTTCCGGCTGCTGTTCGATCAGCAGAACTACGGGCTGTCGATGACCGACGCGCTGCGCGCGTTTGGTGAGCGCGTGCCCGCTGCTCGACGCGCGCTTCTTCGTGACCGCGGTGCAGACACAGCGCGAGATGGGGGGCAACCTGTCGGAGGTCCTCGACAAGCTCGCGGCGGTCATTCGCGAGCGCTTCAAGGTCAAGCGGCAGGTGCGCGCGGTCAGCGCGCACGGCCGAATTACCGGCGTGGTCCTCGGCCTGCTGCCGCCGGCCGTGGCCGCTGTTGCTGTTCATCCTGTCGCCGGCACATATCGGACTGCTGGTCGCAGGACCCGCTCGGCCTCTACATGCTGGTCACGGCGGTGATCGCTCCAGATCGTCGGCGTCCTGATCATCCGGCGAATCGTGGACGTGGAGTTCTGAGCATGCCGCCACAGCTGCTGATTGCCCTGTTCGGTGTGTTCATCGCGGTCGCGATGCTCGCGGGCGTGGCGACGTCATGGGTGCTCGCGCGGACGACGCCCGAGCAGCGCCGGCTGCGAACCGTCGCGGCCGGGAACGACTCGGTCGGCATCCTGACCCACGCGCCGCTGGCGCAGGGGCCCGACCCGGCGCTGCGCCAGCTGGCGCGATGGCTGCCGAAGAGCGACAGAGAGATGTCGCGTCTGCAGCGGCGGATGACCCGGGCGGGGCTGACGCACTATCACGCGGTTGTCGCCTACGTGGTGGCCGAACTGCTGTTGCCCCTCGTCCTGGGTCTCGCCGTCATTGCGCTGCTGGGCGTCAGCACCGGCTGGTGCCTGCGCTGCTGGCGGCGGGTGCCGGGTATGTCGCCCCGTCGTTCTACGTCGGCCACCGGACGACCCTGAGAAAGAAGGCGATCCGCAACGGTCTGCCCGATGCCCTGGACCTGCTGACGGTCTGCGTCGAGGCGGGCAGCGCGCTGGATCAGGCGCTGTCCAAGACCAGCCAGGAGCTCGAAATCTCCCACCCGCAGCTGGCCGAGGAACTGCGGCTCATTACGACCGAAGTGCGAGCCGGCAAGCCGCGCCTCGAGGCGTTTCGAAATTTCGCACAACGAACCGGCGTCGACGAGGTCCGGACGCTGGTGTCGATGCTGACGCAGACCGATCGCTTCGGGACGAGTATTGGCGACGCGCTCCGTGTACACTCCGACACCTCACGGACCAAGAGGCGACAGGAGGCCGAGGAGCGCGCCAACAAGGTTGGCGTCAAGCTCGTGTTCCCGCTGGCACTCTGTCTTTTCCCGGCTCTGTACGTGGTGTGCTTTGGCCCCGTGGTGGTGAAGGTGTATCGCGCCTTCTTTGAAGGACAGCCATAGCTGAGGAGAGCGACATGAACATGACATCGATGATTTCGCTGGCGGTACTGGTGGTGCTCGTCGTCCTGTATGTGGGGCGGCGGCGGGCGCGTCTCCGTCGAGAGGATCTGGATTGACGAGCGGCGCGGCGGTTCATCGCAGTCGTGGCGGCGTGTGCCGCAGCCGGCTGCGGCGTGGCCGCGCACCAGACCGCCACGAGTGGGCCTCGAACACCGGCCGCTCGTTCAGCCACCACCGAACGGGACACCTCACCGCGCGCCTCGAACCTGCTTGCGCCGACCGTCGAATCGACGGATCCGCAGCTGTCCGCCGCGTTGCTTGAAGCCGCCGTCTTCCCAGGCGCCGCGTCCTTCCGGCGCGTCGGGCAGGAGTATCGGCGGGTCGGTGTCCTCGATCAGGCTCACGACTACTTCACGCGCGCCGTCGCGCTCGACCCCGCTGACGCGGCCTCACATGAGGCGCTGGCGCGCATCTGGCGCGACTGGGGCACCCCCCATCTCGGGTTAGCCGATGCGTACCGTGCCGTGCACTACGCCCCCGATTCGCCGTCCGCCGCCAATACGCTCGGCACACTGTTGCAGGCGCTGGGATATGTGGCCGACGCCAAGGGATGGTACGGGCGCGCGCTCGCGCTCGATCCGCACGCCTGGTATGCGCTGAACAATCTCTGTTACGCGGCGATCATGACGCGCGAGCTGGCGATCGATATGTGCCGGGCCGCGGTCACGGCGGCGCCCGACGCCAAGGCGCCGCGTCACAACCTCGCGCTGGCGCACGCCGCAGCGGGCGATCTGGACGGGGCCCAGCGCTGGTTCCGCCGCGCTGGCGATACCGCGGAGGCGCACTACAACTATGGCGTGACGCTGATGGGCAGGCGCGAGTACGCCCAGGCGGCAGACGCATTTCGCAAGGCCCTGGAGGTCGAATCCCCGGCATACGCAGGCGGCCGTGCGTGTGCGCCAGGCGCGAGTCGGCGGTCAGCCGCGGAGCGCGAACGCCCGTGAGCGTGCTGGACTTCGCACCGACCATGCCGGCGGCGCCGAAGCGGCTGGAAGACGTCGGTCTTTCCGGCGAGCTCATTCTGGAGCTCGTCACGAAAACGCTGCATTTTGCCGGCGAGCTGCGCGGTACCGAGCTGGCCTCGCGCCTTGGTGTGCCGTTTTTTGTGGTCGAGCCGGCCCTCGAACGACTGAAGAGCGAACGCCACTGCGAGATTGTCGGGGCTGCGGCCGTGGGCGCGCCTTCGTACTCGTACCGCCTCACCGATGCCGGGAATGTGCGCGCCGCCATGTTCTTCGAGGACAACCATTACGTCGGCGCGCTGCCCGTGCCCCTCGACCAGTATCAGGCCTACATCGCCCGGTTCGCCGCGCGCCACTCGGTCGAGGTCACGCGTGACGTGGTTGGCGTGGCCTTCTCGCACCTGGTCCTCAATCGGCGAGTGCTCGACCAGCTCGGGCCCGCGATCGCCGCCTGGCACTCGCTCTTCATCTATGGCCCCCCGGGAAACGGCAAGACCGTGATCGCCCAGGCGATTCGCAACGTGCTCCACGGCGAGATCGCCGTCCCGTACGCGCTGTCGGTGGAAGGCCAGATCGTCCGCCTGTTCGACCCGGTCAACCACGAGCGTATGGACGACGGTCCGGCTGAGAGCGGGACTGGAGGACCACGATCCGTTCGATCATCGCTGGGTGCGCTGCCGGCGTCCGCTGGTGACCGTCGGCGGCGAGCTGACGATGGCGGCGCTGGAGATCGGATACAACGAAGGCTTTGGCTTCTGCACGGCGCCGCTGCAGGCGCTGGCGAATGGCGGCGTGCTGGTGATCGACGACTTCGGCCGCCAGGCCGCGCCGCCGCGTGACCTGCTGAACCGCTGGATCGTCCCGCTCGAAAGCCGCGTCGACTATCTCAGCTTGCGGACGGGCCAGAAGTTCCAGCTGCCGTTCGAGGTCTTCGTCGTCTTCGCCACCAACATCAAGCCCAGCGAGTTGGTTGACGAAGCGTTTCTGCGGCGCATCCAGTACAAGGTGCTCGCGCAATCGCCCACGGCGGCGGAGTTCACCCAGATCTTCGAGAACTACTGTGCGGCGAAGCAGATTCCCTTCAGCGCCGGCGCTCGCCGAGCACATCATCACCAGCGAGCTTCGGCCGCGCGGCATCGCGATGCGCGGCTGCCATCCGCGCGATCTTGATCGAGCACGCGCTGGCGATCGCGAAATACCTGGACCTGCCGCGCGCCCTGACGCCGGCCCTGTTGTCCGAGGCGTGTGCCTCGTACTTCGTCGAGGATCGCGACGTCGCATCCGCATAGGCGCGGATCCGGGAATCTGCAGTGACACACGTCTTTGGCCCACGATTCTGCTGCGACTGTCCTGCTGGCGATGCTTGGCAGCGGCGTTGCCACCGCTCAGGTCCAGGCACTGCGCAGTCCGGCGCCGCTCCAGCGGCCGCGCCGCCCGCGGCGCAGACCGCCGGCCGACCGCAGCGCCGCCCCCGGGCGTCTCCACGCCGCACACCGTTCGCATTACCTCGCCGCTCGGACGCACCGGCGAAACGACGCAGGTTCGCATCGTCGTGCAGGTACAGCGACCGGCGGATGCGGCGCCGACACCGATCAAAGTCCGTTTCTATGTCGACAACGCGATCGTCGGAACGGCGGAGGCGCCGCCCTATGCCGTGCCGTGGGTTGATGAGAACCCGTTCGAGCAGCGCGAGATCAGGGTTGAAGCGGAAGACGGGGCGGGCCTGATTGCACGGGATTCCGTCACGCTGCCGGCCTTCGAGATCAGCGAGCAGACCGAAGTCGGCCGGATTCTCGTCGAGGCCGGCGTCTACGACGCGGCCGGGCGGGCGGCGACCAGGCTGGACCCGAAGGCGTTCCGGCTCCGCGAAGATGGCGAGCCGCAGACGCTCGATGTCGTCGCGCGCGAGACCTACGCGATGAACGTCGTGCTGCTCGTGGACAACAGCCAGAGCATGCAGCGGCGCATGACGGAGGTGCGGCGCGCCGCCGAGCGGTTTGCGCTGAGCCTGGATAAGGGCGACACGGTCACGGTGGCACCCTTTCACACGGAGCTGAGAACGATTACCGGTCCGACCAACGACGTGGCGACGATTTCCGAGGCGATCGCCGCGATGAAGGCGGGCGGGGGAACGGCGATTCTCGACAGCGTGTACAGCGCGGTGAAGCTGCTGGACGGCATGGCGGGGCGGCGGATCATCGTGCTGGTGACCGACGGCTTCGACGAAAACAGCACGTTGAAGCTCGATCAGGTCATCGAGCGCGCGCAGTCGGCCCGCATTGCGGTGTACGCCCTCGCCATCGGCGGCGTCACCGGGGTGTCGCTGAACGGTGAGACCACGCTCCGTCAGATCACCAGCCGAACCGGCGGCCGCGTCTTCTTCCCGTGGCGGGACGGCGAGCTCGCGGCAATCGCGCGTGACGTCGCCGACGACGCGCACAACCGATATCTCATGACCTACACGCCGTCCAATCAGAAGAAGGACGGGACGTGGCGGGCGATCACCGTCGACGTGCCCGAAGGCTACAAGGTGCAGGCCCGCGCCGGATACCGCGCTCCTTCGCCCCCGCCCATCCGGCCGACCATCGAGTTTCACGTCACCAACGACGAACAGCAGTACGTGGCGCTCGCCGCCACGGACTTCGTCGTCGTCGAGGACGGCGTCCAGCAGAAAGTGGACACGTTCCACGAGGCGCTCGATCCCGTCTCGATCGTCCTGACGCTCGATGCCAGCGGCAGCATGGTCAAGGCGGCCGACACCGTCCGCGAGACGGCGAGGGAATTCGTGCGGGCGGTCCGCAAGGAAGACCGGCTGGCGCTGGTGACCTTTGCCGACGACGTGCGGATCGGGCACGTCCTGAGCAGCGATCGCTCGCTGTCGATGAGCGCGATCGACAGCTACATCGCGAAGGGCGGTACCGCGCTGTACGACGGTTTATGGGATTCGCTGCTGCAGCTGAAGAAGGAAGCCGGTCGGCGAGCCATCGTGCTGCTCACTGACGGACGCGACGAGAACAATCCCGGCACCGCACCTGGGAGCGTCCACACGTTCGACGAAGTCCTCACGTTGACGCGCGAGGTCGGCGCGACGGTGTTCGCGGTTGGCCTGGGCCCGAAGCTCGATGGCGCAGTGATCGAGCGCCTCGCCGCGCTTTCCGGCGGGCAGGCATATTTTTCGGCAAATGTCGCTGAACTGGGCGCCACATTCGCCCGGATCGTCGAAAACCTTCGCCAGCGCTACGTCGTCAGCTATAGCTCCTCCAACTCCGACCGAAACGGAGAATGGAGGACCGTGGAGATCCGGCCGCGCGAACCGGGTCTCGTCGTGACGGCGACGGAAGGGTATTTCGCCCCCGCCGAATAAGATCCGTCGATCGTGGGCGCCCTTTCAACGGTGCCCGCCGTGCAAGCACCATGGCGGATACCCAGTTCGACCACTACGAAACGCTCCAGGTCAGCGTCAACGCCGATCCGGACACGATCCATCGAGTGTTCCGGATCCTGGCGCAGCGCTTTCACCCTGATA
Source organism: uncultured Acidobacteriota bacterium (assembly GCA_963793705.1). Lineage (GTDB taxonomy): Bacteria > Acidobacteriota > Vicinamibacteria > Vicinamibacterales > UBA2999 > Gp6-AA40. The sequence continues at coordinate 20,935 of CAWCBC010000019.1, read as the reverse complement.
ACCAGGCGACCGGCGACCCGGAGCAGTTCCGCCGGCTCAGTGAGGCCTACGAAGTCCTCAGCGATCCGACTCGCCGCGCCCAGTACCGATATCCAGCATTCAGAGCATCGCCGCGAGCGGTCGCGACTGCTGGCGGAGATGGTGAGGGTTCAGACCGACGTCGAGTTTGAGCACCTTGCCCGCATGACCATTCTCGAGGCTCTATATGCGCGCCGGCGTCTCGAGCCACGCGAACCCGGTGTCATGGATGCGGACCTGGTGGAGCTGGTCGGCCGGCCGCGCGATCAGCTGGAATTCACCCTCTGGTACCTGTCGCAAAAGAAGTTCATCGAACGCCATGACGGCTCCCGTATCGCGATCACCGTTGAGGGCGTCGCCTACTTCGAGGAGCACTGCGTCAAGCACCGGGACCTGCTGCGCCTGACGGCCCCCGCACAATAACGGTCCAGCGTTTTCCACAGAGTTCTCGCGAGTCGGGGATCTCGTGAATTCGAGCAGCCTTCGGATTGAACACGCGGCGTTCAGCCCATCGCTTCTCGAAGCCCGGCGCAAGCGCCGCCTCGTTGCGTCGGTGGCGACCTCACCGGGCGAGCCTGCCCGCGGCTCCCGGTTCGCGACGTCCGGAATAATCGGGCCCTTCGGCGATGGACTGCCGATCGACGCCGTCGCCTCTGGATGATGCAGCGCGACAGCCATTCGAATCGGGTCTGCGGTAACCAGCGTGCATCGGACGTCAGTGGCGATAGCCTACTGGCGGCTGCACCGACAGGGTAGGAGCGGAACGAGCTTTCCCGGCGTGCGGAGCCGGACCCGGCCTGGCCGGCACGGCCGACTCACAGCGACACGCAGGAGGCGCCCACAACTGACGACTGCCTCACGTCCTACGCGAACATGAACACGCGCTAGTCGCACGAAGTCTCCGCGACGCGGTCCTTTGTCTCCGCAATAGGGGACTTTGCGATACCTCGATTACAGTTCCGAACGGAATAGGCGGTTTCAAGCGCTGCCGTATGGCGGCCTGCTTGCAACGACTCGGTAACTCAGGTCGCTTTTTCCTGAGTGTTTTCCTTGTTTTGATGAGTGCGCTTGACGTTTCCCCGTTAGCCGACCGCTTTCAATTCGGCTCGGCCGTCCGCAGCCGGTCCTGGGATTGGCTGTTTGCCTTGAGGAAGCGTCTGAACGTCGAGGTGCAGCTTGTCGACGATGCGCAGGCGCCACTGCTGACCGCACCCGGTGGGTCGGAGGCCGTTGATTCCCTGCTGTCGGGGCACGAGCCCGGCGTGCGTCTGGCAATCTCCACGGCTATCCGGACCCGCACGCCACAGGCCGCAAGCGCGGACCGGCTGCAGACAGTTGTCGTCCCGGTCACGCTCGATCGCATCGTGAGCGGCGCGCTCGTGGTGGCCCGGCCCGTCCCGGTGGACGACCCGGCCGTCCGCGGCCAGCTGGAGCTCATCGGCTTCTGGCTGACCAATGCCATTGAAGCGCACCTCCAGAGTCCGCCCGCGGCACAAGGGGACCTGGATCGACTGTCAGCGCTATGCCGGCTGCTCGACGATGTCTCCGCCCGCCGATCCGATCGCGACATGGTCGGCACGTTCATCGAGACGCTGGCCGTATGGCACGACCTCGAAGGGTACGGCTACGTCGATGCGGCCAACGGGTACGTTCGCGACGTGGCGCTGCCCGGCGCCGACACGACGCAGTCACCTGCGGTGATCGCGCATGCGGCGCTTCCCGAGCTCGATGACATCACCCGTCTTGCGCGGTCGGATATCGAGCGTCTCGGCTTTGCCGGCGGCGGGGATGTCGCGCTCGCGCGTGTCGGCGAAGGAGAGGGCGCATGGCTCATTGCCATTGCCGGTCCGATCGAGTCCGACGAGGTGCAGCGCCTCAGTCTCTACGTGTCGCTGCTGGATCAGGCCGTTGCGCGTGCGACACAGACGGCGGCTGCGGAGGTGCTGGCGGCGCTCTCCAGGCAGCTGCTTGCTGACTCAGGGAATCCTGAAGAACAGGCGCGACAAGCGATTCGTGAGGTCCAGGCGGCTCTTGGGTTGACGAGCGCCGCGTTCACCGTCACGAGCCGGACGGGCAGCGCGCTGCTCCACGTCGGATCGACGTTCACGGCCGCGGATCTGGCGGCGGGGAGTGGCGCAGGCAAAGTCGTGATCATCAGGCGCGACCCGCAGCAGTATGCGATGGCGTTTGTCGCTGACTGGTCTCCCGACCACCATGTCACCCCGCAGGAAAGACATGTCACCCGCGTCGTGGCGGATCTACTCGAGTCGTGGGTGCGGCAACTCGTTCGTCAGTCGCCCCGCATTGGCGACCGACGCGCGACGCGGCGCGGCTTCGACGAAGTTCTTGAACGTTTCGCCCAGGATGCAGGTACAAAGCGGCATCCCTGTTACGGCTGTCGTCCTATCCTTTGGCGACGCCGCGTTCAGCCCAGACGTGACGCAGGCGCGTGTCGCGAGCCTCCGCGAGCACGTGCGCGGTGGTGACCTTGTTGGTCGCCTCGGCGAGGGTGACGTCGGGGTGCTGCTGCACGATGCCGTCGCGGCGCAGGCCGAAGCGGTCGTCGGACGGATGCGACAGCTGCTGGAGCGCGACACTCAAGGAACGCCGCCAAGGCGTTCCGGCAGACAAGGAACGCCGCCAGGTCGGCAATCGGGATGGCGACGCGGCGGCCCGGCGATCCGACCACCGGGGCGCTGGCGCAGGAAGCGCGCCAAAGGGCGCGATATCACGCCAGTGACAACTGACGTGGAGACGCACGGGACCATAGATGGCATGAGACCACTCGGAGATCGTCGCCGCCGTATCCGACTCGAGGTCGTGGGCGCCCTCTTGGGCGCCCTCGACCTCGATCGCCAGGCGCAGTTGGTGAACATCAGTCGCACTGGCGCGCTGATCATGTCTCCCATCCCCGCCGCCCTTGACTCGATCCAGTCGCTGAGACTGACCATTGAAGGGCACGAGGTGAGGCTCGCCGCGCGAGTTCGCCACCTGCAGCGCCTGGCCGATCCTGGCGCCGGTGAACCGCGCTATCGGATCGGCCTGGAATTCCTTGAGGCACCCGCCGTCCTCGCTCACGCGCTAGAATAGAGAGCCTGCCTCGCCGAAGCGCGGAGCGCGAAGGCGGGATTCGCGGCGGTTCCTCAGACGTAACCCGCCCCTTACATCACTGCGGTAGCCTTCCCCCTGACGGGAACGATCCCTCAATAGCACTAAAGAGCCTGACACCCCGAGAAAGTCTGTATCTGCCAGGCTAATCTGCACGGATTCAGTAGACTCTTGGCGCCCCTGAGAAGGCACTTAACAGCCGTTTTCGCAGTTAAGTGACTGCGGTCTAGTGGTTTAGCAAGGCAGACAAAGATCTACCGCGCCGTGGCGATTTGCTTGCACTGATAGGTTGACTACGTGATTAGATCAGCACTTTTCCACTGGGCAGTTTGGCTCTAGGGCGGGCCTTCGCGCTTAGGCCTTCGGCCTTAGGCCTTAGGCCTTAGCGCCTTAGGCCTCGTTTTGGGGGAGGACGGATGGAGGAACGGCGGCGATTTCCGCGGCACGACACGGCTGGGCAGCTGGCAACGGTGCCAGCCAGCGTCGACGTCCGCGTGCTTGATATCAGCGTCGCCGGGGTGCTGCTGCACTCGTCGGAAGCGGTCGTCGCCGGAACGAAAGGCAACCTCCGATTGCATCTGGACGGATCCGCGTTTCGCGCGGACGTACAGGTTCAGCGGGTGGCGGCGGAGCCCGCAGGTGCGTCGGGGTACCGCCTGGGCGCCACGTTCGTCGGACTCAGCCCAGACCTGCGCCAGCTGATCGAACGTTTCATGGCGCGATGAACGGCAGAACCACAGAATTCACGATTCCAGAAGTTCTCAACTCGAACACAGTTCGCGAACCGAGAAGTTCGAGCTCCGGATTCGGCGTGAACGGCCACGTTCTGCGTTTTAGTCAGGATTAAAGGACATGTTAGTGGAAGACACTGCACGAGTCAGTCCGATTTCCGCGATGCGATCGAAGACGCACGTCCAGTTGATGGGACGGAGCGCGCCGATGATTGCGCTGCAGGAAGAAATCGATCGCGTGGCGCGCTCCGATGCCAAGGTGCTCATCACCGGCGAGAGCGGGTCGGGCAAGGAAATCGTCGCCCGCGCCGTCCACTCGCGCGGACCGCGCGCCCAGAACGTGTTCGCGCCGGTCAACTGCGCCGGCCTGCCGGAGACGCTCCTCGAGTCCGAGCTGTTCGGCCACGTGAAGGGCAGCTTCACCGGCGCCTATCGCGACAAGCCGGGCAAGCTCGAGACCGCGCACCTCGGCACCGTCTTCCTCGACGAAGTCGGCGAGATGACGCTGCGGATGCAGGGCCTGCTGCTGCGGTTCCTCGAGACCGGGCGAACTCCAGAAGGTCGGCGCCGAAGGCAGCGGACGGCACCTGAACGTCCGCGTGATCGCCGCGACCAACCGCGACCTGCGCGACATGATCAAGCAGGGCTCGTTCCGCGAGGACCTCTTCTACCGCCTCAACGTCATTCACATCGTCGTGCCGCCGCTGCGCGAGCGGCGCGAGGACATTCCGCTCCTGGTCACCCTGTTTCTCTCGCAGTTCGCGGCGCAGAACCGATCGTCGGTGAACATGGTCACGCCCGAGGCGATGAAGGCGCTGACCGAGTATTCGTGGCCGGGCAACGTCCGCGAGCTCGAGAACGTCATCGAGCGGCTGATTGTGACGGTGTCGGGCCCCGCGATCGACCTGGAGCACCTGCCGTCCGACATGCGGGCGCAGGATCGCGTGGCGCTGCGGCCGAAGCGCGAACGCCGCCGCACCGTCGCCGACGATCTGTATAAGCGGATGATCGAGCAGCGCGAGTCGTTCTGGACGACGGTCTATCCGCTGTTCATGGATCGCGAGATCACGCGCGCCAACGTGCGCGAGGTGGTCCGGCGCGGTCTCGAGGAGGCGCGCGGCAACTACAAGATCGTGGCGCGGCTGTTCAACATGGAGCCGCGCGACTACAAGCGCTTCCTGAACTTCCTCCGGAAGCACGACTGTCAGATTCCCGTTCAAGGACTATCGGTAGTTTGTAGGCCGGGTCCCGTGACGCGCGTGTTCCACCGACGCGGACCCGGCGAGGATAGAGAACGATGAAACGCATTGCAACGATGACCGCGGCTGCGCTCCTGCTGTCGAGCGCCGCCTCTTTGGCCGGGCAGGCGCGGGCAGGCAACGCCCGCCGCGCAAAAGCCCGCTGCGGCAGCGGCGTCAGCCGCAGCCGGCGCCCGGGATCACGCCGCCGGCGGACTATCTGATCGGCGCTGGAGACGTCCTGATCATCACGTTCTGGATGGAGCCGGACATGACGGATCCCGACGTCGTGGTGCGCCCGGACGGCATGATCACGCTGCCGCTGCTGAACGACGTGACAGCCGCCGGGCTGAGGCCGGAGCAGCTGCGCGATCGGTTGGCGGAGCTGTCGAAAAAGACGCTGCTTGGAAGACCCCCGGGTGACCGTTGGCGTCCGCGCGATCAACAGCCGAAAGGTGTTATGTCGTTGGCAGCGTGCAGAAGCCAGGCCCATACGACCTGCTCGCGCCGCTGGACGTGATGTCAGCTGATGTCGATGGCGGGCGGTCTGCGCGAATTCACCGACGGGAAGAAGATCAGGATTCTGCGCGACGAAGGCGGGAAGCAGACGTCGCTGCTCTTCAACTACAGGGAAGTGGAGGAGGGACAGAACCTCCGCCAGAACATCCAGCTCAAGCCGGGCGACCGGGTCATCGGTCCCGGAGTAGGAACCAGACACGTGCGAATGTTTCCGATTCGGTTGTTTGTCGCGGCTGACCGCGCTGATCGCGTCTGCCGCTCCCGCGGCCGCGCAGCGCGCCGCCGGGCCGTATTCCGGCGTGCTGGGTGCCGCGAGCGACGCCGACGCGAGCCATACCTTCGATCTGCGCGGCTCGCTGTTCGGCTCGTGGGACGACACGCTGGCGAGCGGCGACACGTCCGGCGTCGACCCCCGATTCCTGCGCAGCGGCACGTGCGGCCGGCGCCAGCGGCTCGCTGACGCACGCGCGGCGCTCGTCGCGCTTCGAGTGGCAGTCGAGCGGAGCCAGCTCGCTGCGCATGTCCGGCACCCAGGGCGACGCCGTTGCGGCGACGTTCACCGGGCAGACGGCGATCAAGCACGACGATCAGCCGTCGCGTCTCGCTGTCGGGCTCCGGCGGCTACGGCTATTCGCCCGTACTACGGCTTCAGTCCCAGGTCTGGATGGCCGCCTGTCGAACGTCGGCGCATTCGGCGGCGGGTTCGGTGTGGCGACTGCCGCCCAGCGAAATACGACGACGTCGGCAGGCGCCGGCTTGAACATCCGGCTCTCGCGCGCGCGACACGCTCGACGCCTACGGGAGCGCCAGTCGATATGAGTTTCTCGATCAGGCCGACGGCGCCGATCGATCAGTGGGGCGGCGGGCTGCGTTTCAGTCACAGTCTGACAAGGAGTCTTGGCTTCCACGCCGGGTACGGGCGTAGCGAAGCGAAGTATCGCGTTTGCCGGAAGCGCCCCTGCGGCCAGCGACAACATCGACGTTGGCGTCGATTACGGCGACACGCTGAGGTTCTCGCGCCGGACGGCGTTTTCCTTCGGGTCGTCAACAGTCGCGGTGCGGTGGAACGACCGCACGAACTACCGGATCAACGGCACGGCCGCGCTCACGCAGGGCTTCGGCCGGTCGGGCAGCGCATCCGTCAGCTACCAGCGCAGACCGAGTTCGACCCCGGGTTTCGCGAGCCGATCCTGTCGGATTCGGTTTCTGCCGGCCTCAACAATCAGCTCGGGCGCCGCGCGAGCTGGTCGCTCCAGGCTGGCTATGTGCGAGGCGGGATTGGGTTCGGATCAACAGCGAGCCACTACGACTCGTACAACGCCGGCGGCAGCCTGAATATGGCGGTGACCCGGCGCATCGGCATCTTCACTGATTACAGTTTTTATCGCTACGAGGTTCCCGCAGGGTCGACTGTGTTTACCGTGCTGCCGAAATTCTCCCGGCAGTCTGTTACCGCGGGGCTCACCCTCTGGGTGCCCCTTATTTCCGACAAGAGGTCTTCCAGTGATTCCCGGTAAGCGTTACACGCCCGAGCTGGTACTCAGCATTGCCTGGCGCCGCAAGTGGCTGATCGTGATCCCGACCGATCCTCGTGGCGGCAATCGCCTGCACGATCACCTACTTTCTGCCGGACAAGTATCGATCCGAGGCGGCGATTCTGGTGGTTCCGCCGCGGGTGTCCGAGAACTACGTCCGCTCGACCGTCACCACCAAGGTCGAAGATCGCCTCCGCTCGATCAACCAGCAGGTGCGCAGCCGCACCAAGCTCGAGCGGATCATCGAGGACCTGAGTCTGTATACCGAGCGGCGCAAGACGGACATCATGCAGGACATCGTCGATGACATGAGCAAGGCCATCGACATCGATATCGTGCAGGGCGATGTCTTCAGGCTCGCGTTCACGGCCGACAACCCGCGGACGGCGATGCAGGTCACGGAACGGCTGACGACGTTCTTCATCGACGAGAGCCTGAAGGATCGAACGCAGCTCGCGGAGCAGGCCGGCGACTTCCTCGAAACGCAGGTTGCCGATGCGGGCCGCAGGCTGCGCGAGACGGAACAGAAGATCGCCGAATACAAGAAGAAACACGACGGCGAGCTGCCGACGCAGGAAGACGTCAATCAACAGGGTCTGAACAACGCGCAGATGCAGGGGCAGAACGTGGTGTTAGCCCTCGAGCGCGCGCGGGACCAGCAGCAGTTGCTGCAGCGCCGCATGCAGGATCTGGCGGCACAAGCCGAAGCGGCCGCGGCCGCGCCCGATCTCGGCGCAGGAGGCTCCTCAGAGCAAGGCGGCGCAGCTCGACGCGGCGCGCGCCGAGCTGCAGGGCCTGCAGGCGAAGTACAGGCAAGGTCACCCGCGCGCTCGATCGTGCAGCGGCGCGCGTTGCCCAGCTCGAGCGCGAGGCCGCCGAGGAGGCAGCCGGCAGCACGGCGCTGGGCCCGCAGGTCGTTTTCAACCCGCTGGTTGCCCGCCGTCTCAAGGACCTCGATGACGCGCGCGTCGAACTCGAAAACGTCAACCGCCAGATCGCCAGATACGACGCCGAGCTGCGAGGGTTGAGGGGAAGGATTGCGGAGTATCAGCGCAGGATGGAGCTTGCACCGCTGCGCGACACCGAGCTCGTCGAGCTGACGCGCGATTACGCCACCCTCAAAACGTCGTATGAGTCGTTGTCGGCAAAGAAAATCGACTCCCAGGTGTCGGTGAACCTCGAGCGGCGCCAGATCGGCGAGCAGTTCAAGATCCTCGACCCGGCGCGGCTGCCGGAAAAGCCCGACAGCCCGAATCGCGCGCGGCTCTACCTGCTCTCGGATCATCCTGGCGATTGTCGTGGGCTTTGGCCTTGCCGGCGGCGGCGAATACCTGGATCACGGCCTTCGTTCGGAAGACGACGTGCGGCTGGCGCTGGCGCTGCCGGTGCTGGCGACGATTCCGGTGATTGGCTCGACGAAGAAGAAAAGCTGACGCTGTGGCGGAAAGCCGCCGCTGGTTCAGCGGCAGCAACGGTACTGGCCGCCGTCGTCGGCGCCGTGTGGGTTGTCTCTGAGGTAGCTGATGTACGAGCAGTATTACGGCCTGCGTGAGCGACCGTTCGACCTGTCGCCGAATCCACGTTTCCTGTTCCTCTCGACGCGGACATAAGGAAGCGCTGACGCACCTGCGCTACGGCCTGAGCGGCCGTCCGGGGCTCACGGTCCTGGTCGGAGAAGCGGGGACCGGAAAGACCACGCTGGTCCGTGCCGCGCTGCAGTCCATTGGCAACGGCCAGTCGAAGGTCGTCCACCTGTCGAATCCGACGCTGACGCGCTCGGAGTTCTACGAGTACCTCGCGACGGGGTTCGGATTCGGTCGCCGAGGCGGCGGCGTCGAAGACGACGTTCATCCGCGCGCTGGCGCAGTCGCTGACGACGGCGGCCTCGGGCAACGGAGTGCTCGCCCTGGTCGTGGACGAAGCGCAGAGCATTCCGCACGCGCTGCTCGAAGAGATTCGCCTCCTCACGAACACCGAAGGCGCGTCGGGCAATACCGTGGCGATCGCGATGGTGGGGCAGCCGGAGATGGCAGAGCGCCTGAACGAGCCGGGACTCCGCCAGCTGAAGCAGCGCATCGCACTCCGCTGCGAGCTGTCGCCGCTCGACCTGAACGAGACCGCGGCGTATGTCGCCGCCCGCGTCCGTGTCGCCGGTGGACGTCCGGACGTGCTGTTTACCCGCGACGCGATTCTGGCGATCCACGAGCATTCGCTCGGCATCCCGCGGACGATCAGCGTGTTCTGCGACAACGCGCTCGTCAACGGGTTCGCATCGGACGCGAAGCCGGTCGGCCGCCAGATCGTCGAGGAGGTGTGCCGAGACTTTCACCTGACGCAGGCAGGCGGCGTCGGCGCGGTCCGCGCAAGGCGCCGGTCGTCCCGCGCCAAAGACGACGAGGCGGCGACTGCGCCGTTATTCAACGCCGTCTCCCGGCCGCGGCGCTTTACGTTTTTCTGAGGCCACAGATGACCCGATTGTCCGACGCTCTCGAACGCGCGCAGGCACACCAAGGGGGAACTCCGGTCGTGCCGGAACCTTCCGAACCGATGCGCGATGTTCCGGCAGACTGGCAGTTCGACGAGACCGGCCAGGGCGCCACTGCTCGAATCACCTCGTGTCCCCGTCGAGGACGAGCGATCCCGTGCTGTGTTGACGCGCCGTCAGTCATGGACGCTCCTGACGTCCGCCGCCGCGCCGCCGCTACCGGTTCTCGGACGTCGCGCCGGATGCGGAGTTCGCGGCCGCCGCATGGAGGTCACCGCGGCGCCGCCGCGAGGTCACGGCGTGGGCATCGTCGCGCGGACCGGACCGCGAAGCTGGTCATCGGCGGTCAGCACGACAACCTGCTGGTTCGAGCAGTTCCGGCGCCTCGCGGCCGTTCTGCACCACGCGCAACTGCAGCGCCAGGCGCGCACCGTCATGATCGCGAGCGCCGTGCCCGCGGAAGGGAAGTCGCTGACCGCGACCAACCTGGCGTTGACGCTCAGCCGGTCGTACGAGAAGCGCGTGCTGCTGATCGACACCGACCTGCGCCGTCCCAGCCTGCACGCGGTGCTCAACGTGCCCAACACCGAGGGGCTGACCACGATCCTGAACGATCCCCGACAGACGCGGCTCCCGATCGTGAAGGTGCAGGAGAACCTGTGGCTGCTGCCGGCCGGGCGGCCGGATCCGAACCCGACGAGCCTGTTGACGTCGCCGGCGATGCGGCAGCTGCTGGCGGAGGCCGTGACGCAGTTCGACTGGGTGATCATCGACACGCCGCCGGTTGGACTGATGCCGGATGCGAACCTGCTCGCCGCCATGGTCGACGCGGCGTTCGTCGTGGTCCACGCCGGGCGCACCCCGTTTCCGCTCGTCAAGAAGGCCGTTGAGGCCATCGGCCTCGAACGCGTGCTGGGCGTGGTGCTCAATCGGGCCGAGCGGTCGGCGGCCTCTGCGGCCTACAACTACGGCTATTACGACTATTACTCCGATCCGGCGCGCCAGACGTCCGGTCCGAAGCAGCTCGCGCTCGGCTGATGCTGCGTCCCACCTGGCGTTCGGCGCTGCTGCTGGCCGGCGAATCGGCGCTGATCTTCGGCGCCATTGTCGCCGCCAGCTACGTGCGCCTTGGCGCCGACGCCTGGGTACTGCTGGCCAATCCGGGTGGACTGCTCCGGGCGGCGCTGGTGCTGGCCGTCTGCCAGACCACGCTTCATTACGCTGATTTGTACGACGTCCGGTTCGTGACGGACGTCCGCGAGCTGTTGGTACGGCTGCTGCAGGCGGTCGGCTTCACCTCGATTCTGCTCGCGGTGATCTACTTCTGGTTCCCGAACGCGATGATCGGCCGCGGCGTGTTCCTGTTCGCGGCCGTGTTCATCATCATCTCGGTGGTGGCGTGGCGGCTGCTCTTTGCCTGGGTCAGCAGGCGCGCCGCGCCGCGCGAGCGCCTGCTGCTCGTCGGCACCGGCGCCGCGGCGGTCGAGCTCGCGCGGGAGCTGTACGAGCGGCGGCAGGAGCTTGGCGTCGAGATCGTCGGCTTCATCGATCCGGATCCGGCACGCGTTGGGGCCGCCGTCATCAATCCCGGCGTCGTCGGCGCGATCGACGACATTACGTCGCTGGTGTCGTCGATGTCGGTCGATCGCGTGGTCGTCAGCCTGTCGGACGCGCGCGGCAAGCTGCCGATGGACCGGCTGCTCGATATGCGCCTGCGGGCCGGCGTGACCTTCGATCACCTCACCGACGTGTACGAGCAGTACACCGGCAAGATCGCGGTCGAGAACCTGCGCCCGAGCTGGCTGATTTTCTCGACCGGTTTTCGGAAGACGCCGGTGCTCCTCGCGATCAAGCGCGCGATGGACATCGTCGGCGCCTGTCTGGGCCTGCTCCTGGCGCTGCCGATCATGGCGGTGGTGGCGCTGGCCGTGCGCCTGAGCTCTCCTGGCGCGATTCTGTATGAGCAGGAACGGGTTGGACTCAACGGCCGCGTGTTTCGGATCCACAAGTTCCGCAGCATGCGTGCGGATGCCGAGGCGACCACGGGCGCTGTGTGGAGCACGGCAAACGACACGCGAGTCACCCGCGTCGGCCGTTTCATTCGCCTGACACGGCTGGACGAGCTGCCGCAGTTGTGGAACGTCCTGCGCGGCGACATGAGCCTGGTCGGGCCGCGGCCCGAGCGCCCGGAGTTCGTGTCGCAGCTGACCGAGGAGATTCCCTTCTACGGGCAGCGGCACGTCGTGAAACCCGGACTGACCGGCTGGGCGCAGATCCGTTACACCTACGGCGCCAGCGTCGAGGACACGATCGAAAAGCTGCAGTACGACCTGTACTACATCAAGAACATGTCGGTGGCCCTCGATGCGGTGATCGCGATCGAGACGCTCAAGATCATCATCCTGCGCCGAGGCGCGCGGTGACCAGTAGCCGCACCTCACGACGGACCGTGGCTTCCGCCTTCAGGCGGACCAGCCGATCGTCAATGCCCTCAGCGTGGACGTGGAGGATTACTTCCAGGTCTCCGCCTTCGATCGCGTCGTGTCGCGCGAGACGTGGACCACCTTCGACAGCCGCGTCGCGGCGAACACCCACCGGCTGCTGGATCTGCTTCGACGAAACCGGTGTGAAGGCGACGTTCTTTACCCTGGGCTGGATCGCGGCGAATCATCCCGAGCTGGTCCGCGACATCGCGGCGCGCGGGCACGAAATCGCGTCGCACGGGTATAACCACCAGCTCGTCTACATGTTGACCCCGCGCCAGTTCCGCGACGACGTCCGCACGGCGAAAGCCGCGCTCGAGGATGCCTGTGGACAAGCCGGTCATCGGCTTCCGGGCACCGAGCTTCTCCATCGTGTCGAGCAGCCTCTGGGCGCTCGATATCCTGATCGAGGAGGGATATCGCTACGACACGAGCATCTTCCCGATTCATCACGACCGATACGGCATCCCCGATGCGCCGCGGCACATTCACACGATCACGCGCGATGCGGGAACGCTGATTGAGATGCCCGCCTCGACGGTGAAAGTCGGTTCAACGAATCTGCCGATTGCGGGAGGCGGGTATTTCCGGCTGCTCCCGTACGGATTCACGCGGTGGGGCATCCGTCGCGTGAATATCGCCGAGCGGGCCCCGGTCATGTTCTACATGCATCCGTGGGAGATCGACCCGGATCAGCCTCGGATCGCGGCCGGCGCGGCGACGCGCTGGCGGCACTACGGCGGACTGCATCGGACGACCACGCGACTGCGGCGGCTGGTCCGGGATTTCCGCTTTGACACCGTGGCGTCGGTGCTCGACGCCTCTTCATCCGCCGCTGTGGCACACGCCCTTTCATGGTCGCCCTCAACACGGTCGCTGGCGATCCAGCCGTAGGCCGCTCGAGTGTCGATCGCTCTCTGACGCTGGCACCCATCAAGGTCGTCGTGGCGTCCGAGGCCGACGAAGCTCGATGGGACGGGTTCGTCGCCTCGAACCACGCGGCCTCTGGATATCACCTCTGGGGCTGGCGGCGCGTCTTCGAGCGTGGGTTCGGACATCAGACGATTTATCTGATGGCCCTTCAGGGCGATGTCGTGTGCGGGGTCCTGCCGCTGGTGTTGATCAAGAGCCTCCTCTTCGGCAGGTCGCTGACATCGCTGCCCTTTCTGAACTATGGCGGCGTCGTCGCCGATGGAGACGATGCCGCCGAGGCGTTGGTGACGGCGGCGGGTGATATCGCCCGCAACAATCGGTGCCGCCACGTGGAGCTGCGCCACCGTGGCCGTCGTTTCCCTGCATTGCCTGTGAAGCAGCACAAGGTGGCGATGCTGCTTCAGCTCGCGGACGCCTCGTGGGACGACCTCGACAAGAAGGTTCGGAATCAGATTCGGAAGGCCCAGAAGTCAGGTTTAACAACCCATCGCGGCGGCGCCGAGCTGCTGCCCGACTTCTACACCGTCTTCGCCCGCAACATGCGCGATCTGGGCACACCGGTCTACGGGAAAGGATTCTTCGACGCGGTGCTGGGCACGTTTCCCGATCGCGCGGACGTGCATGTGATTCGCCTCGGACACGAGCCGGTCGCGGCGGGAATCAGCTATCGCAGCGGCGGGACCGTTGAGGTTCCGTGGGCGTCCTCCGTGCGCGATCACAATGCGCTCTGCCCGAATCATCTCCTCTACTGGAGCATCATCGAGTTCGCGGCATCGACGGGCCACACCGTGCTCGATTTTGGCAGGTCGACCCCAGACGAGGGGACGTTCAAGTTCAAGGAACAGTGGGGCGCCCGGCCGCTGGCGTTGCACTGGGAGTACATCCTCGAGTCGGGCGAGACGATGCCCGAGACCTCGCCGGCGAACCCGAAGTTCCACATGGCGATCGAGCTCTGGAAACGGCTGCCGCTGGCGCTCGCCACACGTATCGGTCCCCATGTCGTGCGAGGGATCCCGTGACCGCAAACGACGTGACGACATCGTGGCTTCCGCCTTCAGGCGGAAGAGCGCAGACGGCCCCGCTGACACCGTCTGCGCTCGACGCGGCGCACGTGCCCGCGGAGCACGGCCGGCCGACGCTCTTCGTGATCGTCGACACCGAGGAGCAGTTTGACTGGGGGGCACCGCTGTCTCGCGACAACACCGATGTGCGGGCGATGCGGCATGTCGATCGGCTGCAGAAGATTGTGGGTCCCTATCGCGCCAGGCCGACCTACGTCATCGACTATCCCGTCGCCACGCAGCGGGATGGCTACGGCCCTCTGCTCGAGCTCCGAACGAGTGGCGAGGCGGAGATCGGCGCACACCTTCACCCGTGGGTGAACCCTCCGTACACGGAGGAGCTCACGCCGCGCAATAGCTTCGGCTTTCGTCTCGGGCCGCTTGAAGCCGAAAAGCTTCGAGTGCTGCGGGACGCCATTGCGCAGACGTTCGCGATGGCGCCGACCGTCTTCAAGGCCGGCCGCTACGGCTTCGGCGAGACGACCGCCGCGGCCCTGGAAGATCTGGGTTTCGACATCGACGTCAGCATCAACCCGCGGATGAACTTTGCGGACGAAGGCGGCCCTGATTTCAGCCGGTTCGATACGCGCCCATTTCTGTTCGGTCGCACCCGCCGCCTGCTGGAAATCCCGTGTTCAACCGATTACGTCGGTATGGCGGGGCAGCACGGTCGGGTGATGCACACATTTGCCGAGCGTTCCGCGCTACGCCGGCTGCGCGCGGTGGGTATCCTGGCGCGGCTCGGCATTGTCAACAAGGTCATGCTGTCGCCCGAGGGCAACACGATCGACGAGCTGAAGGCGTTGACCCGCACGCTGCTGCGGCGCGGCGTGCGGACGTTCTCGCTGACGCTGCACAGTCCGTCACTGACGGCTGGCTGCACGCCTTACGTTCGGACGGAACAGCAGCTCGGACAATTCCTGGACCGCATTCGCGAGTATTGCGACTTCTTCTTTTCCGAGGTTCAGGGAGTCGCGAGCACGCCGGCCGAATTCTTCACGCGGCTGCGAGGGACGCAGCCACTTACGGGAGCCACTCTTCGATGAAGGTACTCGGCATCTCGCCGCTCGATAAGGACGCGACAGTCACGCTGGTCGAGGACGGCGAGATCATCTACGCGGCGGGTGAAGAACGTTTCACCCGCGTCAAATTGCAGGACGGGTTTCCGTGGAACGCACTCGCGGACGCGCTCAGCGCGACCGGAACGGCGACCGACGAGATTTCGGCGGTCATGTATCCGTTTCTCGAGTGGCAGGAGGAAACCCGCCTGTTCACGCAGAGTCTGGCGTTGGAGCGGGAATTCCTCGAGGACGCCGACGGGTTCGAGGGCAACGCGCTGCTGCGCCAGGCGCGGACGAAGAAGCCGCGTCGCACCGCGGGGGCCGTGCCGGGCCTGCAGCGACCTGGACGAGCGCCTCGATAAGGGATTCGTCAAGACGCTGGCGTACAAGGTGCTGGCGCGCGAAAGCGTTGTCTCGCGCAATGTCGCGAAGCGCGGCTCGGTTCAGTGGGGCAAGGAGGCGGAGGCGTTTCACCGGAAGTGGAACGAGGAGCTCGACTCGGCCCTGGCCGAACTGGGGCTCGGCGACCGGTTGCGTCGGGTGGAGCATCACGTCAGTCACGCGGCCAATGCGTTGTACACGAGTGGTTTCGACCAGGCCCTGATCGTGTCGCTCGATGGCTACGGCTCGGGCCTCGCCGGCAGTGTCAGCGTCGGTCGCGACGGACACATCGAGCGGATTCACTCCCTGAAATACCCGCACTCGCTCGGCACGTTTTACGAATCGGTGACCTCCGGCCTGGGCTTCAAGCCGAGCCGGCATGAAGGCAAGATCGTCGGACTCGCGGCGTATGGCGACCCGTCGATCCTGGAAGACGTCCTGCTGGCGCGATTCGACCAGCAGGAGGGCGATTTCCGGATCCTCGAGAGCAACAACGTGTATTTTTCGCGCCTGCTGGCCACGGAGTTTTCCAAGATCGACGTCGCCGCTGCCTATCAGCGTGTGCTCGAAAAAGTGGCCTGCAATTACGTCGGCTACTACCTTCGGAAGACCGGGCTGAAGAATCTCGTCCTGTCCGGCGGCGTGGTGGCGAACGTCAAGCTGAATCAGCGATTGAAGGAGCTGCCGGGCGTCGAGAAGATCTTCATCCATCCCAACATGGGCGATGGCGGGTGCGGCACCGGCGCGGCATTTGCCGCCTGCAACGGCGAGGCCCGCGCGCAGTTGAGCCGGCCGATTGGCGATGTCTTCCTGGGTCCCTGCTTTTCTGAAAAAGACATTGCCGCCGCCTTGTCGTCGGCGCAGCTGCCGTTCACCAAGTACAGCCCGATCGAACCGAAGATCGCCGGTCTCATTGCCGCCGGCAAGGTGGTGGCGCGCTTCAACGGGCGCATGGAGTACGGGCCACGAGCGCTCGGGAACCGGTCGATTCTCTATCACGCCAAGGAACCGGCGGTGAATCAGTGGCTGAACCAGCGCCTCGGCCGAACCGAGTTCATGCCGTTCGCCCCGGCGACGCTCTACGAGAAGCGTCACGACTGCTACCTGAACATGGACGGTGGCGAACATGCCGCGACGTTCATGACGCTGACCTTCGATTGCACGGAGGCGATGAAGCGCGATTCACCTGCGGCTGTCCACGTTGACGGAACGGCGCGGCCGCAGCTCGTGTCGGAATCCTCCAACCCGAGCTTCTACAAGGTGCTCACGGAGTATCACCGTCTCACTGGCATTCCCTCGGTGATCAACACCAGCTTCAACATGCATGAGGAACCGATCGTCTGCACGCCGGACGACGCGATCAGGGCCTTTCTGCAGGGCAACCTGGATTACCTCGCGATTGGGGATTTCCTGGTCGAACACCCCAGTCATCGTCAGTGATCGATGCCTGCGCACTCTGAACCCATCGGCACGCGTGCGCCGGGGCCGGTCTTCTCCGAACAGGACGTGAAGGCCACCCTCGACAGCTGCCGCCTGACCTACCTCTACGAGCCGGATTGGGGACGTCTGCACGACCGCGTCTCCCGAATCCTCAGCGGCGGGCTGCTGGTGGCGTGGTTTCAGGGAACGGCTGGATTCGGTGCGAAGGCGATAACGGGAAGGGCGGTTCTCACCGATCCCTCGAACCGATGGGCACGGGAGAACGTCAATCGATTTTTCAGGCAGGTCCCGCTCGAGACATCACTTCCGCTCGTGGCGGCTGTCGAGGACCCGCCGTGGTGTGACCATCAGGTCCGCCGCGTCGCAGTGCAGAGCGTTGCGGTTGGCGCTGAATGGCGAAATCAGGTGACCGGTGCGATCGATCGCCAGGACTGCGTGGACGTGCAGGGCATCAGCGAATCCGACGCGCCGCGGCTCCACGAACTGATACGGGGACACCGCGCCCGGACAGGCGTGCCCGCGCTCATCGCCGTGCCGCTCGGGGCACCGTCGGATCCGGTGGCGTGTACCCCGCGCGACGCGATACGCACGACGTTTTCCTCGGCGATCGACGTCCTGGTGATAGAACGCTTCGTCCTCGCCAAGGATCACTGGTTGCTCGGAATACCGGCGCGATGAGACGATCGACGTAAAGGCAGGCTGACAGTGACGCAGGATCCACGGGTCATCGTTCTCGAATTCAACGAGCTCACGCCGTCGCTTCTCGACCGCTTCATTGCGGAGGGGAAGCTGCCGAACTTTGCCCGTTTTCGGGCCGAATCGCAGGTGTTTACAACCGACGCCGAGGAGCAGCCGCCGTATCTCGAGCCATGGATTCAGTGGGTGACGGTTCACACCGGCCTGTCGCGATGCGATCACGGGGTCTTTCACTTGAACGAGGGCCACAAGGTTCCTGCGAAGAGCAGAACGTGGGACGCGGTGTCGGCGGCCGGTCGCCCGGTGTGGGTGTGCGGGAGCATGAACGTTGGCGCGGCCGATTCGTTGAAGGGCGCGCAGATGCCGGATCCCTGGTGCACCGAGGTCAACCCGACACCGGAACCGCTGATGGATTACTTCCGCTTCGTGCAGACCTATGTCCTCGAGCACACCAACGACCGCGTGCCACTGAGCCGCTCCGACTACGTCGCGTTCCTCAGATTCATGCTCGGTCATGGGCTGTCGTCGGCGACGGTTCGTGACGTGGTCACGCAGCTGGCCGCCGAGGTGCGTGGCCCCGAGCGCTGGAAACGCGTCGTCCTGCTCGATCGGTTTCAGTACGACGTGTTCGAGCACTATTTCCGCACCCTGCGCCCGGCGTTATCGACATTCTTCCTGAACAGCACGGCGCACTATCAGCACGCGTACTGGGACAAGATGGCGCCCGAGGCGTTTGGCGAGGATCCGGGTCTCAACGATCAACATGCTGACGCGATTCGGTTCGGTTACGAACGCATGGATGCGCTGCTGGGCCGGTTCATGAAACTCGCCGCTGATGATGTCAGCCTCGTCTTTTGTACCGCTCTCAGCCAGCAGCCGTCCTCGGATTTCAGCCGTGCCGACGAGAGCATGTTCTATCGCGTCCGTGACTGGCGGCGATTCGCGTCAGACGTCAATCTCCGCGAAGCGTTTACCTCCACGCCGGTCATGAGCGAGCAGTTCTTCCTGCAGTTGGACTCCGCGGCCACCGCTGAACGTGCCGCTCAGTGTCTCGCGGAACTGCGGCTCGACGATGGTTCGCCGTTGATGGCCGTTGAGCAGAAGGAGAATCGGGTGTTCACCGGTTGCGGCATTCATCGCACGGTTCCGGTAACCGCGACGGTGCGAGCTGGCGACCGCGCCATTCCATTTTTCGACCTGTTCTATGCGCTCGATACGAGCAAGCCTGGAGTTCATCATCCCGCCGGGGTCCTCTGGATTCGCACCGCTTCGCGCAAGGCGGCAGTGACGATGACGCCGGTGCCTCTCACAGCGGTCGCGCCGACCGTGCTCAGTCTGGTGGGCATGCCGCCGGCTCCTCACATGCGAACACCGGCCCTGCCGGTCTCCTAAGTGAGCGCGTCGGCCCAGGGGCACGGGGCGCTCCCAACATCACTGCGTATCGTCGTTCAGGCGGACTCGTCCTCGGCGTTTGCCCGCGTCGGTGAGCCTGTCACGGTCAGCGTGCCGCTGCCGCGCGGCGCAATCACCGACAGCGCGGGCTGGCGTCTAACGTGTGATGGAGCGCCGCTGCCGCTCCAAACCCAGGTACTCGAGCGGTGGAGCGACGGCACCATTCGCTGGGCGCTGGTCGACACGCAGGTGAGCCTCCTGGCTGGCGCGCAGAACATGGAACTCGCGCTGGCGTTTGCGGGTGGCGATCAGACGCCGGCTGTGTTCGAACAGATTCGAATCATCGAACGCGGCGGACGCACAGAGGTGGACACCGGCGCCACACAGTTTGCATTCTCCGATCGCGCGGCGGCCTGGTTCGCGGACGTTCAATGTGGCGGCCACGCCGTGCTTGATCCCGCTCGTTCCCTTCTTCGGGTGGTGTTGCCAACCGGTTCGACAGTGCCGGTCACGTGGCGCCCGACTATCGTCGAAACCAACGGACCGGTGCGCTCGGTGCTCACCGCCCGCGGTGAAGCAACGGTACGAACAGGCAGTGTTCCGCTCGTCGTCGAGGCCCGGGCCCATTTCTTTGCCGGTCTGTCGGCCGTCCGCCTTCAGCTCACCATCCGGAATCCGGCCGCTGCCGCCCATCCCGGTGGCTTCTGGGAGCTTGGAGACGCCGGCTCGGCGCTGCTGAAGGAGTTTTCACTGGTGCTCGTTCCGGGGTTCCAGGATTCACGGCGTTCAGATGTCCGTCGAGGCGCCGCGCTGGGAGTCTGCCAGTCATCGTCTTCGCGTCTACCAGGACTCGAGCGGTGGCGAGAACTGGTCGAGCAGCAACCACGTGGCGCGAACCGGGGCCGTCGGCGTGACGTTTCGTGGCTACCGTGGCGTGCGTGACGACATTCGATCTCGCCGGCATGCGTGCGACCCCCATCGCGGTGATTGGAAACGGCGACGCCGCGCTCGGCGCGGCGGTTCCGGCCTTCTGGCAGAACTTTCCACGTGCGCTCGAGGCGACTCCAGCGGCGCTGACGATTGGTTTCTTCCCCTCCGAGTCCACCTTTCTGCACGAACTGCAGGGGGGTGAGCAAAAGACGCACGAGTGCTTTCTTGCCTTCGGAGACGACCGCGTCACCGAACGTCCGCTCGAATGGTGCCGGTCGCCGCTCGTGGCGGCAGTGGAGCCCGACTGGTACGCACGATCCGGCGCCATCCGCTACCTGTCGCGTCTCAAGGGATCCTGTACATCAGCGGCTCATCGAGGCGGCGATCGAAGGCGACGATACGTTCGTCGCCAAACGCGAGCGGGTGGACGAATACGGCTGGCGCAGCTTCGGCGAGCTGTACGGGGACCACGAGGCCGTGCGGCAGAAGGCGCCGGCGCTCGTCTCGCATTACAACAATCAGTACGACCCCATAGCGGGATTCGCCATCCAGTTCATGCGCACCGGAGACCTGCGCTGGTGGCGCCTGTGCGACGAGCTGGCGGCGCACGTGAAGGACGTCGACATCTACCACACCGATCGCGACGCCTCGAAATACAACCACGGGCTGTTCTGGCACACGATTCACTACATCGATGCCGGCAAGTCGACGCAGCGCAGCTATCCACGCGCCGCCGGGCTCGAATGGCGGCGGCCCGTCCTCAGAGCACAACTACACCAGCGGCCTCTTGCTGCACTACATGCTGACCGGCGACACCGACGTCGCGCGAATGCGCGATCGGATTGTCACGGTTCGTGATCGACATCGACGACGGGCGGAAGACCGTGTTTCGATGGCTCGCTGGCGGCGCGACCGGCCTTGCTA
>CAWCBC010000018.1:0-98959 GCA_963793705.1 uncultured Acidobacteriota bacterium | reverse complement strand
CTACCTTCGGAACTCCCAACCTCCCAACTCCCAACTTTGTTACGGCTTCGTCCTTTCCGCTGGCCAGCGGCAGCCAGCCTCCTTCTGTCCGGTAAGATTCCGCCTGCATGGATCCGTTCTTCACGTGGATTGAGGCGTGGCCGCTCGGGATCTGGGTGCGGGAATACCCGTCGATCTGGGGGTTCCCGTTCATCCTCGTTCTTCACACCGTCGGCCTCGCGTTCATGGTGGGTGTGAACGTTGCCATCGACGTCCGTGCGCTGGGAGGCGCGTCCGGAGTGCCGCTCATCTCCCTGCGCCGCTACTACCGCTGGATGTGGGCAGGCTTCTGGGTGAACGCGTTCTCGGGCGTGCTGCTGTTGATTGGCTACCCGACCAAAGCGCTGACGAACCCGCTGTTCTACCTGAAGCTGACGCTGATTGCAGTCGGGATCAAGCTGGCCTACGTCATTCGCCGCCATATGCTGCAGGGTGAAGCGGGCGCCGGCGTCAGCGCCTCACGACGCCTGCAGACGCTCGCGGCCACCTCGCTGCTGATCTGGGTGCTCACCATCACGGCCGGACGGCTTCTGGCCTATACCTGCACCCGCCTGACGGTGGACAGCACATGTGGATGACCGTCAACGATTGGATCTATGGCGTGTGGATGAGCGTCATGCAGTGGGACTGGTTGAACGACCAGCTGCGCGCGCTCCTCAACACGCTGTACTACACGCCAATGGGCGAGTTCCTGCGCACGTCGACATGGGCGTGGCCGCTCTTCGAGTCGCTGCATTTCACGGGGATGTCGCTGCTGGCTGGCACAATCGTGATGTTCGACCTGCGGCTGCTCGGGTTTGCCCGTGCCGTGCCCGTCCGGGCGATGCACAGTCTGATTCCGTTCGGCATCGCGGGATTCCTCGCTCAACATGTCCACCGGCATCTGCTTCATCTGCGCGACGCCGGATCAGTATCTGTTCAACGCCGCCTTCCGCTGGAAGGTCATCTTCATCACGATCGCCGGCCTCAACGTGCTGTTCTTCTATACCAAGGTCTTCCGCCGGCTGGAGGCGTTCACCGCCGAACACCACGCGCCGCCGCTCGCGGCGCGGTTCGTCGGCGGGGTCTCTCTGGCGGCGTGGGTTGGGGTGATGACGGCGGGTCGGTTAATTACCTTCTTTCGACCGTAGCTCACCAGCCTTCACCACGAAGGTTGCGAAGAACGCGTCCGAAACCTTTGCTTCAGCCAGTGCTGCGAAGGAATGATCGCTTCGAAGTGCTGCCACTTCTCTCTGGACGTAGGAGTCGTGAGCGCCATCGACGTTTCCTCAATTGGCTCTATTGCTGCCGTGCGAGCCCTACCGCGGACTGGTGTCGCCTAACGATCGGTGCTCACCCGCGCCGATTGCGGCGGTTGAGACGTCGGTGCAGCGCCTTGTTAGACAGCCGGTCCGGATGGTACATTGCCCGAGTGACGTTCACGATTGAAATCGAGCGCGAGGACGACGGCCGCTGGCTGGCTGAAGTACCTGGCCTGTCTGGCGTCATGGCGTATGGCCAGGATCGTGATGAAGCCGTGGCTCGGGTGCAAGCGCTCGCCCTCCGCGTGATTGCCGAACGGTTGGAGCATCGCGAAGCGCCGGCCGAGTTCGTCAATGTCACCTTTCAGGCGGCGTGAACAGCTGGCCAGCCGCCAAGGCCAGCCGCGTTCTAGCGACCCTCATCCGGATCGGATGGACGATCAAGAGGCAGTCAGGCTCGCATCGAACATTGGCGCGTGCTGGCTGGCCGGACTTCGTCTTCGCTTTCCACGACAACGAAGAGATTGGACCGCGGATGTTGGCGCGTATTGCCAAACGAACCGGCCTGACTCCATCAGATCTCTGAGTCCGGCCTCGTTCCACTATCCGGCTGTCTAACTACTCTTGGTAGACCGCGCGTCTTGTTCCGGAGAGTCCGAGTAGTTCCTCCCACGCGGACATTGTGACGGCGGCGGCCTCAGAGGTGATGACTGCGGGCAGGCTGCTGACCTTCTTTCGACCGTAAGTCTTTGGGTGCCGCGTGATATCGTGAAAGCCGTGCTACGGCTCCTAATCGCCGTGTGGCTTGCGGTTTTTGCCGTGCAGGGGACGGAACTCCTGGCCAGCGTCGTCCCTGACGATTGCGTTGAGGATACGCGCGGATCCGCCATCGACCCGTGCCCACAGGACTGTGCGCGCTGCGTCTGCTGCGCTCGGCTTCCTGTGTTCGTTCCGCAAGTGTTAGCGTCTGCACCGGCCGAGCGCGGTCGTCGGCGTCGATCCCCTTCCACCCATCGACCATTCGACGAGCCCCCACCCGCGGGGCGTCCTTCACGTTCCCAAGGCTCTCTAACAGACACGCGTAACACGCGTCCCGTTTGCACGGGGCGTTTGTCTGTCAGAGGAGTCTTATGTCCCGCGTTCTCGTGTCGGCGGCGTTGTGCTGGCTCGTAGCTGCTGTGCCTGCCAGTGCCCAGGTTGTCCTGACGTTACAAGAAACCATTGCGCGAGCCCGTGAGCAGGCGGGTGCTGTCGTGATTGCGCGCGCGCGCATCGTCGAGGCCGAGGCAGGCGTGATTGACGCCTCCGCGCGCTTTCGCGACAACCCGGTGATCGAAGGTGCCGCGGGCCCGCGAACGGGTTCCGGACGGCGAGGGGCAGATGTCGAGCTGGCCGTCTCGCAACAGTTCGAGACCGGCGGCCAGCGGCAGGCGCGGATCGCCGGTGCCCGCGCTGCGGTGGACCGGCAGCGAGCGCGAGGGACAGCAGTCGGTGCGCGTGATCGTGTTCGAGGCCGCGTCGGCGTTTCTCGATGCTGTCGCCGCGAGGGATCGTCTCCAGATCGCCGAGGGTGCGGAAACGATTGCGCGCGAGTTGCTCAACACGACGGAACGTCGCTTTGCGCTCGGCGACATCGCCGCGATTGACGTCAACCTTGCTCGAATCGATGCCGCGCGCTCGACAGCGACGCTCGTTGCCGCTCGCGCGGACCTGACCGCCGCCGTCGGGACGCTGCGCATCGATCCTGCGAATCCCCGCGGCAGAGCCGATCGAGCTGCGTGGATCGCTCGACCTCCCTCCGCCTCCGCCGATTGATCGCTTGGAAGCGTCGGTGGATCAGCGTCCTGAATTTGCCGTGCTGCAGGCGGAAATCCGCGAGGCGGAGGCCCAGGCGCAGCTGGGCCGGGCGCTGGGCCGTCCCGACCTCGGATTCCGCGTCGCGTACGCCAGGGAGGATTCCGACACGATCGTGCTCGGTGGGCTGACCGTCACGCTTCCGGCATTTCAGAAGGGGCAGGGCACCCTTGCCGCGGGCGTGGCGAGAGCCAACCGGGCTCGCACCGAGGCGGAGGTAACGCGGCAAGTCGCTGTTGCGGACTTGCGAACCGCGTACGCCGTTTATGAGCAGCACGCGGCTCTTTCAGCCGCGCTGGAGAAAGACGCGGCGCCCAGCCTTGCCGACAACGAAACCCTCGCCACGCGGAGCTACGAAGCCGGGGAGATGAACCTGATGGACTCCCTGTTGATCCGGCGTGACGCGGTGGATATGCGCTTGACGATCATCGATCGACGACTTGACGCGGCGCGCCGCCGACTCACCGTTGATTTCGTTGCGGGAGTCATTCAATGAGCACACCAGCACTTCATGGACTGATCGTCGTGTCGGCGCTCCTGGTATTCGCGCTGCGGTCGTGAGCCCGCCGCGTCGGAGAAGGCCTCGGCACCGCCGGCAGAAGTCGTTGAAACGCACGCCGAGGAAGAAAACGCGATTCATCTGACCGAAGACATGGTGCGCGACCTGCGCATCAGCACGGCGACGGTGGCCGAGCGCCCCGGCGCCGGTGAGGTGACGGCGCTCGGCGAGGTCGTCGCGGACCAGGCGCGATACGCAGAGGTGGCTCCGCCGAGCTCGGGGCAAGTCGTTCGCCTGCTCGTTGACACCAACGGCAGCGTTGGCAGAGGCACGCCGTTGGCGCAACTGCGAAGCACGGACCTTGGACGCGCACGCGCTGAGCTGCTGTCCGCGGAAGCGCGAAGGGACCTGGCGCGGCAAGCGCTCGATCGAAAGCGAACGCTCGCCGCCGAACGCATCGTGGCGCAACGTGAAGTGCAGGAGGCCGAGGCGGCATTTCGTACCGCGGACGCAGAAGTACGAGCCGCCACCGCGTCGATGCAGGCGCTCGGCGTTTCTGATGACGACGTGCCCGCGGCTGGCGACGGCTCGTTGTTCTATCTGCGATCGCCCATCGCCGGGCGGGTCATGGAACGGCACGCGGTGCTCGGGCAGTATGCCGAGCCGAGCGCGCACCTGTTCACGATCGCGGATTTGAGCCGCGTCTGGATCATGGCGCAGCTCTTTGAACGCGATGCGGTCAACGTCAGAGTGGGGAGCACGGCCCACGTGACGGTCGCCGCGCTGCCCGGACAGGAGTTCGATGGACGGGTGGCGCTGGTCGGCAGGCAGGTGGATCCTGGCTCACGAACGATGCCGGTTCGCCTCGAGTTGACGAATCCAGCCGGTCTGCTCCGACCTGGCATGTCGGCGAATGCGCGGCTGGAGGTCGTGGGTCAGAACCGCACGATTCTCGCCGTCCCGGCCGCGGCGCTGCAGCGCGTGGGTCGAGCGATGGCTGGCGTTTGTGCCGATGGGGCAGAACGAATACGAGATGCGCCCGGTCGGCCGGGGTCGCGATCTCGGCAATGACGTCGAGGTCATCTCGGG
Organism: uncultured Acidobacteriota bacterium; assembly: GCA_963793705.1. GTDB lineage: Bacteria > Acidobacteriota > Vicinamibacteria > Vicinamibacterales > UBA2999 > Gp6-AA40. Next base: position 94,237 of record CAWCBC010000018.1, on the reverse strand, counting down.
ACTCAAGGCAGGCGAGACGGTCGTCGTCGAGGGCGCCTTCCTGCTCAAGGCCGAAGCCGAGAAGCGCGCTGGCGGCGGCGACGAGCACGGACACTGAGGCGCCGATGATCAGCCGCCTCATGTCCGCCGCCTTCGCGCGGCCCGCGTTCACCATTCTGGTCGTCCTCGTCGCGACGGCATTCGGTGCCGTCAGCTTCAGCCAGCTTCGACGGGACGTGTTCCCGGATCTGTCGGCGCCTGTGTTCAACGTCATCGTGCAGAACGCGGCGATGGGCGCGGAAGAACTCGAGGCATCGGTCGCCATTCCGTTGGAAACGGCTCTTGCGGGGCTTCCTGACGTCAGGCGCATTCGCTCGTCGTCGCAGCTTGGCGTCAGCCAGGTGACCGTCGAATTCGAGGCCGACGCCGATTACTACCGCGCCCGCCAACTGGTGGCGGAGCGGATCGGCCAGGTCTCGACCTCGCTCCCGCCAGGCACCGATGCGCCGCTGCTGTCGAGTCTGACGGGCCGCCTCAACGAGATTCTGGAATTCACGCTCGAAGCCGAGTCGGGAGCCGTTGACTTGATGACGCTCCGCGACCTCGCCGAGTTCGAGCTCAAGAACCGGCTGCTCGCCGTGCCTGGCGTGGCGGCGGTCGAACGGCTCGGGGGTTACCTGCGTCAGTTCCAGATTCAGATCGACCCGACGCGGATGTCCGCGCGCAACGTCACGTTCGACGAAGTGCTGCACGCCGTCGAAGACGCCAACGTCAACGCATCCGGCGGATTCGTGACGCAGGGCGGCACCGAATGGGCCGTCCGCGCCGTCGGTCGGGTGCAGTCGCTCGACGATCTGCGGACGACGGTCGTCGCCGTCAAAGAGCGTGTCCCGGTCATGCTCGGGGACGTGGCCGATGTCGTCGAGGCGCCCGCGGCTCGGCGCGGCATCGCCCACCGGCTCGACGGCGAAGTCGTGAGCTGTCGCGTCGTCAAACAGTTCGGCGCGGATACCGTCACGGTGTCAGCCGCCGTGCGTGCGGCGCTGATCGACATCGGCAAGTCTCTTCCGAAGGGCGTCACGCTGCGGATGGTCTATGACCAGTCCGATCTCGTGAGCAGCGCGCTTGGAGGTGTGAGCCGCGCCATTCTGATCGGCGCCGGTCTCGTGGTCGTCGTGCTGTTCGTCCTCCTTGGCAACTGGCGAGCGGCGCTGCTGGTGACGTTTACGCTTCCGCTCACCATCGCGCTGTCCGGACTTCTGCTGCGCGCCGGCGGCATCGGCATCAACACGATGACGCTCGGCGGCCTGGCGATCGCGGTCGGCCTCCTGGTCGATGCGGCCATCATCGTCACGGAAAACATCGTCCATCACCTGCAGCAACGTCCCGGCTTGTCCAGACGCGACGTGGCGTTGCACGCGGCGCAGCAGGTCGGCCGGCCGATTTTCTTTGCCACGCTCATCGTCGTCGCGGTCTTCGTCCCCCTCTTCGCGATGACGGGTATCGAAGGCCGCATGTACCGGCCACTGGCCGCAGCCGTGGTCGCCGCCTTGGCCGCGTCACTCGTCCTCGCGCTGACGCTCGTTCCGGTTGCCGCGGCGATCCTGCTTCGCGCACCAGCGCCAGACGCCGAAGAAGATGTCTGGATCGTGCGCCGACTAAGAGGCTGTATGCGCCGACGCTGGACGGCGCGATGCGCCACGCGGGCCTGGTGCAGATGGCGACGGTGGCGATCACGGTGCCTGCCATTGCCCTGGCGTTCCTCGTCGGCTCGGACTTCATGCCGCAACTCGACGAAGGCGCATTCCTGCTGCAGACCGTCATGCCCCCCGACACCGCGCTCGACGAGGTCGACCGGATCAATCACCGGGTGGAGGACGTCCTGCGAAAGTTCGATGACGTCGAGGAGGTCGTGAGGAGAACAGGACGCGCAGAGCGGACCGAAGATCCGATGCCACACGTCGTCTCCGACGTGCTGGTCGTCCTCAAGCCGGAACGGTCTGGCGATATCGAAACCCTGGAAGGGGAGATGCGGGAGGCGCTGGAGAGCGTCCCGGGGATCTCGATCCTCTTCACCACGCCGCTCGGGATGCGGATCGACGAAGGACTGGGCGGCACCCCCGCCGATCTCTCCGTTCGTGTGTTCGGTCCGGATCTGAACGAGCTCGCCAGGCTCGGAGACCAGGCGCGGGATCTGATGGCGGACATCCAGGGCATCGAAGACCTGCGCGTCGAGGCAGTGACGGGCCTGCCGCAGTTGCGCGTCACCATCGACCGCCATGCCGTCGCGCGGACGGGTCTGACGCCAGGCGATGTCGTGCGGGCGCTGCGGATCGGTCTGGTTGGCGATGAAGTGTCGGAAGTCTGGGTCGGGCAGAAGCGATATGACCTGGTCGTCCGTCTGGCGGACACGGCGCGCAACAGCGTGTCTGCGATCCGCAACCTGAGGCTGGAGGCGCACGACGGGACACGAATCCCGATCGACCAGGTGGCCCGCGTCGAAGAAGTACTCGCTCCCGGCACCATCCGGCGCGAGGGAGGAAATCGGCGGGTGGCCGTCGAAGCGAGCGTTGCGGGTCGCGATCTTGGAAGTGTTGCCGCGGACGTACGGGAACGAGTGGCGTCAGGTCTTCGGTTGCCGGCCGGGTACTTCGTCGAGGTCGGCGGCCGCGTCGAGCAACAGGAGCGCGCGAATCAGTCGCTGACCATCGCCATCGTTGCCGCGCTCATCGCGGTGTTTGCGCTGCTGTATCTGGCGCTTGGATCGTTCGCCGAGACCGGCGTCATCCTCGCGACTATTCCAAGCGCGTTTGTCGGTGGCATCGTCGCCCTGCTGATCGCCGGTGAGACGTGGAACGTGTCATCGCTCGTCGGCCTGATCGGCCTGTTTGGAATTGCCGTACAGAACAGCCTTGTCCTGGTCGCGCAGACGAGGGAACTGGTTGCAGAAGGGCGGCCGTTCCGCGAAGCCCTCCGTGAGGCGAGCATCGGGCGCGTGCGGCCGAAGCTGATGACGGCGTTGACGGCCATTCTGGGTCTCCTGCCGCTGTTGGTGCTCAAGATGCACGGCACGGAAATCGAACGGCCGCTGGCGATCGTGATGATCGGCGGCCTGGTGACCTCGACCCTGTTCACGCTGCTCGCGCTGCCGACGTTCTATCTGTTCGTGCACGACCTTGGTGAACGGTGGCGGCGGCTTCCGCGCAACATTGATGGTCCGCCCGTCTCAGTGTTCCGCGATCGGCAGCGCGCCGATCGTCGCCGAATGGCTGTGGCGGCCGTAGCGCTTGTCGCGAATGCTTCGACAATGTGGCTGCTGCGCGCAAAGAAGGGGGGCGCCGACATGCAGGCGAGCTGGATTCGCGCGCTTCGCGGTTTCACTCTGCCGTTGCCGCGATCGTCGCCGTGCCGCGACCTCGAGTCCTTGAGCTTCAGCTGCCATCCACCGGACATGCTCAGGTCCGTCTCCGCCTTGTAACGTCCTGGCAGCTGTCGCCCCTCTCGAGGAAGACGCTGCCCAACATCGGCGCCAGTCCTGCCATCGGCATCGTTGCAACGCCTTTGACTGCTCCCAACATCGACAAGGGTGTCGCCGCGTCTGAACTCGACGATGACAGCATCCTTACCGTGGGTCAGCGCGCCGTCGTTTGAGAGCAGCACGACATCGAGATCGCCGACGCGCGTGCGCTGCAGTTCGATCAGGTCTGAGTCGGTGGTCGTGGTTCCGCGGCACGACACAGACGCCACAACGGATCAACGTGACGATGAACAGAGCGATCAGCTTCATGCTTTCAGTCGTCCTTTTGAAGCGGATTCTGACACTTTGCTCCTGACAAATTATTAAGAAACTCTTCAGGATGAGGCACAAGTCCCAGACGCTAGCATGTGCGAACCATGGTGCGAATTCAGGCGACGCTCGCTGTCCTGCTCTTACTGCTCATTCAGACCACGGCGTGGGCTCAAGCCACTGGATCAATCGCCGGAACCGTTGAAGACGACACTGGCGGCGTCCTTCCGGGCGTCACCGTCAGCGTGACTGTCGGCCCGAAGACCGTTGGTGAAACGGTAACCGACGCCTCCGGTGTTTACAAGTTCGAGAAGGTCCCAGCGGGGTCGGCCGAATTGACGTTCCGTCTGATCAATTTCAGCAGCGGCCGTCGCATGGTGACGGTCACGCCGGGCACGACGACCACGGCAAATGTCCGCATGGTCGTCGCGGTGAGCGCGGATATCGTCATCACCGCGACGCGCACGTTCCGCAACCTGGCTGAAATCGAGAACCCGGCTGAGAACCTCGTCGGCATCGCCGTCGGCGGGCAGCGAAGGGCGCCATCACCGCCGCGCAGCTGGCCGTGCGGCCGGTGAACCGCGCGACCGAAGTGCTCGAGACCGTGCCCGGCATGATCATCAGCCAGCACAGTGGCGAGGGCAAAGCCAATCAGTACTACCTGCGCGGCTTCAACCTCGATCACGGCTTCGACTTCGCGCAGACGATCATGGGCCTTCCGGTGAACATGCCGACCCACGCGCACGCGCAGGGCTACGCCGACTCGAACTTCCTGATCCCCGAGCTCGTGAGCGGTGTGCAGTTTCGCAAGGGGCCCTACTACGCGGAGAACGGCGACTTCTCATCCGCGGGTTCGGCGAACATCAACTACTTCAACTCGCTCGACCGGCCGATCGCGACAATCACTGGCGGCTCGTTCGGCTACGGCCGTTTCCTTGGCGCGGCGTCACCGAAGGTGGGCAAGGGCCACCTGCTCGGCGCGTTTCGAATGGGAGCGCGACAACGGACCGTGGGTGAGTCCCGAACAACAAGGACAAGTTCAACGGTGTGCTCCGCTACAGCCAGGGCGACCAGCGCAACGGTCTGTCCTTTCACCTTCCTGGGCTTCCGAAACCACTGGCACTCGACCGACCAGATCCCTCAGCGAGCGGTTGACGCCGGTCTCATCGATCGCTTCGGGTTCATCGAGGAGAGCGACGGCGGCGAGACCTTCCGTCAACGCCGGGATCGTCGACTGGCAACGGTCCAACGGCGGTGATTCAACGCGTCTGACTGCGTACGCGCAGCGCTACGGCGTTCAGCTCTTCCACAACTTCACCTACTTTCTCAACGACCCGGTGAACGGCGACCAGTTCGAACAATTCGAACGACGCTGGACGACGGGCGCGAAGCTGACGCATCGGCGCCTGCTGCGCGTCGGCGGTAAGTCGTTGGAGAACGCCTTCGGCGTCGACGTGCGGAACGATTCGGTCGGAGGGCCGTTGGGCCTGTATCACACCCGCCTGACCGAGCGTATCGAGACGATCCGCGCCGACGAAGCGGATCAGACCTCAGTGGGAATGTTTGCCGACACGGAGATCGAATGGAGCCGCACGTTCCGGACGACGTTCGGCCTGCGCGGTGACGTGTACCGATGGAACGTCGGGTCGGACAATCCGGTCAACTCGGGCAAGGATGCGTCCGGCATTGTCAGCCCGAAGGTGTCCGCGGCGTTCGGTCCGTGGGGCGGCACCGAGTTCTACGCCAACTGGGGCCTTGGCTTCCACTCGAACTCAGGCTTGGGTATCGCGCTCAGCGTCGATCCGGTCTCCGGCGACCCTGTCACGCCCGCACCGCCCTTCGCGCGAGCGAACGGCGGCGAATTCGGGGTCCGGTCCGTGGCGGTGCGGGGTCTCCAGACGACGGCCACCGTCTGGTATCTGAATTTCGATTCTGAGCTGATTTACGTCGGCGATTCCGGGAGCACCGAGGCAGGACCTGGCCAGCCACCGCATGGGCGTCGAGATCACGAACTACATCTACCCGAACAAGTGGACTGTCGATGGATCTCGATCTGTCGTTTTCGCGCGCGCGGTTCGTGGACGTTCCGGTCGGCGAGGATTTCGTGCCGGGAGCGCTGAATCGCGTTATCTCAGCCGGATTCGCCGTCAATCCCCCGGCAGGCGTTCGCGCCGGCCCGTTCGGCAGCCTGCGCGGCTCCGCCATTTCGGCCCGCGGCCGCTCGTTGAGGACAACAGCGTCAAATCGAAGTCGACGTCTATCGTCAATGGCGAGATTGGCTATCAGTTTTCCAATCGGGTTCGGCTGATGGCGGAAGGGTTCAACCTGCTTCAACGCCAAAGTGTCGGACATCGACTACTTCTTCGAGTCGCGCCTGAAGGACGAGCCGGAGCCGCGTCCAGGACCTTCACTTCCACGCGGCGATTCCGCGTTCCGGCCGCGTCGCCCTTCGGGTTTCGTTCTGACGACCGGCCGTTCTCCGCGCGCGGCGAATGGCAGCTTGCCAGGAAGGTGTCTGGTGTCGGCCTCGATGTCCGCTGCAGACTGGGAACTCGCCCTGAGTGTCGGCCATTGCTCCAGGTCGAGTGAGCCCTGGTCATCAAATCCGTGCTCGGATTCCAGTTTTAGCCTTCCGGCGGCCGTTACAGTCCCGCTTCAACCGGCACAGATCGTGTAGTCGCCAAATACGGTGAGCGACATCACCACTATGGAGAGCTACATGAAGTTCAGCCGAATCCTCATTGTCGGGCTTCTGAGCGCGAGTTGCAGCGACGGTGCGGTCACCGACCAGCAGGCGCTGACGAGCGAGAGCCCGGCGGCGGAGCAGCAGGCTGGGACAACCGGCGAGCGGGAGGAGGCGCGTCGCAGGCGCCAGCGCCGAAGAAGCCCGGCGTCTGCACCCACTCCGATTGCCGATCAGGCGAAGGCTGTGGGCGTGAATCCGGATGCCGCGGTCCTGCAGGACTTCAAGGCGCGTGTCGACGCCTACATGAAGTTGCGGAAAGAGGCAGTGAAGGGCGCGCCGAAGCTCAAGGAAACAAATGACCCGGCAAAGATTAAAGAGTCACAGGATGCCATGTCCGCCCAGATCCGCGCTGCACGCGTGAATGCGAAGCACGGCGATGTCCTGACGCCCGAAATGGCTGCCGCGTTCCGGCGCGCGCTCTACCCCGAGCTCAAGGGCGACGACGGCCGCGACGCCAAAGCACACCATCGAGGACGACGCGCCGACCAACATCACGTTCAAGGTGAACGCGAAGTATCCAGAGGGCGCATCGCTGCCTTCCGTGCCGGCCAATCTGCTCATGAAGCTGCCGACGTTGCCGGAGCCGCTGCAGTACCGAATCGTCGAGAAGCATCTGATCCTGCTCGATGAGGATGCCGACGTGATCGTCGATTACGCGTTGAACATCATCAGGTAGGCGGAGGGAACACCATGCGGCGACTACTCTTCATTGCGGTACTGATTGCGACGCTGCCGCTGCCGATCGCAGGGCAGGAACTCCGTTTGCCGAACAAGCCGGGGTCCGTCAAGTTTGCGGTCATCGGCGACGCCGGCACCGGGGATAAGAAGCAGCTCGCCATCGCCAACGAGCTCTCGTCGTGGCGCACGCGCTACCCGTTCGAGTTCGTCGTGATGATGGGCGACAACCTGTATGGAGGCGAGAGCCCCAGGGACTTCGATAAGAAGTTCACGATTCCGTACAAGTCGATCCTGGATGCCGGCGTGAAGTTCTATGCCGCGCTCGGCAACCACGACGACGCGGCGCTGCAGCGCAACTACAAGCCGTTCAACATGAACGGCGAACGGTTCTACAGCTTCAAGCCGCAGGCATGGCGTCCGCTTCTTTGCGCTCGACAGCAACTACGTGGACAAGTCGCAGCTCGACTGGCTCGACAAGCAGCTCGCGGCCAGCGGGTCGGAATGGAAGATCATGTTCTTCCATCACCCGCTGTATTCGTCGGGCGAGACGCACGGCTCAGCCGAACTGCAGCGCGGCCTGCTCGAGCCGGTGTTCATGAAGTATGGCGTCAACGTCGTGCTGACGGGCCATGAGCACTTCTATGAGCGCATCAAGCCGCAGAAAGGCATCGCCGTACTTCATCGTCGGGTCGTCCGCCAAGCTCCGGAAAGGCGACCTCTCGAAGACCAACCTCACCGCCTATGGCAACGACACCGACTACGCGTTCATTCTGATGGAGATCGTCGGGGACGAGCTGTTCTTCCAGACGATCAATCAGAAGGGCGCCACGCTCGACACCGGCAGCATCAAGCGTGTCGGCAAGGTCGAACCGGCGCCGACCCGCACGACACAGCCGGTCGTGCCGCAGGCCAAGCCGTCGCCGGTTCAGCCGGGACCAAGGCAGAGTAAGTAGAAATCCCAATCCCAACTCCCAACGCCCTGAGGTGGATTGGAGTTGGATCGGCGTTGAGAATCGCCGCCATGCGCAGGTTCTTGATCGTCCTCATGGCGGCGTTCTCCATCGTTTCCTGTTCGCGCGAACCCCAGCCCGCACAATCGTCGAGTCCCGCGCCGGCACCCGCTCCTCCCGCTGGCGGACGCCTCTTCGTGACCAATGAAAACGGTGGTGATATCACCGTCATCGACGTGGCCGCCGCGCGCGCGATTGCGACGTTTCCTGTCGGCAAGCGGCCGCGCGGCATCAAGCTGAGTCCCGATGGGTCCACGTTGTTCGTCGCGTTGAGCGGCTCGCCGAGCGCGCCGCCGGGCGTCGATGAGAGCACGCTGCCGCCGGCCGACAAGAAAGCCGATGGCATCGGCGTGGTCAGCGTCAGTGAGCAGCGTTTGATTCGCACCATTGCTGCCGGCTCGGATCCTGAGCAGTCGGCGATCAGCAAGGATGGTTCGCGGCTATTCGTCGCCAACGAAGATACCGGCGAACTGACGGTCGTCTCAGTCGAAGACGGCCGCGTGCTGGCCACGTTCAAGGTCGGCGGCGAGCCGGAAGGCGTGGACCTGAGGCCCGACGGCAAGGTCGTCTACGTGACATCCGAGGAAGACGGTCAGATCGTGGCCATTGACGCGATCGACCTCAAGCTGATCAAGACCGTCAAAGTCGGAAAGCGTCCGCGCTCGACCGCGTTTCTTCCCGACAGCACGCGGGCCTACGTCACGGCCGAGAACGGCGCCGAGGTCTGGGTCCTGGACGCGATGACGCACGTCGTGCTGAAGACGATCAAGTTGGCCGGCGAGTTGGTGAGGCCGATGGGGTCGGTTGCGGCTCCCGACGGCTCGCACGTGTTCATCACCACCGGACGCGGGAAGAACGTCGTGATCATCGACACGAAGACGAACGAGCCCGTGGCGACGATTGAGGTTGGAGAGCGCCCGTGGGGGATAGCCGTCGCGCCGGACGGCAAGACCGTCTTCACGGCAAACGGACCGTCGGGTGACGTGTCGATCGTCGATGTCGAGAGTCGCGCCGTGAAGGCGCGGGTCAAGGTGGGCGACCGGCCATGGGGAGTGGTGTTCGTCCCCTGAGAAGCTTCCGCCTACAGGCGGAAGCTTCTTGGAAATCAGACGCTACTTTGGAAATTCAGGGATCTTTTCGTTCGGGTACCAGTAGTTGCTATGGCAGCTCTCGCACGCGTACTCGATCGTTTCGCCGACCTCGAATATCTTGTCGGCGTCCTTCTTGTCGGCGGCATTGGCCGCGAGCATCGCCGCGTTGTAGAGCGCTTTCGCGTGCTTGTAGAAGGCTTGGGGATCCTTGGCGATGAGCACGTCCATTTCTTCAGGCTCGAGCTCGACGCCTGGAGTTTCGGACTTTTCGCCAGGACGGGCCACGCGGCGGCCGGGAATCATGAGGAGGTTGGCCGCTTCGGCAAGCGTGACCGCGCCAGCCTTCACCCTGGCCCATTCTGCATCGGTCGTCGGTCTCGTCTCGACGAGCCCCTTCTCACTCGCGACGGTGGTCACTGACAGCCACACCACATCCGCATTCGTATCAATCACGTTCAACATCAGGTCCTTGATCGTGAGGTCGGTCATGAATGGGGGCATCGCGCTCGCAGTCGCCGCGGCTTCTTCGGTCCGTTTACATCCGGCCATCGCCGTTACGGCGAGCAGGGCAATCACCACACGAGGTCAGGAACACAGACGTGCTTCGCATGAAGGCCAATCTTAGGCCAGCCCCAGCTGGCTGTATCTGAACTCTTCGTGAATTCTTTGTCAGGTTCGCCAGGCTCGGGACCTGAAGTACACTTTCAAGGTTTCTTAGCGAATTTTTACTCTTTTCCGGGGGAGACGAGACGTGCGTTGGGCGGTGGCGGCATTGACTCTGGTATTTGCGGTTGCGCTCACGGCGGCAACCGTCGCGGCGCAGCGGCGCGGCGGCGACCCGAAGCTGGCGGCGCGAAAGAATCCCGTGGCGGTCAACGCCGCCTCCATTACGGCCGGTCGGGCGCTCTATAGCAAGAACTGCCGGCACTGCCACGGCCTTCGCGGCAAGGGCGACGGCCCGCTGGCCCCGAAAGACCCGAAACCGTCGGACCTGACCGACGCCAAATGGGACCACGGCTCCACCGACGGCGAAATCTTTGCGGTGATCTGGAACGGCGCCCCGGCTCCGAAGAGCGAGATGAAGGGCATGAAGGGGACCCTGACGGAGAAGAACGTCTGGGAGGTCGTCAACTACCTCCGCAGCATCGGTCCGACGCCGGCCGCAGCCTCAAAGGCGGCCGCTAAATAAATCGAGTGCGGAGCGCTCTCGCCTTCAGCGCGCTCATCCTGGCCGGCAGCCTTGGCTGCCGGATGTTAGACACCACTTCACAACCCGTCGTCTCGAACGCCCCTGCACTGCCTGGGCAGAGCACAGGTGTGTTCACGACCGCGCGACGCCAGCTTCGCCGATGCCCTGAGCGACTTCGTCGGCCGGCATCCGAACAAGCCGGAGCAGCCGGTGGAGTTCCCCCACAACATTCACGTTGGCAAGAAGATCGGCTGCACCGAGTACTGCCACGAATCGGTGACCACCGGCCCGGTGGCCGGCCTGCCGAGCGTTCGGACGTGCATGATCTGCCACAACGCGATCGCCGTCGATCGGCCGCGCATCAAGCAGATCACCGCGATGAAAGACCGCGGCGAGGATTTCGTCTGGCAGCGGGTGTTCGACTACACGCCGCAGGCGCACGTGAAGTTCAATCATGCGCCGCATATCCGCGCGAAGGTCGGGTGCACGACGTGCCACGGCCCCATTCACGAGCAGACCGTGGCGCAGCGAAACGTCGATCTGAACATGGGCTTCTGCGTGAACTGCCACAACGAGCGTAAAGCGCCGATTGATTGCCTCACGTGCCATTTCTAGTGAGGCGCAAAATGCAAAATTCAAAATTCAAAATGCAAACCCAGCGCGGTGCGACGGGCGTGTTTGCATTTTGCATTTTGCATTTGCATTACGGGACGGCCGCTGATGGATCGTCGCTCATTCATCAAACTCACCGCCGTGTCCGGCACGACGGCGGCCCTGGCCAGCTGCGGCAATCCGGATCATCAGCTCATTCGGTTCGTTCCGGATGAAGACATCGTGCCGGGACAGGCCGTATGGAAGCCGAGTGTCTGCCCGCTGTGTGCGTCGGGTTGCGGGCTGACCGTACGAGTCATGGACGCCGACGCCGACGTCGTCCGCGACGGAAAAACCGGCGTCGTTCAGATCCTGGCCGCGAAGAAGCTGGAAGGAAACCCGAATCATCCGATCAATCGCGGAGGGCTCTGCGCGCGCGGTCAGGCGGCGATTCAGGTGACCTATCACCCCGATCGCATCGCGCAGCCGCTGAAGCGCAAGGGCAATCGCGGCGACGGTGACCTATGAGGCCGTGACCTGGGAGGCGGCCATTGCGGAGGTGGTGTCCCAGCTCAATGCGCTTGCGGGGCGCCGGACCGGAGTCCGTCGCGTGTGTCGGCCGTCCCGGCGCGAGCCACCGCAACACGCTGATCGCCGAATTCCTGTCGCGCCTTGGCGCAGCGGCGCCGATCACCTATGAGCTGTTCGGAGACGAGGTGCTCCGGCGGGCGAACGCGTGTCAGCTTCGGCGTCGCGCAGCTGCCGACGTTCGACCTGGCCAACAGCCGGTACGTCCTCAACTTCGGTGCGGACTTCCTCGGGACCTGGAACGCGCCGGTCTCGCACGCGCGCGCATACGGCGACATGCGCCAGGGCCGGCCGGGCGTGCGCGGCCACTTCGTCCAACTCGAAGCGCGGATGTCGCAGACTGGCGCGAGCGCGGACGAATGGGTCGCCATCAAGCCTGGCACGGAGGGTGTGCTCGCGCTCGGTATCGCGCACGTCATCATGCGCGACAAGCTGCGTCCGCATCCTGCCGCCGGACCGCGCGACGGCGTGGCATTCCAGGGCTGGAGCAGCGGACTGCCGGACTACGCGCCCGACGCGTGGCGAGAGGCGACCGGCGTCAGCGCGAAGCGGATCGAACGGCTGGCGCGCGACGTTCGCCGAGCGCGAGCCCGCGACACGCGATTGTCGGCGGTGCCGCGCTGGCGCAGACGAACGCGATGTTCACGGCTGTTGCCGTCAACGCGTTGAATGCGCTCCTGGCGGGAAGCGTCGGCAAGCCGGGCGGGGTGTTCTTCACGCCGCAGATCGATGTGCGCGCGGCGGCCAAGCTGTCCGCTGCCCGGGCGGCAGTCGCGGACGCTCCAGCAGCTCGCGTCGTTCCTGCTCTCGGAAGCGGGTGCCGAGACGCGCGCGCTGCTGCTCGATGGGGCGAACCCGGTCTTCACCGCTCCGCGAGCCTGGAAGGTTCGCGACGCCTTCGCCAAGGTCCCGTTCATCGTCAGCTTCGGCAGCTTCCTCGACGAGACGAGTGTCCTCGCGGACCTGATTCTGCCCGATCACTCGTTCCTCGAATCCTGGAGCGAGGCCGTTCCGGAGTCGGGTTCGGCGACTGCGGTGGTGAGCCTGGCGCCTGCGGTCATGAAGCCGCTGCACGAGACGCGGGCGACGCCCGACGTGCTGCTCGAGATCGGCCGCGCACTCATGAAGCCCGTCGACCTGCCCTGGCAGACGTTCGAGGAGATGCTGACGGCGACGTTTGCCGCGCTGCCCGCGATGACTGAAGGCAGCGATGCCTGGACCGACGCCCAGGAAAAGGGCGGGTGGTGGGGGAGTCTGCCGGCGGCGGTCCGCCTGAAGGCGGACACTGACGCCCGTGGTCCGGCTGAAGCCGGACACTACGATCGCGACCGAGCCGCAATTCGACGGCGACCCGGCTCAGTATCCGTTCCACTTCCTGCCGTACCCGTCGAACCAGTTCCTCGATGGCTCGCTGGCGCATCTGCCGTGGCTGCAGGAGATGCCCGATCCGCTGACGTCGGCGATGTGGAGCAGCTGGGTGGAGATCAACCCGGCGACTGCCGCGCGGCTTGGCATCGCCCAGGGCGACGTCGTCGACGTGACCTCACCGCATGGAACGCTGCGCACCGCGGCCTACCTGTCTCCGGGCATTGCGCCTGACGTGCTGGCGATGCCCGCCGGCCAGGGACACACGACGTTTACCCGCTACGCGAGCGGCCGCGGCGAGAACCCGGTCGATCTGCTGGCCCCGGTGACCGAGGAATCGACAGGTGCCGTGGCGTGGGCGGCGACGCGCGTGAAGATCGCCCGCGTCGGTGACGAAGACGGACGACTGATTCTGTTTGCCGGCGGCATGCGCGAGCACGTGGAGCGTGGACGATGAAACCACGAAGTCCACGAGTGAATTTGGCGGACGCAATCGAGATGACGAAGATCTTTTAATCAATCGCCACTCGTCGACCATTCGATTTCTAATCGTAGCTTCAGTAGTTCACAAATGGGTGTCTGATGCCGAACTGGGGAATGGCCGTCGACCTCGATCGCTGCACCGGCTGCGGTGCGTGCGTGACGGCGTGCCATGCCGAGAACAACATCTCGACCGTGGGTGCCGAGCAGGCGGCGCGCGGCCGCGCCAAGCACTGGATCCGCGTCGAGCGCTACTGGGAGGGCGACTTTCCCGACGTGCGCGCTCAAGTTCCGCCCCGTCATGTGCCAGCACTGCGACAACGCGCCGTGCGAGCCGGTGTGTCCGACCTACGCCAGCCATCACACCGAGGACGGCCTGAACGCGCAGGTCTACAACCGCTGCATCGGCACGCGCTACTGCGCCAACGCCTGTCCGTACAACGTCCGCTTCTTCGACTTCTTCAACCCGTCGTGGGACAAGCCGCTGCACCTGCAGCTCAATCCCGACGTCTCGCTGCGCGAAGTCGGCGTGATGGAGAAGTGCACGTTCTGCGTGCAGCGGATCAAGTCGGCGACCATCGCGGCCAAGGCCGAAGAGCGCGACGCTCAAGGACGGCGAACTGCAGACGGCCTGCGCGCAGGCGTGCCCTCGCGCGTGCGCTGATCTTTGGCGACCTGAGCGACCCGGAGAGCGAGGTGTCGCGCCTCTCGCGGTCGCCGCGCGGCAGCAAGCTGCTCGAAGACCTGGGACGAAGCCGAAAGTCACTTATCTTGAATCGGCAGATCGCATTAGGCCCCATATGAGCCACCCCTCGCACCAGCAGATCAATCGCGACCTGCTTCGTCCGCTGACGCAGACGTCGTGGCGCTTCTATGCTGTTGGTGGCGCTCCCGTCGGCGATGGTGCTGGCCGGCCTGATCAGCTGGTTCAGCCAGATGTACGTTCGGCTTCGGCATCTCCGGAATCCGCTGGCCGATCTTCTGGGGCTTCTACGTCACCAACTTCGTCTTCTGGATCGGCATCAGCCACGCGGGAACGCTGATTTCGGCCATCCTCCGGCTGGTGAATGCCGGCTGGCGCCGGCCGGTGACGCGCTGCGCCGAAGTGATCACGGTGTTCGCGCTGATGATCGGCGCGCTGTTTCCGATCATCCACCTCGGGCGGCCGTGGCTCGCGTTCTGGCTGTTTCCGTACCCGAGCGAGCGGCTGATCTGGCCGAACTTCCGCTCGCCGCTCGTCTGGGATTTCTTCGCCATCAACACCTATCTCACCGGCAGCCTGCTGTTCCTGTTCCTGCCGATCATTCCGGACTTCGCGGTGGCCCGCGACCGCGCCACCGGACTGCGGCGGCGGATCTATGGCGCGCTCGCGCTCGGCTGGCGCGGCACGCCGAAACAGTGGAACCGCCTCGAAACGGCGATGCAGATCATGGCCGTTGCCATCATCCCGGTGGCGGTCTCCGTCCACACCATCGTGTCGTTCGACTTCTCCATGGCGCCGGTGCCGATGTGGCAGACGACGATCTTCGGGCCCTACTTCGTCGCCGGCGCGATCTTCAGCGGCATTGCCGCGCTGCTGATCGCCATGGCCGTGCTCCGCAAGGTGCTGCACCTGGAGGCCTATCTGCACCCGGTGCACTTCCAGAACCTCGGCAAGCTGCTGCTGGTGATGGCGCTGCTCTGGGGCTACTTCGTGTTCAACGAACGGCTCGTCACCTACTACGGCAACGAGCCGGCCGAGATGGCGGTGTTCTGGCGCACCCAGCGCGAATCGTTCGCGCCGCTCTACTGGACGATGGTGATCTGCAATTTCGTGCTGCCGCTGATCCTGATGGGCATCCGGCGGTTCCGCACCATCACCGGATGCGTCATCGCGTCGATCGGCGTGGTCATCGGGATGTGGCTCGAGCGATTCCTCATCATCGTGCCCGCGCTCGGGCACAAGTACCTGCCGTATAGCTTCGGCACCTACCGGCCGCAGCCGGTCGAGATCATCATCACCGCGGCGACGTTTGGCGCCATGATCCTGCTCTACGCGTTGTTCTCGAAGGTCGTGCCGATCATCTCGATGTGGGAGCTCAAGGCCGGCGATCCGCCTTCGCCTTCGGCTGATACTCGCTGACGCTCGCCCAGTCTCACGGGGGGAAGCTGCACCTCATGAAGGCTGTCTACGGTCTCTATGCCGATGGCCAGTCGGCGCAGCAGGCGGTGAACCGGCTGCGCGCCGCCGGACTCGCCGACCGCGAGATCACCATCCTGTCCGCGCAGCCGATGGAGGACTTCGAGTTCGGCCACATCGACAAGCAAGAACTGGCTGTGGTGGATTGCCTGCGGCGGCGGCCTGCTGGGGATGGCCGCCGCGTTCGGTCTGACCTGGGTGACCGAGATGTCGTGGCCGATCAACGTCGGCGGGCTGCCGATCTACGCGTGGTGGCCGAACCTGATCATCATTTTCGAGATGACGATGCTCGGCGCCATCCTCGCCACGGTCATCGGCCTGGCGATCACCGCCGGCCTTGGACGCAGTGGTGGCCTGTACGACCCCGAAGTGACCGACGGCAGCATCCTGGTGGGCGTGGAGAATCCGGCTGCCGACGCGATCCCGGATCTCCAGAAGGCGCTCGAGAGTCCGCCCGGCGCCCGCGTCAAGACTATTTAGAGAAATGGGGCAGACGGAGTGAACGGATTCACAGGAGGAACGGAGTAACGAGACAACGGAGTTCTTAACCACGAAGGACACGAAGAAGTGGCGGCCGTTCGATTGGCCGCCGTAGGCGGCCTGCCGGAACGTAAGAAGGCGCAAATACAAACCGCACCGGTGTCTGTCCGCGGCTTGTATTTGCGCCTTCTTACGTTCCGGCTGTCGGCGCGCGATGCGCGCCGACCAATCGAACGGCCCTATCTCCGTTCGGCTCTGTTTACTTCGTTGCTCCTGTGAATCCGTTTCCTCCGTAACCCTCCGTGTCCTCCGGTGAAAACATTTACCCGGCGTTTGCGCTCCGTTGTCATGAGCGTCACTTCCGCCTCGTAGCCTAGCCTCCTTTCCTTGGAGGCTACATGCTCGATTACAGTCCGTTCGACCGCCGTACGTTTCTCCGTCGCGGTGCCATGGGCGCCGGCGCAGTGTGGGCAGCATCGTTCGCGCCGTTCATGGCGCGGCGCGCGGAAGGCGCAGCCATTGCCAGCCCCTACGGCGCCGGTCTTTCCGGTCAGCTGACGAAACAACGGGGTTACAACTGCTGCGGCTCCCGGCCGGATTTCGTTACCGTTCGTACAGCTGGACCGGCGACGTGATGGCGGACGACGTGCGCTGCCCGAATCTTCACGACGGCATGGCGGTGATCGACGCGCAGGGCAACTCGGGCCGCATCATTCTCGTGCGTAATCACGAAGGCGGTGCGGGCACTCCTTACCTGAACAAGCCCTCGATCACCTACCGCAACGACGCGGCAGGCGGGACCACGAACCTGATCTTCAATCTGCGCCAGGGGACGTGGGAAAAAGACTGGTCCTCTCTCGCCGGCACGAACCGGAACTGCGCCGGTGGCGTCACGCCGTGGGGCACATGGATTACCGGCGAAGAAACGACCGAGGCCGGCCACGGCTGGTCGTTCGACGTGGGCCCGCAGAAAGGCGATCCCACGCCGCTGAAGGCGATGGGCCGCTTCTCCCATGAAGCGATGATGGTGGACCCGGACAGCGGCTACGTCTACGAGACGGAAGATGGCAGCGGCTCCTCTGGGTTCTACCGCTTCGTCCCGGATGTCCCTGGCAAGCTCAAGGAAGGCGGCCGGCTGTATATGTTGAAGGCGCTGAATGGTCCGGCGAACGCCGACTTCGGACCCCTCGGCATCGGCGGGGCAGACCACCTGGAACGTGCAGTGGGTGCCGATCAACGATCCCGAGGCGACGACGACGTCGTGCGTGCAGCAGGGGATCGCGCAGGGCGGCGCGAAATTTCGACGGCTCGAAGGCTGCTGGTGGGGAAGCACGAAGGGCTACTTCCTGTCCACCAACGGCGGACCGGTGTCGGAAGGACAGGTGTTCGAGTACGACCCGTTCAACGAAACCCTCAAGCTGATCTACGCTTCACCAAGCGCCAACGACCTCGACAACCCCGACAACATCACGGTCACGCCGCGCGGCGGGCTGCTGCTCTGTGAAGATCAGGTGAACCCCGGAGCAACAAGGGGCGTCCCTCCGATGGCCGTCCCTGAGCGGCTCGTTGGGCTCACGCTTGACGGCAACACGTTCACCTTCGCCGAGAACAACGTCAACCTCACCGCAAACCTGATTGCGATAGCCGGAAAGACGGTTGCACCGGGGAGCTACACCAATCAGGAATTCGCCGGAGCCTGCTACAGCCCGGACGGGAAATGGCTGTTCGTGAATATCCAGACGCCGGGAATCACGTTCGCCATCACGGGTCCCTGGGGCAGCGGATATCTTTAGCGAAAAGGCCGACGTAAACGTCGGCCTGCTACCCAGACTGTTAAACGTCGGCTCTCCCAGACCGTAGGACGTAGGGCACCCCTTTCTAGGGGTGCCTTACCTCAGGACCGATCCGGGTAGACGTTGAACAGCCGCCCGTTCCACTTCACGCGTTCGGTCTTGACCTCGAACACCTTCGAGTCGCGGTGCCGGTGGCCCTCGACGGTAATCTGCGATCCAACCGGGATCATGTCTTCCTTGAGTCCGGCAGCCGCCACTCGAGTCCCGGCGGCCAGGACGATGTTCCACACCTGTCCGTTGGCGCGAACCTTCATCGTCGCGTGCGGGCCGGCGTAACTGACACTGGTGTCGACGGCGCCGGTCAGCGTGAATTCTTCGGTGCCGTAATTGCTCCAGCCGTGATGAGCGGCCAGGGGTAGCGCGTTGAGGGCAAGGCGAGCGGTGGCGCAGATGCGCATCGTCTGCACTTGCAGGCGAGCCTTGGCCATACGCAACCTCCATTTCGTAGTGTAGTCTCACAACTGTTATGAAGAAGCTCATCCTGGTGGCAACCTTGCTCTGTGCCGGCGCGCCGGCGCTCCTCGCCCAGTGGCCGCGCCATACGGTGCCAGGCGTTCCGCGCACCGCCGATGGCAAGCCCAACCTGACCGCGCCAGCACCACGAGCGCCTGACGGCAAACCCGACCTCTCGGGCATCTGGGAGAACTTCCGAAAGCCGGGCGATGCGCCCGTGCGCTCGGTGAACGCGCAGTTCTTCAACGATCTACCGCCGACCCTCATCAATGAGTTCCGCGACATCGGCGCCGGCGTTGCGGGTGGGCTGCCCTTTCAGCCGTGGGCTGCCGCGCTCCGGAAGCAGCGCATGGACGACCAGAGCAAGGACAATCCCGACGCGCACTGTCTGCCGCTCGGGCTGATGCAGCTCCACACGCACGTCGACCCGCGCCGCATCCTGCAGACGCCGTCGCTCGTTGCGATCCTCTACGAGGCGAACTACGGCCTCCGGCAGATTCTGATCGATGGACGACCTGCCCCCGCCAACGACCCGCAGCCCTGGTGGTACGGCTATTCCCGCGGACGCTGGGACGGCGACACCCTGGTCGTCGAGACGACCAACTTCCGCGATGGCGGATGGCTGGATATCAACGGCAGTCCGCTGACCGATGCGGCGAAGATGACGGAGCGCTTCCGGCGGCCGAACTACGGCACGTTGACGATCGAGGTGACCGTCGACGATCCGAAGGCCTATACGAAGCCGTGGACCGTGACGCTGACGCAGCGAATCATGGTCGACGACGAGATGATCGAGTTCATCTGCAACGAGAACGAGCAGAGCTCGAAGCACTACGTCGGAAAGTAGCTTCCGCCTTCAGGCGGAAGCTACGAGTTCGCGGCGGCGTGTCTCAGGCTTCGGTGCTCTTGTCGATCACGTACCCGAGGACGAACACAATCACGGCGCTGACGATGACGATGGCGGTCACGGTAATGGCGAGTTGCACGCAGAACCTTTCAATTGAGTGAATGACGCATTAGTGATTAGTGAATCGTTGGTGATCGATCACTGGCGACGGCGATTCCTCACCCTCTCGCCATTTCGCCATCAGCAAGCCCCATGCTACGCACCCATCACTGCTCGGAATCATCCTTAGAACGCATTACCCAGAAACGGCAGCATGCGGCCGAAATACATCACGCCACCCCACGCGATGATGGCCGATGCGCCTGCGATCCTCACGCGGAGAGGCGCCTTCTGACCGGCTTCGACGTGCCAGGGTCCTTCGAAGACCGTCGCGTACAGCAGATTGAAGCCGGCGACGACGAGAAAGATGATCTTCCACAGGAACGAAATGTTCTCGCCGTACTGGTCCGGGGTTGCGGTGACGAACAGCATCCCGGTGATCACGTTGACCATGAAGCCGAGGGCCGCCCACGGCAGCAGGCGATGCACGGCTGAATAGGGGATCGAGGGCATCAATCCCAGCAGGCGCAGGTTCACCAGCAGAATGATGCCGAAGATCAGCCAGAGCCCGATGAAGTGCACCGTTTCGCTCGCCGGCCAGACGTAGGTCTGATCGGTCACCCAGTGTCCCACCGCTTTCGCGGTGAGCCCGGACGCTTCTGGTGGGGGCGCCTCCTGCTCGGCGGTCGCTCCAGCGACGATGATTTCCGGATGCCGGATCTCGCCTCCAAGATTTGCCGCACGCGCCGACGCGGCGAAGGCCAGCGTTGACATCACCAGCACCGCGCCGAGCAGTGCCGGGGACATTCGGGCGGAGCGCCGGAATTTCCACAACGCGAGCCATGCAATGGCGCCGCTGATCTGCATCAGCAGGAACGCCCACAACGCCGCCGTCCAGTGCGCGTCGACGAACGCTTCGGCGATGTCGGGGTTGTTCAGCTGCGCCTGCTGCGCAGAGACGCCGCTCAGATACGCGGGGATCGTCAGCAATGCGACGACGAACACGACCTCGAGCGTGACGCGTCGCAGTTCGTCGCTGCGGCGGAACAGGGACAGCACCAGCAGGCCGATGGCGA
The DNA here is from genome assembly GCA_963793705.1 of uncultured Acidobacteriota bacterium. GTDB lineage: Bacteria > Acidobacteriota > Vicinamibacteria > Vicinamibacterales > UBA2999 > Gp6-AA40. The sequence continues at coordinate 73,746 of CAWCBC010000018.1, read as the reverse complement.
TCGCGGTGCCGATCGTCGGGATGTGGTTCAGGAGCAGGTGGACGTGGGTGAGGTTCATCTCCAGCTCCCTACAGGTAGGCGATCAGGCGTCCCGCCGTGGTCGCCCCCATCCAGAACACGAGTGACAGGATCGCCAGCCTCTTCGCGGGTGCCGGCACCACATCGTCGGTAAACGAGTTGGCGCGGAAGACGCGGTTCCTGATCATCTGCATGCTGATGACGCCAAGCGCGACGAACAGCAGCTTGATGTAGAAGACCACCTGGTGCAGCTTTGTCACCGGGTCGGCGGCCAGCAGCAATGTTCCGGATACGGCGCTGATCCCGAAGCCCCACCACATGATCGAAAACAGCTTGTCGAGCGGCGCGAGGGCGATCCCCTTGCCGAAGCCAAGGAGCCGCAGGTCGACGCCGGCGCTGAGGCCGGCAACCGCGCCGAGGCCGAGCGTGTGAAGAAACAGGATGGTTGGATATCCCCAGATAGACCCTGACTCGCCGACGAACCGTGCGATCCCGCTTCGCTGGATCGATTCTAGAAATGCGTCCATGCGTCCTCGATGAAAGAGACGGCAGATTGTATATCGTTCGGATCGTTCGAGTCGTTCGAATCGTTCGAATCGTTCAAGTCGTTCGAAGGGTCAACGTCTCGGCTTGAGGCTGACCAGGAACTCGGCCGGGGTCTCGACGCGCATGTCGTAGCGCAAAGCAGAGAGAAAATGGCGCCGGTTGTCGGTCACGACCACGGCGGCGCCGGCCGCGCGCGCGATCTCGGCGATGTGCGCGTCGTAGATGCGCCCTCCGCCGATCCGGTCGTGGGCCGCTGCGCGGAGCGCGGACACGCGGTCTGAAGCGGGGAGGTCGTGGACCGACATCCGCGCAAAGATCTCCTCCTCGAGCAGCAGCGCGGCATCCGCAGGTGAGATTCGGAATTCGGGCGGGAGGCGTGTGCTGACCGAGTAGAACTCGAGACAGCAGTGCCACGCGGTGGCCGCCCCGGTCACCCGCTTTTCTGCGATGGCGTGCATCAGCGACTGTGCCGGAGCGCTCTGCGGCCCGAAATCGATCAGGCCCGCCAGCAGCACGCTGGTGTCGAGGAAGACCGTTACGGCCATCGGTTGCGTTCGTCTTCGACGATCGCCGCAATGTCGACGCGCGGACGCTCGTCCGCCGGCGCCGTCGGCCGGGCGACGGTGCGACGGCCGACCTTCACCAGGCGCGGGCCGGTTGCCACGCGCTGGAGGCGGATACCGACCTCTTCCTCGGTGATCTCCACTTCCGCGCCCGGTCCGAGGCCGGCTCGCTCCCGGATGGCGGCCGGAATAACGACGCGTCCTGCCTTGTCAATGGTAGTTCGCATGCCATTACATTACCATCGTTCACGCTTCCACGTTCGCGCTTCTCGGTTCGGTTCACGTTCGTTCTGACTGCTGACTTCTGTGCCTACCGCTGATGTCAGTTCGCACGACCGAGATCTGGGCGCCTGGCAGGTCCAGTCGCACCAGCCGGCCGCGGGCGGCCCAGAGATCGACGCGGGTCGGGCGCGCACGGATCTCCGTCAGGACGTAGTGCGTTGCGGTGATCGATCCGCTCGCGGTCCTGACCTGCTCTCTGGTGACTGCCTCGACGATCGCCCGCGTTTCCCCGATCGGCGCGACGAACAGCGGGAGGTCGGCGACTGCCGGCGCGCTGAACAAACGGGCCGCGACCGCCTCATAGGCGCCATACGCACGCTCGGGGATCAGGATGGTGTTGGGCGAGACGCTGTTCGATTGAAAACGCGCCTCGGTTGGCCGGACGACATCGGTTTGCGCTGTCGTGCGCCCCACCGCGACGTGGATGATCACATTGTCCGGCTGCTTCATCTCCATCGTCATCCAGCGCCCGAACCACTTCGCGTCGTAGAGCAGATCGAGGTTGACGATGCTGACCGGCACGCTGCCTTTCGTCTGCATGGAGCCCTGGACACGCCATCCTTCGTCCGTGCGAGTCACCGATGTCTCCATCGTCCCGATCCGCTGGCCTTTTTCAAATACGACGAACGACGCCTTCCCTGGCGCTTGCGAATATGCCGACGTCGCGACGACGAAGACGACCAGAGAGACAACCGCTGCATGGCGGCCAATCGTGGATGGAGTCGGGTTTCCGGTCAAGCGCGATAGGGGCGCGATAGGGGCTTTGACTGATTCGTCGCGACGATGACATCGTCGTCCCCTCGCGGAGGGGATATGGCACCTAAGAAGCGGACGAGTGTTGATGCGACGACGGTTGCCCTCGATACGCGCCGATCTTCGTAGAAGAATCATCAAAGAGCACCGGCTGCGCGAAGAGGTTACGCGCCAGGGAAAACTTCGTCGCAAGAGCCCTGATGTGTGGCGCTGGCAGGAGGCCATTCGCATTGAGGGTAATCGCTCCAACGCCGAGTTGAATCGGAAGCTGAGGAGCCGGGTGCCGGCCCGTCGGCACCGTCCCCGTCCTTGAATCAGAAAGTGAAGAAACTGCAACAACTCGAGGCTCGAAACCGTGCAGCAATTGCAGCCTTGGGGAAAGCCCGATGAGGTTTTCGGAACAAATCGGGTCGGCACGCGGATTGCACTCCCTAGGACTGGAGGACGGCGATGGGTGAAGTCGGCGAACGGCTGGACAAGGTGCAGGAACGGCTCGGCGGTGTCGAGCAGCGGCTTGGGTCCGTGGAAACGGGCCTGAAGGAAGTCCGCGAGGAGGTTGGCGGCCTGCGTGGGGAGGTTGGCGGCCTGCGTGGGGAGGTTGGCGGCCTGCGTGGGGAGGTTGGCGGCCTGCGTGGGGAGGTTGGCGAATTGCGCCATGAGGTCAACGGATTTCGCATTCTTGGCGAGAAGAACGCGGAGGACATCAAGAAAGTAGCTGAAGTCCAGTTACACCATGGAGAGAAGCTGGACGAAATCACCAAGGCTCTCGAGCCTTTGGCCAGAATCGATGCGTTCGTGACGGCTGTCGCACACGAGCACGAGAGGCGGATTACCGCACTCGAAGACCATACGGGCATCCCCAAGGCAGACCGCATAGTCTCGCGCTACCGGAGCGCATTTCTGGACTACGATCCGCGCCAGTGCGCACGCTCGCCGCCGGAATCGCCCTCCTCGCGCTGTCCGTCGGCGCTGAATGCACGCGCAAGACATCGTGGCGCGGACCTTGTCAGGTCCGCGGTCATCACCGGCGCCACGCTGATCAACCCCAACCGCCGCTCCCGTTCCGAACTCGGTCATCGTGATCGACTGGCTCCCGGATCACCGCAGGTCGGCCCGGCGGCCGGCCATCAGCCGCCTGCCGGCGCCGAGATCATCGACGCGCGCGGCAAGTTCGTGATGCCCGGCCTGGCCGACATGCACAACCACCTGGACGACGGTGGTATCAACCTTCAGCAGAACCGTGTGGCGAACCTTGGCCGGCTGCTCGCGGCTGGGTCACTACGGTGTTCAATCCAAACGTCCGCGAAGGAGATTTCACGAAGCTGAAAGCTGCCACTGCTGCCGATGCGTCTCAGTACCCGCGCTTCTTCGGAACCGGGCCAAGCATCACCGTCGAGGGCGATACGCTCGGCTCGCAGAGCCCGAAACCGAAGACGCCAGACGAGGCGCGAGCAGTGGTCCAGAAGCTCAAAGCCTTGAACGTTGACGCGATCAAGACGCAGCGCGACGACTTCGGCTGGGCGTCCACACGAGTGAACGCGCTGATGAATCTGGACGTGCTGCAGGCACTGGTCGAGGAGGCGCATCGTCAGAAACTGAAGGTCTACGTGCACGCGCCGCAACTGCCGCGGGCGAAGGAAGCGCTCAAGGCGGGCGTGGACGGCTTGCTTCACGGCATTATCGACGAGGCTGTCGATGCGGATTTCATCGCGGCGATGAAACAGAACAACGCGATCTACATTCCGACACTCGGCATGTTCGAGGACGTCGCGGACGTCTCGGCGTGGGCCATGCGTCAGGCGCCGGACCGGGACCAGCTCGGACTGCAGCCGGCCGGACTCTACCACGCCTACACGGCCACGGCGCCTGCTGCCCAGCTTTTTCTGACGCTGGTCAGTAACTCGGCGTTCACGAAGCAACGCCTGCCCGTGCTCCGGAGCAACCTGAAGAAGGTCGCCGATGCGGGTATCCCCATCGTCATGGGCACCGACACTGGCTTTTTCGGCGTGTTCCTGGGAGTCGCGACGCCGCTCGAAATGGAGCTGATGGTCGAGGCCGGTCTGAAGCCGGCCGACGTGATTCGGGCCGCGACGATCAACGCGGCGCGGATGATCGGCCGTGAGAAGGAGTAGGGAACGATCGAAGCCGGCAAGGTCGCGGACCTGCTGATCCTCGACGCCAATCCTCTCGAGGACATCGGCGCCGTCCGGCGGATTCACCGCGTCGTGAAAGGCGGGGTCGTCTACGATCCGGCGCAGCTGCCTCGATAGTTGGATAGTTAGCTAGTTCGGGTAGTTCGTAGTCGAACTACCAACTAACTACCAACTATCCAACTAGCTAACTACGAACGATGCGGTCACCGGCGCCGGCTGCGTCGCAGCCTGCACCTTGTCCTTGTTCTTTGCCAGCCACTGATCGAACGACTGGAGCTGCGGGTTCAGCTTCCGCGTTTCGTCGATGCTGCGCGCCGCGTTCACTTCCTTCTCGAAGTCGCGGTAGGTCTGGAACATGTTCCCGTATTCGTCCGCGCCCGGGAATCCGAAGCTGCGGAACAGGTCGGCGTCCACGGCGTTGAACTGCACCGGGCTGATGCCGAGTCCCTTCGACAGCTTGTCGCTCATCTCCTGGAAGCTCAGGCTCTCGCCGGCGATGCCGACGGTCTTGCCGATGTACTGCTGGCCGGCCTTGAAGATCCCGAACGCGGCCTTGCCGATGTCCTCACCAGCCATCGCCGGCAGCTTCGCGTTGCCCATCGGGAACGTCCAGCTGTAGACGCCCTTGTCGTCCTTCTTCGGCGCCAGGCCGAACAGGTACAGGTTGTCCCAGTAGAACGAGGTGACCAGATAGGTGACCGGCAGGCCCTGTGAAGTACGCGTTCGCTTCGGCCTTGGCGTCGAAGTGCGGTACGCGGTACTTCTCCTGGAGCATCGGCATCCGCTTGTCATCGGCCGCCATCAGCTTGCGCGTGTCCTCGAGCGTCGACCAGATCACGTGCTTGGCGCCTGCCGCCTTCGCGGCCTCGGCGATGTTCTTCGCCTGTGACTTCTCCTTCTCGCCGGAGAAGTGCTCCCAGAAGTTGGTGACGCCGTACACGCCGTGCGCGCCGGCAAACGCCTTCTTCAGGCTCTCGACGTCATCCAGGTCGCCCTGCACGACCTCGGCCCCAGCCGCGGCCAGCGCCTTGGCCTTGTCCTTGTTCGGGTCGCGCGTGATCGCGCGCACCGCGAAGCCGCTGTTCGGATCGGCCAGGATGGCGCGGACCAGCCCGCCGCCCTGCGTTCCCGTCGCGCCGGTGACGGCGATGATTTTCTTGTCTGCCATTTGACCTCAGTCTGAGTCTTCAGTTGTGAGTGATGAGTCTATTTTGAGTTCTACTCAACACTCACACTCAGACTACCTACTTCGTTCCCATGAATTCGCCGCGCACGGTGCGCGCGCCTTCGGCCAGCGCCTTCAGCTTCATCTTCGCGACCATGCGCGCCAGCGGCTTCATTCCGCAGTCCGTGCTCAGCGTCAGCTTCTCCGCCGGCACCCCCGCCGCCAGCACCTTCCGGATCCGGTCCGCCACCTGCTGCGGCGTGTCGACCATGTTCGTCCGGATGTCGAGCACGCCGCACTGCAGGCCGACGTTCTTCGGCAGGTTCTTCATGAACTCGATGCCCTTCATCTCGCGGTTCGCGAAATCGAGCACGAACTCATCGATCCCCTTCGTCTCGAAGAAGTACGGCAGCACGGTCTGATACCCCTCGGGGAAATTCCCGCTCAGGATGTCGTTGCCCCAGGCGTTGCCGAAGCAGAAGTGCCAGCCGATCTTGGCATCGACGCCCTCACAGCACTTTTCGATGACGTCCTTGATCCACTTGTAGTCGTCCTTGTTGCCCGTAAACAGCGGCAACCAGGCGCCGAGATCCTCAATCTGCAGATACTTCGCCCCGGCCGCGACCAGCTCCTTCATCTCCGCGTTGAAGATCGGGATCAGCGCGTAGCTCAGTTCCCGCGGATCCTTGTAGTGCTTGAAGTAGACGTGCCACGCCAGGTTGATCGGGCCCGCGCCCACCGATACCTTCACCGGCACCTTCGCGTGCTTGGCCGCCACCTTGTACAAGTCGGTCAGGCGGATCGGTCCGCGCGATACCGGCCCGCTGTTGATCACGCCGCCCCAGTCATCCAGCAGCTCGATCACGCGGTTCCGGTCGGCGACGCCCTGCGTGCTCGGGTGCGGCTCGCGGGCGTGCTCGAAGCCTGGGATCCGCTCGTACATGTACCAACAGAACGAGCCGATGACGCCGACGTAGTCGTCGTACCACATGTTGCCGTCGGTCACGATGTCGAGGCCGGCCTCTTCCTGATCGCGAATCGTGGTCGCGACGGCATCGTCGTACGCTTCTTCGTGCTGGACTTCCTTGAACGCCACTCGGATATCCCGTCCCAGCAGCTGTTGCTTGAACCATTGCGGGCGGGGATACGACCCGACCATCGTGGTCGGCAGAATGGTGTCAACGATCTTCGTTGCCATGTGTTCCTCTGTCGGTTATGTGTTGCTATACAAGAGCCTGCCTCGCCGTAGCGCGCAGCGCGAAGGCGGGCGCCCCCGAGGCTGGCCGGAGCCGTTAATCATGGTTCAAGAGGTGCAAGGGGTAGTCAGGGTCAGAGGTGCGAGGGGCGATGCTCCGATATGATGGCGGGCATATGTTGAGTCGCATTCATGTCTGCTCGGCGTCGTTGGTGCTGGCGGCTGGTCTGACTGACGGCGGCCTGCGGCGGCAGCAGCACCCCGGAACGTCCCGCGGCGACCGCGAAGGCGGACGGGCCAGGGTCGGTCACGGGAAAAGTCACGTTTGACGGCGAGCCGCCGGTCCGGACGCCGCTCAAGATGGCCGCCGATCCCAACTGCAAGCCAGGGCCGGAATCATTGTCGGAAACGCAGATCGTGTCGGCGGACCGGGGGCTGAAAAACGTCTTCGTCTACGTCAAGGACGGGCTGGGAAACGCCGTCTACGAGACGCCGACGACGCCGGTCATCCTCGATCAGGTCGGCTGCCGCTACGAACCGCATGTCTTTGGCGTGTTCGTCAACCAGCCGATCGAGATCAAGAACAGCGACCCGACGCTGCACAACGTGCATGCCATTCCCAAGAACAACGAAGAATTCAACTTCGGCCAGCAGAACGAGAAGGCGCCGGTCGTTCACCAAGATGTTCGCCAAGCCCGAAATCGGCGTGTCGTTCCGCTGCGACGTGCACGGCTGGATGAGGTCGTACGCGAACGCCGTGACGCACCCCTTCTTTGCCGTGACGAAGGACGACGGGTCGTTCGAGATCAAGGGATTGCCGGCCGGGAACCTACACGATCGAAGCGTGGCACGAGCGGCTGGGCACGCAGGAGACGAAGGTCACGATCTCCGACGGAGCCGCCGCAGCCACTGCGGCGTTCAGCTTTAAACCCGAGGCTTGATCGGCGGGTCCACGCGCAGGGTTCGTCTTGCGCGTGGCACCCGCCCTCAACGGTGGAGGAGAGACCCCCGTAGGCCGGGTTCCACGGCGCGCTCGGCCTATCGCCGTGGACCCGGCGATTACGGCTGCAGCGCCGCCGCTTCCTCATCCAGCCACGCCTGGAACTGCTCGGGCGTGTCAATCGTGTAGAACGCCTTCATGCGGTAGTGCGCCAGGCCGCAGAGCTGCGAACAGGCGATTTCCCATCGCCCGGTCTTCGTCGGCGTAAACCACACGGGCTGGACGATGCCGGGAATCGCATCCTGTTTGACGCGCATTTCCGGCATGCCAAGGCTGTGGATCACATCCTTGCTCGACAGATGGATGACGGCGGTCTGCCCGACTGGCAGGTGCAGCTGATTAATCGTTGTGATGTCGTCTTTGGCCGCGGGGTCGCGCCGGTCGAGGCCGAGCGGGTTGTCGGGATCGACGAGCGTGATCGACGTTCGGCCGAATGTGCCGTCCGCCCCGGGATAGTGGAAGTTCCACGAGAACTGCTCCGCGACGACGCGCACTTCGGTGGCGGCGCCGTCCGGCGGTTTTGCATCGACGTTCGCGCTCCAGAAGGGATCGAGAAGAACGCGAGCAGGGCGATTTCGGAGACGAGGACCCCCACTTCAACGACGCTGGCGAAGCGCCCGCGTGCGCCGGCATATGAGGCCTGCGGATTGCGCCCGCGCCGGAAGCGGTAGAGGACGAAGGCAAAGAAGGCGCCCCAGCCGACGAACAGCACGAGCATCAGCCAGTGGACCAGCACCATGATGCGATCCACCTCGCCGGCATGTGCCGACGCAGCGACGGGCATCCCCAGCCACTCGAGCACTAGGCAACCCTCCGCTTATCAGGCCGACCTTCAGCTCGGCCTGGGCCATGATCGACGAGATGCGCGGCAGCACGGGACCGTCGCGCCAGCTTCAGGAAGAAACGGGCGAACAATCGCCAGGACGATAACCGTCACGCCCATCAACACCCCGATCCCGGCGTTGAGCGTCTCGCGCATGACCGGGTCACCGCCGGTGAAACAGACGGGACACATCAGTGACTCCCTCCAGCCCCGCCTTCGCCGCTGTGCGGCTTCGGCGAGGCAGGTGCCGCCTTCGGGCGGTGGACCGTTGCCGAACGCATCGCCAAACTTCGTCCCAAACAGGTGGTCGCCCTCGGCATACAGCAGGGAGACAAAGAGCCCGACCACCAGCACGGCCGTCAACGCCAGCGGCCAGAACACCATTGGCTTTTCGCCCTTCAGGTGCATGAAGAACAGCGCGACCAGCGACGCTTTGACCGTCGCGATGGTGATGGCCACCGCGACGGTCGCGGTTTCCGTGAGCTCCAGCGACGATACGGCGACGGTCACCACCGTCAGTACCAGGAGCGCGAGGAATACCGCCAGGTATCCACGGACATTCACGGCGTGTGCGGTCTGTGCGGGCGCGCTCATAGCAGATACAGCACCGGGAACAGGAAGATCCAGACGACGTCGACGAAGTGCCAGTAGATGCCGGCGATTTCCACGCGATTCGTAAAGCGCAGGTGATCGCGGGTCCACATCCGCACGCCGGGCCCAAGCAGATACGCGTTCACCACCATACCGCCAATCACGTGAATCGCGTGCAGCCCGGTGAGGGTGAAGTAGAGCGCGAAGAAGTTGTTCGTTGACGGATACAACCCATGCGAGAACTTATCGCTGTACTCGATCACCTTGACGACGAGAAACAGCGCGCCGCCGAGCAGCGTCAGCGCCATGTACAGCCGGTAGCGGGAGAGCTTGCCGCTGGCGGCTCCCGCCCACGCCAGGACCATCGTCACCGACGAGCTGATCAGGATCACCGTGTTCAGCGTTGCCAGCGGCACGTTCAGCGTGGCTGATTGATCGGGCCAGAACGGCGCTCCGGTACGCAGCAGCACGTAGGCGGAAAACAGCGAGCCGAACAGCATCACTTCCGATGCCAGGAACAGCCAGATCCCGAGCTTCGGGCTGGTGAGGCCGGTGTCCGGGCGGACCGTGGTGGTGTAGGGAAGGGTATCCATCACGCCACCCGCTCGTCAGGTGCGCTCTGCTCCGTGAAATCGGTCGATGCGCCCGGAACGCTGTATTCATACGGCCCGCGGTAGGCGCGTGGAGCCTGCGCGAAGTTGCCGTGCGCGAGCGGCGGCGTCGGCGTCGCCCACTCGAGCGTCGTCGCCTGCCACGGGTTCGCGGTCGCCGCGCGTCCCCGCCGCATGCTCAAGAACAGGTTGGCGATGAAGAACAGCTGGAAGAAGCCGAGCAGGAACGCCGCGTGCGACATCATCGTGTTCATGAAGAGCACCGGCTCCGCGAATTGATACGACGCGCCGCCATCCCACAGCCGTCTGTTCACGCCGGCCAGTCCCTGAATCAGCATCGGGAAGAAGATCAGGTTCATCGCCACGAGCGAGCCGGCAAAGTGGATCTTGCCGAGCGTCTCGTTCATGAACCGGCCGGTGATCTTCGGGAACCAGTGATAGATGCCGGCGAAGAGCGCGAAGATCGTTCCCGGCGCCACCAGATAGTGGAAGTGGCCGATCACGTAGTTGGTGTCGTGCAGCGGGATGTCGGTGGCGGAGAGGCCCAGCGGGAGGCCGGTCAGGCCGCCAAGCCCGAACATCGGCATGAACGCCAGCGCGAAGAGCATCGGCGTGTTGAAGCGGATCGAGCCGCCGTACAGCGCCAGGATCAGCGCGCTCAGGATGATCACCGACGGGATCGAGATGATCATCGTCGTCGCCTGGAAGAACGCGCTGATGGTGGTTCCCATGCCCGTCAGGAACATGTGGTGCGCCCAGACCACGAACGACAGGAAGCCGAGGACGAACAGCGAATAGACCATCAACCGGTAGCCCCAGAGCGGCTTGCGGATGTTGGTGGTGATGACTTCCGCGATGATGCCCATGGCCGGCAGCACCAGCACGTAGACCTCGGGATGGCCCAGGAACCAGAACAGGTGCTGCCACAGCAGCACGTTGCCGTCGCCGGCGACGGTAACGCGCTCGCCGCTGACCACCAGCCCGCTCGGCAGGAAAAAGCTGGTGTCGGCAAGGCGATCCATGCCCTGCAGCACCGCCGCGGCCTGCAGCGCGGGAAAGGCGAGGAGCAGCAGGAACGCGGTGATGAACTGCGCCCAGACGAAGAACGGCAGGCGGAACCAGGTGAGTCCCGGCGCGCGCAGCTGCACGATCGTGGTGATGAAGTTCAGCGCTCCCAGCAGCGACGAAAAAATCAGGCAGAGCATGCCGACCAGCCAGAAGGTCTGGCCGGATGGCGCGAAATCGGCGAGCGGCACGTAGGACGTCCAGCCGGACATCGGCGGCCCGCCCGGGGCGAAGAAGCTGGCCAGCATGACGATGCCGCCAACCAGGTAGAACCAGTAGCTGGCCAGGTTGATCCGCGGAAACGACATGTCGGGCGCGCCGATTTGCAGCGGCACGACATAGTTGCCGAAGGCGCCGACCGCGAGCGGCACGACGCCGAGAAAGACCATGATCGTCCCGTGCATCGCCCCGAGCCCGTTGTAGACCTCGGGAGCGATCCAGGCGGTCTGGCCGGGATAGGCCAGCTGCCAGCGCATGATGACGACCAGGGCGAAGCCCACCAGCAGGAAAAACAGGCTGGTGAAGCCGTAGAGAAGACCGATGACCTTGTGGTCTGTTGAGAAGAGATGGCGGAGGAACAAACCGGGAGCCATCTTATAATGCCGCGCGGCATTTCCAGGTAGCGGGTCGCGGGTTGCCGGGGTTGCCTGGGTGTGGCAGACTCGCAGGCCACCCAGTTACCCATAACCGTAGCTTTCCCGACCCAAGGAGCTTTCATGAATCGACTTCTCATCGCCGCCGTCGCGGCCCTGCTCAGTGGCTCCGGTATTGCCTGCAAATCCGAGGCGCCGAAGGAGGAAGCCGCGCCGGCGGAGACCCCGGCCGCGTCAACCGCGTCACACGAAGGGCATCCGGCGATGCGCGTCTACTTCGCCGAGCCGGCGGACGGCGCCACCGTTTCGACGCCCACCAAGTTCGTGTTCAAGACGGACAACTATCAGATCTCGCCGGTGCCGCAGGGTGAAGTGAAGGACGCTCGCGCCAACATGGGCCACTTCCATCTCGGCGTCGACACCGATTGCCTCGCTCCAGGTACGGTAATCCCTAAGGCCGAAGCGGGTGCGAAGCAGGGCACGGCGGGTCAATGGATTCACTTTGGCAGCGGCAGCGACAACATCGAGATGGCGCTCAACCCGGGGCCGCATAAGATGGCCGTCGAAGTCGGCGATGACCTTCACCGCGCGGTCGAAGGCATGTGCCAGACGATCAACATTACGGTTAAGTAACAAGTTCCAAGTTTCAAGTCACAAGTGGCAAGGAGACGATATCGATGGTCGTAAGGAGTCTTGTAGCGCTGCTGGCGTGTGTGTCGGCGGCCGGTGTGATTTCCGCGTGTAATCGGCCCGCGCAACCGCCCGGCACCGACGCGGTTCCGGGTGCCACCGCGCCGGCTGGAGAGCCAGCCGCGCTGACCGGTCAGGCACAGATCGACCGCGGCAAGATGCTGGTGATCGGCGGCGGCTGCCACGACTGCCACACGCCGAAGAAGATCGGGCCGAATGGGCCGGAATTCGATTACGACCGGGCACTGTCGGGGCAACCGCAGGACGAGAAGATCGATGCGCCGTTCAAGGACGATCCCAAGAGTCCCTGGCAGGTTCACGCCAGCGGTAATCTGACGGCGTGGAGCGGTGCCTGGGGCGTGTCCTTTGCCGCGAACATCACCGGTGACACGCAACACCGGCATCGGCATCTGGACCGAGAAGATGTTCATCGATGCGATGCGCACCGGAAAGCACATGGGGACCTCGCGGCAGATCCTGCCGCCGATGCCGTGGAACTTCTACGGCCAGCTTTCCGACGAGGACCTGAAAGCGCTCCTGGCGTACCTGAAGTCGACGAAGCCGATCGCCAATCGCGTTCCCGTGCCGCTCGGCCCGGACGGCAAGCCGATCGAAGAGCCGCAGTAGGTAGGCTGGGTAACTGGGTGGCCTGGGTAGCCTGGGTGGGAAATCTGCTCGCTACCTCGGCACCCATCCCACCTCGGCAACCCATCCATCGCAGGCAACCCAGCATAGAATCCGCCACGGATGCATCACTTCGGCAGATTCGACGAACGTGCGCTGGCGGCACACCCGGTTTTCGAGGGTCGCAGCCGCGGCTATGTCTCGACGTCACTGGTCCATCGCGAAACCGGCTCCGTGCATACGGGGCTGAGCGTCGACCAGCTGGCATCCGGCGGGACGATCGATCCCCATGTGCATTCGTTCGAGGAAGGCATCTACATTCTCGCCGGTGAGCCGATTCTCACGATTGGGTCAGAGAGTTACCAGCTTCACCCCGGAGACTACGCGGCGATCAAGGTTGGAACGCCGCACTCGTGGCGCGCCGGTGCCGCGCCGGTGCGCTGGCTGCAGATGGCGGCACCGCAACCCAAGCCGCCTGGCGCTGAGCGCGACACGTTCTTCCTGAAGGACCGCTCCATACCCTCGCACGCGCAACCACTGGACGTGAACGATCGTCGCGGCAATCTGCTTGGGCACTTCGACGCCTCGCAGATTCCACCCGTGGGCGCTCGCCAGAACGTGGTCGCCGGGCTGGAGGGCGTGTTCCTGAAATGGATGATCGACGAGGACTTCGGTGCGCGTCATCACCGGATGCTCTTCATCGAGTATCAGCCGGCCGTTGGCATCGCGCTGCACGACCACACCTTCGAGGAGGCGTACTTCATCCTCGAAGGCCAGGTGCAGGCGACGCTGGACGGGAAGGTCTACGACCTGAAGGCGGGTGACGTCGTGTGGACGGGCGTAGGCTGCGTCCACTCCTTCAGGAACATCAGCGACGCGCCAGTGCGATGGCTCGAGACGTTTGCGCCGCAGCCGCCGAAGGAAAATGTCTTTCGATTCATGGCTGAGTGGGAAGCGAAAGCGCGCGAACTGCAGGAATAGAGGAGGCTGCTATGCACCGTTGCCGCATCGGACTACTTGGGTTCATCCTGCTCGCCTCGGCCGCGTCACCGGCATGGGCGCAAATGGATCTTGTCCGGAATCTGGGCGCCGATCATGCACGAAGATTCCATCGAGCGCGCGGCGGGTCCGGATATCGGTGATTTTCTTGGTTTGCCGATCAACGACGCCGGCCGTGCACGGGCCGAAGCCTGGGACGCCACCATCCTCACGCTGGAGGAGCACAACTGCAAGCCACACCCATCCACCTACGGTTTCCGCGGGGTCGGCAATCTTCGGGTCACGTTCAACTACGACCCGACGTCATTTCAGGTCACGAAGATCGACACGCACATCCAGTGGATGGAGCAGCGGCGCGAGATCTGGATGGACGGACGGCCACATCCGCCGGACTTCGCCCCGCACACCTGGCAGGGCTTTTCGACCGGTCGATGGGACGGGAACGTGCTGGTCGTGGAGACGAGCCATCTGAAGGCAGGATGGATTCGCAGAAACGGCGTCGCGCTCAGCGATCGCGCCCGCATGACCGAGCGGTTCTTTCGCCACGGCGATCTGCTGACGCACACCTATATCATCGAAGACCCGGTGTATCTCAGCGAGCCGCTTCATCAGAACCAACGGCTTCCGGTTGACCAATGCCAGGTCGCCATCCAACCGTACCCCTGTCAACCGGCGGTGGAGATCGAGTGGGCACCAGGCGAGGTGCCGCACTATCTTCCCGGTCAGAACCCGTCTCTGACCGAGTTCGCGGAGAAAAACAACCTGCCCGTTGAGGCGGCGCGCGGCGGTGCCGAAACTGCGTTGCCGGATACCGCAAGAAGACGGTGACGAAGTGAGTCGGTCGATCGCGGCGGCCGCAGCGGTCGCTGACTCTTGTCGTTCGCTGTCGCGGGAACCCGGCCGGCGGCGCAGCAGGCGTCCACGAGCGCGGCGCCTGACGTGGAGTCGTATCGCGTCCAGGGCAATGTGTGGCTGATTCACACGCCGGCGTCGAATGTCGCGGTCCAGATTGGCGACGATGGTGTGCTCGTTGTCGATAGCGCTGCCGCTCCCTACGCCGACAAGGTCCTGGCCGAGATCCGGCGGCTCGCCGGCGGCAAGACGATTCGCTATATCGTCACCACGCACGCAGACGCCGATCACACGGGGGGCCACTCCACGATTGCACAGGCCGGCCGCTCGATCATTGCCGGCAACTTCGTCGCCCAGGCCGGCCCCGGCGCGGAGAATGTGGGGAAGGTGTGGGCACACGAGAACGCCTCAACACGCATGCGGGCGGACCGGGGTGGCAAGCCCGCGCTGCCGTCGGCGGCGTGGCCGACCGACACGTTCTTCACGGCGCGCAATGACCTGTACTTCAACGGCGAGGCCGTTCAGATGCTGCACCAGCCGAATGCGCACAGCGACGGAGACGTGCTGGTCTACTTCCGCAAGTCCGACGTCATTGTGGCGGGCGACGTGTACATCAATACGACGTTTCCCTGTCTTCAATGCGCAGGAGGGCGGCAGTTACAGAGGAATCATTGCGGCGTTGAACCGGATCCTCGAGCTGACCGTCCCCAAGGACAAGCAGGAAGGCGGCACGTTCGTGATTCCAGGACACGGCCGGATCGCGGATGAAGCCGACGTGGTCGAGTACCGTGATATGAACACCATCATTCGCGACCGTTTCGCGATGCGATCACGAAGCGCATGACCCTCGCGCAGGTCAAGGCCGCCCGCCTGCTGCGTGACTACGAAGGACGCTACGGTGCAACGCGAGGGTCGTGGACGACGGAAAGCTTCGTCGAGGCCGCCTATCCGCAGCCTGAGTCCGGCGCCGCCGGCGCCTCGGAGTCGATGAGATGAACAATAGTGGCTCTGCGGCGTCCCGCGGAGCATTCTCGCGCTTGCCCTCGTCTCGGCGCTCTCGACATCAGTGGGGCGCAGCGCGGCCGCGGCGCCGGTCCGGCGACCCCGCCATCCGCCCAGGCGTCGGCCCCCTTCGATCTGACCGGCTACTGGGTCTCGGTCATCACCGAAGACTGGCGCTGGCGCATGGTGACGCCGAAGAAGGGCGATTACACCAGCATCCTGCAAACCTGATGACGCCGGACGCGCGGAAGATCGCCGACAGTTGGGATCCGGCGACCGGACGGGTCATGCCTGGCATACGGCGCTGCCGCACTGATGCGGATGCCGACGCGGCTGCACATCACCTGGGAAAACGAGCGCACGCTCAAGGTCGAGACCGACGCCGGGCAGCAGACGCGGCGCTTCATCTTTGACGCCACCGCCACGCCTCCTGTCGAGCGTTCGTTGCAGGGCTTCTCCGTCGCGGAGTGGGAACGCGCCGGCCGCGGCGGTCGCGGTCCTGGCGGTCCGCCGCCGGGTCTTCCGGCGCCTCCCGGGGCGCCAGGTGCGGCCGCGGGCGGCCGCGGTGGAAGCCTCAAAGTCGTCACGACGCATTTGAGCGGCGCCTGGCTGCGCAAGAACGGAGTTCCGTCCAGTGAGAGCGCCGTTCTCACCGAGTACGTCGATCGGTTCCCGGCTCCAGGCGGCGATGAGTGGTTCGTGGTGACATCAGTAGTCGCGCGACCCGAAGTACCTGACGCAGGAGTTCGTCACCAGTAGCCATTTTCGGCGCGAGCGCGACGGTGCCCGGTGGGAGCCGACTCGCGTGCACACCGACTCAAGCCGTAATTCTC
The DNA here is from genome assembly GCA_963793705.1 of uncultured Acidobacteriota bacterium. Lineage (GTDB taxonomy): Bacteria > Acidobacteriota > Vicinamibacteria > Vicinamibacterales > UBA2999 > Gp6-AA40. The sequence goes on along the minus strand of CAWCBC010000018.1, from coordinate 57,388 downwards.
AGGGATTGTCATCATGACTTCTTACAGCACAGGCCGCACGCGGCCGTTCACCGGCGCGGAATACCTCGAGAGCCTGCGCGACGGGCGCGAGATCTGGATCTACGGCGAGCGCGTCAAGGACGTGACGACGCATCCCGCATTCCGGAACACCGTGCGGATGATCGCCCGGCTCTACGACGCGCTGCATGATCCGGCCCGCAAGGACATTCTGACGCGCCGACCGACACCGGCAGCGGCGGCTACACGCACAAGTTCTTCCGCGCGCCGCGCAACGTCGAGGAGATGGTTGCCGACCGCGACGCGATTGCGGAATGGGCGCGCGTTTCGTACGGCTGGATCGGCCGGAGCCCTGATTACAAGGCGGCGTTTCTCGCCACGCTCGGCGCCAACTCCGCGTTCTATGCACCGTACGAGGAGAACGCCAAGCGCTGGTACGCGCGCGTCCAGGAGGAGGTCTCCTTCGTCAACCATGCCATCGTCAATCCTCCGGTCGATCGCGACCGGCCGCTCGACGAGGTCAAAGACGTGTACATGCACGTCGAGAAGGAGACGGACAAGGGGCTGATCGTCAGCGGCGCGAAGGTCGTGGCGACGACGTCGAGCCTGACGCACCTGAACTTCATCGCCAACAACGGCGCGCTGCCGATCAAGACGAAGCCGTTTGCGTTCGTGTGCATCGTGCCGACGGGCGCGCCTGGCGTGAAGCTGTTCTGCCGGCCGTCGTATGAGATGACTGCCGCCGTGATGGGGACGCCGTTCGACTATCCGCTGTCGAGCCGCATGGACGAAAACGACTCGATCCTCGTCTTCGACAAGGTGCTGGTGCCGTGGGAGAACGTCTTCGCCTACGGCGACCTCGACAAGGTGAACAACTTCTTCCCGCGCTCGGGCTTCCTGCCGCGCTTCATGTTCCAGGGCTGCACACGCCTGGCCGTCAAGATGGATTTTCTCGCCGGCCTGCTGCTGAAGGCGGTGGAGGCGACGGGCGCCAAGGACTTCCGCGGCGTGCAGGCACAGGTCGGGGAAGTGCTCGCGTGGCGGAATCTGTTCTGGGGTCTCACCGACGCCATGGCGCGGACGACGACGCCGTGGACGCCGGGATACGTGCTGCCGAATCTCGACTACGGGCTGGCGTATCGCGTGATGGCGAGCCTGGCCTATCCGAAGATCAAGGAAATCATCGAGAACACGCTGGCGAGTGCGCTCATCTACCTGCCATCGAGCGCGCTGGACTTCAAGGTGCCCGAACTGCGGCCGTATCTCGATCAGTTCGTGCGTGGCTCCAACGGCTACACGGCTGAATCGCGTGTGAAGCTGATGAAGCTGCTCTGGGATGCCATCGGCAGCGAGTTCGGCGGCCGGCATGAACTCTACGAGCGTAACTACTTCGGCAACCATGAAAGCATTCGCTTCGAGACGCTGATGGTGGCCGAGGCCACCGGCGCATCCGCTCGCTACAAGGGGTTCGCCGAGCAGTGCATGGCCGAGTACAACCTGGACGGCTGGGTGGTGCCGGACATGGTGTCGGCGGACGATGTGCGAGCGATAGGGAGAGTGACGACGTAATTCAGAAGACAGAAGACAGAAAACAGAAAACAGAAAACAGGAAAGAGCTGTTCGGCCTGACTCCGGACTTCTGTCTTCTGATTTCTGACTTCTGCAGTGAGCGATCCAATGATTGAAGGAATCGATCGCACGGTTGATTTGATCGGGGTCAGGTCGTCTGGCCTCACGGGCGGGACCGAACCGGAGGTCGTCACGGCTATCCGCCGATGCGATACGTCCGCGCTGGCGGAGACCGATGGTCACTTTGCGGCCATCGCGCGCGATGGCCGGACGGTGCGGCTGGGACGAACCATCGGCATCCCGCTGCGGTACTTCGTCGCGAAGATGTATCACGGTCCGTTCCTCGTGGTGTCGGACCGCATCGATCGGATCTTCGACTGGTGCCAGTCACAGCGGATTGGCTGGCAATTCGATCCCGCGTACACGCGGATGGTGCCCGCGCACTACGTTGTCGACCTCGATCAGGTCGGCTGCCCCGATCCATCGCCCCGCTATCAGCGGTTCTTCGATCCGCGGATCGCGCATGGGTCTCTCGATGTCGAGGAGGCTGGGGTGGCCTACATCCGTGCGGCGTACACGGTCGTCCGCCAGTGGCTGTCCCGGGTGCCGGTTGGCGCCCCGGTGGGTGTTGGATTTTCCGGCGGCATCGACAGCACCGCCACGCTGCTGCTGGCCCGCCACGCATGCCTGGAGCTTGGGCGTCACCCTGATTCCGTTCGTGCGTTCACCCTCGACCTCGGCGGCGGGACGGACGCGCCACAGGCGGAATCGGCGGTGCACGCGCTTGGGATTGCGGAGGCATGGGAGCGGATTGAGATGGCGCCGTCGCGCTGCGACCTCGAAGAGGCGATCCGGGTCATCGAGGACTACCACCCGCTCGATGTCGAATGCGCGGCCGCGGGCCTGTGCCTGCTGCGCGGCATCCGCGAACGGTACCCGAGCCTGACCTTCGTGCTCGACGGCGATGGCGGCGATGAGAACCTGAAGTCGTATCCGCTCGAGGATTCGGATTTGACGTTGTCGAGCGTGCTGCGTAATCCGCTGCTCTATCAGGAGGGCTGGGGCGTTGACGCGATCAAGCACAGCCCCGTCTACTCCGGCGGTCTGTCACGCAGTTACGTGCGGACGTACGCGCCCGCATCGGCGCTCGGGTTCAATGCGTTCTCCCCGTTCAGCGTGCGCTCCGTCATCGCGGCCGCCGCGGCCATTCCGTTCGAGCAGGTGCTCCGCAGGCCTGTCCCGCCGAAGCTGCACAGCAGCGAAGGCGGAATCGAGCGGCTGTACTCGCTGAAGCAGGAGGTGGTGAGCGCGGGCATACGAGCCGTGCTCGGTATCGAGATGCCCGTCAACCCCAAGCGCCGCTTTCAGGACGGCGTCGGCCCCCCGCGCGCCCGCGTGACCAAGACCTGGTGCCGCAACGTGTTCAACAAGATGTGGGAAGACCGCCTGCGCGACACGCCGGATGCACTGGACCGCCGATCCGGCAACGAAGTGCCCGCCACGATGCGTTCGTAGGGCGCCGCTTCAGCGGTGCCTCGCGTTAGCGGAGGGTGACGGAGGGAACGGGTTCACAGGAGGAACGAAGGAAACGAAGGCGAACGGAGTTTCAATCTTGAACCACGAAGGGCACGAAGAGCACGAAGATGTGCGGCCGTTCGATTGGCCGCCGAAGGCGGCCTGCCGCGATGTCAGGGAGCGCAGATACAAACCGCTTCGGTTCTTGTTTGCGGCTTGTATCTGCGCTCCCTGACATCACGGCTGTCGGCGTGCTCTGCACGCCGACTAATCGAACGGCCGTTCTCCGTTCGTCTCCGTTGGCTCCGTTCCTCCTGTGAATCCGTTTCCTTCGTAAACTCCTTCGCCTCTAGCAAGTGATGCCGATGATTACCGACGACTGGGTGCTAGCGCAGCGCAGCCCAAAGGCCCTCCTCGATCCAATGCGGCCGTACGCGGCCGTGTTCGAGGAGGAGCTCGACGCAGCGGGCGCGCTCGCTCCTACGGCGGTCATCTTCCTCACCAACCGCGAATGCCCATTTCGCTGCGTGATGTGCGATCTGTGGCGCAACACGCTCGACGAGACGGTGCCTCCAGGCGCCATCGCCACGCAGATCCGCGCGGCCCTGCAGCAGCTGCCTCCGGTCAGGCAGATCAAGCTCTACAACGCCGGCAGCTTCTTCGATCCCGCAGCGATCCCACCATCAGAGGACGAGGAGATCGCGGACATCGTCGGCGGAGTCGATCGGGTCATCGTTGAAGCACACCCTGGCTTCCTGACGGGCGCCTATGCGGAGCGGTGCCTGCGTTTTCGCGATCGACTCAGCGCCTTCCGCCTGAAGGCGGAAGCCACGCGAGTGGGAGCTCCACGCGACTCGAAGTTGCCATTGGCCTCGAGACGGCTCACCCGGACACGCTCGCGCGCCTGAACAAGCGGATGACCATCGAGTCGTTCCGCCGCGCCGCGAGCTTCCTGGCCGAACACGACATCGACCTGCGTGTGTTCGTCCTGCTGAACCCGCCGTTTCTGAAGGGCGAGGAGGCGATCGACTGGGCCTGCCGATCGATCGACCTTGCCGCCGACTGCGGCGCTGCCGTCTGCTCGGTGATCCCGACACGGAGCGGCAACGGCGCGATGGAGGCGCTCGGCGACGCTGTTGAGCCGCCGCGTCTCGCCGCTCTCGAGCGGGTCGTCGAGCACGGCATCTCCCTCCATCGTCTGCGCGTGTTTGCGGATCTCTGGGACGTCGAGCGCTTCTTCGACTGCGAGTGTTCGCCGGCGAGAGTCACTCGCCTTGAGCAGATGAACCGTACCCAGACGGTCGCGACATCAGTGTCCTGCGAGCGCTGTGCACCTTTCGCGGAGCTTGGGGAGTTGGAGGTTGGAAGTTGACCGCAACGTCTGAGCCTGACTTCGACCTCGCCATCGTCGGCTCCGGATTCGGCGGCTCGCTGCTGGCGATGATCGCGCGGCGTCTTGGCTACCGGACGGTGCTCCTGGAGCGAGGGCGGCATCCGCGATTCGCCATCGGTGAATCCGCCTCGCCGCTGGCCGGCATCCTGATCGAGCAGCTGGCCGACCGGTACAACCTCCCGCGCGTGCGCCCGCTGTCCGCGTTTGGATCGTGGCAACGTGCGTATCCCGACGTCGTGTGCGGGCTGAAGCGCGGCTTCACGTATTTCCGACAGGAGCGTGGCACGCCGTATCACCTGAGCGCCGATCGCTCGAATCAGCTGCTCGTGGCCGCGAGTCCGAACGATGAGCTGTCCGATACGCATTGGCTGCGTTCGGACGTTGACGAGTTTCTCGTGCGCGAAGCGATGTCGGCCGGCGTCGAGTATCTGGACGAGGTTCAGCTCGAGTCGTTCGATCGTGCGGGCTCGGTTCCCGTGCTGGGCGGCACTCGTCGCGGCGCTCCTCTGTCGATTCGCACCGGACTGGTGGTCGATGCCAGCGGTCCCAACGGATTCATCAGCCGGGCGCTGAGTATCGAGAATGTCGGCTTTGCGGGATACCCACGCACGCAGGCGCTGTTCTCGCATTTCACCGGCGTCGCGCGATGTGAGGAGATGCCGGCTATGCTGGCACCCGAAAGCGCCGCCCTACGTCAACGCATCGCCCACGGGGTCCCCGACGACGGCCCGCCCCGCGAGGCCTGCCGTACCCGGTGGACGATGCGGCCCTGCATCACGTGTTCGACGGCGGGTGGATGTGGGTGCTGCGGTTCGGCAACGGCGTGACGAGCGCGGGCATCGCGGTGACGGACGACCTGGCGAGTGAGCTGGGACTCGCCGACGGCGAGCCCGCGTGGCATCGGTTTCTATCGCGGTATCCATCGATCGCGGCCCAGTTCGCCGATGCTCAGCCGACGCGCGAATTCACCTGGATGCCAACGCTGTCGTGGCGGGCCGCCCGCGCATCGGGGCCAGGTTGGGCGATGTTGCCGTCGGCGGCGGCGTTTGTCGATCCGCTGTTTTCGACGGGAATACCGCTGACGCTGCTGGGGATCGAGCGACTCGCGCGGATTCTGGAGTCCGCACGTGGGGCGGGCCTTGTCACGCCCGCACAGCGCGGACGTGACAAGTGCTCGCGCCACGCAAGCAGACTTTCGACGAATACGCAGACGTGACGCTCGCCGAAGCCGATCACACGGCGCGCTTCATTGCCGGCTGCTACGCGGCGTTCCCGCGGTTCGAACAGTTCGCCGCCTACTCGATGTTCTATTTCGCCGCCGCGAGCTACAGCGAGATGGCCAGGCGCCTGGGCGTCCACGCCGCCGACGCCCGCTTCCTTGGTGCCGACCGCACGCCTGCTCGTTCAGGAAATCAATCGCCTGTCACCGCGATCGCGCCGCTATGACGACCAGCTATGTCGCGGAGGTCGCCGCGGCGATCGAGCCGCTGAACATCGCCGGGCTGTGCGATCCAGGAAAGCGCAACTGGTATCCAGTCGATCTGCAGGACACCGTTCGCGGCGCGGCCAAGCTCGGGGTGACGCCGGAGCAGGCTGTCGCGATCTGCGTGTGATATCGTTCCAAACCTTCACGTTTCGTCTGGGGATACGATAGATGACACGAGCGGGTCTGTGTTCAGCCGCGCCGCGGTCGTGCGGGTTGGCGCTGACGGCAGCGGCGACGCCGGCCGCCGCGCAGGTTGAACTGTCGGGCGTCTGGCAGCCGCGCTATCTCGAGGATTTCCTCGAGCGCATACCGGGTCCTGAGCTGCGCGACTATCTCGGCCTGCCGATCAACGACTCCGCGCGGCAGTTCGCCGACAGCTGGGACCCGTCGCGCATCACGCTGCCCGAAGAACAGTGCCGCGTGCACGTCTCGCCCTACATCCTGCGCGGCCCGACGAACCTGCGGATCTTCGTCGAGAAGGATCCGAAGACGCAGGACATGATCGCGGTCAAGATGTACACCAGCACCTACGAGCAGACGCGGACGATCTGGATGGACGGGCGCCCGCATCCCGGCCCCAACGCCCCACACACCTGGATGGGATTCTCCACCGGCCGCTGGGACGGCGACATGTTCATCGTCGAGACGACGCATCTGAAGCAGGGATGGATCCGTCGCAACGGCATTGCGATGAGCGACCGGGCCACCTACACGGAGTACATCGTGCTGAACGGCGACCTGATGTCGCACATAGGGGTGCTCGTCGATCCGGTCTACCTGGCCGAGCCGCTTGTGAAGAGCGAGGAGTTCACCCGCGCGCAGCGCGATCTGCCGGCGCAGACATGGCTGTGGGTCTGCGAGCCGGTGGTCGAGATTGCGACCCAGACCGAGGGGGACATCCCGGCGTACCTGCCAGGGGAGCACCCGTTCAAAGGCGAGTTCGAAACGAAGCACCACCTGCCGGAGTTTGCGATCCGAGGCGGGCCCGAAACGATGTATCCGGAATTCCAGGCGCGCATCCGCGAGTGGCTCGCGAAGAATCCGCGGCCGGCACCGGGCGGAAAGAAGTAATGCAGTCACGAGCCGTTCGTGCAGCAGCGGTCGCTGCCGCCGTCATCGTCGGCGCCGGCAGCGCCCTGGTCACTCGCGCTGTCGCGCAGCAGAACCAGAACTTCGACGTCGTGCAGATGGACGTGCAGCAGGTCAGCGGCAACGTCTACATGGTGGTCGGTGCCGGCGGCAACACCACGGTGTTCACCGGGCCTGAAGGCGTGCTGGTCGTGGATACGCAGTTCGCGCCGCTCAGTGGAAAGCTCCTCGACGTCATCAAGAAGCTGTCCGATCAGCCGATCCGCTGGATCGTCAACACGCATATGCACGGCGATCACATGGGCGGCAACGAGGCGATCGCCAAAGCAGGCCGCACCCGTGCCGGGGGCAACGTGGTCGGCGACATCGGCCAGGCGGCAACGGCGACCGCGCGCATCATCGCGCACGAGAACGCGCTCAACCGGCTCGTCATGGCGAATCCGCCGCTGCCGTCGGCCGCGTTGCCGACGGACACGTTCTTCAACGCGCGGAGGGACATGCTGTTCAACGGCGAGGCGGTCCAGATGTTCCATCAGCCGGCAGCGCACACCGACGGCGACCTTGTGGTTCACTTCCGCCGCGCCGACGTGGTCTCCACCGGCGATCTGTTCACCACCGTGATGTATCCGTTCATCGACGACGCCAACGGCGGGACGATCGACGGCTACATCAAGGCGCTCAACAACATCATCGCGATTACCGTGCCGAGCAACGTGAACGAAGGCGGCACGATGGTGATTCCCGGCCACGGGCGCCTGTCGGACGAACAGGGTGTGATCGAGTACCGCGACATGGTCACGATCATCCGTGACCGCATCCGCGAGTACGTGAAACGGGGTATGACGCTCGACCAGGTCAAGGCGAAGAAGCCGACGCTCGATTTCGATCCGCGCTACGAGCACGCCGGACGGCTTCTGGACGGCGTCGCAGTTCATCGAGGTGATCTACAAGCAGATGCTGGCGGCCAACCCTCCGGCGAAGACAGCGAAGCCGGTGGCGCAGCCGAAGCGGGGAGACAAATGATGTCTGCCGCGGATCGGTGCGACCGTAGCTGTCCGCCGGTCAAGGCGCGATGGTTCTGTCGCAGCCGTCGATGCAGCCATCGTCGCCGTCTGCACTGGCGTTGCGGTCGGTCAATTTCGTGAGCTCGCCGCTCAGCCGCCGCAGGGCGGGCGCGGGGGACCGCCCCCGACTGCCCGCGCCAGCGCGCCCGTCGATCTGGCGGGCACGTGGGTTTCGGTTGTGACCGAAGATTGGGAAGCGCGCATGGTTCCGCCCGTGAAGGGCGACTACACGACGATTGATCAGGTGATGAATGCGCAGGCGCGCAAGGTCGCAGACAGCTGGGAGCCGTCGATGGACGGCCGCTGCGAGGCGTACGGCGTCGGCGGCGTGATGCGCCTGCCCGGCCGCCTCCGTATCAGCTGGCAGGACGACTCCACGCTGAAGATCGAAACCGATGCCGGAGCGCAGACACGGCTGCTGCGTTTCGCCGCGCCGGCGCCGAACGCGGCTCCCGGTCCGCGCACGTTGCAGGGCTACTCGACAGCGGAGTGGCAGCTTGGCGGCGGCCAGCGCGACGCGTTTCTCGAACGTGGCGTCGGCCCGTCCGGCGGAGCGCAGCGCTGGGGCGGACTGACGGTCGTGACGACGAACACGAATGGCGGGTGGCTTCGTCCGAACGGCGTGCCGTATGGAGCGGGGGCCACCGTCACCGAGCACGTCACCCGCTTCACGCATCCGGTTGCCGGCGACTGGTTCGTCGTCACGACCGTCGTCGAGGATCCGCAATACCTGACGCAGCCGTTCATCACCAGCTCGAACTTCAAGAAAGAGCCCACCGAAGCCAAGTTCAAGCCAACGCCCTGCCGAGTGTCATAGCCAATGAAGAGACGAGACTTCATCAACTACACCGCGCTTGCCGGCGCTGGGGTCGCGATCGATGCGCTCTGGACCCGCACGTCGGCCCAGTCCCGGACGCCGGGCGCGACGGTCAAGACCGCGAACGGTTCATTGCGCGGCTATGTCGACAATGGCGTGCACGTGTTCAAGGGCGTGCCGTACGCCGCATCGACCGCTGGTGCGAACCGGTTTCATCCTCCCCAGAAGCGTGCGCCCTGGAGCGGCGTGCGCGATGCCGTGCAGTTCGGTGAGCGCCCTCCGCAGGTGCTCGGCGGCGAGCCGGCGGAAATGCTGCCGACGGATCCCCGCGAACCGCTCGGTGAAGACTGTCTGGTGATGAACATCTGGACGCCGAACCCGGCGGCGGGGCAGCGTCCGGTGATGGTGTGGCTGCACGGCGGCGGCTTCGCCAGCGGCTCCGGCAGCTATTCGATCTACGAAGGCCGGGAACTGGCCCGCAAGCACGACGTGGTGTCCATCTCCATCAATCACCGGTTGAACGTCCTTGGCTTCCTGTATCTCGCGCAGTACGGAGGCAAATGGGCGGACGCGTCGAATGTCGGGATGCTCGATATCGTCGCCGCGCTGGAGTGGGTGCGCGACAACATCGCCGCGTTTGGCGGCGACCCGCGCAACGTCACGATCTTCGGCCAGTCTGGCGGGGCCGGCAAAGTCAGCACGCTGATGGCGATGCCGGCCGCGCGCGGACTGTTTCATCGAGCTATCGCGCAGAGCGGCGCGGCTTTGACGGCGATTCCCGTCGAGCAGGCGGTCAAGACTACTGAGCAGATCCTGCAACGACTGAAGATCACGCCGGACCGGCTCGATCAGCTGCAGACCGTCCCGTTCGCCCAGCTGATTGACGTCCTGCGGCCGGCTGCGGGGCCTCCTCTTCCAGGCGCCGGCCCGGTGCTCGACGGCAAATCGCTTCCGGTGAACCCCTTCGATCCTGCGGCGCCGGTCCAGTCGGCGAGCGTGCCGTTCCTCACCGGCACCACGGCCACCGAGATGACCTTCTTCGCGCCGGACGATCAGCTGATGCCGATCGACGAGGCGACGCTGCGCACAGCGCGTGGAGGCGCTGTTGAAGGTGGACGACGCCGAGGCGAACCGGATGATCGCGCTGTATCGGAAGAACCAGCCTGGGCGCGAGAACATCGATCTGTTTCTGCGGATGGAGACGGACAACGGGCGTTTCCGGCTGCAGGTCGAGGCGCAGGCGGAACGGAAAGCCGCACAGCGGGGCGCGCCGGTGTATGTGTACCGGTTCGAGTACTACTCGCCGGTCCGCGAGGGGCGCCTCAAGTCGATGCACTGCATGGAGATTCCGTTCGTCTTCGACAATCTCGAAGGCGGCAAGGTGTATACGGGGATCAGTCCCGCGGCGCAGCGGATTGCCGATCGAATGAGCGCGGCCTGGGTCGCATTCGCGCGGACGGGGAATCCCAACCACCGCGGCATTCCGCAGTGGCCCGCGTTCACCGGCACCGAGCGATCGACGATGGTCTTCGGGAATGACACGAAGATGGTCAACGATCCTGGTAAGGAAGAACGGCTGGCGCTGAAGGCCATTCGCGACCGGCAGGCGAAGGCGACGGCGTAACCACGAAGCCCACGAAGCCTGAGGCACCGAGGCACGAGAAACGAAGACAGACTTCCTGGTGTTCTCGGTGTGCTCGGTGCGTGCTCGTAGTGAAGAGGACGTATGACGAAGCTGATCTTCAAGCTGTTGTGCGCTGCTGCGCCGCTGGCTCTCGCGGCGATGCCCTTGTTTGCCGCGGAGTCGGTGCCGAACGGCAAGCCCGAGGATGTCGGGTTTCTCGACGCGAGCGGCTGGGGCGGATCAAGGAAGCCGTCCAGCGGCACATCGACAGCGGTAACGTTCCTGGCGCCGTGACGCTCGTCGCCCGCCGCGGCAAGGTCGTCCACTTCGAGGCGCATGGTTTGAACGACGTCGAGGCCAGGAAGCCGATGCCGAAAGACGCGATCTTCCGGCTGGCGTCGATGAGCAAACCGATCGCTGCCACGGCGGTGATGCTGATGATCGAGGAAGGGAAGGTGAGGCTGAACGACCCGGTCTCGCGCTTCATCCCCGAATTCAAGCAGGCGATGGTGGCCGTGCCGAAGGGGCGCTGCCGCCCGGGCCGGGTGCGGGCGGGAGGTCCGCCGCCGGAGGTGATCTCGTTCCGGCGAGGGATCACCGTGCGCGACCTGCTCACGCACACCTCCGGGCTGATGAGGGAGGTCCCGGTCAGCAGGCCGGCGCCTGCAGCGCGCACCTAGGACACGCTGGCCACCTACGTGCCGCTTCTCGGTGCCGTGTCGCTCGATTTCAGCCGGGCACGTTGTGGCGCTACAGCGGTCTGGTCGGGTTCGACGTGCTCTGCCGGATCGTCGAGGTCGCGTCCGGCGTGACCATCGATCGCTTCATGCAGCAGCGGCTGTTCGATCCGCTCGGCATGAAGGACACCGGCTTCACGATCACGGCGGCTCGCCAGCCGCGGATGGCGATCATGTATCGGCGCGTGCAGGCCGGCCGCTTCGAGCGCCAGGCTGATCAGAGTGGGTTGAGCAGTCCGACGTATTTTCCGGCTCCGGCCGCATGGTGACCACCGCGGAGGACTACCTGCGTTCGCGCAGATGCTGTCAACGGCGGCGAGCTGAACGGCGGCGGTATCTGAGTCCGAACACCATCGCGCTGATGGCCTCGAATCACACCGGCGATCTCGTCAACGGCCAGGTCGGGCGGCCGGCGCGCGGGATGGGGTTCGGGCTCGGCGTGCAGGTGGTCGAGGATCCCGGTCGCGGCCGATCTCCGACAGTCGAAGGGGACGTTCGGCTGGGCCGGCGCCTACGGCACGAACATCAACATCGATCCGCAGGAGAAGATGGTCAACATCATCCTGATGCAGACGTCGACGCCTCAGCTGCAGCGCGACTTCGAGAACGCCGTCATGCAAGCCATAATCGACTAGACCATTACATCACGGCCGCGGTGGCGCTGAGACGCGGAGAACCATAGTTTTCGTTCTTCGCGCCTTCGCGTCTCCGCGGTTTCGGGGCCTTAACGTTGCAATCGACACTTCGCTCATTCGACCTCGCGCACCTCGCTCACCTCGAACTGCTCACCCCCAAGCCTGACGAGAGCCTGAACTTCTTCGTCAACGTGATGGGCATGACGGAGAGCGGCCGCCGTGGCGAGTCCGTCTATCTGCGCGGCTGGGACGACTACGAACATCACACGTTGAAGCTCACCGCCGCGAAGGCCGCCGGCATGGGCCACTTCGCGTTCCGTGCGACGAGCCCGGAGGCGTTGCAGCGGCGCGTCGGCGTCATCGAGCGTTCGGGACTTGGCCGCGGCTGGACCGACGGCGATCTCGGCCACGGTCCCGCGTATTCGTTCACCACCTCGGACGGCCACAGCATGGAGCTGTATTACGAGACCGAGTGGTACCAGGCGCCCGATGCGCTCAAACCGTCGCTCAAGAATCAGGCGATGCGGTTCCCGGCCCGCGGCGTCAACGTCCGCCGGCTCGATCACCTCAATCTGCTCGCGGCCGATGTGTCGGCGCTGCGCGTGTTCTTCGAAGACGTGCTCGGCATGCGGGTGACCGAGAAAATCGTGCTGGACAGCGGGGAAGAAGCCGGCGTGTGGGTCACCGCCACCAACAAGACCTACGACGTGGCCTTCACGCACGATCACTACGGGGCGATGGGACGCTTTCACCACGCCACCTACGCGCTCGATTCGCGCGAGGATGTGCTGCGCGCCGCCGACATCTTTCTCGAGAACGGCGTGCACATCGAGACCGGCCCGCACAAGCACGCGGTGCAGCAGACCTTCTTCCTCTACGTCTATGAGCCCGGCGGCAACCGCGTCGAGGTGGCGAACGCCGGGGCTCGACTGATGCTCGCCCCCGACTGGCAGCCGGTTGTCTGGACCGAGGCCGAGCGGAAGAAGGGTCAGGCGTGGGGGTTGAAGACGATCGAGACGTTCCACACCCATGGCACGCCGCCGATCGACCAGTACACCGGACCGATCAAAAAATAGTGGTACGGATCGTTTCGTCGATGGCCACGCGCCATCTGCTCACCGATCTGGTCGCGGCGTTTTCGGGCGAATCCCCACGCCGATGTTTCCGTCGTCTCGATGGGAGGCGTCGAAGCGGCAAAGCGAGTCGCCGCCGGAGAACCGTTCGATGGCGTGGTGCTGGCCGCCGGCGCGATCGAGCAGTTGATCGCGCAGGGCCACGTGCTCGCCGGCAGTCGGGTCGATCTGGTGACATCGCCGATGGCCGTCGCCGTTCGGACCGGCGAGGCGCGCCCGTCGATCGAGACCGAGGACGCCGTCAGGCAGGCGGTTCTGTCCGCGCCCCGCATCGGCTATTCGACCGGACCAAGCGGCGATCACCTGCTCGCGCTCTTCCAGCGATGGGGCATCGCCGGGGACGTGAAGGAGCGGCTCGTGCAGGCACGTCCGGGAATCCCGGTGGCCTCGCTCGTGGCCAGCGGCGAGGTGTCCATCGGCTTTCAACAGCTCAGCGAGCTGCGGAACGTCAACGAGGTTGACGTGCTGGGCCTGCTCCCCGACTCGATTCAGGGAACGACGACGTTTTCCGGCGGCGTCGCGCGTGTGTCGACACACGTCGAGCGCGTACGCGATCTCCTCGCGTTCATGGCGTCACCGGCGGTGGCCGCCATCAAACGGGAGCACGGCATGGAACCGATCGGGTAGGCTCCGATGACAGCTCTTCGCGTGGCGTCGCTGTCGCTGTTCGTCCTGCTGCTCGTCTTCCCTCATCCTGCGTCCGCTCAACGAGACCGCTTCTTCGGGGCGCTGCCGGCGCTGTACCGGTCCCTGGCCGGCGTCTACGGCGACGAAGGACCGGAGATTGCGGCACATGTCGAGACCCTGTCGCAGGCCTTGACGAACTGGGATCGCGAGGTCGCCGCTGCCGAGCTCGGCTTGCGGGCCAAGCTCGCCGGCGGCGATCTCCGAGCCGCATTGGATGTCCATGTCGACTTGTTATTGCTGTACGTCGAACGCGGTCGGCTCCGGGACGCGCTTGGTGAGATAGACGAGGCCATTCGCATCGATCCGAAGTCGGCAGGCCGGCTTCGGTACAAGGCGCTCCTGCACCGGGCGGTCGGGAGTCCTGCCGAGGCGGCGGACGCATTTCGTGCCGCGTGGCTGATCGATCCGGCGGATCCGCAGAATGCCTACTGGCTCGTGGTTCAGCGGTCCGCACGCACCACTGACACCGACATCGAACGGGCGCTCGAGACGCTGCGTGGCGTCGAGCGCGAATTGATACGGGGGCGGCGGCGGCCCGAGCCACCGATCCCCGTCGTTGTTCCGATCAATGACGAGGTCGGCCGGGCGACGCCGTTTGCCCCTGCGGGGTATGCCCCGCCGTTTGCACTGCTGCTCAGCGGCGATTTCGTCGAAGGGGTCGCCGCCCTCAAGGCCGCGGTGGCGGCCGATCCGCTGGTTGCCGATCCGGCACTGCGTCTGGAGCCGATGGCTCGCGGCGTCGCTGCCCTCCGGCAGGGCATGGTTCCGGAGGCGGTTGCCCTTCTGGAAACGGCGACGTTGCGGGCGCCTGATTCGTCCGACGCCCACCGGATGCTCGGAACGGCTCGCGCGGTGAACGGAGACATCGAAGAGGCCGTTCGCGATCTTCGCCGCGCCGTGCAACTGGATCCGCGAAACGAACGCGCGTGGCTCACGTTGGCCCGTACCCTCGAGGGTCTCGACAACGTGGAGGAGGCCGCACAGGCGCTGCGCGACGCGATTGTGGCGGTGCCCGATGCCGGCGCCGTGCGCTGGTTGCTGTCCACGCTGGCGCCGAGGCTCCAGCGTACCGACGAGACGGACGCCGAGCTCATCGCTGTCGCCGATCGGCTCGTGCTGCTCGCCGGAAGGGGCGAGCTGTATGGCCAGGTCGCCGATCGCGCCCAGTCGCACCTGAATTACGACAGGGCAATCGAGCTTCTGGAAAAGCGCGTGAACCTGACGCCGAACAACCCGACGGCACACCGCGCGCTCGGAATCGCGTATATCGATGACGGGCGTGAGGCCGCGGGATACGCCGAGCTCGTCATGGCGTTGCTGCTCGACCCGGATGGCGCCGACACCCTGGCCGCGCTCGGGCGAGTGCACCTCGCCGCTGTCCGGTACACGGCCGCCGCCGAGGCGTTGCAGAAGGCAATCGCGCTCCAGCCGTCGGATGGCCAGGTGCTCCAGGCGCTCGGCGACGCCCTTGTCCACGATGGAAAAGTCGAGGAAGGGCACACGCGCATCGAAGAAGCGGCGCGCGCGCAGGCGGCCGCGGTCGAGGAGCAGCGCCGGTTGCGGACGTTCGGCATGCTTGGCTCTCAGGCGGCGCTCAGCATGCAGCAGGGCGACTACGGGCGCGCGATCGCGTTGCGGCAGCAGGTGATCGCACTGGACCCCGGTAACGCAGGGCACTACATCCGGCTGGCAGACACGCTCGTCCGAGCCACGCGCCTGGGGGATGCGGAAACCCAGCTGCGGACAGCGATCTCGCTGGGCGGCGGCCCCGAGGCGCATCGCCGATTGGCCGAGGTCCTGGCCGGGCTCGGTCGCAGTGAACAGAGTGCGCTCGAGCGCCAGCAATATCGCGACCTGCGCCTGCAGGAACTGCGCTCGCGCTCCGGCGGCCCGAGATAGACCGCCGACACGAACTACCAAGTACCAACTAACAACTACCAACGAACAAGTAAAAGGGCCCGGCGCCGCTTGTCGCGACGCCGGGCCCTGTTGTTGGTCCGGCTAAAGCCGGACACTACGTCTTCGTGAACTTCGACTTACTTCGTGCCCTTCGTGTTTTAGAAGCCCACCGTGAAGTTCAGGCGCACGAACCGCGGCGGGTAGATGGTCGTCGGGTTCGCCACGTGCCGTCGCCGGCCACGTACTGCCCCTCGTAGCCGTCGCGTAGTTCGTGTTGAACAGGTTCCAGAGGTCGACGCCGATGTCGGTACGAGTGCCTCCCGAAGCGGACGACCTTCGCGAAGCGCATGTCCATCTGCGTGCGGCGGTTGCCCGCGAAAATCCGGTGGTCGGGGTCGGTCAGGTCGATCGTCGATTTGCCGTTACGTGAATCCCGGCGGGAGCGTGCCGCCGAGAGATTCCCGGATCGTGGTGTTCGGGACCACCCAATTGGCACCGAGCTCCAGCGGAGGCTGCGAGCGCACCGTCGCGCTGACGAGCACGTCCATCTTCGGAACGGTGTAGCTGCCCAGACCGCGGATCGTCGTCTCCCACGGATCATGGTCGCGGCAGCCGCGCGTGTTCGGACCATTGCCGCCCGTAGTTCGTCACGACGTGGCAGATCATCGACGCGGCGTCCGGTCTGGGTGCCGACCGAGACGAACAGGCCGTTGCGCATGCGGGCGTTGACGTTGAAGTTGACGCCGTCGTAGAAGGCCTCGCGCTCCTTGCCGCCTCGCCGTCGGTCTTCTCTGTTCAGGATTGTTCTGCGGCGCCGCGACGGTATTCGCGATGTAGACCAGGATCGGATAATTGCCGCCACCGGGCAGCCGCGGATCCGACGGCGCCATGATGGTGTAGTTCAGCCAGTCCGGTCTCCGGGTCTGCCGTTCAGCGTCATCGGTCACCATGAAGCCGTGGAACGTGCGGTGGGTGTAGCTGACCTCCGCCGACACGCGCGGCAGCACTTCCTGCTGCAGCGTTATCTCGGTCTGCTAGTCGTACGTGCGCACGCCCCAGCCTTTGAGGAGTTCCGGATCGACGATGGTCGCCGCCTGGAGATCTTCCGAAGTTCGCGTTGTTGCCGGTCGCCGCGACGCAGGTGTCCACCGATCCCTTCGGCCGGGTTCTGCGGCCGGTGTTCAGCAGGTTGCAGTCGACGACCTTGTCGTTGATCGTTGTCCGTCCAGCCGCGGGCTGGCCGTCGCCACGATCGTGGCCCCCGGGTTGACGGACGTGTAGGGCTGATCGTTCGAGGCATAGCCCAGATACTTGCCCCAGCGCAGCTTCACGGCCGTCCTTCCGTTGCCGAACACGTCATAGCCGACGCCGACGCGAGGGCTGATGTCGTTGTAGGCGTTGACGCCCGGCGTCCGCTCGAATGTATCGGCGCCGGGGTGAAATGAGGTATCGACACGCCGTTGCCCTCGACCGGCGCGTAGCTGCTCGCACGATCCCACCGCACGGCGCCCGACAGCGTCAGACGGCCGCGCGTGTACTGGTCCTGGACGAAGATGCCGTGGAGCTGCGTCACCGTGTTGTTGCTCCGCGTCGGCAGCCGGTACGTCACCTGATTCATCACGCCGCGATGGGCGCGGTACGGGAGCTGGTTGTCGGCGGCAATGGTCTCGTCGAGCTGGCGCAGCCAGTAGTACTGGTAGCCGCCCTTGATGTTGTGCGAACCAGTGACATATGAAGCGCTCCCGTTGTAGCTGTTGGTCGCGCCTTCCGCGTATCCCCACTGCTCCAGCCCTCGATAGGTGTAGTTGGCCTGTCGGTGCCCACGGCAGCGTGGCGGGTTTGCCGCTCGGCGCATCCCGGATTCGACATGTTGCCCGCCGCCCGAGCAATGCAGGCCCGTCGCCTGTTCCGTCACCGGAATCAGGTTGGTGATGCCGTCCGGCGGCGGGAAGCCGAACGCCGGGTTGTAACGGAAGATCGTCATGTTGCCTTCCAACAGCAGTCTGTTCGTCATCGGCATCGTCCACTGGCCCTGCGACAGGTGGAACGGCCATTCGAAGTAGCCGGGACCCGCAGTGCCCGTCGATTCCGGCGACTGCGTTGTCGCGCCGAGACCGACCCAGTCGTCGCCACGCTTATGGCAGCCGTGCCACCGACGTTCAGGTTCGTTCCCTCGCAGCGCTTCTGGTACTCGTAGTTGGCTTGGATCCGGCTCTTGCCGGCCTGTCCGGCGAGGCGCGTGATCGCCATCTGCCGGTCCTGCACCAGTCGCGAGTTCACCGCGCTCGACATCCAGTCCCAGCTTGCTGCTCGCCCGCGTTGAAATTCGCGGTGATGCCTTCGACGGCCGTCTGCGTATCGAGGTTGCGATACTGGCCAAAGAACCAGAGGCGGTCGCGAAGAATCGGGCCGCCATAGGAGATGCTGGTGTCGTGCGCCTGGATGATGCCGGGGGTCTCCTTGATGCCGATGCGCGCGCAATCGGCGTTCGATGTTGTTGCCTTTGGACCAGTCGCCAGCAAGGCTGAGGAAGCCGGTCCCGCGGAATGTGTTGCCGCCCGAACGCGGGACGATGTTCATGATCGGGCCGCCGGTGTCCGTCTCGCCGAGGCCGCCGCCAACGCGGACGGCAACTTCTTCCACGCCGACTGCGTCATACACATACGACGACACGCCGCCGCTGCGCGCTGCGCCAACGGTCATGCCGTTGACCGCCATGCGTCCTTCGTTATTATCGCCGCCGTTCGCCGAGAAGAACGTCATCGTCGGCGACAGCGCGAAACCGGTGTCGCCGACGGTCAGGCCGGGCGTGACGTTCAACAGCCCGCCGACGGCACGCGTGGACGGAATCGTCTGGATGACCTCCTGGTCGAGGACGACTTCTCTTCTCACACTCTGCACGTCCACGACCGGCGTATCACCGGTGACGGTGATGGTTTCCTGAAGCCCGCCAATCTTCAGGTCGACGCTGAGGGTCACGATCTGGCTGCCGGCCAGGTTGATGTCTGTTCGCTCCACGGTGGAGAAACCGGGGAGCGTGAACTTCAGCGTGTAGATGCCGGACCGCAGATCGACGATGCGGTACTGGCCGCTCGCGTCTGTGGTGGCCGTTTTCAACTTCTCGATCAGCACCGGACTCGCCGCTTCGACAGTCACGCCGGGCAGAATGCCGCCTGAGTCGTCGCGCACGGTTCCCGTGAGTGTGGCTTGAGCAGAGACGGACGATGGAAGAAGCAGCAGGACGGCCAAGCCCATCAGGCGCTTCACTAGTGTGTTCATTCAAATTCTCTCTTTCAGCGAATGCCGCGCCAGCACGAGCGGCCCGGGACCAACTCGCGGACCCCGCTTCCGCAGACCACGCACCACATGCTCTTGCATGCAACGCTAGAAGATACGCCTACTTTACAAATTGTCAAATGCCAGAAATCTTGAGGTTTTTTCCAGTTCTTTGTGTAGGTCCCTACTTTTGCTGGATCGCCAGACCGCCCGGCTGCATACAAACGGATGACGCCTGCCTCAGCCTCGTACCCCGTGCTCGCCGGCGCCACCCATCGAGCTGGCCCGCGAGGGAGGGCCGCCCCGGTGAGATGCTGCCGACGCGTGATCACGCCACGAAGGTGACGAAGCGGTTTACCGGGGCGTCACGTTGATCAGCTGTCCCCCTGGAACGCGGCTGAGCGCGTCGGTGTTCGAGAGCGCGCGCTCGAGGACGTGCCGCGCCACGTAGGCGTGCTCGCGCGCGATGCTTTCGGCGCGCGTGCCCTGACGATTCTCGATCGCCTCGACGATGTCGCGGTGCTGCGCCAGGGCGATGGCGAGCGTCTCGTCCGATTTCGGCAGAAACGAGGTTGGGAAGACCATCGCGCTCGGCGACGCGAACGGCAGCGACTTCACCTGATCGAGATGTCGCCCCAGCATCCTGCTCTTGGAGAGCGCGACGAAGGCGTTGTGGAACGCTTCATTCATGTCCATGTACTGGGCGAATGAATCGATCGTCAGACGCTCGAAGGTATCCATCTGCCGGCATTGATGACGCAGCGGCTCCAGCTCGCTGTCATCGACAAGGCGCTCGGCCGCCAGCCGCGCCGCCGTCCCTTCGAGCACGCCGCGGAGTTCAATGGCGTCCAATACCTCGCCAATGCTGAACTGTCGAACGGTAA
Source organism: uncultured Acidobacteriota bacterium (assembly GCA_963793705.1). GTDB lineage: Bacteria > Acidobacteriota > Vicinamibacteria > Vicinamibacterales > UBA2999 > Gp6-AA40. Next base: position 37,583 of record CAWCBC010000018.1, on the reverse strand, counting down.
AACCGCCGGTCGCACCGACGTCGAGCAGGCCGATGTGAGCCAGACGCTCGAGCGCCAGCCGGATCGGCGTTCGCGACATCCCCAGCCGTGCCACCAGCGGAAGCTCGGAGATTCGCTCGCCGCGCTCGAAATTGCCGCGCAGCAACAGTTCGCGTACGCCGATGAACGCACGGGCCGTCTGCGATGCGACATCCGCGGCGCGATGAGAGACCGCCAGGTGCTGCGCTCGGGGGGTGGACTGTCTTTCCATGGGGTGGGCGGAGAGTAGTCACCACCCCTTGGGATGTCAACTGCCGCCATAGGAGCAACGGAGAAAACGGAGACGAACCGAGTTCATACCCACGAAGGTCACGAAGATCACGACGAATCGAAAGAAGTGAGGCCATTCGATTGGGCAGGGGTGACGTTCCGCCTCCCGATGATCCAAAATCATTCGTTTGGCCTTTGGACATGTTCCGAAACAGGAGTAGCGACCAGTTATGAGTCAGAACCTCGAGCAGCTGTTACAGACCGTGAAGAATCCCGTGGACCTGCTGCGGAATTCGAAGATTGGCGCCTACGTGTATCCGGTCGTGCCGTCGGAATTCACGAACTGGCGGGATGAGCAGAAGGCGTGGCGCGATTCAGCGGTGCTGTTCGACCAGTCTCACCATATGGCTGAGCTGCTGGTGACTGGCCCGGACGCGGCGAAGATGCTGGGGTATCTGGCGAGCAACAGCTTCAAGGGCTTCGTGCCCGACAAGGCCAAGCAGTTCGCGCCCCTGAGCTATGACGGGTACGTGATCGGCGACGTGATCATGTTCTACCACGCGGAAAACGAGTTCAATCTGGTGGGCCGCGCGCCGACGGTGAACTGGGTGCAGTTCCACGCCGAGACCGGCGGCTTCAACGTGAAGGTCCGTCGCGACGATCGCTCGCCCTCGCGCCCCGGCGGCAAGCCGGTGACGCGCGTCCACTACCGCTATCAGATCCAGGGCCCGAATGCGTGGAAGGTCATCGAGAAGCTGAACGGCGCAGCGGTGCCGGACCTGAAGTTCTTCAACATGGCCACGATGAAGATCACGGGCCAGACGATACGGACCCTGCGTCACGGCATGGCGGGCGCGCCGGGACTCGAGATCTGGGGACCCTATGCCGACGGCGAGAAGGTCCGCGACGCGATCCTCGAGGCTGGCGAAGAGTTTGGCCTGATACCGGTCGGCGCGCGTGCGTATGCCACCAACACGCTCGAGTCCGGCTGGATTCCCTCGCCGCTGCCGGCGGTCTACTCGGGCGAGAAGATGAAGAAGTACCGCGAGTGGCTGCCGGCCACCGGCTACGAGGCCACGGGCTCGATCGGCGGCAGCTTCGTCTCGAAGAACATCGAGGACTACTACATGACGCCGTACGAGCTGGGCTACGGCGTGATGGTCAAGTTCGACCACGACTTCATCGGCCGCGAGGCGCTGGAGAAGCGGGCCAAGGAGCCGCAGCGCCGCAAGGTGACGTTCGCCTGGAACCCCGATGACGTGGAGAAGGTGTTCGGGTCGATGCTCCGCCCGGGAACGGATCACTACAAGTACATCGACATCCCGCTCTCGAACTACGCCTCGTCGTCCTACGACAGCGTGACGAAGGGCGGGAAGGTGGTCGGCCTGTCGATGTTCAGCGGCATCAGCTACAACGAACGCTCGATGCTGTCGCTCGGCGTCGTCGATCCGGACATCCAGGTCGGCGACGACCTGATGCTGGTGTGGGGCGAGGAGAACGGCGGCAGCGGCAAGACCACCGTTGAACGTCACAAGCAGGTGGAAATCCGCGTCACCGTCAGCGCCGTCCCTTACTCGAAGGTCGTCCGCGAGTCTGGATATCGGCCTCCTTCACGGCCGCCGATGTAAGGCGTTCGAACCGTTCCAACGTTCAATCCGTTCGAACTCGTTCGAGCGATCGTTCGATTCGTTCGGTTCGTTCGGGAACGTTCGAACGATTGGAACGATTCGAACGATTCGAACGTTCGAACGCTCCGAACGTAGTAGAATCCCCCGCTATGACCGACCCCCGCGATCTGATCGCCAAATCCCCGATGACCGCCAGGCAGGTGGCGATCGTCGGAATCACGATTGCCCTCAACGCGCTCGACGGCTTCGACGTGTTGTCCATCAGCTTCGCGTCGCCCGGCATCATGGCGGAGTGGCAGATCACCCGCGTGGCGCTCGGCTTCGTGCTGTCGATGGAGCTGATCGGCATGGCGTTCGGCTCGATCTTCCTCGGCAGCCTCGCCGACCGAATCGGCCGTCGCCCGACAGTGCTCGGCTGTCTCGTCGTGATGGCGACCGGCATGTTCATGGCCACGACGTCAACCGGTGTGCTCGGCGGGCTCGTGACGCCGCTGTTTGCGCTGTTCGGTTACACCGTCGACGCGCGCCTGGCGGACCTGGCGGTGTGGCGCATCATTACCGGCCTGGGTATCGGCGGCATGCTCGCCGCGATCAATGCGGTCGTTGCCGAGTTCTCGAATACCAGGCGCCGGGACCTGAACGTGGCCATCATGTCGATCGGCTACCCGGTCGGCGCCGCGCTCGGCGGCTTCATTACGTCGACCGGACTCGAACTCGCGGAATGGCGCTCGGTGTTTTACTTTGGCGCGACCGTCACGATCGTCATGATTCCGACCGTGTACTTCCTGATGCCCGAGTCGGTGCACTGGCTCGCCCGCAAGCAGCCCGAGGGAGCGCTCGACAAGAATCAATCGGACGCTGACGAAGCTCGGTCATCCCACGATTGCCGCGTTGCCTGCCGTGTCGGCGGATGTCCGCAAGCGGTCGAGCGGGGACTTGTTCCGGCCGCCGCTGCTGACGGTGACGATTCTCGCGACGATGGCCTACTTCTTCCACATCACGACGTTCTATTACATCGTCAAGTGGGTGCCCACGATCGTTGTCGGCATGGGCTTCGCCCCGTCATCCGCCGGCTACGTGCTGAGCTGGCTGAATGTCGGTGGCGCAACCGGCGGCACCGTCCTCGGTCTGCTCTCGCAGCGCTACCAGCGTCAAGGTACCTCACCATCGGCGTGATGGTGCTGTCGACGATCGCGGTGACGCTGTTCGGACGTGTCGCCGGCCGATCTGACGAAGCTGATACTCATCTGCATGGTGGCCGGTTTCTGCACCAACGCAGCCATCACCGGGATGTACGCGATCTTCGCCAAGGCCTTTCCGACGCATGTTCGGGCCTCGGGCACGGGCATGGCCGTCGGCGTCGGCCGCGGCGGGTCGGTGCTGGCGCCGATCATTGCCGGCTTCCTGTTCACGTCATTCGATCCATCGGGCACTGACCTGCGTGCCGCGTTGCCGACCGTCTCGTTGATCATGGGGCTCGGTTCGCTCGTCGCCGCGATCGTGCTGCTGAACCTGCGCGTCGAGGAAGGCCGCAACTTCATTGAAACGCAGCGACACACGGATCCTCACCACGCACGTCGGCAGCCTGATCCGGCCGCCGGAGCTCGTCGAGCTTGGCAAGGCGGCACGGGAGAACCCGCAGGGCGAGCGTCGCTACCGCGACGCGCTCGGGCGCGCGACGGAGGACGTCGTCCGTCGTCAGGTGGACGCCGGTGTGGACGTCGTCAACGACGGCGAGTACGGCAAATCGAGCTGGGCCAACTACGTGCTCGAACGCCTCACCGGGTTCGAAGCGCGCCCTGACCGGCTGTTCGACGCCGTGTGGCTCGGTCGCGACCGCATCCGCTTCCGCGAGTTCATGAAGGAGAACTACCCGCGCGGCGCCACCAGCGTTCCCGGGCACGTGTGCGTCAGTCCGATCACCTACACCGGACTCGAGAGCATCCGCCGCAACATCGCCGATCTGAAGACGGCGTTAGCCGCCGGCGGGGCGTCCGAGGGATTCCTGACCGCCGTGGCGCCGGCGAGCACGGGCTACGACGCCGTCAACGAGTACTACGCGAGCGATCGGGACTACGTCTTCGCGATCGCCGAAGCGCTCCGCGAGGAATATCTCGAGATCGTCAACGCCGGCTTGATTCTGCAGGTCGACGACGCCGTGCTGGCGAATATGTACGACGAGCTGGTGCAGGAGAGTCCGGCCCGGTATCGGGCGTGGGCGGAGGTGCGGATCGACGCGCTCAATCATGCGCTGCGCGATATCCCCGAGGAGAAGGTCCGCTACCACATCTGCTTCGGCAGCTGGCACGTGCCGCATATGGCCGACGCGGCGCTGGACGACATCGTCGACCTGATGCTGCGGGTCAAGGCCGGCGCCTACTCGATCGAGGCGGCCAATGCGCGGCATGAGCACGAATGGCGCGTCTGGCAGAAGGTCAAGCTGCCCGCTGGCCGGATTCTGATTCCCGGCGTCGTCACGCATCACACGACGACCGTCGAGCATCCGCGCCTGGTGGCGGATCGCATCGTGCGATTTGCCGGCCTGGTTGGCCGGGAAAACGTGATTGCCGGAACCGACTGCGGCTTTGCCCAGCTCGAAGGCATCAAGCGGGTGCACCCGCAGGTGATGTGGGCCAAGCTCGAAGCCCTTGCCGAGGGCGCGCGGATCGCGTCGCGCGAACTGTGGAGCTAACGGAGGTTACGGAGGAAACGGTTTCACAGGAGGAACGGAAGGAACGGAGACGCACGGAGTGTCACGTTAACCACGACACGAAGATCACGAAGGTGGCGGCCGTTCGATTGGCCGCCGAAGGCGGCCCGCCGCGATGTACGAGAACACAAATACAAGCCGCTGATAGCGCCCGGGCGGTTTGTACTGGCGTTCTCTTACATCACGGCTGTCGGCGCGCTTCGCGCGCCGACCAATCGAACGGCTTATCTCTCCGTTCGCCTCCGTTGTCTCCGTTCCTCCTGTGAGGCCGTTTACTCCGTCCGCCTCCGCTTGCTCCAAGGCCGCCGAGAAGTACAATCGACGTTTGCGAACGACGCAAACACAGATAACTCCCAACCTCCAACTTCCAACTCCAAAGCGGAATCGTTCCCGAAGGTTGTGTTTGGGCGTTGGGCGTTGACCAGGGAACACACAACATGCTGAAAGCGACTGCGGGAAAGATTCTGCCGACGACGATCACGGGCTCGCTGCCGCGGCCGAGCTGGTATACGGAAAACCTGGGGAACCGGTCGTTCCTCGACGCGATGGTGATCTCGCGGTTCCGCGAGCAGTATGTCGACGCGCTGTCGGTGTATCTGCGGGAACAGGAAGTGGCGGGGCTGGACATCGTCACCGACGGCGATTGCCGGTTCAACCAGGACATCGGCGGCCAGAGCTGGACGAGCTATCCGCCAAACCACATGGCCGGGTTCGATACCGCGCACCCGAAGCTGGCGACGGTGGGGGCCGGCGGCATCGGGTTTCCCCGCGGCCACATCCTGCACGACTACCTGGAAGCGCGGGTGATGCCGAAGATCGTCGGGCCGATCGGGCGCGGCGAGCTGCAGTATGCCGAGATGTTCAAGGCGGCGCAGCGGCTGACGACGCGGCCGGTGAAGTTCGGGACGGTGACGCCGGAGCTGGTGGCGTTTGCGGTGCAGGACGAGCACTACACAGACATTCCCAGCCGGATCATGGCGATCAGCGACGCGTTCAACGAGGAGCTGCACGACCTGGCGGATGCCGGCTGCCCGGTGATCCAGATGGAAGAGCCGCAGATCCACCTGCTGGCGGCACGCGGCTACGTGGACAAGGTGATCAATCCCGAGTTCATGCTCAAGGTGTTCAACAACACGGTGAAGGGGCTGCGGGCGAAGACGGAAGTGTGGTGCCACACCTGCTGGGGCAACCCGTCGCAGCAGCGGATGTTTGGCAGCGTGCAGTCGTACAAGCCGGCGCTGGAGCTCCTGAACCAGGTCGACGCCGACGTGATCACGTTCGAGATGAAGAGCTCGAACCTGCTGGACCTGGAAGAGGCGGGGAAGGCGATCACGGAGAAGAAGGTGGTGATCGGGGCGATCGACCACCACACGCTGCAGATCGAAACGCCGCAGGAAGTGGCCGACGTCATTCGGGCGGCGCTGAAGGTGATTCCGGCGGAGCGGCTGATTCTGTCGTCGGATTGCGGGATGGGGCGCGAGGGGATGAGCCGGCGGCATGCGTTCTACAAGATGGTGGCGCTGGTGCAGGGCACGAACCTCGTGAAGAAGGAGCTCGGCCTGCCGCTGGCGGAATCGCTCGGCGCGGATCCCAAATTCTCGCTGCTGCGGACGAAGTAATGACACGGGCCGCAGAGACGCGAAGACGCGGAGATCAAATGCGTAGAGGCCGACCTTCAGGTCGGCCTTTTCAGGAGCATCAGTGATTAGGGCAGCACAGGTCGGTCTCGGCTGGTGGGGCAAAACTCTGGTCGAGTCCGTTCAGGGAACAAGCGACACGATCAAGTTCGTCGCCGCAACGTCACGCACGAAGTCCGACGACTATCTCGCGTTCGCCAAGGAACAAGGGCTGACGTATGCGGACAGCTACGAGGCGATCCTCGCGGACCCGAACGTCGATGCCGTGGTTCTCGCCACGCCGCACTCGCAGCACTCGCCGCAGGTGATTGCCGCCGCCAAGGCCGGCAAGCATGTCTTCTGCGAGAAGCCGTTTGCGCTTCACAAGACCGAGGCCGAGCAGGCAGTGGCGGCCACGCAGAAGGCCGGCGTCACGCTGGGTCTCGGCTACAACCGCCGCTTCCATCCGGAGATGACGAAGCTGCGCGAGCAGATCAAGAGCGGCGATCTCGGCACCGTCCTGCACATCGAAGCGACGATGACGTTTCCGAACGCGCTGGCGCTGAAGGCAGATGCCTGGCGCGCGTCAGCGTGACGAGACGCCTGCCGGCGGCCTGACGCCGATGGGCGTGCATGCGATCGACGGCATGATCGACCTCTGCGGCGAGATCGACACCGTCTACTGCCAGAGCTTCCGCCGCGTCGTGGCGGTGGACTCGGACGACACGACGTCGATGCTGTTCCGCATGAAGGCCGGCATGTCCGGCTACCTCGGAACGATGACCGCGACCGGCCCCGGTTTCAGCTTCCAGGTCTTCGGCTCCAAAGGCTGGGTGCGGCTCGAAGGCATGACGCACGTCGCCGGCGCGTCGTCGGAGGAACGGCGGACGACGCTGTTTGGCCGCTGCAAGTTCCAGCCGGCGAAGGGCCCGGCGCAGACGTGGGAAGCGTCGAAGCTCGACGTCACGCGCGCGTCGCTCGAGGCGTTTGCGGCAGCCGCGCAGGGTGGTCCCGCGTATCCGATTCCCCTCAGCGAGATGGTCCACGGCGCCGCCGTGACCGAGGCGGTCGTGCGGTCTGCGGAATCGGGAAAGATCGAAAAAATTTAACCATCTCGGAATTTCGCAGCTTCCGCCTCAAGGCGGAAGCCACGGAAACTCATCGGGGAGACGCATGGATCTCGGGAAAGGCCTCGGCCACCTCACGTACTCAACGCTCGTGCACCAGACCGACAACTGGGAGCAGCTCTGGAAGAGCGTCAACACCTATCTGCCCGCCGTGAAGGCGCGCGTCGCGCCGCACGAGAAGTTCGGTGTGTGTCTGCGCACGTCGGCGCCCTCGATCGAGCAGCTCTCGACCGAACCGACGAAGGTTGCCGACCTGAAGACGTTCTTCGCGGACAACGATCTGTATCTCTACACCGCGAACGCGTTCGTCTACGGCGTGTTCAAGAAGCAGGTCATCAAGGAAGACGTCTACGAACCCGACTGGGCAACGCCGGAACGGCGTGAGTACACCAAGAAGGTCGCCAACCTGCTCGCCGAGCTGGCGCCCGACGGCATCAACCCGTCGATCCAGACCGCACCGCTCGGCTTCAAGCCGAAGGTCACCGGCGAGGATGTCGTCGACGCCTATACCTCCAACGTCATCGACGTGGTTGCGCATCTCGTTGATCTGAAGAAGAGGACCGGCAAGATGGTGACGCTCGGTCTCGAGCCGGAACCACGCTGCTATCTCGAGACGACCGACGAAACGATCACCTACTTCAAGGACCGCCTGTTCTCAGGCCCGACGGCGCAAGCGGCTGGCGAAGACAACCGGGCTGAACGAAGCCGACGCGGCGCAGGCGATGCGCGACTACATGGGCGTCGTCTTCGACATCGGCCACCAGTCCGTCGGCTACGAGGACATCCCGGCGTCGCTGCAGAAGCTGGTGGACAACGGCGTGCAGATCGTCAAGCTGCAGGAAGCGGCGTCGATGCATATCCCCGATGTCACACAGGACAAGGTGGACGCGCTGCAGACGTTCGCCAAGACGATCTACCTGTCGCAGACCTGCCAGAAGAAGGACGGGAAGATGACGTGGTTCCTCAACCTCGAGGACGCGTTCGAGGACTGGTACAAGAACCCGGGGCCGCGCGAGTGGCGCACGCACTTCCACGTGCCGGTGTTCCTCACCGAGCTTGGCCACGATTCGGGACCACGCGGTTCGGGCTGGAACAGGCGCTGGCGGTCCACAAGAAGACGCCGCTCTCCACGCACCTGGAGATCGAGACCTACACGTGGGACGTGCTGCCGGACCACCTCAAGACCGGCGACATCGTCGAATACGTCACGCGCGAGCTGGATTGGGTGAAGGGACAACTGCTCTATAGAGCAGTTCTCGATTTTGTAGCGAGCGCTCAGAAGTGGCCTCACCGGGCAAGCCTGCTCGCGGCTCCCGGTTCGCGACGTGGAAAATCAGCCCCTCCGGCATGGACTGACGAAGCCGCCGTCGCCTTGGATGATCCGTACGACAGCCTTCAAATCGTGTCAGTAGTCGGGTGATTTCGAACGGCAGTGGCGATAGCAGCGGCGCCGTCGCAACCGCGCCTGCGGGCCCGATTTAACGTCTTCGCTGATCACGCCGCTCACAGGGAGCGGCGATCAGGCTCGCCCGGTGAGTCCATTGACTACCCGCGCCTCGTCCATCTGAGGCCCAGCTACACTGACGTGCCTGGCGTTTTCGAGCCAGTTCGAAGCCTGAAGAATGGCGCCCTCGGAGTCACGAGGGAGCCATGAAGAAGACCCGATTCACCGAAGAGCAGATGGTCACGATCCTCCGCGAGGCCGACGAGAAGCCGGTCCCGGAGGTGGCGAAGAAGCACGGCGTCAGCGCCCAGACGATCTACGGCTGGCGCAAGCATTTCGGCAGCCTCGAGCCGGCGGACGTGAAGCGCCTGCGGCAGCTCGAGCAGGAAAACGGTCGGCTGAAGAAACTGGTCGCCGATCGCGATCTCGAGCATCGATGTCCTCAAGGAGATCACGCGAAAAAAATGGTAGGCGCACGCGTGCGCCGGCAGCAGGTCCCGTATGCCCAGACGCGCGGCCTGTCGGCCGCCGCGCGTGCGCCTTGCTGTCCGTCGCCCGTCGACGCTCGGCTATCAAGTCGACGGCTCGTCGTGCGGGACGCGCCCGTCGTGGACGCCGATGCGACGCCTGGCCGCACAGTATCCGCGGTACGGCTATCGCACGCATTCGGATCTTCCTCGAGCGCGAGGGGCACGTCATCGAGCGCCGATCGGACCCACCGCCTGTGGCGCCAGGCAGGCCTGCAGGTGCCGCGGCGGCGTCCGCGTCGCCGCGTCGCGCGCCAGTCGTCCGCGGCCGCTGCCGCCGCCCGCGCTCAATCACGTGTGGGCGTACGACTTCGTCTTCGACGCGTGCGCGAATGGCGCAGACGTTGAAGTGCCTGACGATCATCGACGAATGGACGCGCGAGTGCCTGGCGATCGACGTCGCCGGCGGCATCCGGTCCGGGCGCGTCATCGAGGTGCTCACGCAGCTCGTGAGCGTCCACGGCGCCCCGCGCTACCTGCGCTCGGACAATGGGCCGGAGTTCGTCGCGCGCGCGATCTTGCGCTGGCTCCAGGCCGCGCAGATCGACACCGCGCTCATCGATCCCGGGCAAGCCGTGGCAGAATGCGACCGACGAATCGTTCAATGGGCAAGTTCCGCGACGAGCATCTCAGCGCTGCAATGGTTTCGCAATCGCGTCGATGCCAAGGTCGAGCATCGAGGCCGTGGCGCCGCCACTACAACGAGGTCCGGCCGCACTCGAGTCTCGGCTACCTGACGCCGACGGAATTCAAAGCGCAGCAGATCGCTGATCGGATGACGGAGGGCGCTCGCCGGCGGAGCCGGCTCGCGCAACAAGGAAGAACAGAAGAACGACCTAACCGATCCGATCGGCGCCGTTCTCCAGTGATCACTGGTCCGAAGAACCCAGTCACGTCAGCCCGCAGGCGCGGTTGCGCCGGCGCCGCTGCTGTCGCCACTGCCGTTCGACATACCCGGTTACTGACACGATTTGAAGGCTGCCGCACGGATCATTCAAGGCGACGGCGGCTTCGTCAGTCCATGCCGGAGGGTCCGGATTTTCCACGTCGCGAACCGGGAGTTGCGAGCAGGCTCGCCCGGTGAGGCCACTTCTGAGCGCTCGCTACATCGAAGGAACAACTGCTCGAATCGCGAACGCTCTAACCACCCGCGCGGAGCTCCTCCAGACGCTTCTCCGTGTAGGTCTGCCGCTCGCGCGCGCTGTCCGCGCTCCGGCCGAGCGCGGCGTACAGCTCGGCGAGCCGCCGATGCGCCTCCGCGCCGGCCTTGAGTGAAATCGCGGTCTCAATCGACGCCGCCGCCTCCTCGAGGCGTCCGGCCGCCGCATACGCCTCCGCGAGGCGGAGGTGGCTGGCCCGGTCGCGGCCCTCGAGCGCGATGACCTGCTGCCACGTCTCGATCGCCTCCGCGTACTCCTTCCCGGCCATCTTGAGCTCGGCCTGCACGGTCAGCATTGCCGTGTTCCGGCGACGACGCTGGTCGTCGCCGTCTTTCGTCCGCAGCTGTTCGGATTCCTCCCGCCGCTTCTGTCCCTCCGCCGTCCGGCCTGTCCTGAGCAGCGCGTCGCTGAGCGCGTGCAGCGCTTCGCTGTGATCGGACTGAATGGCAACTGCGCGTTCGAGGGCCTCGATGGCCTGTGCCGGACGGTCGGCCATGAGATGCAGCTGGCCAAGGGCGGTGAGGGTTTCGGTGTCGAGGGGGTCGAGCAGAAGAGCGATGACGAGCTCAGCGTACGCCCTCGTCCTCACGTCCCGCGTCGACGTAGGCGCGTCCGAGCGTCTTGTGGGCCGCCGCGTTGTTGGGCGTCAGGACCACGCGCTTTTCGAAGAGGGTCAGCGCGCGCTCGTAATCCAGGTGTCCATGCGCGAGCCTGCCCGCGCGATCGTAGAGCTCGCCCTTGCCGGCCAGCAGCGTCAGACGTTCGGCGACCGTGGCCAGCTCGAGGTCCTCCGGCTCGGTGCGCTGACGTTTGCCGGCTGTCACCGACAGCTGCCAGCGAAGGGCTCCCGCGTCGGGCAGCTCGCCGATCGCTGTCCGCAGCGCGTCCACGGCCTCGGAGAGGTTGCCGGAGCCTTCGAGGGCGCGCGCCAGCGCCAGCCACGACCGCTCGTCGGCCGGATCCAGTCGGACGGCCGCGCGAAGGTGGAGCACGCTCTTCGCGAGCTCGCCGCTGACCCAGTACGCCGTTCCGAGAAGCCGGTGAGCCTGGGACGATTCGCCCGCCCCCAAGGCGGCCTCGAGGTGCGCGATCGCGCTGTCAACGAGCCCCTGCTTCAGCGCGGCGATGCCCTGCGTCGTGCGGTCTGAACGCATGGCCGGGTCGGTGTTCAGCGGATCCGCCGCCACCGCCGACCGGAGCGCGACGACCGCGGCCTGCGTAGTCGCCGTTCAGCAGCAGTGAAAACGCCGGGCGCGTACGCGGCCGGGACGAAGCCCATGGCGCCGGCCGCGTCATCGTCGATGGCGCGCACGTTCATGAACACGGCATAGGCCCGCGCACGCTCGCGCTGTGATCAGCGCGCGTTCGAGGCCCGCCAGCGTGCCGAGCGCGCGCTCCACGTCCGCCTGCCGTCGTCTCGGGCGACCGATAGACGACGACGCGGTAGGCGTTCTGGGGATCGTCGGGCTCGCGGAGCCACGCGGCGCGGAACGCCCCAGCGGCTTCGTCGTTGCGGCTCATCGCCTGAAGGACCAGCCCCCGGAGACGGTGGAACCCTGCCCGCGCGGGATCGATCGTGATGTCGGCGTCGAACTCCCGGAGCGCGGCGTCGAAGCGATTGCGTTCCAGGTACAGGGACGCCAGGACCGTGTGGGCCTGCAGGGCCGTCTGCGGATTGCCGTCCTGTGCCTGAGGACGGAGCTGGCGCTCGCTCTCGCGAATCGTGTCCTCCCACCGCGCGAGCGCGGCCGACATCGCCTCCACGTGAGCCGTGAGCTGCGGGCCTTCGTCGCCGAACACGCCCGGCAGCGCCTGATACAGCCGGATGACGGCTGCCAGGAATTGATCGCGCTGTGCGTGCGCCGGCGACGGGGCCAGCAGCAGCACCAGTACCGCCGATGCAATGACGCGGTGGGACCACCGGGTGGCGATTGGCATGGTCTCCGGGGTCAGCGCGCGAATGGCACCTGCTTCACGACGCCCTTGCCTTCGCGGATGGTCACGATCTGATTCGCGGCGAGGTTCTCGATCGACTCCTTCAGCCCGCTGGGCCACCGGATCTCCAGGCGCTCGGCTCGTTCCGCGCGGCCGAGGCCGAAGTGCGCCCGCAGGTCGTTCTGGGCGAGATAGCTGGAGCCGGACTGGACCTCCCGCGTCTGCGTTTGCTGACCGGCAGTGAGAGCGATCCTGGCACCGATCGCGCTGCGGTTGCTCTTTGTCCCTTCGAGCTGCACCAGCAGCGCATTCGACGCATTGCCGCCGCCGTTCAGCAGCAGGTTGACGCCGGCGCCGTTGTTGGCGATGAGCAGATCCAGGTCGCCGTCGTTGTCCACGTCGCCGGCCGCGAGCGCGCGGCTCACCAGTTCCGGCACGAAGCCCGGACCGGCTTCTTTCGTCACGTCCTGTGAATCCCTTGCCGGTATTGCGCAGCAGCAGGTTGCGTTCTCCGAACTTGCCACCGGCGCGAAGCATCGCCACGTTGGCCATCACGTTGCCGTTGGCGATAGCGAGGTCGAGGCGGGTGTCGTTGTCGTAGTCAAGGAAGGCCACTCCGAAGCCGACATATGGCCTGGTTGCCGGCCCGACGCCGCTGCGAATCGTGACATCCGAGAACAGCCGTCCGCCGAGGTTCTGGAAAAGGCTGTGCATCTCGGTCTCGTGATTCGTCACGACGAGTCCGGGCTTGCCGCTGCCGTTGAAGTCGGCGAACGCGGTTCCCATCCCGGCCCGTGCCTTGCCGTCGGCCGCAACGGCGACGCCGGCGAGGCTGGCGATCTCGGTGAACGAGCCGTTGCCCCGGTTGTGGAACAGGAAGTTGGGGTTGCTGTCGTTGGCGACGAACACGTCGGGCAGGCCGTCGTCGTCGATGTCCGAGACGGCGACGCCGAGGCCGTTGCCGAGATACGGGGCGATGCCGCTGGCCTTGCTGATGTCCTCGAACGTCCCTTCCCGGTGTTGCGATAGAGGTTGCTGGTCAGCGGGTCGTAGATCAGCGGGTGACAGTAGTCGCGGATCGCCGGCGGTCCCGCGATGCCGCAGAACTCGTTCTCGACCCTTTGGCTCGGTGGGACGGTCTCTTCGCGAGGTGTCGACGTAGTTGGTGACGAACAGGTCGAGGTCGCCGTCGCGATCGATGTCGACGAACGCGCAGCTCGTGCTCCAGAGCGGCGAACTGGCGCCGCCGGCGTTGGGGATCTCGGCAAACCGACCGCTTCCGGTATTGCGATACAGCGCATCCGGCCCGACGTTGGTGATGTAGAGATCGGTGAGGCCGTCATTGTCGAAGTCCCCCGCGCAGGCGCCCATGCCGTAGTCGCGGTGGCGGATGTTCGAGCGGTCCGTCACATCCTCGAAGGTTCCGTTGCGGCGGTTTCGATACAGGCGGTGACGGGCGCGCTTGGCCACCGCCGGATCCGCGTACGAGCCGCCGTCAACGAGAAACACGTCGAGCCAGCCGTCGTTGTCGAAGTCGAGGAAGAGGCCGCCCGGCCCCATGATTTCCGGGAAGAACTTCTCGTTGCTGGCCCCGTTGACGTGCACGAAATCCAGTCCGGCCGTGCCGGCAACATCTCGAAAGGTGGGCGCGGGGGGTGGCGGGGCCGCTGCCCGCTGGCGCGCAGCTGTCCCGATCCCGCCGATCGCCAGCACGGCGACGGCGAGTTCCCGCTGCGAACGCCCGCCCCACCAGAAGATCCACGATCGGCGGATACTAGCATGGTGGTAAGGGGCTGGGCCGCAGGTTGATGAAGCGCATGGTTGGCCGTATTGTGCGGCGAGAAAAGGACTTCCTGATGAAGAGCCGCGTCGGGCTGACGGCGGCCGCACTGCTGGTCGCCGCCCTGGTACCGGTGCGCTCGCAACCTCAGTCCGCACCTGCCCACCGGCTGCCGCCATCTTCTTCCGCATCATCGTCGTCGAGTCCGCCGACGCGGCGCGGCGCGTGCTCGACCAGCTCGCGGCCGGCGAGAACTTCGTCGCGCTGGCGCAGAAGGTGTCTGTCGATCCGTCCGCGGCCAACGGCGGTCTGGTTGGCCCCGTGCAGATTGCAGACCTTCGCGGGGAGCTCCGTACCGGGTTGGAGGGGCTGCGGGTCGGCGAGCTGAGCGGCGTCGTGCGGTTGCCGACAGGCTTTGCGATCCTGAAAGCGGTTCCGGCGGAGGAGGCAGGCCCCGTCAGCGTCGCGACCGCGCCCGCAGCGGCCGGCATCATGACCGCGTTATCGGCGGCCGGCGGCGTGAAGTACGTGTTCGACATCTCCGGCTACATCGAGACCGTTCTGAGCCTGCGCCAGGTGAAGGGCCGCGCCGACGCGGACGAGAACCTGCCCACGCTCTGTCAGGTGCGCAAGCAGCTGTTTGCGTCCGCGCAGGGGCTCGTCGCGAAGACGCTGTCGGCGCCGGCCGGGGTCGCGCCCGTCGACCTGGCGGTGACCTACTTCCTGAAGGGCCAGCTTCACTCCTACGAGGGCCAGATGGCTCTGGCCATCGAGGCGTTCGAGCAGGCGATGCGGATCGCGGTATCGGACGAGCCGGACCTGCGGCCGCAGATGGAGGAAGCGCTCGGCGTCGCGCACCTGCACAAGGCGGAGATGGAGAGCGGCGTCTTCCACACGCCCGGCGAGCGCTGTCTGCTGTCCGAGCACATGAACGGCGGACTGGCCAACAACGCCGACGTAGCGAAGGCCATCGAATACTTCACGCGGTATCTGAAGGGAACCCCTGACGACCTCGAGGTGCGCTGGCTGCTGAACGTCGCGCACATGTTTGCCGGCTCGTATCCGGACAGGGTGCCGAAGGCGCAGCTGATTCCTCCGGGCGCGTTCACGTCTGCGGAAGATGTCGGCCGGTTCGTTGACGTCGCGCCCCAGTCTGGACTGGCATCGTTCGGCGCCTCCGGCGGCGTCATCGTCGACGATTTCGACAACGATGGCCGGCTCGATGTCCTGACGTCGAGCATTGAAAGCTGCGAGCCGCTGCGCCTGTTCAAACGCACCGCCAACGGACTCTTCTCCGAACAGTCGGAGAAGACCGGCCTCCGCGATCAGCTCGGTGGTCTGAACATGGTGCAGACCGACTACAACAACGACGGCAACCTCGACATCCTGGTCCTGCGCGGCGCCTGGGAGACGCCGCAGCGCAAGTCGCTCGTGCGGAACAACGGCGACGGCACGTTCACCGACGTCACTGTGGCCAGCGGGCTGACGAAAGCGTTGACCGGGACGCAGGCCGGCGTCTGGACGGACATCGACAACGACGGGCTGCTCGATCTGTTTGTCGGCAACGAAAACAGCCCGGCGCAGCTCTTTCGCAACAAGGGCGACGGCACCTTCGAGGACATCGCCGAGAAGGCCGGCGTCAATCGATCGGCCTTCAGCAAGGGCGTCACCGCTGCCGATTACGACAACGACGGGTGGCAGGATCTGTATGTGTCGAATCTCGGCGGCACGAACTTCCTGTACCGGAACAATCGGAACGGCACCTTCACCGAGAGCGCCGAAGGCGCCAGGGTCCCAGGTCCCGGCCAGGGTTTCCCGACGTGGTTCTTCGACTACGACAACGATGGGCTTCCAGACATCTTCGTCGGGTCGTTCGTGACGTCTGTTGACGAAGTCGCGCGCGCGTACCTCAAGCTCCAGCGCAACGGCAACACGCTGAAGCTGTACCGGAACCTGGGCGACGGGAGCTTTCAGGACGTGACGCGGCAGGTCGGGACTCGACCGGGTCCTGATGGTGATGGGCGCCAACTTCGGCGACATCGACAACGACGGCTTTCTCGATCTCTACCTCGGCACCGGCAACCCCTCGTACGCCGCGCTCGTCCCCAGCCAGTTGTTTCGCAACAAGGACGGGAAATCGTTCGTCGACGTGACCAGTTCCTCAGGCACCGGCGAGCTGCACAAGGGGCACGGCGTGGCGTTCGCCGATCTCGGATCACGACGGCGACGAAGAGATCGTCTTCGAGGTTGGCGGGGCGACGCCGGGAGACGCGCACGCGCTCCGGCTCTTCGAGAACCCGGGCCATCGCAACGACTGGGTGTCGCTGAAGCTCGTCGGCGTCAAGACCAATCGCGCGGCGATTGGCGCGCGCATCACCGTGACCGTGAATGGTCCAGGGGGCCGGCGAGCCATTCACCGGACCGTCGGCAGCGGCGGATCGTTTGGCGCGTCGCCGCTGCAGCAGCATGTCGGCCTCGGTGCCAACGCCGGTACCGTTGACGTCGAAGTCTGGTGGCCGACCAGCAACACGCGGCAGCGGTTTTCGAACATCGGGAAGAACCGGTTCCTCGAGATCACCGAGTTCGCCGACAATTACAAGCCAGTGCAGCGGCCGCCGTTGCCGTTGCGAGCCTCGAAATGACCACGCTCCGACACGCTCACGTTGATCCGCGAAAGGCCGACCTGAAGGTCGGCCTCTACCGGGTTCTCTACCTGAAGGTCGGCCTCTACGGAGTTCTCGCGCTCATGGCGGTGATGGCGGTTGGCGCCGGCGTGGTAGAGGCCGACCTTCAGGTCGGCCTTTCCGCGCAGCCCGTGCGCCACGCGATGGGCGGAATGGTCCTCACCGTGGACGTCCCGCGGAAGAGCGTCGTCATTTCTCACGATGCGTGTCGGGCGTGATGCCGGCGATGACGATGCCGTTCGAGGTGCGTGACGCGAAGGAGCTGGCCGGGCTGGTGCCAGGCACGATCGTGTCGTTCACGCTCGTGCTCACCAAGGAGTCGGGCTACATCGAGCGCGTGAAAGCGATCCGCTACCAGAGTGTCGAGCAGGACCCGATGGCCGCGCGACGGCTGCGGCTGCTGACGAACATGACTGGGAGCCGCCCCCAGGACGCTCGCCCTTGGTCAGCCGGTTCCCGATTTCACGCTGATCGACCAGAGCCGCCAGCGCGTGTCGCTGTCGCAGCTCGCGGGAAAAGTCGTCGGCATCAATTTCATCTACACGAGCTGTGTGCTGCCGCAGTTCTGCTATCGCGTGGCGAATCACTTCAGCGTGATCCGCGATCGATTCAAGGACCGCATGGGCCGCGATCTCGTCCTGCTGACCGTGACGTTCGATCCGGCGCGCGACACGCCTGAGCGTCTGGCGCAGTACGCCAGCCAGTGGAAGGCGGATCCGAAGAGCTGGCACTTCATGACCGGCAACGCGACGGACGTCGAACGGGTGTGCGGGATGTTCGGCGTGGATTTCTTTGCGGACGAGGGGCTGATGAGCCATTCCGTCCGCACCGCCGTCATCGATCGGCGAGGCGTGCTCGTCGCCAACATCGAGGGGAACACGTACACGGCCGCGCAGCTGGGCGATCTGGTGGACACGGCATTGAAGAAGTGACCGTTTAACAAAAGTTTTACCTATTTCCCCCTGAAGAGCCCGGCCGGCTCGTCCACTTCACGTACCAGCCGGTTTATCCTGTTAGGTCATGAGATCAACGTCATGAGATCAACGCATGAGTCGGCACTGTTTGGCGCCTTCGTCGTTGTCCTGTGCGTGAGTGCGGGCGCCGGCGCCGCAGGGTCGGATGTGGCGGACGCCGTCATGCGGGGCGATCTCGCCGCCGTACGGGCGCTGGTCCAGAAGGGTTCGGACGTCAACGCGCCGCAGGGCGACGGGGCAACCGCGCTGCACTGGGCGGTGTATCGCAGCAATGTCGACGCGGTCGATCTGTTGCTGCGGGCCGGGGCGAAATCCGTGGCCAACCGTGAGGGGATGACGCCGCTGGCGATGGCCGCGCTGTATGGCCATCCCGCCATCGTCGATCGCCTGCTGAAAGCCGGCGCCGACGCGAAGGCGCCGGGGCCGAACGGCGAGACGATGGTGATGTTCGCGGCGCGCAACGGCAACCCCGAAAGCATCAAGCTGCTCGTGGAAGCCGGCGCCGACGTCAACGCGCGCGAGCCGCTGCGCGGCACCACGGCGTTGATGTGGGCGATCGAGCAGCGCCACCCGGAGGCCGTTGCCGCGCTGCTCGCGGCCGGCGCCGATCCAGCCGCGCGATCCGCCGGAGCCGGCCTTCCGCGCAACTACATTGCCCCTCGCGTGAACACGCGCGCCGTCGAGGAAGCGCAGAAGCGTCGCGAGCGCGCGGCGGCGGCCGGACGCACCTACGAAGAGCAACTCGAGTTCGAGTATCAGAACGGCCAGGATCTGGGCGGGCCGCGCAACGCGTTTACCGGTCACCGCGCGGTGGTGCAGGACAGGCTGGCCAGGCGGGCGCTGCGCAGCAGCCTGGAGCCCCGGCGCAGCCGCCAGCCACCAGCGATCAGGCTCCGGCGGTGGCGAACGCTGCTGGTGCGGGCGCGGCGACATCTGCGGCCGTCGGCGGAGCCGGCGGACGTAACGGCGGCGGTGGGGGTCGTGGACGCGGCGCTGGTGGTCGCGCCGGTGGTGCAGCCACCCAGCCTGCGGCGGCATCTGACGCGGGCGCCGTGGAGCCAGTGGAAGACGACGCGGAAGTAGTCGTTGCCGGCCTGGTGGGCGGTGGCGGCGGCGGACTGACCCCGCTCGTCTTCGCCGCGCGCGAGGGTGACATCGAATCCGCACGTCTCCTGATTGCCGCGAAGGCCAACGTCAATCAGGTCACCGAGTACGGATGGACGCCGCTGTTGACGGCGGTGAACAACCGCAATTACCGGCTTGCGAAGCTGCTCGTCGAGAGCGGGGCCGATCCCAATCTCGCCAACAAGGGTGGCTGGACGCCGCTCTACCTCGCGACGGACAACCGCAACATCGAGGGCGGCGACTATCCGGTGCCGAAGCCGGACATGGATCACCTCGATCTGATCACGCTGCTGCTCGAGAAGGGCGCCGACCCGAACGCGCGCGTGAAGGACAACACGCTGACACGCACGATCTTCACGATGCAGTGGTTCTACGAGAACGGCGCCACCGCCTTCATCCGCGCCGCGCAGTCGAGCGACACCGCCCTGATGAAGCTGCTGCTGGAGTACAAGGCCGATCCCAAGGCCGTGACGGCGCAGGGTGACAACGCGCTGACCGCGTCGGCTGGAATCGGCTGGGTGGACGGCGTGACCTACGAGCGATCGGCGAAGGAGAACGTCGAGGCCGTGCGGATGCTGCTCGACCTGGGCCTCGATCCGAACGGGGCGAACCAGGAGGGGCGCACGCCGCTCATGGGCGC
The DNA here is from genome assembly GCA_963793705.1 of uncultured Acidobacteriota bacterium. Taxonomy (GTDB): domain Bacteria; phylum Acidobacteriota; class Vicinamibacteria; order Vicinamibacterales; family UBA2999; genus Gp6-AA40. Next base: position 17,984 of record CAWCBC010000018.1, on the reverse strand, counting down.
GGCGTTGAAGGGACGGCCGGAGGTGATTCAGCTGCTGGTCGATCGCGGCGCCAAGCTCGATACGCGCGATCGCGGCAGCCGCGACACGCATATCCCCGGCGCGACGATCGCCGGCCTGACGTGGGAAGCGCTCGACTATGCCGAGGGCCTGGTCCGCGTCGGCGTGCAGTCCGCCGTCGAACGGCCCGAGGCCGTCGCGCTGATCCGCAAGCTGATGACCGAGCGAGGCATGAAGGTGCCGCCCGCAAATCGCACGATCAACTCGATTTGCGTCGTCGCCCTCTGCGACGGCCGGTAGTAGAATCGCGCGGCGATGAAGCAGGATCGCCGTTCTCGCTGTTGCCGCCACGACGTGGCTGGCGTTCGCCTCTGTCTCCGGCGATGCAAGGCACCCCTGAAAGGGGCGCCCTACGACCGACGGCACCCCTCAAAGGGGCGCCCTACGAGCCGCACAGCAATCACAAGGCGCCGAAAGTAGGGCACCCCTTTCAGGGGTGCCTCCGGCATCCGACCTCCAGAAAACCGTCGCTACCTACTGCGTCACCTGTCACAACGACCGGCTGAAGACCGGCGGCCTGGCGCTCGATCGCCCCGAGCTCGCCAACGTCGCGGCTCACGCGGACGTCTGGGAGAAAGTGATCCGCAAGGTTCGCACCGGCATGATGCCGCCGGCAGGCGCACCACGTCCGGGCGCTGCGGAACGCGACGCACTCCTCTCGTCACTGGCCGGGACGCTGGACGAGGCCGCCCGGCTCTCGCCGAAGCCGGGGCGTCCGCTCGTGCACCGGCTGAATCGCGCGGAGTACGCCAATGCGATTCGGGACGTCCTCGCGCTGGAGATCGACGCCGCGTCGCTCCTGCCTCCGGACGACTCGAGCGCCGGCTTCGACAACAACGCCGACGTCCTCGGCGTCTCGCCGGTCCTCCTCGAAAGCTATCTGGACGCGGCGGAGCGCATCACCGCGCTCGCGCTTGGCGCTCGCGATATCCCGCCCGCAGGCGAGATCTACCGCGTGCGCCAGGACGAGTCGCAGGACCGGCACGTGCCAGGACTGCCGCTCGGCACGGTCGGCGGTCTCCTGATCGAGAGAACCCTGCCGCTCGACGGCGAGTATCAGTTCCGCGTCACGCTCTTCCGCACCAACCTCGGCACCATGCGCGGCCTCGAGTACCGAGCAGCAGCTGGAAATCTCGGTTGACGGGGAGCGCGTGCACCTGGCCTCGTTCGGCGGCGACAAGGAGATTGCGGCGTCGAGCGACAATCCGACGACGACCGGCGACGCCGTGGACGGGCGCTTTACGGCGCGCGTCCGCCTCACCGCCGGCCCACACAAGATCGGCGTCGCGTTCGTGGAGAAGACCCACGCGCTGAACACACGCCGCCTGCAGAACTACGTGCGCAGCTCGTCGGACACGATCGACTTCTCGGGCTATCCGCACATCGACGAAGTGATCCTCACCGGTCCCTTCAACGCGACGGGAGCGGCGCGGACGCCGAGCCGGCGTCGCCTGTTCGTCTGCCAGCCCGCCTCCGCGCTTCGGGACGCTACGGCGGGGCAAGCCCGAGGCGCCGGGACGGACCCGTCCCGACGAAGCTCGGACGTGATCGACCCGAGCGAAGTCGGATGTGCGCGCCAGATCCTGGCGACCGTCGCGCGCCGCGCCTATCGTGCGGACGCGTCGGAAAAGGACATCGCGACGCTGATGGACTTCTTCCAGGAGGGGACGGAAGGACGGCGGCAGCTTCGACAGCGGCATTGATCTGGCGCTGCGGCGTGTGCTCGCCAGCCCGAAGTTCATCTTCCGCACCGAGCGCGATCCGGCGGGACTCGCGCCTGGCGCTGCCTATCGCGTGTCCGACTTCGACCTCGCATCACGGTTGTCCTTCTTCCTCTGGAGCAGCATTCCGGACGACGAGCTGCTCGACGCGGCGTCCCGCGGCACGCTGAACAGGCCCGCGACGTTCGACCGTCAGGTGCGGCGGATGCTGGCCGATCAGCGGTCCGGATCGCTCATCGACAACTTCCTCGGCCAATGGCTGCAGTTGCGAAACCTCAAGACCAAGCAGCCGAACTCGCACGAGTTCCCCGACTTCGACGACAACCTGCGGCAGGCGCTGCACACCGAGACGGAGCTGTTCTTCAGCTCGATCATCCGTGAGGACCGCAGCGTCCTCGACCTGATGAACGCCGACTACACGTTCGTCAACGAACGGCTCGCCAGGCACTACGGGATTCCCTACGTGTACGGAAGCCACTTCCGCCGCGTCACGCTCGCTGACGACACGCGCCGGGGCCTGCTCGGAAAGGGCGCCGTGCTGATGGTGACGTCGCACCCCCACCGCACGTCGCCGGTGCTCCGCGGCAAGTGGGTGCTCGAAAACATTCTCGGCGCGCCGCCGCCACCGCCGCCCGATGTCGTGCCGCCGTTCCAGGAAGAGACCGAAGCGGCGAAACCGCAATCCGTGCGCGAGCGGCTCGAGGTGCATCGGAGGAACCCCGCCTGCGCCGGTTGTCACCGCATGATCGATCCGGCCGGCCTCGCGCTCGAGAACTTCGACGCGGTCGGGGCGTGGCGCACGCGCGACGGCGGCACGCGCGGAACACTGGTCGATGCCTCGGGCCAGCTGGTCGACGGGACCAAGGTCGACGGTGTGGTCGCTCTGCGCCAGGCGCTGATGCGCGAGCCGGAGATCTTCGTCGGGACGGTGACGGAGAAGCTGCTGACCTACGCGCTCGGGCGAGGGCTCACGGCGTCGGACATGCCGGCGGTTCGGGCCATCGTGCGCGACGCCCGGCGCGACAACTACCGGTTTTCCTCGATTGTCCTGGGGATTGTCCGCAGCGTTCCGTTCCAGATGCGCGCGGCTGCGCCGTCGGACTGCCAGGTCCGCGCCGATGGCCTGTTCGCGAAGCGGAACCTGGCCGACAACCCACGTCGGATTCGGCGGTAATCAGTGCGGACTCGGCACCGCCTGTGGGCCGGGTTCCGCGCCGGGCAGAATCCATCGGCGCGGACCCGGCATCAGCGTTATCGTAATAGGCCAAGGAGCGTCGCAATGTTCGTAACGAAGAAGGCGTTGTCGCGTCGAGACGTGCTGCGCGGGATGGGCGCGACGCTGGCCCTGCCGCTGCTCGACGCGATGGTTCCCGCGTTGACGACCACCGTCCGCACCGCGGCCGCCCCCACTCGCCGGTTCGGCGCCATCTTCGTCCCGATGGGGGAGCGCCCCAGCCATTGGACGCCGACGACAACCGGCGTCGGCTTCGAGTTCAGCCCGATCCTCAAGCCGCTCGAACCCTTCCGCGACGCCATCACCGTGGTCTCGAACGTCGATCGGCCGCCGGCAGGCACGCACGCCGTCAGCAGCGGCACCTGGCTGACCGGCTGCGCGCCGAAGCGCACTGAAGCCGAGGACTTCGTCGCCGGCACATCGCTCGATCAGATCATCGCCGGCAGGATCGGCGGCGACACGGTGTTCCCGTCGCTCGAGATTGGGACCGAGGATCTCACCGGCTACGTCGGCGCCTGCGACGTCGGCTACAGCTGCGCCTACATGAACACCATTTCATGGAAGACGCCGACGACGCCGATGCCGCTCGAGACGAATCCGCGCGTGGTGTTCGAGCGGCTGTTCGGCCGTCCGGGCTCGCCGGAGCAGCGCCGGCTCCGCATGCGCCAGAACCGCAGCATCCTCGACTCGGTGCAGGGCGACGTCAGCACGCTGGAGCGCGGGCTCGGCACGCGCGACAAGGCGCGGCTCGACGAGTACCTCGATCACGTGCGCGAGATCGAAGGCCGGATCCAGCGCGCCGAGCGGCAGACGGAAACCCGTCTGACCGCGCCGAACGCGCCGATCGGCGTTCCCGAAACGTGGGAAGAGCACGCCACGGTCATGTTCGAGCTGATGGCGCTGGCGTGGGAGGCGGACCTCACCCGCGTCTTCTCGTTCATGCTCAATCGCGAGGCCAGCCAGCTCGTGTTCCCGAACCTCGGCTTCAACGAGCCGTGGCACCACGTCTCGCATCACGGCAACGAGGCGGAAAAGCTGGCGCTGCTCGTCAAGCTGAACACCTGGCAGATCGACGTCTTCGGCCGCTTCATCGACCGCCTGCGCAAGACGCCGGACGGCGACGGCACCCTGCTCGATCACTCGACGATCCTCTGGGGCAGCGGCATGAGCGACAGCAACTCGCACTCCGCGCTTGACGTGCCCTACCTGATGGTCGGCAACGGTGCCGGCCTGTTCAAGGGCAATCGCCACCTGGCGGCGCCGCGAGGGACCGCGCTGTCGAACGTGATGCTGGGCGTCGGCCAGAAGTTCGGCGCGGAGATCGATCGCTTCGGCGTCAGCACCGGCGCGTTCGACCTGAACGCGAGTGCATCGGATCCGACGCAGGGCGCGTCACGCCACCCGACGACGCGAGACGCCGTGGGGACACCGGGGTCAGGCTCCGCGCCTACGGCGCCTCCGCGGCTCGTGTCAGTGAGCTGCCGTCGAGATGACCTCGCTCGAACGGATCCGCTGCTGCGCTGCTCGTGCTCTGTGCGCGGCGACGCCGAGCGCGCAGAGCCCGCGTCCGCTCGTCGACGCCGTCAAGCGCGGCGACCATGCCGCCGTCCGCACGCTCCTTCGCAGCAAGACGCTCGTCAACCAGGCGGAAGCCGACGGCACGACGGCCCTGCACTACGCCGTCGAGGCCGACGACGCCCAGCTCGTGTCGATGCTCATCGCCGGCGGGCGCCAACGTCAAGGTTCCGAACCGCTATGGGGTGCGCCCGCTGACGCTCGCGGCCATCAACGGAAGCGAGCCGGTGATCGCGCAGTTGCTGAAGGCCGGCGCCGATCCGAACTCGACGACCGACGCCGGCGAGCCGGTCATCATGACCGCGGCACGCACCGGCAGAGTCGAGGCCGTGAGGCGGCTGATTGCCGGCGGCGCCGACGTGAACGCGCGTGAGCGGTGGTTGGGAGAGACCGCGCTGATGTGGGCGGCGGCCGAAAACCACGGCGCGGCGGTGCGCGCGCTGGTCGAGGCTGGCGCGGACATCAACGCCCGTTCCCGGGCCGTCGACGCGCCGGTCCTGGAGTTTCCCCGCAGCGGCGGGCCGAACTCGCCGTTCCCACGCGGCGGCTGGACGGCGCTGATGTTCGCGGCGCGGCAGGGGGCCGTCGACTCGGCGCGCGCGCTCGCCGAGCTCGGCGCCAACCTGAATCTGGTGGCGCTGCCGCAGACCGACATCCCGCTGAAGCCGGAGGAGCTGAAGAGCGCCGATCGCGGGATCGGCACCAGCGCGCTCGTCTTCGCGATCATCAACGTGCATTACGACCTCGCGGCGGTGCTGATCGAGAAGGGCGCCGATCCGAACGTGCTCGACCTGGCCGGGATGGGCGCGCTCTACGCCGCGGCCGACATGAACAGCCTGCAGTGGGTGCAGGGCAGGCCGGCGCCGATTCTGACCGACAGGCTGGACGGCGTGGACGTCGTTCGCCTGCTGCTGCAGAAGGGCGCCGACCCGAACGCCCGCCTGAAGACGCGTCCGCTCAAGCGCCATCACGACGCCGGCTCGACGATGAACTTCGGCGAGGGGACGACGCCGCTGATGCGCGCCGCGCGAACCGGGGACGTGGCAGTCATCAAGGCGCTGCTCGACGCGGGAGCGAACCCGTTCCTCGCGCTCCCCGACGGCACCAACGCGCTATTGCTCGCCGCCGGACAGGGTTATGGCGGCGTCCGCGGCGACGGCATCCGCATCGTCGTGCCCTCCGCCGAGAGCGCGGCCGAATCGGTGCAGCTGCTCCTGGATCGCGGCGTGGACATCGACAGCTTCACGACCGCGGGCAATACGGCGCTGCATGCGGCGATCAACCGCGGCGATCCGATCGTGCGGGTGCTCGCCTCGAGAGGCGCTCGCCTCGTCAAGAACAAGGCGGGCGTGACGCCGCTCGATCTCGCCAGCGGAACCGGAGGCGGCCGGGGCGGCCGCGGGGGCGCCGGGCGCGGTGGCGGTGGCCGCGGCGGTCCAGCCCGCGAATCAACGCTCGCGATTCTGCGGCAGTACTACCCGGAAGCAGCGAAGAGCGAACTAAGCGGCATTTCACTGCCGTGGCGCGAACCCTTCGGGTTCGCGAGGCGAGACACTGCAAGGCTCGGCCCACGAAGCGTTACCCGCTCTTCAGCGCTTTCCCGCGAACGGCGTCCGCTCGACGACTCCCGCGCCCTGCTGAATCGTCACGATCTGATTGGCGGCGACGTTCTTGAGCGTCTCGCTCTCGCCTGTCGGCCACTGGACCTCGATGCGGTCCACGGTCGTGGCCGACCCCAGACCGAAATGCGCGCGCAGGTCGTTCTGACTCAGGTAGCTCGAGCCGGCCTTGACGTCGCGCAGTTGTGTACGGGCGGCCGTGGTGACGCGGATGCGCGCGCCGACGCCCATCGAGTTGCTGCGGGATCCGCGCAGCCGCACGAGCAGCGCGTTGCCGCTGCCGCCCTCGTTGCGAAGCAGTTCGGCGGCCTGGCCGTTGTTGGTGACGAGCAGGTCGAGGTCGCCGTCGTTGTCGATGTCGCCCGTGGCCAGCCCGCGTCCGACCTTTTCCGCGGTGAAGGCCGCGCCTGTCGTGCGGCCGATCTCCGTGAAGCGCCGCAACGACGTATTCCGGAACAGCAGCTTCCGCTGCTGGTAGGTCGATCCCGCTCGATACTGCGGGGCATTGTCGAGCACGTGTCCGTTCACGGTCGCGATGTCGAGCTGCGTGTCGTTGTCGAAGTCGAGGAACGCGACGCCGAAGCCGACGAAGGGCAGCGTCGGAAAACCGATGCCGCTCTCGGTCGTGGCGTTGCCGAACAGCCCGTTTCCCAGGCCCCGGTAGAGCGTGTGCATCTGGAAGTCGAGGTTGGTGACGATCAGGTCCATGCGGCCGTCGACGTCGTAATCGCCCGTGTCGATGCCCATGCCGGCGCGCGGCATGCCGTCGGTGGCGACGGCCACGCCGGCGGCGAGCGCCGTCTCCGTGAACTGGAGATTGCGGTTGTTGCGGAAGAGGAAATTCGGGAGGCTGTCGTTGGCGACGAACACATCCGGCCACCCGTCCTCGTTGAAGTCCGCCACGACGACGCCCATGCCATTGCCTTTCAGCGCGCCGACGCCCGACGCGGCAGACACGTCGGTGAACCTGCCTCCGCCGTCGTTGCGATAGAGCGTGTTCGGCAGCGGGTCGTACTTGAGCGGGTGGCAGTAGAAGCGCAGGCCCGCGCGTCACCGCAGAACGGACTCTTTGAACGGTCAGCGGCGACGTAGTTCGTCACCCAGAGATCGAGATCGCCGTCGCGGTCGAGATCGGCGAACGCGCAGCCGGCGCTCCATTTCGGGTCGCCGACTCGCGCCGTGCCCGTGACGTCCGTGAACGCGCCGTTACCCGCGTTCCGGTAGAGCATGTTGGGACCGAAGTTGGTGATGTAGAGGTCCACGCGGCCGTCACCGTCGTAGTCTCCAGCGCAGGCGCCCATTCCGTACTCGCGGTGTCTGATGCCCGATCGTTCGCTGGCATCGTCGAACGTGCCGTCGCCGCGGTTGTGGAACAGCCGATGGCGGGCGCGCTTCGCGACGGCCGGGTCGGCCAGCGACCCGCCGTCCACCAGGAAGATGTCCATCCAGCCGTCGTTGTCGTAATCGAAGAACAAGCCGCCCGAGCCCATGGTCTCGACGAGGTGTTTGTCGGGGCTGGCGCCGTTGGTGTGCGTGAAGGCGATGCCGGCGTGGCGCGCGATGTCGACGAACTGCGGCCCCTGGGTTTCCACGGCGGAGACGGCGAGCAGCGATGACGCGGCGGCGCACAGCGCCGTCCGGATCGCCGTGAGGAGACCCTTCACCGGGAGGAATCTGGGAACGCCCGGCGCTGGCGATCGATCGCCTCGCGCTGGGCCTGCTGGAACGCCTCGAGCTCGCGAGCGGCATCGGCGGTCCGTCCCAGGCGGGTCAGACCGGTGGCGAGCGCATAGCGCGTCTCGAAGCGGCCCGGGGCGAGCGCCAGCGCACGATGGAGCGGCGGCAGCGCGTCGGCGTCGCGTCCGGCGTCGAGGAACAGGCGGCCGATGTCGGCAAACGTCTGTGCGTCGCGCGGGTTGAGCAGCAGTGCTGCCGCCAGCTCGTTGAACGCCTCGTCGACGGCGCCCTGGCCGGCATAGGCAAAGGCGAGCTCGCGATGCATGTTCACGTCGTTGGGATTGAGCTGCACGGCGCGTTGAAACGCTTCGATGGCACCAGCAAAGTCCCCTTCCACCTGAGCCAGCCGTCCGATTCCCGCGAACAGGAGGCTGCGCCCGGACAACGTGCCCGCGACCGCGGCCTCGAACTCGCGGCGGGCCTCGCGGACGCGGTTCGCTTTCTCGAGCGCTTGCCCGCGGGTAAAGCGCGCGAGCGGCGCCTCCCCGGCCGGCGCCCCGCTCCTCAGAGCCCCGTCTCCAGAGCGGTGAGCGCGTCATCGTATCGCGCTTCGGCGAGATGCGCGAAGCCTTCGGCGGTTGCCGCATCCCCGACGATTGGCGCGGTCGACCAGGTGTCCGGAATGAGATCGATCGAGGCCATCGACAGCGGCCGGGCCGGTTCGTCGGTCGTGAGCAGCCGTTCGTAGGCGGTCCGCATCACCGCGGCCGCGCGCCGAGCGCTCGACGTCGGCGCTACGCCGGATCGAAGTACCTGATAGGCCTTGATCGGATTCGTGCGGTCGGATCTCCACACGATCTGCCACTGCCGGGCCGCGTCGTCGCGTTTCCCTGAGAGCTCGAGGGCGGCCGCACGCAGCACGTGCGCATCCGGCGCGCCGGGCTCCGCGCTCGACGCCATCGTCAGATGCCGCTCGGCGTCGGCCAGCCGTCCGCGCTCCAGATACGTGACGGCGAGCTCGAGGTGGAGATCGGTACGCGCGTCGTCCGCGTGCGGTGTCGAGGTCACGCGTGATCCGGGCGTCGGTGGCGCTGATGGTGCGATCCCACTGTGCGAGCGCCGCGGCCATCCGATCGACCGCGGCCTGCATGCCGCCGCTCCGCCCCGGATCGGTTGACGCCGCAGCGCTGGCCAGATTGCGGACACCCGCGACGAACAGGTCCTTTTGTGCAAGGGCCCGCGAGGCGGACAGGACCAGCAGGCTCACCGCCGTGAGGAGGACGGCGCGACGTGTCATTGCGCTGGCGCTCTGCTCGCGCCGAGGTCGATTTCGAACTTGCGGCGCTGCTCGTCGAAGCTCGTCCTCGCGGATTTTCTCGAACGCGGCAAGCTGCTCGTGAGCCTCCGTGTTGCGGCCGAGCCGTTGCAGCGTGCGCGCGAGGGCGTAGCGCACCTGGGCGCGCGTCGGGTCGAGCGCGACGGCGCGCCGCAGCGCCGATTCGGCGCGATCGAGTCTTCCGGCGTCGAAATGGATTTGCCCCAGAGCGCCGAGCGCCTCGCCGTCTTCCTTCCCGAGGAGCGCCATCATCAGCAGCTCGATGGCCGCCTCGTCGTCGCGGCCCGCGCGATAGTGACGCGAGGCCGAGATCCTTGTGGCCGTTCGCCTTGTTCGGGACCAGCCGGACGATCTGCGACTCGAGCGAGATGACCCGATCAGAATCGCGTCGGTACGCGTGAGCCATCTCGGCAATCCGCAACAGGAGGTGGACACGGCCGGCGACGACCGGAAGAGATGCCGCCTCTTCGAGCAGCGGGATCGCCTCGGTGCCACGGCTCTGCCGATCGAGCAGGTCCGCGAGCAGCCAGCGTGCATGCCCCGATGAGGGAAACGTCCATTATCGTGGCCCGCAGTCGCGCTCGGCTTCCTCGAGCCGCCGGGCCTCGGCCAACGCGCTTTCCATGCGACACGCGCGCGCTCGTCATCGGGCCTGAGGCGGACTGCCGTCTCGAACTGCTCGATGCTCTCGGAGAGCCTGCCTATCGCCCGGTAGACGATGCCGAGGACGCGGTGCGACTTCCGACGACTGTCGGCCACGACTTCACGACGGCCTCGAGGCGGGCCACGGCGGCGTCCCCGTTCTTGGCTCTGAGCGCGGCGACGCCGTCGAGCAGGGCCTTCGATTGGGCCGCCGGATCGGTGATCAGCGGATCGCGCGCGATCGCGTTGCGGTACCCGTCGAGCGCGTCGCGGAAGCGGCGCGCGCCGAATGCGGTAAACGCATCGACGTACGCGGCAGGACCGAATTCAGGCGTCTTCGCCGACATGTCCCGGATGAGCGTCAGATCGGCGAATGGCCGCGGCAGTATGGCGCGCCGCCGATCGCCGGCGCCCATGAGCGTGGCGATGAGCGGCTGCAAATCGACATTGTCGCTCGCCGGGCGCGTGGCGACGAGGTACGCGGCCACTGGGTCGTCGGGATCGAGCTGCCGTGCCCTGCTGAACGCGGCGCTGGCGTCGGCGGCGCGACCCACGGCATCCAGGAGCTGACCCTGATAGAGGTACAGCGATGCGCGCGACGGTTCAGCCGCAATCGCGGCGTTCATCGCGTCGAGCGCCGCCGCGATGCGCTGGTGATCGACGTAGTGGAGCGCGAACTCCCCGGGGGACGCGGCGCGTTTCTTCAGGTCCGCCTCAGCGGCAGCGGCCGATCGATCCCAGGCGGCAGTGCGGCCTCCAGGCGCGCGAACTCGGCGGCGATCCGGGGGCCTTCATCTCCGTAGGTTCCGGGGAGCGCTGAGTGCAGGGCGATGAAGGCGTCAACGAAGACGTCCTTCTGAGCCGCAGCCGTCACGGGCAGGGCAAGGAACAGCCACGTGGCGACCGCCCAGAGGCGCAGCCGATCGCGTCCGGTCCTCGACGTGGAGTGACCTGCCAAAGCGCGGTGAATTTAACACAGATTTTACAAATTTGACGATCCGCGGGTAGACTCGGCCGCGCAAGATGAGCGGCCCAATTCGCGTGGCATCCTTGGTGCTCGGGGTCGTCCTCGCCACAGCCCTTCCGCAGGCCGCTCAGACCCCCGGAAGAATCAGATTCACCGATGTTGCAGCCGCCGTCGGGCTCGCCATGCCGAAGCTGCAGGCCACCGGCGCCAAGGACTACCTCATCGACACCACAGGAAGCGGCGTCGCGTTCTTCGACTTCGACCACGATCGCGATATGGACGTCCTCGTCGTGAACCCGTCCTCAATGGAGCGCATGGCGCTCGGCGGCGATCCGATGGCGACGATCTACCGCAATGACGGCGCGCGTTTCACGGATGTCACCGTCGAATCCGGCCTCACGCGCCGCGGCTGGGGCAGCGGCGTCTGCATCGCGGACGTGGACGGCGATGGCTTCGAGGACGTCTACATCACCGCGTACGGTCCCAACGTTCTCTGGCGCAACGTGCGCGGCCGTTCGTTCGCGGCGACCAAGGAAGCTGCCGATCCCCGGTGGAGCACCGGCTGCGCATTCGGCGACTACGACCGTGATGGCGACGTCGATCTGTATGTGGCGAATTACGTGAAGTTCGATCCGGAAACGACGCCGCGCCGCGGGGTCTCGGGTTGCAAGTTTCTCAATATCAACGTGGCGTGCGGCCCGCGGCCATTGCCGGGAGAGCCCGACCGGCTGTACCGCAATCGCGGAGATGGAACGTTCACCGACGTCACCAAGCAGGCCGGTGTGACGGAGCCGGGGTACTACGGCTTCAGCGTGCTGTTCAGCGATCTCGACGACGACGGCTGGCCGGACCTGTACGTGGCGAACGACTCCACGCCGAGTCTTTTCTTTCGCAATCGACGCGACGGCACGTTTATCGAGCGGGGGCTGCAGGCCGGCGTTGCCGTGAGCGCCGACGGTCGCGAACAAGCCGGAATGGGCGTTGACGCGGCCGACTACGACGGCGACGGTCTGCTCGATATCGTCAAGACCAACTTCTCCCAGGATTACACGTCGCTCTATCGCAACCAGGGAGACGGTCTGTTCGTCGACGTCAGCTTCCGCGCTGGTCTCGGGGCAACGCTCGGGCCCTCTCTCGGGTGGGGCGTCGGTTTCGTCGATGCCGACAACGATGGTCTCCTCGATCTCTTCATGGCGAACGGACACATCTATCCCGACATCGCGCGCACCGGTACCAGCACGTATCGGCAGCGCAATCAGGTGTTTAGACACGCCCGACTGGACGATTCCGCCACGTCGCCGACGAGGCGGGCGGCGCCCTGACCGATCGAGAAGTCGTACCGCGGCGCCGCGTTCGGCGACTACGACAACGACGGCGACATCGACGTGGTGATCTCGGCCCTCGACGATCGTCCGACCCTGCTGGCAACGACACGACGGGCGGGCACTGGTTCACGATGCGGCTCGAGGGCACGACCAGCAACCGGTCGGCGATTGGAGCGAAGGTCACCATCGAGACCAGCGGGCGCCGGCAGGTGGCGGAGGTGAGAAGCGGCGGCAGCTACTCTCGCACAACGATTCGCGGGTCCATTTCGGCCTCGGCGACGCGACCGGCGTGGACAGCGTCACGATTCGCTGGCCAACCGGCAAGATCCAGGCGGCCCGTTCCCTGGCCGCCGATCGGTTCTACGTCGCCCGTGAAGGGGCGCCATCCAGTTCGGCCGATAAGCGGCCAATTTCCCAGACCTGCACAGCCGGTCGCGGTAATTTGTCAAAAAATGGACCATTTGGTGGTAAAGTCCGATGGCCTTTCCGGGACGGCCTAAACCGCCGCCCGGAGTCCGTATTGACAGGTCAGCCATGACCCGATACGGGAGGGGCAGTCGAGGCTCTTTGGCCAGGGTGTCGATTCCAACAGCGGGACTGGAGGGCAGTGGTATGCGTGGTGGTTTCAGGTTTTGTCTGGCGATAGCTGCGGTTTTGGCGCTATTGCCGGCAGCTGCATTTGCGCAGGATGGTTCGATTGCGGGAACGGTAAGGGACGCGCAGGGCGGCGTCATGCCGGGCGTTCTGGTCGAAGTGACCAGTCCTCAGCTGATTCAGAAGGTTCGTTCGACTACGACTGACACGAACGGTCAGTATCGTCTGACGAGTCTTCCGGTTGGCACTTATCAGGTGACCTTCTCGCTCGAGGGGTTCACCAAACAGCAGCAGAACAACGTTCTGCTGACTTCTGGCGGCACGGCACCCGTGAACGCGACCATGGCTGTCGGGCAGCTCACCGAAACCCTCGTGGTGTCCGCGGACACACCCCCGGTGGACGTCACGAACGCCCGTCAGGCAATCACGTTCGAGGGCGACCAGCTCCGCGAACTGCCGACGGCGCGCAACATCAACAGCCTCCTCAACCTCACACCCGGTATATCGAGCCGCTACGCCAACAATGGCGGGTTCGGCGCACCAGGTGTCTGCGTTGGCGGCGTCGGCGTGTTCTGTAACCCCGGACTCGATGGCTTCAACGTCGGTGACGCGAACGACGGCACGGTCCGCGCTCAGGGCCGCGTGATGGTCGACGGCCAGGTGATCAACTCCGGTACCAACCTGGCCCTCGGCGGCCAGACCGGCGGCTACACGGCGGACATCGCGAACGCGCAGGAAGTCAACATCCAGTTGTCCGGTGCGCTCGGCGAATCCGAAACGGGCGGCGCGTCGATCAACATCGTTCCGAGAACCGGCGGCAACCGCTACGCAGGTGAGTTCAACACCACCTACACGCGCAAGGCCTGGTTCGACCGCAACACGGCATCCGTCGGGCTAGCCGACGTGTTGCAGCCGATCGTGTCGGATCACGACGTGTCGGGCGCCTATGGCGGTCCGATCAAGCGCGATCGCCTGTGGTTCTACTCCGTCGCCCGCGACCAGGGTATCCACAAGGTGCCTGGCCCGTCCGGCAGTTTCTGGCCGAACCTCTGGGAAGGCAAGTGGGGCTACAACTACCAGCCCGACCGCAACCAGCCGACCGTTCAGTACAAGAACGGCTGGAAGAACGTCAACGCGCGTATCACGTGGCAGGCCACACAGAAGAACAAGATCAACGTCTTCTGGGACGAGCAGGACTTCTGTCAGGACCCGTGCCATGGCGTCGTGTCGGTCTTCACGTCGCCCGAGTCATGGTTCTCTGTGCAGCTGCGTCCGAATCGCCTGCAGCAGGTGTCGTGGACGAATCCGCTCACGAACAAGATCCTGCTCGAGGCTGGCCTCAGCGTGAACACGGTCACCTACAACACCACCGAGCATCGTGATTACACCAGCCCGCGTGACATTCCGCGTATCACCGAGAACGGTGACACCGCTGGCGGCGACGACGTGGCAAGCCGCGTCAACGTCTGGGCGGGCGGTTTCGGCTTCGGTCTGACGTCGGGCTCGCTCAATGCGTCACTCACGCAGAACGACCCGCACAAGCGCAATACCGAGAGCTACCGCAGCCGCGCGTCGGTTGCCTACGTCACCGGCAGCCACAACGCCAAGCTGGGATACGAAGGCGGGTATTTCACGCAATCGCAGACCAACACGCACAACGACCCGCAGATGTCGTATACCTACAACAAGCCGAACACCAACTGTCTTGTGAGCACGAACCCGCTCGCCTGTGGACAGTTGATGGCGGCGCAATTCCCCAATGACCCGTTCAACCGGACGCTGCGTCCGGTGCCGGCCACGTTCCAGTACCACACCGGTCAGGGAACGATTGGCGACCAGGTTGCGTATACGTCGCTCTACGCGCAGGACCAGTGGACGCTGAAGCGCTTCACCATTAGCGGTGCGGTGCGCTACGACCACGCGTCGAGCAGCTATCCTTCCGCGACGGTGGGTCCGAACAAGTTCGTGCCGATCCAGGCGAACGGCGAGAACTTCTACACGATCCCGGAGTGGGAGGGCGTCAAATACAACGACCTCACCCCGCGGTGGGGCATGGCGTGGGACATCTTCGGCACTGGCAAGACGTCCCTCAAGTACAACGGCGGCAAGTATCTGGTCGCCGCGAACATCGGTGGCATCTACTCCACCGCCAACCCCGCACGGCGCACGGTCAACACGCTCGAACGCAACTGGGTCGACAGCGACGTCGATCGCGTTGTCGATTGCGATGTGATGAACTTCTCGCCGAACGGCGAGTGCGGCACGTTCTCGTTCTTCTTCCCCGACACCACGCGGTTCGGGCGTGACCCGTTCGGCGTGGCTCCGGTCAATTTGGCCACCACGCAGTGCGGCCGCCAGAACACCGGTGAGCCGGGCATCTCGGATGCTGCGCGGGCGTACTGCGACACGTATGGCGGCAACCTGATCGAAGGGTGGGGAGTGCGCCAGAACGAGTGGCAGCATGGTCTCGGCATTCAGCACGAGATCCTGCCGCGCCTCTCGGGCGAGGTCACGTGGAACCGCCGCTCGTACCACAACCTGACCTCGACCGACGGGCTGGGAATCGGCTGCGACCGCTTCAACGGGACGCAGGACGTGAGGACGTGCCAGGAGAACTACCTGAAGTACCTGAGCGCGACGGATGACTTCTACACGTTCACAGCCCCGCTCGATTCGCGCCTGCCTGGTGGCGGCGGCTACGCGGTCCTCGGACTCAATACCCCCAAGGCGAACATCGTCAGCGTGAATGCGGTGACAATCGACCCGAACCGTGAGCGCGTCTACCACGGGGTTGACACCAACTTCGTGTGGCGCGGACCGCGCGGCATCCGGATCAACGGCGGCACCAACACGGGTCGCACCAAGCAGGACACCTGCTTCGCCGAGCTGGACAACCCGAACGTCGAGGGACGCGCGGGATTCGAATACGAGCGGGGTTGCCGCGCCAACGTGCCGTGGACGACGCGCGTCACCGGGACGGCCGCCTACGTGATTCCATGGGTGGATGTCCTGGTCAGCACCGTCTTCACGTCGCTGCCGGGCCCCGTTATCAACGCGGTCATCACCGTCAACCAGAATCAGGTGACCTGGAGTCCGGAGAGCCAGGGGCGGTTAACGCGGCAGTGCACCGGCCAGGCTGCGGCCGCCGGTCTCGGCTGTTTCGGCTCGACCGCCAACTCGGCGACGGCGAACGTCAATTTGCTAACCAGCAATGAGCTGATTGGCGAGCGCACCACCACGTTCGACGTGAAATTCGCCAAGAACATCCGTTTCGCCAACAAGCGGGCGACCATCGGCGTGGACATCTACAACTTCACCAACTCCGATGCGGTCACCGCCTACCAGGCCACCTACACCATCGACAATCCGGCGACGCCGGCGGTCGAAGTGAACACCTGGGGGAACCCGGTGGGCCTCGTCTCGCCGAGATTCGCCAGGCTGTCGTTCCAGTTCAGCTTCTAAGCACGAAGGACACGAAGGCTTAGAGAAGGACACGAAGAAAAGCGCTCGCGCGTTGCAAAACGCGCGGGCGTTTCTGCGTACGGGCGACGCACCGACTCGGCATTGATTTACATTTGCCCGTCCTCCGCGGCGAGGCGCCGCGACGGCTGTTTCATGGAGTGAATGATGTTCAGGCGTTCTCTGCTTGCACCGGTTGTCGCTGTCTCGATGGCTGCGTCTGCTGTCCTCGTCGGGCAGGGCCAGTTCCCGGCGACGATCGAGTTCGTCGTGGCCGCGACCGACAAGGCGGGCAACCCCATCACCGATCTGAAAGCCGAAGAGATCCTCTTCAGTGAGAAGGTCGGCAAAGGAAAGGTCGCGAAGTTCGGGCCCTTCGCCCTGCCGGTCAAGGTGACCATCGGCGTCGATAACGGTTCGGACTTAGATGCAAGAGGAAACGTAGTTCAGACGAGCTCTCTGGCGATCGCGAATTACCGTAACGGGCTCAAGGGTTTCGTCGAGGCGTTTCCTGAGGGCACGGAGATGACGCTGATCACGACGTCGCCGCAGCCGCGAATGGTGGTGAAGCCGACCACCGATCGGGCGACGATTCTGCGCGGCATCAACGGTTTCGCGCCGGAAAATGAACGCCCGCGCTTTACCGACGCACTCGTGGAGGACCAGCCAACGTCTCGAGAAGGAAGCCAAGGATCCGAAGGTCAAGATATATGTACCGATTATGCTGATGGTGTCGACGGCGTCGAACGAGTCAACCAGCTATCAGCCTAGCGAAGTGCAGAAAGCAATGAATTACCTGGGGGCACGCCGCGTCAAGCTGTACGTAACCGTCAACTCGACGAGGTCTGGTGACGCGACGGCGACGGCGGACCTGAACAGTAACCGGCAGGCGATCATCGCCATTCCGGTAACGAAGGCACTGAACGGCCGTTTTGAGGCGCTTGCGATCTTCAACCGCTTGGACACACTCTTGCCAGAGATGGAAAGGAGTTGGCGGACTATGCCAAACGCCTCGGCACGCAATATTCCGTCACAGTCCAGCGCGCGGGCACCGGGCCGGTCGAGGGGGTGGCGATTGAGATCGCGCGCGAAGGCGTGATCGGCGCCGTCACGCTCGACGGATATTTTCCGAGGTAAATCGTTCGAGTCGTTCGAGTCGTTCGAGTCGTTCGAATCGTTCTGATCGTTCGAGCCGTTCGAGTCGTTCCCTGTCGGGGGCGGCCCGAGCGGCTTTTCTGCTTCGCCTCACTCCTTCTGCACACTCAGTTCACGCCTGAGCTTGACAGCATCGGTTGCTCGGCCGTATTCCTCACGTGATTCCTGTCAGAGTTTCGGCGCCGCCATGACGCGGGCGACCCGCGCTGGTTCGCGGTGTGAGGGGGAGAGAAACCATGCGACGCGTACTGCGTGCGACGCTCGTCGTACTCATCGGAATCGCGCTGTGCCGGGACGCCAGCGCACAAGCGCTCGGGACAATCGCCGGCAACGCCAAGGACCCGTCGGGTGCAGCCCTGCCGGGCGTCACCGTGGAGGTCTCGAGTCCGGCGCTCATCGAGAAAGTCCGGACCGCGACGACCGACGGTGCAGGCCTCTACCGCATCGTCAATCTCCCGCCGGGCACCTATGTGGTGACCTTCACGCTCTCCGGATTCAACACCTCGCGGCGCGAGGGCGTTGAAGTCTCGCCCGGGTTCACGGCGACGATTGATGGGGCCATGCGGCTCGGCAACATCCAGGAGACGGTGACCGTCACCGGCGAGAGCCCGGTCGTCGACAT
>CAWCBC010000017.1:0-71951 GCA_963793705.1 uncultured Acidobacteriota bacterium | reverse complement strand
TGCTGTCGAGCCTCTTGACGGTCTCCTCGAACTCGGAGACGAGGCTCGCGACGACGTCGGCGACCGGGCGCACCTCGTTCATCCGGCCGACGATCTGGCCGATGGGCATCGAGATGACGTCCGGGTCGTTGGAGGCGCTGATCCGGTTGTGCGCCTCGGCGACGAGGAGGTTCTGGAGCGGCATCGGCAGCGGGGCGGGTGCACCCTCCTCGGCCCAGGCCTCGGTCCACTTCGTCTTGAGCAGCCGGGCGGGCTTGCCGGTGTAGACGCGGGTCCGCACCGTGTCGCTGGACGTCGCCCGCGTGAACGCGGTGGTCCAGGCCTCGCTGTTGGCGCCCATCCCCTGGTACTCCTCGGTGCCGAGCCAGATCGACCCGGTCCACACGCCCTGCGCGCCGAGCGCGAGGGAGGCGGCGACCTGGCGGCCCGAGCCGATGCCGCCGGCTCCGAGGACGGGTACGTCGGGGCCGACCGCGTCCACGATGTCCGGCGTGAGGACCATGCTGGCGACCTCGCCGGTGTGGCCTCCGGCCTCGTAGCCCTGGGCGATGATGATGTCGACGCCGTTGGTGACGTGCGACAGCGCGTGCTTGGCAGCGCCGGCCAGCGCGGCGACCTTGATGCCGTGCTCGTGGCACTTCTCGATCACGTCGACCGGCGGCGAGCCGAGCGCGTTGGCGATGAGCACCGGCCGGTGCTGGAGCGCGACGTCGAGGTGCGAGCGGGCGACCGAGTGCAGCCAGCCGAGGACGCCCTCGCGGCCCTCGCCCTCGGGCAGCGGCGGGACGCCGAGCTTGAGCAGCGTCTCGTCGACGAACTTCTTGTGCTCCTCGGGGATCATCGCGCCGAGGTCGACCGACGTCCCCTCGGTGGGGATCTTCATCGGCATCACGATGTCGACGCCGTAGGGCTTGCCGTCGGTGTTGTCGTCGAGCCAGGTCAGGACCCGCTCGAGCTCCTCGGTGTCGTTGAAGCGCACGCACCCGAGCACGCCCAGGCCGCCGGCCCGCGACACCGCGGCCGCGACGTGCTCGGACGGGGTGAACGCGAAGATCGGGTACTCGATCCCGAACTCCTCGCACAGCGGCGTGCGCATCAGGCGGTGCTCCCTGGCTTCGAGGGCGATCTGCTTAGCGGCGGGGTACTGCGCCTTGCCGGTGGCGTTGCGCGGGACCTCGTCGACGATGGTCAGCGAGCGCGGCAGCTTGTAGCCGGAGAAGTGGTCGCGCAGGAACGTCCGCAGCTCCTCGAGCTCCAGCGTGGTGCCCTCGCGGATCGAGACGACGGCGGCCACCGCCTGGCCGTACTTCTCGTCGGGGATGCCCACCACGAGGGTGTCGTAGACGGAGGGGTGGTTCTTGATCGCCATCTCCACCTCCTCGGGGTAGACCTTCTCGCCGCCGGTGTTGACGCAGTTGGAGCCGCGGCCGAGCAGCGTGACCTTGCCGTCGGCCTCGATCCGGGCGTTGTCGCCGGGGACCGAGAAGCGGGCGCCGTTGACCTCGATGAAGGTCTTCGCGGACTTCTCGGGGTCCTTGTAGTAGCCGACCGGCACCGACCCGCCGCGGGCGAGCCGGCCGATGGCGCCGACGTTGCTCGGGTCGATCGGCTGGTTGTCGTCGTCCAGCACCACGGAGCTGGGGCCGAGCGCCACCACCGGGCCGTCGGTGCTGATGGCGTTCTTGTCCTGCATGCCCATGCCCGTGAACCCGGTCTCGGTGGCGCCGATCGAGTCGGTGAAGACCGCGTTGGTGAAGACGTCCATCCACCGCTTCTTCACCGGCGGGCTGAAGATCGCGGCGCTGCTGGAGATCGCGAACAGGCTGGAGCCGTCGTACGGCGTGCCGGTCGCGGCCTTGCGGTCGTACTCGTCGATGAGCGGCAGCGCCATCGCGTCGCCGGTCATGAAGATGAGCTGGACCTTCTCCTTGTCGATGATCTCCCAGGTCCGCTGCGGGTCGAACTTGGGCTCGAGGATCGTCAGGTGCCCGGCGAACAGGTGCATCAGCAGGCCGGCCTGCGCGCCGCCGTGCATCAGCGGGCTGAGCGGGAAGGTGGTCATCCGCGGGTCGTTGGCCTGCTTCGACTGGTCGTACTCCTCCAGCGGCTCGCCCGTGTAGAAGTCGATGCCGCCGCCGAGCGTGCGCCAGAAGTCCTCGTGGCGCCACATGACGCCCTTGGGGAAGCCCGTGGTGCCACCGGTGTAGATGATGTGGATGTCGTCGGCGCTGCGCTCCTCGAAGTCGCGGTCGGCGCTCTGGCCGGCGGTCGCCTCCTCGAGGGTGACGCCGCCGAAGGACGCGATGTCGTCCGCGTTGTCCGGGTCCAGGACGTCCGGCAGCGAGACGAGCGTCTTGAGCTTGGCGTGCTTGGGTGCGCACTTGGCGACGAGATCGGCGTAGGTGCGCTCGAACAGGAGCGCCACGACGTCGGCGTTGTCGAAGAGGTAGTTGAGCTCCGCCTCGACGTAGCGGTAGTTGACGTTGATCGTCACCGCCCGGACCTTGAGGGTCGCGAGCAGGCCGATCACGTGCTCGACGCTGTTCTTGGCGTAGAGCGCGACGTGGTCGCCGGGCTTGACCCCCTGGGCGATCAGGTAGTGGGCGAGCTTGTTGCTCTCGCGCTCCAGCTCGGCGTACGTCGCGGCGCGGTCACCCACCTTCACCGCGAGGTTGTCCGGGGCCGCGTCGACGGCGTGCTCGAAGAGATCGGCGATGTTCACAGCCACGGCCGCAAGACTAGAACACGTTCTCGTTTTTGACTACGCTGCCCCTGTGACCAGCACGGATGCCGCCCCCGAGACCTCCACCGAGACGCCGCCGCACTGCCTCGTCGAGCAGGTCGGGCACAAGCTGGTCGTCACGATGAACCGTCCGGAGGCGCGCAACGCGCTGTCCGGCGAGATGCTCGCGATCATGTCCGACGCCTGGGACCGGGTGAACGAGGACCCGGAGATCCGGGTCTGCATCCTCACCGGCGCCGGCGGCTACTTCTGCGCAGGCATGGACCTCAAGGCGGCCGACAAGAAGCCGCCGAGCGAGGCGTTCGAGGACGGCTCCTACGACCCGACGATCATCAAGCCGCTGCTCAAGGGCTTCCGGCTGACCAAGCCGCTGATCGCGGCCGTCGAGGGGCCGGCGATCGCCGGCGGCACCGAGATCCTCCAGGGCACGGACATCCGGGTGGCCGGCGAGTCGGCCAAGTTCGGCGTCGCGGAGGCACGCTGGTCGCTCTACCCGATGGGCGGGTCCGCGGTGCGGCTCCCCCGGCAGATCCCCTACACGATCGCCGCCGAGCTGCTGCTCACCGGACGGCCGATCCTGGCCGCCGAGGCCAAGGAGATCGGCCTGATCGGGCACGTCGTCCCCGACGGCCAGGCGCTGGCCAAGGCGCACGAGATCGCCGACCTGATCGCGGCCAACGGCCCGCTCGCCGTCCAGGCGATCCTCAAGACCATCCGCGACACCGAGGGCCTGCACGAGAACGACGCCTGGGCGACGGACGCCAAGGTCGGCGCGGCGGTGTTCTCCTCCAACGACGCCAAGGAAGGCCCCAAGTCCTTCCTCGAGAAGCGCCCGGCGAACTACACCGGCTCCTGAGAACGGTGTTCCAGAGCCCTCGTAAGCAAATCGGCGAGCACAGCCTGCGCGCCACGATGCGAGCGTTGCGCGCGGAGCGCGCGCGCCCCGCGATCGGCTCCGGCGGCCACGACGACTGCGAAGCTTCGGCGCAGCGAAGCAAGCGTCGTCGTGGTCCCGGGGCCGAAGCTCGCGGGGGTATTAGCCTGTCCGGCGTGGTGCTGGGCAGCGGCTTCGTCATCCCTGGAAATTCTCTCCGAAGCCGGGTAGCTGCGCAAAGCATTCCGACGTCGTGCGAACGCGTGCGTGGGAGCTGGTAGACGAGCAGGGATATGGCTCTCGCGATCCATTGACAGAAGGCTGGCAGCGTGACCAGATCGCGCGTTCAAGTCTCGCGGGGGCTACCGACTCTTGTCCGGTTCGGTCTTCTCAAACGTTATATCAGTGAGGACTAGCCAAATCCCGGCCACCAGCTTAAGGAGCGACCTATGACATCCCCACTTACACGCGCTGTCTGCGCAGTGGCCCTGACGGGGCTGCTGCTGGTCAACGCGACGCCGGCACGAGCCGACGTCGTCCTGCGTTGGAACGAGGTCGCCGTGCGGACCTTGACCTCGCAGACCCCGGCGCTCAGTCCCTTCGTCCAGGCCCGCTTTGCCGCTATCGTGCAGCTCGCGGTCTTCGAGGCGGTCAACGCCATTACCGGCGACTATCAGCGCTACCTTGGATCAGCGACGGCGCCAACCGGGCATCCGTTTCCCGCAACCCCTGGCGCCTCTGTGGAGGCAGCGGCGATTCAAGCCGCATTTCGTGTGCTGTTCCACTACTTTGGCGGCAACGATGCGACGGCGCTCGCACTGACGGCCGACCGCAATGCAACACTCGGGCTCATTCCGGATGGTGCGGCAAAAACCAATGGAATGGCGGTCGGCGAGGCGGCGGCACTCTGGCTCACGACGATACGCCTCGGCGACGGATCCAGTCCGGCTACGAACGTTCTGCCTGCGCTTGGTCTTGATCCGGGCGAGTGGGACATGACACCTGGGTGTCCGACAACCCCCGGCGGAGTGCCGCTCGGAGGAATCCTGTTCAATTGGGGTGACGTCACGCCCTTCGGCGTCCCTCTACCCCGACCGGTCACTGGTACGAGCCGTTCCGGCCTGAGCCGCCGCCAGCGCTCACGAGCAACAGGTACGCCAGGGATTACAACGAAGTGAAGGCGGTTGGCGCCACTTCGAGCACCACGCAGCAGCGTCCGGCTGATCGCGAAACGGTCGCACGGTTTTATGCCGCCCTGTCGCCGACCTTTCTGTTTCACATGGTGGCGAGGCAGCTTGCCGCGGCGCAGGGTCATTCGCTCTCCGAAAATGCGCGGAACCTCGCCTTGATCAGCATGGCCACCAACGACGCCCTGATCGCATCGTTCAAGACAAAGTACCACTACAACTTCTGGCGCCCGTACCATGCGATCAGGCTGGGCCATACGGATGGTAACTCCGGGACGACTGAAGACCCGTCGTGGACGGCATTTCTGGTGACGCCCTGTTTCCCAAGCTATCCCTCGAATCACGCCAGCGGCAGCAACGCCGCGATCGAAACGATCCGGCGGATCTACGGAGGTGCGGGACACGCCATCACGCTGTCCGCCACCATCCCCGTAATCGGCCCGACGACACTGCAGTACACGAGGTTGAACGAGATCGGCGACGACATCGATGACGCGCGCATCTATGGGGGCATGCACTTCCGCTTTGATCAGGACTTCGGCGTTCAACTCGGGCGTGAGGTTGCGAGCTTCATCTACAGGAATAACCTCCAGCCGAATCGCTGAGGACGCGAAGCGCTTACCGAAACGCACGCCGGGGTCCATGCAGCATCCTGGCGTGCTCGTCCGTTCAACGTCTCCTGCCGTAGCGCGCGTGGACGAACCAACAACTACCAACTACCAACAATCAACTACGTGGATGGACGGTCGGCAGGTCCGTCTAAAGGCGGACACGACGAATACACAGGGTCGAGCCGGTGCGTTCTGAGAGGTGCGACTTGAGGCGGCGTGATCAGCAAAGACTCTAAAACGAGCTCAAAACGTGACCGCCGCGCAGCTCCCGGAGCTGCGCGGATCGCTGAAGCAATGTGGAGAGCTCGTTTTTCCACGCCGACGAACGGAGCACCGGTTCAGAATGCACCCGCTCGACCCTGTGTCGCAGAAAGGTCCGCCTAAAGGCGGACACTACATGGGCATTGAGCTTCTCGCGGGCAGGATCTGAACGGGACCGACGCCATCATCCGCTCCCACGCCACCCGCATCGTCCCGCCCGTGGGTGTCACGTCGGTGAACCACCACATCAACTGATCGACGCTGTAAGGCAGCCGCTCCACCGTCATCGGCGCGCGTGCCACGTCTTTGTCAGGACGATAGTTGTAGGCGCCGTACAGGTCCTTGGTGTTCTGCGGGGTCGAAGTTCAGCGCGTACGACTGTTTCGTCAGGACGAACGTCCAGTCCTTCTCGCTCTTCAGGTCGATCACCATCACCAGCTCGCCGGCCGGGACACGCTTGCCGCCGATCTCGAGCGGCATCTGGTTGCGCAGTCGCGTGGACATGTTCGCGCCGGCGCGCCACACGGTGCCGCCGTCGAACAGCGTCTTTCCGTAGTCGGCGCCCGAGCCGAATACGTTCGTGCGCCCGCGCAGGATCGGTTGCCGTGGACGATGTCGATCCATCGGCCGTTCACCTGCGTGGAAGCGGTGCCTTCCGGGCTCTGCTCGCGCTGCTGCTGCGCCTCCAGACCAACGACGGCGACCATCACGGCGGCAATGAGACCAACCAACACTCTCCGCATCACGCCTCCTGCGTCTTCTTCGAGACCCGCGCGTGAATCCTACAACGTGCACGCGTCCGTGCGAGTGAGGATCGATGCGACCGTCAGTTCGGCGTCGGCATCTCCACCTGGTCGATGACAAGCACGTCCATTTTCTCTTTCGCGGTTCCAGCCTCAGCCCGAGCTGCTCCTGAACCGCGGTGAACACCGAGGCGGGCGCGTCTCGGCGGATCCGCACTGACGTCGCTGGCGGTGCCGGCAAACTGCAACTCGACATCGAACACGGCCGGTCAGGCCCGTGCAATCGAGCACCGGACGGCCGACGGTCGTTTGAATGGGCAATGCCGACTGCGCTGATCGCAGTGCCGCCGGTGGCAGACGTCGCTGGACGCCGTTCATGGAGCTCGACAGCATCCCGCACTGCGGCCGCTCAGCCTGGCTTCGGAGCGGTGGCCGCGCCGGCGTCGGCGGCGTGCCGGCGGCGATTGACTTCTTGCGCTCGGCCTCGACCGCTTCGCAATCAACCGAAGGCTTCCGCAGGCCGGGACCGAGTCGCCCGTCCGCCCGCGGCCAGCACGAGCGCGTACACGTCCATCTCGCGCTGTTCGCTATGCACCTTCAGCTTGAAGCGGTCGGCCAGGAGCCGTTTGAGCATGTCGTGATCACGTCGCGAGGCGGGTCTCCCGCCGCCCTGGCGTTGATGTCGAAACGCACGGTATGCACCCATTCCGGGCCACCGGCGATCTGGCCGGGCAGCGAGAAGGCCGGGTAGGCGGCGCGCAGGATCACGATGAACGGCGCGTTCTGCGAGAGCCAGCGCCCGCCCGCACGTGGACCGTAATCCATGAACATCGGGCCGCCGGTAGAAGGCGCGCTCGGCCTGACCGACGCGACCTCGAACGCGGGTGCGACGGGCGTCGTCGGAGCCGGGGACTGCGCGGCGACGCCCGCGGCAGCCGCGATCAGAAGTGCGGGTATCAATGTGGCGGTCATTTGGAGCTTTTGACACCGGGGACGCCATTGCGGTTGGGCGGCCTCAAACGGTATTTATCACTGAAGTCAATAGCCATAACAAGCCTTATTATTCAGGTATTTAGGCCACCTATGAGGAACCGTCGTTTGGCGATATGCTGGATTCCGTCAGCAAGACAGTTGGACGTCCGTCGCCTTCTTCGCGGCGACACCCTCATACCAGCCTTCGACTTCGTCGAAGGGAGAACGTCCCGCGAGTTTTCTGACCGACTGCAGCCGGCGGTTACCGCCGCCGGCTGTGGTCACTAACCGAAGGCACCCCTGAAAGGGGCGCCCTGACTCAACTCGATCAACGAGCCCCTACTCCACTCCCCTACAACGCGTCCCGTCAGTGAATCGTACCGACTCTGCACGGTCTCGCGGTCGGCGGCCATGGCGCGCGCGATGAGGCCGCTCAGATCGCCCTCGCTGATATCGAACGGGCCCGCGACCACGGCGCCGAGCGTCATCTCGAGCGCGATCACGACGCCGCCCGTCTCGAACGGGTTGACGATCCAGCTGAAACCGCGAAGGGCAACGGCACGATCGGGATCGGTATCCGGGTTCTTCGCGCGGTCGAGCGCCCGCAGCATTGCGGCCAGCACAGCCGCCACGTCCTCTTCGGTCCAGGCGCGCGGCTCGCGGTCAACGGGCGCGATCACCTCGGTGGTGGCGTGATTGTCGCCGCGAAGCCAGATGTCGAGCTGAATATCCATCTGCTGTGATCACTGTAATTCAGAATGCAAAATTCGAAATGCAAAATGAGTCATGGACCGTCCGCTCGCAGGCGTACTTCGCAGCTGTCGCTCACTGTCGTCGCCGGCGACTGGCAGGCGAAGTCGCGGCAGACGTACGCAGTCGCGCGGCCATCAACAGCCCGCATGCTGGCCGCCCACGGCAGCAGCCGCGCCAGCGCCTCGCGGTGCTGCGGCAGGACGGGCACCACGATCGCCGTCGGGAGGTAGACCTCCTGCAGCACGCTCCGCAGCGCGAGCGTCTCCTCCGCCTGCGGCTCACCGACGATGACGACTTGCGGCACGCCGGCGTGATAGGTGGAGAGCGCGGCCAGCATCATCGGCACGGAACGGCCCATCTGCCCGGCGCGCGACGCGAAGGCCGCCGAGCGTCTGGCGGATCTGCTCGTCAAACCGCGTCATCCATCGGACGAACAGATGCGCCAGCGTCAGCAGATTGAGCACGGAGACTGAGCTTGCGGCCGGCTCGGCGCCGTCGTAGTCCTCCTTCAGACGCAGCAGGACCGACGGATCCCTGCCTGTGGTGCTGAACCAGCCGCCATCCACGGCGTCCCAGAACAACGCGTCCTGCCGCTCCTGAAGCTGCAGCGCCCACTCGAGCCACTCGGGATCACCGCCCGCCTGGAACAGCTCGAGCAGTCCAAAGATCAGATACGCGTAGTCCTCGGCGTATCCGTCAACGCCGGCGTCCCCCTGGCGATATCTGCGAAGCAGCGTGCGCCGATCGCGGGTCCCACAGGTGCCTCCGGAGAAAGCGCGCCGCGCGCGTCGCATCGTCCAGGACATCCTCGGCGCCCGGGATGAGTCGCGCGACCCGGGCGAACGCGGCAATCATCAGCCCGTTCCAGGCGGTCAGGACCTTGTCGTCGAGATGCGGCCGCGGCCGCGTCGAGCGCCGCTCGAACAGCGCGCGACGCGCGCGCTCCAGCACCTCGAAGACTTCGAGCGCCGACATGCTGGCGTTCTCGCGTCACATCCGCAAGCGGTCGCGCCGTGTAGAGCAGGTTCTTGTTCGCGAACTCGTTCTGCGGGTCGAACGGAGCGTTGCCGCCGGGCTGGACGCCGAAACGCTTGCAGAAGATGTCGGCATCCACTCCAAGCACGTCTCGTATTTCCTGATCCGTCCAGATGTAGAACGCGCCCTCCATCTTGTGCGCGCCCGGATCGCCGGCCTGCTCAGGCGGAATGCTGTCGGCATCCTCCGCCGAGTAGAACCCGCCTTCCTTGTCGGTGAGGTCGCGCCGCACGTAGGCCAGCGTGTCCACCGCCACATCCGCGAAGAACCTGTCCTGCGTCACCTGGGCCGCTTCGGCATACGCCAGCACGAGCTGCGCCTGGTCGTAGAGCATCTTTTCGAAGTGCGGCACCCGCCAGTCGCCGTCCACGGAGTAGCGATGGAACCCGCCGCCGATGTGGTCGCGCATGCCGCCAAGCGCCATCGCGCGCAGGGTGACGAGCGCCATGTCGCGCGGGCATCTGCGGCGCCTGCGCGCCCCGTCCGCGCATGCTCCCGCAGGAGAAAGAGCAGCTCACTCGGCCGCGGAAACTTCGGCTCCTTGCCGAACCCGCCGCGCCGCGCGTCGAACGCCGCCGCAAACTCCGCCGTGGCGCGCTCGAGCACGGCCGGCGGCGGCACGTCTCCACCCGCCGCGCTGCGCCCCGAACGAGCGCAGCCGCTCGACGATGTTCGCGGCGGATTGCATGACCTTGTCGCGCTCTTCCCGCCAGACGCGCGCAATCTCCTGGAGCACGTCGGCAAACCCGGGCTTGCCCCATCGGCCGGTCGGCGGAAAGTAGGTGCCGCCGTAGAACGGCTGCAGCGACGGCGTGAGCCACACGCTCATCGGCCACCCGCCCGATCCCGTCGTCGCCTGCACGAACGTCATGTAGACGCGGTCCACGTCCGGCCGCTCCTCCCGATCGACCTTGATGGAGACGAAGTGCTGGTTCAACAGCTCCGCGAGACTCGCGTCCTCGAAGCTCTCGTGCTCCATGACGTGGCACCAGTGACAGGTCGAATAGCCGATTGAGAGGAAGATCGGCTTGTCCTCGCGCGCGGGCGCGGGCAAACGCCTCGTCACCCCACGGGTGCCAGTCGACCGGGTTGTCTTTGTGCTGGAGAAGATAGGGACTTGCTCTCGGAGGCGAGACGATTGGGCACAGTTCGATTATCTGCGAGTCATCACACCCTGGCGGGACGGCGCCGCCGGCATGTCGTCCGGACGTCTGCGCCGCAGCCGGGCGTACGCCGCCGTGAACTCCACGCCGTACATCAGGATGATCGACGAGACGTACACCCACAGCAGGAACACCACCACGGCCGCGATCGAGCCGTGGATCATCGTCATGCTCTTGTTGCGGGCGATGTACCACGCAAACCCGTTGAACGCGAGGCGCCAGAGCACTCCGGTCAGCGCCGCACCAACCCAGACGTCGCGAAAGCGGGTCTTCGCGTTGGGGAGGAAGTAAAAGATGAGCCCGACGCCGACGATGAGCAGCGCCGTAGCCAGGTAGTCGAGGGTCAGCGTCTGCAGGACGGCCAGCCAGTGGAAGCGGCTGAGCATGATCCCGAAGCTCGATCCCTGTGCCACCGCGACTGCGCTGACCAGCAGCAGCGCGACGATCATGACCCCGCCGGCTGCGACCAGCATCAGGAACGACACCATGCGGTGCTTCCAGAAGCTCCGGTTTTTCTCGACGCCCCACGCCTCGTTCACCGCGCTGGTGATCGCGCCGAAGACGCCCAGCGATGCCCAGATCAGCGCCAGCCCGCCGGCCACGCCAAGCCGCACGCTGGTCTCGCTCAGCGCGCGCAGCTGGTTGCTGACGAAATCGAGCTGGGTGGGGAAATAGCGGAAGACGAAGGTCAGAACGGCGAGCCGATCCTCTTCGTTGTCGGTCAGCGAACCGAGCAGCGAGAAGACCAGCAGCAGGAATGGAAAGAGCGACAGCAACGCGTAGTACGCAATCGACGCGGCATGCGTGACGTCGTTGCTGTTGACCAGCTCAACGACGCCGCGCCAGGCGGCCACGCCCGACAACCGAAGCTCCGCCCGCAGGCGCCGTACGATTCGCTCCGGCGTCACGCGCTGGGATTATTACGCAACAGACCGTGGCGCGGACCTCCAACCTCCGACCCGCCAACGCCGAGGCTCTGGGAGGCTGGGCCTCGCGAATTGCGACGTCAGACTCTACGACTCGCCGAAGCTGCCGCCCGAGCCGGTCGTTCCGCGATCGCCGCCGAACGAGCTGACGCCGCTGCCCGAGCTGCCGCTCCAGGTGCTGCCGGAGTTGCCGCCCGGCGTGCTGCTGCCGGTCGTCCCGCCCGCATAGCCGCGCGTTTCTTCGACACCGCGCGAGACCGCCTCGCGTGCCTGGCTGACGAACTCTTTTCCCTTCTCAGCCCAGCCGCTGGCGGAGTCGGCGGCGCGGCGATACTGCTCCGACGCCTTGTTGCCGAGGTTTTTCGCCTGCTCGCCAATGGCGCCGCGCAGTTCGCTGCCCGCCTTTGGCGCCAGCAGCATTCCCAGACCTGCGCCGATCACGGTGCCGGCCAGCAAGCCCATCATGAAGCCGTTGCCATTGCCACTGCCGCTGCCTTCGTTGTCATAGTCCGCCATCTGTTGCTCCTCCCCTGTTCGATTCAATACTGATCTCGTCAATGCGACGTCCCACTGCCGGGAAACTGCGAACGCGCTGAGCTGAACTCCTGCAACGCACGCGCGCCTTCGCTCGCCATCCGCCCGACCTGCTCGAACGTTCCCTGGAAGCGCCCGAACTCGCGCTGCAGGTCGTCGATGGCCGGCTGGATGCGATCGCGCAGCTCGCGCCCGCGACCGGTAAAGAAGAGATAGCTCGCCGCGGCCCCGACAACCGCGCCTACCAACGCTCCTGCTGTTACTGCCGTTCGGTCGTTCACACGTCCTCCTGTGCAGCGTGGCTACTTCCAAAATGAGTGCCACAACCAGGCTGAGGCTCGAAGGGCCAAGGCCGAAGCTGGTCCGGAGGAGGTGATGAGGCCTTCGACCTTAGGCCTTCGTCTCGGCGGCTTGAGCCGCCGCCGCCCTCTGCTGAGCCCGCTGATCGATGATCTCGTGCTTCTTCATCTTGCTGTAGAGCGTTGGCCGATACAGCCCGAGGATCTGCGCGGCTTCCTGCTTGTTCCAGTTCGTTCGCTGCAGCGTCTGCACGATCGCCATCTTCTCGATCTCGGCGAGCGTGCGATGCGGCGGAATGGTGAACTCCTGGGCCGGGCTCCCCTCCTCGCGGATCGGCTCCGGCAGGTCGTTCGGCAGTGATCTCGCCCGTCTTGCTGACCAGCACGGCCCGCTCGATGGCGTTCTCCAGCTCGCGGACGTTGCCCGGCCACCGGTTGCGAATCAGCAGATGGTAGGCGGCCGGGTGAAATCGACCGCGACGTTCTTCTGGTACCGCTGGTTGAACTTCGACAGGAAGTGGTTGCAGAGCAGCGGGATGTCCTCGCTCCGCTCGCGCATCGGCGGCACGCGCAGCGTGATGGTGTTGATGCGGAAATACAGATCCTCGCGCAGCTTGCCTTCGCGCAGCGCTGACGTCGAGATCGATGTTCGTCGCGCAGATCAGCCGGAAGTCCACATGCACCAGCCGATCGCTGCCGATCGGACGGTACTCGCGCTCCTGGAGCACGCGCAGCAGCTTCGTCTGCAGGTACGGCGGCATCTCGCCGATCTCGTCGAGCAGGAGCGATCCGCCTTCGGCCATCTCGAACAGGCCGATCTTGTCGGTGTTGGCGCCGGTAAACGCGCCCTTCTTGTAGCCGAACAGCTCGCTCTCGATCAGCTCCTTGGGGATCGCCGCGCAGTTGATCTTGATGAACGGGCCCTTGACGCGATTGGAGTTGTAGTGAATCGCGTTGGCGATCAGCTCCTTGCCGGTGCCGTTCTCGCCCTGGATCAGGATGTTCGCGTCGCTCGCCGCCACGCTCTCGATCAGCTCGAAGAGGTCCTTCATCTTCTTGCTCTGACCGACGATGTTGGCGAAGCTGTACTGGCCGCGAATCTGTTCCTTGAGCTGCTGGTGCTCGGCGCGCTCCTGCGTCCGGTCGATCGCCTTGCGCAGCATGTCCAGCAGGCCGTCCTGGCTGACCGGCTTCTCGAGGAAGTAGAACGCGCCCGCCTGACCCGCCTCGACCGCGCGGGAGATCGTTCCCTGGCCGCTGATGACGACGATCTCGGGCGCAGGGTCGATTTCCTTGAGCCGCCGCAGGAGCTGGATACCGTCCAGGTCCGGCAGCATCAGATCGGTCACGACCACGTCGGGCCGCCACTGCTTGAAGATCTCTTCGCCGCGGGTGCCGATCAGAGCGGTCCGAACCTCATACCCCTCAGCTTCGATGACCATCTTTAGCCACTCGGTCATCGCTGGCTCATCGTCAATTGCGAGAACTCGGCGGCGGCGTTTCGGTTGGGTCGAGGGCGTCGATGCCATAGGTCCTGTCTGCGGAGCGGAGATAACCTACCACACCCGTTTGTATTCAATACAGATCTGCCCGGATCGACCTGGAAACGGACAGACTGTAAATTTTTGATACTCGCCTTCGCCGACAGTTCGTGACTGGCTCGGCGGGCAGCTCCGCCTGCTCTCGGCGCTAGGCGGCTTCCGCCTTCAGGCGGAAGAAGCCATAATCGCGGCGCCGCCCGATGGACCGTCTCGAAACGCGCGTTCGACCCGATTCGCCTGAGTTTCAGAAGAACCGCGAGCGGATGACGCAGCTGGTGGCGGAGCTGAAGGCCCGCACGGACGCGGCCCGGCAAGGCGGCGGCGAGCGGTACCTCGCAGCGGCACCGCAGCCAGGGCAAGCTGCCGGTCCGCGAGCGAATCGATAAGCTGCTCGACCCCGGATCGCCGTTCCTCGAGCTGTCAGCGCTTGCCGCCGCCGACATGTACGACGGCGAGGCGCCGGCCGCGGGCCTCGTCACCGGCATCGGACGCGTCTCCGGCCGTGAGGTGCTCATCGTCGGCAACGACGCCACGGTCAAGGGCGGGACCTACTACCCCATCACCGTCAAGAAGCACCTGCGCGCGCAGCAGATCGCGCTCGAAAACCGGCTGCCCTGCGTCTACCTGGTCGACTCCGGCGGCGCGTTCCTGCCGCTGCAGGCGGAGGTCTTCCCCGACAAGGACCACTTCGGCCGGATCTTCTTCAACCAGGCGCGGATGTCCGCGGAAGCCATCCCACAGATTGCCGTCGTGATGGGCTCGTGCACCGCCGGCGGCGCCTACGTGCCGGCGATGTCCGACGAAACGATCATCGTCAAAGGCACCGGGACGATCTTCCTTGGCGGCCCACCGCTGGTGAAAGCCGCGACGGGCGAAGAGGTGACCGCGGAAGAGCTCGGCGGTGCGGACGTCCACACGCGCCTCTCCGGAGTCGCGGACTACTTCGCGGAAGACGACGAGCATGCGCTGCGCCTGGCGAGGACGATCCTCTCGACGTTGAATCGGGTCAAGACGATGCCCGCCGACGTGGCGGCTCCGGAGGATCCCGCCTACGACCCCTCCGAGATCTACGGCATCGTCAGCGCCGACGTCAGGAAGCCCTACGACGTTCGCGAGATCGTGGCGCGACTCGTCGACGGGTCGCGCTTCGACGAGTTCAAGCAGCGCTATGCCCCGACGATCGTCACCGGCTTTGCGCGCCTGCACGGGTTCCTGGTCGGCATCATCGCGAACAACGGCGTGCTCTTCTCCGAGTCGGCGCTCAAGGCGACCCACTTCATCGAGCTGTGCAATATGCGCGGTGTGCCGCTGGTGTTCCTGCAGAACATCACCGGCTTCATGGTCGGGCGGCAGTACGAGCGCGGCGGCATCGCCAAGGACGGCGCGAAGATGGTCCATGCCGTCGCCAATTCGGTCGTCCCGAAGTTCACGGTGGTGATCGGCGGGTCCTTTGGCGCGGGCAACTACGGCATGTGCGGCCGCGCCTACGACCCTCGCCTGCTCTGGATGTGGCCGAACGCGCGCATCTCGGTCATGGGCGGCGAACAGGCGGCGTCGGTGCTGGCCACGGTGAAGCGGGAGCAGCTGTCACGCGACGGGAAAGAACTGAGCGCCGAGGACGAGGAACAGATCCGCCGGCCGATCCTCGAGAAGTACGACCACGAAGGATCACCCTACTACTCCACCGCTCGCCTCTGGGACGACGGCATCCTCGATCCGGCGCGCACACGCGACGCGCTGGCCCTGGGGATCTCCGCCGCGTTCAACGCGCCGATCCCGCCGCCGAAGTTCGGCATCTTCCGGATGTGATCTCTTTCGCCAGAATCCAGGTGGTGAGCCTCCAGCGCGATTTTACGGACTTCGCTGATCGCGCCGCCTCGAGGGTCGCCCTCGCTGACCTACCTGAACTCCTGAGCAAGCCGTGCGGAACTCCAGCGGCAGGGGTTCACGAGTGTCCAGGGTAATGGGCAGTTTGAATGCGTGCAGAGACCGGCGTCGTATACTCGGCACAGAGGAGCTGGTGAGTCGGATAGTTGCCGTATGGATTGCTGCGGTGCTGCTTGGTTGGACGGTGGTCGCAGCGCAGTCGAAGCCCACGTTTGAGGTCGCCTCGATCAAGCCTCAGACTGTGCCGCATTCATCTGCCAGTGCGGCCACAGCCGGGCCTCGCGTTAGGCCGGGTGGAGTATTCAACTCTTCCCACATCACCGTGGAGTCACTGCTGACATTCGCTTACGACCTTAGGTGGTCATACCAAATCATTGGTGGGCCTGACTGGATGCGGCAGGACATGTTTCAAATTGACGCGAGAGCAGGAAGGGAGGCTGAAAGGCAGCTTCCTGTATACCGTAACCTCGCGGCCGTTGATGTTAGAACCGACAACAGCCGCCGCCACTGACCCTCGATACTCTTCTCTGCCCGTGGCATTGGAGGAGCAACTCGGCATCAAGCTCGAATCGCGCCGGGCGCCCTTTGAAGTGCTCGTCATCGACTCCATCGAGCGGCCCTCGGAAAACTAGTCGTTTAGCGCGCATGTTCGACAACTGACTCCATTTCCGACACCCGTGAACCCGTGCGTTAGAGTTTCGACGATGTCGCCCAGACGAGTTCAGGTGTGTCAGTGAAGCGATCCCTCGAGGCGGCGCGATCACCGAAGCCTGTAAAATCGCGATGGAGGCTCACCTCCTGGCGACAGCGACGCAAACAGCAAGGAAGATAAACGTGTGCCTTCATCGACGGCCGGAAGCGCGATTTTTCCGCGCCGAGGAGCGGGATCGCTTCGCTGACATACCTGAACTCGTCCACCGTCCTAACGCCGTCAACTTCTTCCCCAGATGGGACTCTTCAAACGAATCCTGATCGCCAACCGCGGCGAGATTGCCGTTCGGGTCATCCGCGCGTGCCGCGAGCTGGGATCGAGTCGGTCGCCGTCTACTCGGACGCCGACGCGCGCGCGCTGCATGTCGCGCTGGCGAATCACGCGATCCGCATCGGCCCGGCGCCAGCCGCCGAAAGCTACCTCTCCATCGACGCGATCATCGCGGCCGCGAAGTCCGTCCGGCGCTGACGCCGTTCATCCCGGCTACGGTTTCCTGTCCGAGAACCAGGACTTCGCGGCGGCGTGCGCGGCCAATGGCCTCACCTTCATCGGCCCGCCCGCGGACGTCATCGCGACGATGGGCTCGAAGGTGGCGGCGCGGGAGCTGGCGCGAAAGGCCGGCGCGCCGGTGGTGCCGGGCGAAACGCCGCGCGAGCAGAGCGACGCCGCCATCGCCGACGCCGCGCGTCGGGTCGGATTCCCGCTCCTCCTCAAGCCGTCGGAAGGCGGCGGCGGAATCGGGATGAAGGCCGTGCGGGACGAGGCGGACCTCGCTACCGCAATCCCGCAGGCACGTCGCGAAGCGCTTGCGGCGTTCGGCGACGGAACGCTCTACATCGAGCGGCTCATCGACAGCCCCCGCCACGTCGAGTTCCAGATTCTCGCCGACGCCCAGGGCCACGTCGTTCATCTCTTCGAGCGCGAATGCTCGATTCAGCGGCGGCACCAGAAGGTCATCGAGGAGACGCCGTCCACCGGCGCTGACGCCGGCGCTGCGGCAGCGCATGGGCGACGCCGCGGTTGCGGTCGCGCGCGCCGCCGGCTATCGCAACGCCGGGACGATCGAGTTCCTCCTCGAGGGCACCGGCGATCGGGCGTCGTTCTACTTCCTCGAGATGAACACGCGGCTGCAGGTCGAGCATCCGATCACCGAGCAGGTCGTCGGCGTCGATCTCGTTGCGGCGCAGATCCGGATCGCCGCCGGCGAGCCGCTGCCATGGACGCAGAAGGAGCTCTCGCAGCGCGGGCACGCCATCGAGCTGCGCATCTACGCCGAGGACCCGCTTCGCGGATATCTCCCGCAGGCCGGTTCGCTGCTCGCTGTACCGCGAGCCGGCGATGCCCGGCATCCGCGTCGATTCCGGCTTCATCGAAGGCGACGAGGTCAGCGTCCACTACGACCCGCTCATCGCCAAGCTGATCGCGTACGGCGAGACGCGAGACGCCGCGCGACGCCGTGCGCATCGCCGCCCTTGAAGCGTTTCCGATCCTCGGCATCCGGACCAACACGCCGCTGCTGCTGGAGCTGCTGAGTCACCCACGGTTCATCGCCGGCGCGATCGATACGCAATTCCTCGATGCCGAAGGCGACGCGCTTCGCGCTCGACTGACCGTCGAACCTCCGGCCGACGCTCTCGCCGTCGCGAGCCGCGATCGCGGAGACGCCACACGGCGGGCAGACCTCGGTCGCACACGATCCGTGGGCAGCGCTGCGGGACACGCGCCTGTGAAGGTGAACGCCACTTGGCGGCGGCCGCTATGAAGTCGTTACCGAATCAAGCCGCGTCATTGCCTATGGTGTGCGCCGTGGCGGCGAGACGTGGGTGTTTCTCCGCGGCCGCGTCTATGTCATCGAGGCGGACGCCGGGACGTCCGCGCGCGCGGACACCAGGACCAGGCCGCGCTGGCCGCGCCGATGCCCGCCACTGTCGTGGCCATCAACGTCACTCCGGGCCAGGCGGTCACCGCCGGCGACGTGCTCGTCGTCCTCGAGGCGATGAAGATGGAGCTCGCCATCACCGCCCCGCGCGATGGGCGCGTGCGAGCGATCGCGTGCCGAGTCGGCGAGCTGGTGCAGCCGGGCGTCCCGCTGGTCGAGTTCGAGTGAACGGCCGACATGAAGGTCGGCCTCTGCCAATCAGCGAGCTAGAATCAGCGATGGATTCGGAGACGGCCAAGCTCCTCACCGACTTCGTCGATGAAGGTCGGCCTGCTGCGGCGCGACATGAAGCAGAACAAGGAGTTCGAGCGTACGAGGCGCGGTTCGCGCGCATCGAGCAGAAGTTCTCAGCGCTCGCCGAGGCATCTCACACGACGATCCCGAGCTCGCCGAAAACGCTGCGCACCGCCTTGCAGCATGCCGGCGCGCGCCTCGCGTTCAGGAACGCCGAGCATCAGAAGGAACTGAAGGCAAGAAGAAGACGGACGAGCCCGACGATGAGTGAGGCCGACTTCAGTCGGCCTTTCAGCGATCCCACGCGCCTCGCGCCCACTCCAGGAACCTCTTCTCCGGCCAGTAATTGACGATCCGGTCCTGCGGAATCCCGGCGAGCCGGGCGTGGGCGATCGAGATCTCGATGAAGTCGAGCTCGGGTGCGCGTGCGCGTCGCTGTCGAGCGCGAAGAGGCAGCCGTGCTCCAGCGCCCGCGCCGCCAGCTCGTAGTGCACGTCCTGCCGATCCCATGAGCCGTCGATCTCGATCGCCACCTGCCGCTTCGCCGCGACCTTGAACACCTTGTCCCAGTGCGCCGTCACGCCGGGCCGCACGTTGAACTTCCGGCCCTGCGGATGGCCGAGGATCGCAGACCCCGCGCTGCGACACGGCGCCCACCATCCGCGCCGTCTGATCGTCGGTCTTGCGCAGCAGCGAATGCGGCGAGGCGACGACGAACTCGAAGAGCCGCAGCTCGTGCTCCTCCATGTCGACGGTGCCGTCCGGGCGGATGTTGGCCTCGATGCCCTTGAACATCCGGAACGTTCCTGCGTACGTCCGGTTCAGCGCGTCGATTTCCGCATGCTGCTCTGCCGCCTGCGCCATCGTCATGCCGCCGGCGATCGGCAGCCCGTAGGAGTGGTCGGTGATGCCCGCACATCGATGGCCGCGCGCGAGGCACGCCTCGACGATCGACGCCAGCGTCTCGGCGCCGTCGCTCCAGACCGAGTGCATCTGAAAGTCGCCGCGGTAGCGGGCGCGGGAGGGCGAGCCGCGGTGGCCGAGTATTTCCTTCACCGCGGCCCGGCTGAGGAAGTGCTGGCGCAGGCCGCGCAGCGTGCGCGACAGCTCCTCCTTGCCGGCGTCTGCGGATCGCCTCCTCGACGAACGGCGAGCGGCCGTCGTGGATCAGCTCACGCGCGATGCGATCGGTGGTCGGACCGATGCCGGAGATGGCGCGGAACGTATTGGATTCGACGAGCGGCGTGATCGGCGCGTCGATGCGCAGAACGGCCTTCGCCGCGCGCTTGTACCCCACGCCGCGCGGCGACTCGCCGGCGAGCGCTGCCATGTCGAGCAGCAGGCCGGCGAGTTCGAGGTTGATGTCTCTCAATAGTCCTGATGCTTGGGCCTGGTGCTCAGTCCGTCCCTAGGTCCTTTGTCCTCCTTCGTCCCTGGTTCTTTTTCCGCAGATCAGGAAGGCGGATCGTGGACCAGGGACCAAGGACCACGGACGGACCAAGAACAATGCACCAAGGACTAATCCTTCGGGCCCTCGGTCTGATTGGAGAGGTACCGCTCGTAGCCCATTTCCTTGATCTGGTGGACCTGCGCTTCGAGCCAGTCGACGTGCTCTTCCTCGTCCTTCAGCAGCTTCGAAAACAGCTCCCGCGAGGCGTCGTCGCCCGCTTCGCGCGAGATCTTGACAGCGGCGTTGTACATCGCCACCGCGTTCTGTTCGAGCTTGAGGTCGGCCTCGAGCTGCTGCTTGACGTTGCCGCCGACGTTCAACTCCATGTACTCCATCTTGGGAGTGGCATCGAGGAACAGGAGCCGCTCGATCAATTCCTCGGCGTGCTTCATCTCGTCGATCGACTGCTTTCTGATGTAGTCGCCGAGCTTGTGGTAACCCCAGTTGTGACACATCTCCGCGTGCAGAAAGTACTGATTGATTGCCGTCAGCTCCTCTTTGAGCGCGTGATTGAGCTGGGCAATGACCTGGTCGTTACCGCGCATGAACGCCGCCTCCTTCGCCTCAACTCCCAACGTCCAAGTCCCAACTCCCAAGGAACTCGTTGTGTTGGCCGAGGCTTCTGCATCGTGCCACACGATGCGCGGATCCTCAAACCTGCGACTCAGACGCAGTTCGCACCCGAAGATGCTCGAACGTGACGCCGCGCTCCTGCGCGCTGCCCTTCTTTCAGAAGGATTCGATCGAGCGGCAGCGGCGGGCCCTGGTAATACGGCGTCTCCGGTTCGCCTCCCTCCGTCGCTGATGTCGTCACGTAGATATCCGACACCAGGTCTTCCGTGAGCAGTGCCGTCGCCGTCCGGCGTCCCCCGACGCATGAGAGGACCTCGATGCCGTGGCTCTTCAGGTAGCGGAAGGCCCGTGACCAACGACACGGGTTCCCCGGCGTCGATGACGTCGATCCAGCCTCGGCCCTCCACGCCGGCGGCGGACAATGTCCGCCATCGCTGTTCGCGTGATCACGAACACCTGCAAGTCCGGCTCGAGAAACATCAGACCGTCGTCAAAGCGGAGATCGCCGCGGTTGGTGACGACCACCTGCGCCGGATGCCTGGCCTTGCCTCGATCGTGTCGAAGCGCGACGAGCTCCGGATGCCACACCGAAAAGACGATCTCTCTGCCCCGCGCGGTCGCGGCTCCGGCCATCACGGCATCGGCATCCACGCGGGACAGACCTTCGTAGACGAGATGAAGATCGGTGTGTGCCTCCGCCGAGCGTCGACGGGTCCGCGACGACGGTATTGCCGTCGAGCGACTGCACGAACACCAGGCTCGTGATGGGAGTCGCTTCGATCTGCGGTACCGCGCTTCGATAGAAGGGGCCGTCGAACCGTGCCCGGGACCAGGCGTTGGCGATCCCGACCGCCTCCCGCGGCACGCGCTCGTCCACCGTTGCATATCCAGGGATGTCCGCCGCACTCGCCGCCTGCACCTTCCGGCGGCAGTACGCCTCGAAACGGTCTGTCATCCGGTTCGCCTTGCGCCGCTCGGCGGACTTCTTCGGCGACGTGCGCGCTGGAACCAACCCGCACGCCTCGCCAAGCTGGCGGACACGCTCGACGATGGCTCGCGAGAACACGTCGGCTTCCTCGCGGGTCGCGCCGCAGGCGACGAGTGCCTGCCGCAACGCCGGCTCCGTCAGCCGCCTCGCGTATCGATAGAACCAGGCCACATGCTCGACGGTAATGTCGCGGGTGATTTCGGCCGTCCGCTGCCCCTGATACCCGAACGTCACGAATTCATCCCGAACGCCGGTCACGAAGTGCGGCGTCTGCGCGTCGAAGCCGGCCGGATCCCAGCGGTCGCGGGACACGATGTTCGAGCCCCAGCGGCCCATCGCGCCGCCCCAGTCAGTAATCAGATAGCGGGCCTCGCGGCCCCAGCCGGATCGAACCTCGAAGATCGCGGTGTTCGATCCGCGGGCGACGTCGCGCCGGTCTTTGGTATCCCAGTTCGAGAGGAGCATGGCGACGATCTTCAGACCGCTCAGCTGCCTCGTGCCGACGAACGGGTTGTCGTTCCATGCCCAGCTGTGCTCGTTGAACAGCATCCGGACGTCGGGATCCTCGAGCTCGAACCGCGCATCGACAAACGAGCCGTCGTCCGCGACGCACTGGCGGGCGCGCGTCAAATCCGTCACGCCGGTGATCGTCCCGGCGCCAACGTAGTGTGTGACCTCCGCGAAGTATCCACACGCCGCCGCCACGCGTACGGCAAACGCCTCGGGCTTGACTTCGTGTCCCCACTTCGCGCGCCAGAGCCTGTCGCGACCATCCCGTACAGCGACGCACGGTTGCGAGCCGGCCAGGTGCTCCTCGACGAAGCGGAATGGCGGCACCGGAACACCGCCGGCGCCGCCAGGACCGAAGCGCAGGTCGGTGGCATCCGCCAGCGACGGCTCCCGCCAGAGGCGGTGACGAACCGCGATCAGGCGACGCGGTCCCGCGCGCCGAATCTTCCACCGCCCGCGCACATGCCAGAACAGGTACACGGCCCACAGCCCCACCGCGGACCCCGCTGCGGCCAGAACCGCGTACCAGACAAACTCACCCCACGCCACCGCGCCGATCTATGCAAGAACGCTCCCCGTGGGCCGAAACGGCCGAGGGGGTGTGCTACTCTTTACGCACCGGTGGCCACGGCTGTAAACCACACGGCCACTACCAATTGATGCTGGCTAAACCGCTCGACGTCACGCTCGAGTTAGCACCCAGGGCTCGCTTTGACGTCGTCGATCTCCGCTCGCATTTCGCGGCCGAACACGAGGCGCTCGAGGCGTATCCGCGCTGCCTCTACTGGTCTTTTCACACCACCGCCGGATTCCTTGATCGCAGCCTGGCCGCGCGCCTGAGCGCGCAGCACATTCCGGCCTACGTTGACGCCTTCCGCACGCTGTTTCCCGAGGGCGCCGGCTACGAACACGACCGACTCGAGCGGCGTACGGACCTGGACGCGGACCAGCGGGCGATCGAGCCGCGCAACGCGGACTCGCACCTCGCCTACATCGCCAGCGGCTTGCGCACGTGCGTGACGCATCCGAATCGCGACGGTGAGAAGGTCCACTTCGTCGATCTCGATGGCGTCTACGAAGGACGGCCGCGGCGGCGGCAGACGCGGGTGATCGGCTTCAGCCGCGAACGCGCCGTGACCTCGACGCGCATCGAAGTGCCGGTGTCGGCGCATCCGATCGATTCGGTGAACCTGAAGGATCCGCGGCTGGGCATCTACGACCAGCTCGCCGACTTCGTGAAGCAGGCATCGATCGGCAAGGGCCGCCTGCGCGTGACGCTCGACCCGTCGGAGCGGCATTCGGCGTTAACGGTCAACGAATACGAAACGCTGCTGATGCAGTACGACCTGGCCGAGGTGCTGAGAAATCCGCTTCGCTTCGTCGCCGAGAAGTACCGCCACGCCATGGCGAATCCCCGGGCCGTCCCCGCGAAGACGCTGGGCTACGCCAAATACGACATGGTCCGCATCCTCAACCAGAGCCTCGATACCCTCGGCCTGCGCGGATCGATCGTTGAAAAGATCATGGCCAGGACGCTGGCCGTTCCCGCGGCCCGGTTCTTCCGGATGCGCCGCTCGGTGAGCCTGCTCGTCTCCGAATGCCCGCACGGCGCGCCAGGCATCATCGAAGGCACGTATCAGAGCCCGATCCTGGTGCAGTGGCAGCATGCGCCGCGGCAGACGCGCGTGCTGAACGTCTCGCTCTCCGAAATCAATTAACCGCTACTTGAACGGGACGCGCAGCGTCGTCGAGCTGACCACCGGCTCGCCGTTCAACCGCGCAGGTGTCGCCCTCCACGCCGCCACCGCCTCGATCGCCGCCGCGGTCAGCGTCTGCGGGCCGGCGATATAGGTCGCCTGTTTGAACGTGCCGTCGACATCGAGAAGCGCCTGAAGAAACACCGATGGGTCGGGATCGACGATCCCTTGCGGAAGCGCGGGCTGTTCGCTGGTCACCATACGGGAGGCCTCCACGCGCAGCGGCACGATGATCTCTGTCGGCAGGTCAGCGCACGTGCCGGACTTCGGATAGGTGATCCGGAGGTTGCCCGGAGCCGGGACGGCCGGCGACGGGAACAGCGCGCCGACGGCGCCGGCGGGCAGCGCCATGCCTGGCGCCACGCCGGTGATCTGCGGCCCGCCCCCCAGCTGCGGCAGCCGCGGCGCCGCCTGCCCTTGTGAGTTGAGGACATCGATCGCCGTCGGAGATAGCGGAACCTCGGCACACTTCAGCGGATACCCGATGATCATCGTCGCCGGCGGAATCTTCGGATCGAGCGCCATCCCCTGCGCGGCCGCGAGCCGCGCCCGTGAAGACGCCATGTTGAAAAAGTCGAAGATGAGCCCGCGGGGCGTACCCACCATGTCAGTGATCGTGACAGCCGCGATCGGCCGGGACGAGCCGACGGCGATGGCGTGCGCGACGATGGACGCGGCGGTCACGGCGGCGTCAGGGGGCGGCGGACCAAGCGCGGCGGACAGCGGTTCGCTGCACGTGAAGCCCTGTGGCGCCTGCGGCGTCTCGGGAGTCGCTGAGAGCACGCGGCACCGTCGAGGATACGTCGTGCGTCATCAATCACCGACGGGCTCCATCGGACCGAGCGTAACAGCACCAGAACGGAGCCACGCCATGCATTGCCGCATCGTTGCTCCTTCGAAGATCCGCCCATCCGAACGATCTCGCAACGATCCGAACGACTCGAACGATCCGAACGACTCGAACGATCAACATCCGAACGATTGAACGCCGAACGACTCGAACGATTCGAACGATCTATCTCGGCAACCTGTCCGGCATTTCCGCCACCGCGTAGGTCACGATGGCGATGGCTGCTGCCGCCTTCGACATCTCCGCTGGCGCGATGCGTTCGACGGTGTCGGCCGCGGTGTGGTGAATCAGAAACAGCCGCGTCGGATCGCCCAGATAGGCCATCGTCGGCACGTTGCCCGCCAGGGCAATCGGGCCGATATCGGGGCCGCCGCCGCCCGGCGTGATTTCCGACAACCCGAGCGGTGCCAGCAGCGTTCCGATGCTCAGCATCACCTGGCGCGCAGCCTCGCTGCCGGTAAATCCCAGCGCTGCCGGCGCAAACACACCCGAGTCGGCCTCGAGTGCGAAGACGTGCTTCGACGCGTGCGCGTGATAACGCTCGGCGTACGCATTCGCTCCTCGCAGCCCGTGCTCCTCGTTTTCCCACAGCACCAACCGGATGGTGCGGCGCGGCCGGATCCCAAGCGCCTTCATCAGGCGGACGGCCTCCCACGTGGCGATGCAGCCGGCGGCATCGTCTGACGCGCCGGTTCCGACGTCCCACGAGTCGAGGTGCGCGCCAATCAGCACGATTTCATCCGGACGCTCGCGGCCGCGTATCTCGGCCACCACGTTCGCGGACTCGACGTCAGGATGAGACGCTCCCGACGTGACCAGCCGGACTCGCACCTTGCGGCCAGCCGCCGTCAGACGAACGATGCGGTTGGCGTCCTCGGCCGCGATTGCGGCTGCCGGGATCGCTCGCTGCCCGGGCACATAGGTCACGCTGCCCGTGTGCGTCGTCCGCAGCCCGGTCGGACCGACCGCCCGCACGAGTACCGCGACCGCGCCGTAGAGCGCGGCTGAGCGCGCGCCTCCGGTCCGATACGGCATCGTGTCCGTGTAGTTCGTGTAGGGGACGTCGAAGAGGACGATGCGGCCGCGGGCTTCGGCTTGTCGGATGCGGAGGTCGTCGAAGCTCGTCACCGGCAGGACTTCCGCTTCGATCCCTCCAGGTGGTGTCGCGACGGTGCCGCCGAGGCCGAGAATCTCGATCGGGTGCTGCGGCGGATCGATGATCTCCGCGCTCTCGTGCCCGCGAACCCAGCGCGGCACCATGACCGGCTCCGTCCGCACGTTCTCGAGGCCGTCGGCTTTCATCGTGGCGACAGCCCACTGCATCGCGCGCCGCAGGTTGTCCGATCCGCTCATGCGATGGCCGAAGGTGTCGGTCATTTCGGCGAGGCGGCGCCACGCGAAGTCGCCCGCCGTCGCTGCCGCCAGCAGGCGCTCCGCGTCCGGGCGCAGCTGCGTCAACCCACGCGGGAACGGATCCGCCTCGCTCCAGACCGTGGCGGGCAGTGCGAAAACGAGGAGCGCGAACAGGAAGCGGCGGGGCGACATGCGGTCTTAGGACGGCACCAGGAAGTATGCCGGGAGATCTTTCTTCGTGGCGCGAAGAATCTGAACGATGGACTGACGCTCGGCGGCGGAGAGATGCGTCGCGTACGGTGCGCGCTTCTCACGTCCGGACAGCACCTCCCACATCCTGCGTGTACACGGCGTCCTTCGCCGCGGACGGGAGCGCGTCAAAGGCCGGCGTGTAGATCATGTAGCTGCAGGGGTACTTGAACAGCCGCCGGCGCAAATCGAAATCGCGCAGCGAGCGTCCCTGGGCGTCGCGCGGCCCCTGCTTGGCGAACCACTCCGCAAATCCCGATGACCCCTGCATCGGTCCGGCGAGCGGCGCCTCGTCCACGAACAGCAGGTAGTCCACCAGGTCTGATGCCGCCTCGCGGACTCGGAGGTTCGCGTCGGCGCTCGGCTGGGCGGCTGCCAGCCGCGCTTCCCAGCCGGCGCGGGTGATCATGTTCGTCATCCGCACCTGGTGCGCGAGCACCATCTGCGCCACGACGTCGCTGTACGGCGTCGGATAGCCGGCCAGATCGAATTGCCCCTCGACCGAGTTCAGCGACCTGCCGCGGGTTCGCGAGCTTCGACTTGCCCTTGTCGACAGGCATCACCGGGATATTGCCCATGTGGCGGGCGCCGCCGTGATTGCCGGTCACCCACCAGCCGCCCCAGCGCTGATCCAGCGGGCTGGCATGGATGGTGTTGAAGCCGTTCACGTACGAGATCTCATCCGGCAGCGGATTCACGCTTTCCAC
Organism: uncultured Acidobacteriota bacterium; assembly: GCA_963793705.1. Classification (GTDB taxonomy): domain Bacteria; phylum Acidobacteriota; class Vicinamibacteria; order Vicinamibacterales; family UBA2999; genus Gp6-AA40. Next base: position 45,100 of record CAWCBC010000017.1, on the reverse strand, counting down.
CATCAGCCCGGGAACGCCCAGCGTCTCCCATGACAGGTGGCAGGCCAGGCAGTCGTTGTTGCGCTTGAGCTCGGGCGAACGCGTCTCCTTCTGCTCCAGCGCGTAGAAGATGACGCCCTGGGCAGGGTCCTGCGCGGCGATCTCGAGGACCTCACCGCCGCGGACCCACCCGACGGACACCGTGTCGGTAAAGTAGACCGCTCGCGGATTGCGGTAGTGGATGTGCGACGCCTGGAAGCTCGTCTTCGAAAAGACCAGCGCCTGCGACTCGACCGGCACGGCCAGCGCGTCGAGCAGCGACCGCAGATATCCGTTCGCAGGGTCGAATTTCAGCGAGACGGCACCGCTTCGCAGCCGGCGATTGAGCGCCGCGGCGGGATCCGTGGCCTCTGTCGTCGAATACCGGATCGCCGCGTGATCCCGGGACGCGATGAAGACGTCGCGACGCTGAGCCTGCAGACGGCCGGCGCCCACCAGCATGAGCGTCAGGACGGCCGCCGCCAGCCGAAATCCTGGGTCCTGCACCACACACGCTAATTGTAACGGCGGCGCTATGATTCAGGTTGCCCGTATGAGCAATCTCGTCACGGTTGCCCTTATGACAATCTCGTCACAACTCAGTCTCAAAACGACATCGCGGTCATCACCATCGACAATCCGCCGGTCAACGCGCTTGAGCCAGGACGTCGCGGACGGCATCGACGCGGCGGTCGCCCGGGCGCAGGCCGACCCCGCCGTTCGCGGCATCGTCATCGCCGGAGCCGGACGGACGTTCGTCGCCGGCGCGGATATCAAAGGCCTGGAAGAGCTCGCCTGGGGCACCGGCAGCGGCGCGCCCGACATGCACGACATCCTCGGCCGCCTCGAGGACGGCCCGAAGCCGGTGGTCATGGCGCTTCACGGCACCACGCTCGGCGGCGGCCTCGAACTGGCCATGGCCGGTCATTACCGGGTTGCGGTCGCCGACGCGCAGATGGGACAGCCCGAAGTGAACCTCGGCATTATCCCGGGCGCCGAGGGCACGCAGCGGCTGCCGCGCCTGGTCGGCGTCGAGAAGGCGATCGAGATGTGCGTCACCGGCAAGCCGATCAAGGCTGCCGACGCGCTCAGCCTCGGCCTGATCGATCGGATCGTCGATGGCGATCTCGTCAGCGGCGCCGTGCAGTTCGCGCGGAGTGCCGCCGACCGCGGTGGCGCGCATCCGCGAACGCGCGCCCGCGCCGACAAGCTGCCGTCTCCAGACGCCCTGCCCGCGCTCCTGGCCGCAGGCCGAGAGCTGGCGAAGAAGACACGCCGCAATCTCGAGGCGCCTCGCGCCGTGATCGACGCGATCGAGGCCGCCGCCACGCTGCCCTTTGACGAAGGCTGCGTCCGCGAGCGCGGGATCTTCGCCGATTGCGCGAAGTCCGAGCAGTGCAAGGCGCTCATTCACGTGTTCTTCGCCGAGCGCGGCGCCTCGAAGGTTCCAGGCATCTCGAAGGACGCGCCCGTTCCGCCGATCAACACCGTGGCGATCGTCGGCGCCGGAACGATGGGCGGCGGCATCGCCATGGCGTGCGCGAACGCCGGCCTGAACGTCGTGATCAGCGACACCGGCCGCGAGCAGCTCGACGCAGGGCTCGCCCGCATCCGCTCGAACTACGACACGTCGATGAAGCGCGGACGCTTCACCCCGGAAGGCGTTCAGGAACGCCTCGGGCGGATCCGAACCGAGGTTGGCTTCAGCGGTGTGGGCACGGCGGATCTGGTGATCGAGGCGGTGTTCGAAAACATGGCGCTCAAGAAGGAGATCTTCCAGACGCTCGATGTCGCAGCGCAAGCCGGACGCGATCCTCGCCACCAACACCTCCACGCTCGACATCGATCAAATCGCAGCGGTGACGGGGCGGCCGGGCAAGGTCGTCGGCCTCCACTTCTTCAGCCCGGCGAATGTGATGCGGCTGCTGGAAATCGTCCGCGGTGCGGCGACGTCCCCGGCGACGCTGGCCTCGGCGCTGGCGATCGCCAAGCGTCTCGGCAAGGTCGGCGTCGTTGCCCGCAACGCGCCCGGGTTCATCGGCAACCGGATGATGTTCCCCTACATGTACGAAGCGCAGTTTCTCGTCGAGGATGGAGCGACGCCCGAGCAGGTCGATCGCGCGCTGACCGACTTCGGCATGGCGATGGGCATCTTCGCGGTGGACGACATGGCCGGCGTGGACGTCGCGTGGCGGGTGCGGCAGGAGCTCAATCAGTTTTCCGAAGCCGGCGCGCGCAAGCCGCTGGTCGCGGACAAGCTGTGCGAGATGGGCCGGTTCGGACAGAAGACCGGCGGCGGCTGGTACCGCTACGGCGACGACCGGAAACCGATTCCCGATCCCGACGTCATCGCGCTGATCGAGAAGACGACAGCCGACGCGGGCATCACGCGCCGGACGTTCACCAGCGAGGAGATCATCGAGCGAACGATCTACGCCCTCATCAACGAAGGCGCGCGCGTGCTGGAGGAAGGCGTCGCGCTCCGCGCCGCCGACATCGACACCGTCTACGTGAGCGGCTACGGCTTCCCTGCCTATCGTGGCGGCCCGATGTTCTACGCGGACCGCGTCGGCCTCGCGAAGATTCACGACCGCGTCGCCGCGTTTCACCGTGAGCACGGCCAGCGATGGGCGCCGGCGCCGCTGCTGGCGCGCCTCGCGCGCGAAGGCTCGAGCTTCCGCGACTGGGATGCCTCGCGGACGGCGCCTGCCGCTGCCAGGGGCTGACGCGTGGCCGCTGAGACACGACGCATCCGCCCGGTGCGGCTGGGCGCCATCGACACGACCGTCCGCCGAGGCGCGCGACGGCGTCGTCTATCTGAAGTCGAGCCAGCCGCTCGGCGAATACCCGGTACGCATCACCGACCGTCTTGACCGCTGGGCGCGCGAGGCGCCGGAGCGGACGTTTCTGGCCGAGCGACCACTAGCCGGACCTGACAAGGTCCGGCCCACAAATGACGTCCGTCCCACGCGTGAACTCGGCGACTGGCGCCGCGTCACCTACGCCGAGGCGCTCCTCCAAGTCCGCAGCATCGCGCAGGCGCTGATCGACCGCGGAAGCTCTCCGTCGACAGACCGATCCTGATTCTGTCCGGCAATGGCATCGACCACGGGCTGCTCGCACTTGCCGCGATGTACGTCGGGATCCCGTACGCGCCCATCGCCCCGGCCTATTCGCTGCAGGCGCAGGAGTTCACCGCGCTGCGGCAGGTGTTCGACCGCATGCAGCCGGGTCTGGTGTTCGCGGCCGACGGCGCCCGCTTCGAGCGCGCCCTTCGCGACGTGCTGCCTGGCAGACGTGGAGCTGGTGACGACGACGTCGGCGCCGGCCGGACATTCCCGCGACACCCTTTGAGTCGCTCGTGGCCACATCAGCGACCGCCGACGTGGACGACGCCCGCGACCGCGTCGGCCCGGACACGGTCGCCAAAGTGCTGTTCACGTCGGGATCGACCGGCCGGCCGAAAGGCGTGATCAACACGCAGCGGATGCTCTGCTCCAACCAGGAGATGATCCGCTCGGTGCTGGCGTTCCTGGGCGACGCGCCGCCGGTGCTCTGCGACTGGCTGCCGTGGAACCATACGGCCGGCGGCAACCACAACTTCGGCCTGGTGCTCTACAACGGCGGCACGCTCTACATCGACGAAGGCAAGCCGGCGCCGGCACAGTTCGCCGCCACCCTTGCGCAATCTGCGCGAGGTGCCGTGCACGGCGCACTTCGAGGTGCCGCGGTTCTACGAGATGCTGATGCCGCACCTGCGCAGCGACGCCGTGCTGCGCGAGACGTTCTTCCGCGATCTCAAGCTGCTCTTCTACGCCGCGGCGGGCCTGGGGCAGCGATTCTGGGACGCGCTGCGCGAGGTGTCGCTGCAGGCCTGCGGCGAGGAGCTGCTGATCATGACCGGCTTCGGCTCGACCGAGACCGCGCCGTTCGCATTCACGACCGGCCCGGAGGGCGCGTTCGCCGGCCAGGTCGGCTTCCCCGCGCCAGGGCTCGAGGTGAAGCTCGCCCCGGTCGGCTCGAAGCTCGAAGCGCGCGTGCGCGGCCCCAACATCACGCCCGGCTACTGGCGCGACGCAGGATCTGACCGCCGCCGCGTTCGACGAAGAAGGCTATTACCGGCTCGGCGACGCGATGCGCTTCGTCGATCCGGACGACCCGTCGACGTGGCCTGATCTTCGACGGCCGGCTGGCGGAGGACTTCAAGCTGTCCACCGGCACGTGGGTCAGCGTCGGGCCGCTGCGCGCGCGGATTCTCGCCGCGGCCGGGGGCCTTGCCCAGGACGTCGTCATCACCGGCCACGATCGCGAGTTTGCCGGCGCGCTGATCTTCCCGAATCTGGCCGCCTGCCGCGAGCTGCGCCGGGCTCCCCGCCGACACGGCCGCCGCCGACGTGCTGGCGTCACCCGGCCGTCGTCCGTGGATTTCAGGACGCGCTCGCCGGACTTGCGCGCGAGAGCACCGGCAGCTCGACGTTCGTCGCGCGCGCGCATCGTGCTCGACCAGCCGCCGTCGCTCGACGCACGGGAAATCACCGACAAGGGATCCATCAACCAGAAAGTCGTTCTCGAGCGGCGCGCGGCGCTCGTCGAGGAGCTCTACGCTCCGACGCCCTCCGCGCGCGTGCTGATCACTGCCCCACTTACGCACATGACCACTCGAATCGACGCACACAAGCTCGTCGCCTTCGACGTTCACGTTCATCTCGAACAGCCAGGTGGCGACACCGAAGCCGACAAGAAGGCCGCCGAATACTTCAAAGGCGGCGCGCCTCGGGAGCCATCGGCGATGGCCGAGTACTACCGCTCCCGCAACATGGCGTTCATCGTCTTTACGGTCGATGAAACGCTGAGCGGCATGAAGCGGTTCACCAACGACGAGGTCGTCGAGTTCGCCCGGCAGAACGCGGACGTCGCGATTCCGTTTGCCAGCATCAACCCGATGCGAGGCGCTGACGCCGTGCGCGAGGCCCGCCGCCTGGTGGCGGGCGGGGCGATCAGGGGGCTGAAGCTGCATCCGAACATGATGGAGTTCTATCCCAACGATCGCGCCGCCTACCCGCTCTATGAGGTCTTCGCCGAAGCCAAGCTGCCGGTGCTCTTCCACACCGGGCACAGCGGAATCGGCACCGGCATGCGCGGCGGCGGCGGCGTGCGGTTGAAGTACGGCCATCCGATGCCCATCGACGATGTGGCGGTCGATTTCCCGGATATGCCGATCATCCTGGCGCATCCGTCGTTTCCGTGGCAGGACGAAGCGATCTCCGTCTGCCTGCACAAGCCGCAGGTCTACATCGATCTCTCAGGCTGGTCGCCGAAGTACTTCTCGCCGACGCTGGTGCAGTACGCGAATTCGCTGTTGAAGCACAAAGTGCTGTTCGGGTCCGACTATCCGATGCTCACGCCAGACCGGTGGCTGGCGGACTTCGAGAAGGTCGCGTTCAAGGACGAAGTGCGGCCGCTGATTCTGAAGGAGAACGCGATTCGATTGTTCGGTTTGGGAAAGACGTAAACCACGAAGACACGAAGAGATCGAAGGCCACGAAACTCTTCATAGGGCGCCCCTTCCAGGGGTGCCTTCAAACGCCACTGACGTAGTGTCCGCCTTCAGGCGGACCAGCACTGCGGCAGCTTGGCGTCTGGCGTCAACACAATCGCGAGGGACGGACAACCGCCCGACGCCTCCCGGCTACGCACGCCGGAAATGTCGCTGGGCTCGTACCGTTCCTGTTCCGACGCGGAATCGCTTCGCTCCATTTCACGGCGCGTTGTCGGCGTGCTCCGCAGGTCGGCGCCGGTCGGTTGTGTTCGTCCCTCGCCTTCTCATTCGGGAACGCCAGACTCAAGCACGCCGTCAGACTCTTCGGGCTCGCGTCGAAGGCTTCGGCTTGCTCTTGATCCCCTTGAGATTGAGGGCCACTGCGGAGCGGATGAGTTCTTTCAAGCCCTCCACATCGACCTTGTCGCCCTCGAAGATGTCGATGGCGCGCCTCACCTTCCCCTCGAGGCTGGAGTTGAACAGGCGCGTGGGGTCCTTCAAGCCGGCTCCTTTGGCAAACGTCATCTTGACGACGTCCTTGTACGCCTCTCCCGTGCAGACGATGCCGCCGCGGGACCAGACGGGAGTCGCCCACTTCCACTCTTCGACGATCTCAGGGTCGGCCGCGTGAATGATTTCGCGCACCTTCGCGAGCGTCTTCCCGCGCCAGTCTCGAAGTTCCTTGATCTTCTCGTCGATTAACGCAGAGGCATCTTCCACTGGGACGGCTTTTTTCATGTACGGCTCCGACGCTCGCAGCTATCGAGCTGCGCTCAGCGTAACCTGCAAGCTCCGCAAGTGTGAAGCGCCGCAACAGTTCGGCGTCTGGCGTCCAATCGCGAGGGACAGACAACCGCCCGACGCCTCCCGGCTACGCACGCCGGAAATGTCGCTTCGCTGGTACCGTTCCTGTTCCGACGCGAGTAGTGCCCGAGTCGATCGCCTGCCATCGCGGCATGCACCGTCATTACTGATCCGTTGCTGGCCGGATCGCGCGGAACGAACTCGCGTCGCGGAATCGCTCCGCTCCATTTCACGGCTCATTATCGGCGTGCTCCGCAGGGCGGCGCCGGGCGGTTGTCCGTCCCTCGCGATCTTATGGGCGAACGCCGGCCCGGTGCGCGCCAACGTGGCGCTGGTGTTCAGTGACCGCGATCCCTCGAGGCGACGCGATCAGCGAAGCCTGTAAAACGCGCTGAAGGCTCACCACCTGGCGACAGCGCGACAACTAGCAAGAACGATAAACGTGTGCCTACTTCGACGGCCTGAAGCGCGTTTTTCTCCGCCTTCGCTCGGCTGAATTCCATCGAGCTCCGGCGAGACCCGACGTAGCTTTAGCGAAGTCGGGCGCGTCGAGGAGCGGGATCGTCGGGCGCTGAATACCAGCGCCACCGATCCGAAGGCACCCCTGAAAGGGGCGCACGCTCCGCTTGTGCTCTTTCGAGAACAGAAACGGATGGCCGCAGGTCACGCAGGCGTATTCGCTGAACGCACCGCGCGGACGGACGAACGAGACCCAGTGGCCCAGCAGCACGCACGACAGTGGGTGGCGGACCAGCGACCGTCGGTCCGGCTGATGGACGAAGCTGTGGCCGCAGTGACAGGCGTACTCGACTCCCCCGTGGCGCTCGCCAACGCGGTGGACGTGGTGTCCCAGCAGTCCGCACAGATAGCGAACGCGCTTCTGAAAGCGTCCGCGGCTGCTGTACGGGTCGGCGTCATGCGGGAAGAGAAGCGGATGGCCGCACTGCAGGCAGGCGTATTCCATGTGACCGTCGCGGGCGCCCACCGGCTCGTAGGTGTGATGACTGAGGAAACACGATAGCGTGTGGCCGATGCGCACCGGCGTCGGGTCATCGCGCAGGCACGTTTTCCCACAGCGCGTGCACGCACGGCCCGCTTCGGCGAAGACACGGTTATCGACCGCGTGGCCCCAGATGAGGCAGATCAGCCGCGATGTCATTCACACCTCCTACCACCGAAGGTGCGAACGGTCGTCAAACGGGCTCAGGGTCGCGTGAAAACGATGAGGTGCTGGCGCGGAAGGTCGTCGTAGACGCGCTGCTGCGCGAAAGCCCTCGTGCTCAATCTCGAGCTTCACCTGCGCCTTGGTCATCTTGTGCTCGGGCCGGATCGGCACGTCGGGATCTTCGGCGCGGTATTCGAGCAGCACCAGCCGGCCTCCGGGCTTGAGCGCCTGCCTGAGGTGCGCCAGCGTCGTCTGCGGGGACGACAGCTCGTGGTACACATCGACCATCAGCACCAGGTCCACTGACGCCGCGGGCAGGCGCGGATCGTTCTCGGCCGCCAGTACCGGGATCACGTTGGTCACCTTGTCGCGCCGCAGCGCGCGCTGCAGCAAGTCCAGCATCCCTTGCTGGATGTCGACCGCGTAGACCTTCCCCTGGGTCCCCACCGCTCGCGCCAACCGCACGGTGAAATAGCCGGACCCTGCCCCGAGGTCCGCCACCGCCGAGCCGCGCTCCACCCGGATCAGGCGCATCGCGAGATCGGGATCTTCCTCGGCCTCGCGCTCCCTTCGATCGAGCCAGTCCGCGCCAGCCACGCCCATCGGCAGCGCGAACACGCGGCCGCTGACGGGATGGACGCCCGGCTGCTGAGCGGCTGAGATCGCCGCGGCCGCGGCAAGCAGGAGAACGCCGATGAGGGTCCGGGCCGGACCACGCCACGAATGCATTCCGAAAAGCATACCGCCGCAGTCAGCCGGGCGGGCAGACCGCACGGCAACCCAGCCAACCCAGGCAACCCAGCCAACCCAGGCAACCCAGGCAACCCAGCCAACCACTTACAATCGGTTCATGTTCAGGTACGTGTCCGCGGCGCTCGGACTCGCGTTGGCCGTCGGCTGCGCCTCCTCTGCCATCGGCTGCGGGAAAACTGAGCAACCCGCTGAAACGGCTCATAAAACGGATCAGCCTGTGACGACCTCGACCGCAGGAACGCGACATCCACAGCTACGCCCGGCCCGACGAAGTGCGCGTGACCCACGTGGCGCTCGACCTCGCCGCCGACTTCGACGCGCACGTCCTCAGCGGCACCGCCACGCTGAGCCTGCAGCGGAACGGCTCGGCCAGCGAGGTCGTGCTCGACACCAAAGGCATGGAGATCCAACGCATCAGCGCCGGCAACGCCGACCTGATGTTCGCGCTGGGCACTGAGGACCGCATTCTTGGCCGGCCGCTGACCGTCCAGTTGCCGCCGAAGGTCTCGGAAATCACGATTGCCTACCGGACGAGCCCCGAGGCCGGTGCGCTCCAGTGGCTTCAGCCGTCGCAGACCGCCGGTGGCAAGCACCCCTATCTGTATTCGCAGGGCGAGGCGATCTTCACGCGCACCTGGATTCCGACGCAGGACACACCAGGCGTCCGGCAGACCTATTCGGCGCGCATCACGGTTCCGCGCACGCTGCATGCGGTCATGAGCGCGGAGCAGCTCACGCCGGAGGGTGTCGAGACCGCCGGCGGACGGACGTTCGAGTTCCGCCTCACGCATCCAGTGCCGCCATATCTGATCGCCATCGCTGTTGGGGACCTCGCCTACCGGCAGGTCGGCCCGCGCACAGGGGTCTACACCGAGCCCAAGATGCTCGACGCGGCGGCGAACGAGCTCGTCGATCTCGAGAAGATGGTCAGCGCCGCGGAGTCTCTGCTCGGACCGTACCGCTGGGGACGCTTCGACGTCCTCGTCCTGCCGCCGTCGTTTCCGCTCGGCGGCATGGAGAACCCGCGCCTGACGTTCGCGACGCCGACGATCATCGCCGGCGATCGCTCGCTCGTCGGGCTGATCGCCCACGAGCTCGCGCACTCCTGGTCCGGCAACCTGGTCACCAACGCCACGTGGAGCGACTTCTGGCTGAACGAAGGGTTCACCACCTACGTCGAGAACCGGCTGATGGAAGTGCTCTACGGCGCCGAGCGCGCCCGGATGCTGCAGGTGCTCGACCGGCGGTCACTCGACACCGAGATTAAGCGACTCGGTCCAACCAGCAAGGACACGATGCTGCACCTCGACCTGACGGGTCGCGATCCGGACGATGGGGTCAACGATATTGCGTACGAGAAGGGCGCGACGTTCCTGCGCACGATTGAGGCGGCGGTCGGCCGCGACAGGTTCGACGCCTTCCTCCGCGGCTACTTCGACCGGCATGCCTTCCACTCGATCACCACCTCGCAGTTTCTCGACGACCTGCGCGAGCATCTGCTGCGCCGCGATCCCGGGCTCGAGGAACGGCTGAAGGTGCAGGAGTGGCTGTATCAGACGGGGCTGCCGACGAACGCGGCCGTTCCCACGTCAGACGCGCTCGGCCGGGTCGACCAGGACGTGAAGGCGTTCACGGCCGGCGCGGCGTGCCGCCACCATCAAGAGCGCGCCCGACTGGAGCACGCAGGAGTGGCAGCACTTCCTCGTCTCGCTTCCCGACACGCAGACGCCCGCGCAGCTCGCCGACCTCGACCGCACGTTTCAACTGAGCAAGCGCCGCAACGCCGAAGTGCTGTTCGCGTGGCTTCGCGTCGCGATTCGGAACCACTACCCGCCGGCGATGCCGGCGCTCGAGCGCTTCCTCACCACACAGGGACGACGGAAGTTCCTCAAGCCGCTGTACGAAGATCTGATGAAGACCGACTGGGGCAAGGACGACGCGCGCCGGATCTATGCGCGGGCGCGCCCGCTCTATCACGCCATGTCGACGAATACGCTCGACCCGATTGTCAAAGGCGGCTCCTAGTCCAGACCTGACGGTCGGCCTCCACCAGGTTCAGCGAGGCGGGAAGGCCGACCTCCAAGGTCGGCCCAATCCGGAACACCTGCAGGACCGACATGTCGCGGATCCGGTACTCGGCGACCGGTGCGTGGCGCAGCCGCAGCAAGGCGATGCGCTGCTCGGTTTCGAAGTAGACGTGGGCGTCCTGCACCAGCACCCACTGTTCCGTCGCGGTCTTGTACAAGGTGCTGCTCGAGAACGACGTCACCTGGATATCGTTCCGGGGGCTCCGGGCCAGGTAGAACCGCACCACCTCAGGGACGTCACTCACGATCTCGGCGCCTGGTGCGGCGCTCGCCGCAATCCGCGCGACGGCCTCCCGGACCCCGAAGTCGTAGGCAGCCTCTGGGAACCGGCGTCCGTCAGCGTCGAGCCAGCGCGCCAGCGTCGTGCGAGGCATCGAGAAGAACGGCGACGCCTGCACCTGCCCCGCGAACAGCACGAGCGCCAGCGCTCCGTAGGCGATCGGCGCGACGAACGCCCGCGACTCGCCCTTCACCTGCTTCGCCAGCCAGCCGACAATCGCCACGATGCCGACCGCGGCCAGCAGATCGAACAGGACGAGAATCGGCAGGCTGTATCGGAGAAACTTGGCCGCTATCACCGAGTAGCCGAGTAGCTGGAAGACGAGCATCACCCGCAGAAACACGTATCCGCGTTCGCGGCGGCGATACGCCGCAACAACCGCCCCAACGGCCGCACCCGCGAGCGTCACCAGCGGAACCCGTGTGAGCAGCAACATCACGTAGAACGTCGGTGGAACCCCGAGCGGCGAGATAGGCACATCCGTCACCCACAGCTGCTGCGCGTAGGGCCAGCCATGATGCGCGCAGGCCAACACCCTGCGCGTAGTCGAGCATGTGCCGCCACGTCGAGGGAAACAGGATCACGACGTTCGCGGTCACGAACGCCACCGCCATCGCCGCGAAGAAGCGCCGCTTGATCGGGCTGTTCGGCTCGGCGTTGCGCAGCGTCGCCACGTTGACGAGCGCGTACATGCCATAGAGGTGCGGCAGGTACTTGGAGGCCACCATCCATCCGAACGCGGCGGCACTGCCGATGTACCACCGCTGCGCGCGGACGACGTCGCGTCGTGCCCACCTGCTTGGCACGCTCGTACATCCACACCGCGAGCAAAAAGAAGAACACCACGAACGTGTCTTCTTTGGCGAGCCTGTTGATCGACGTGACGTTGGGATCGAGCGCCAGCAGCAGTGCCGCAATGAGCGCCACCGGCGTGCCGAAATACGCGTGTGCGACGCCGTACATGACGAGGGACGTGGCCGCGCCGATGATCGGCGTTCGGCAGCCGGACGGCGGCCTCTACGGGAACCCGGTACCGGGACGGAGCGATCTGATTCCATGTATCAGCCGCGCCGAGGCTGCCCCAGACCGCCAGCTTCATCAGCATCGGGTGTTCGGCATTCACGCCGAAGTCGCCGCGCGAGTACGCTTCGGCCGCGCGGAACTTCGTCACTTCGTCGTCACTGAGGCCGTAGGTGGCGAGGGCGAAGGTCCGAAACGTGACAGCCACCATCACGATCGCCGTCAGGGTCAGCGCGACGAGCTGTGCGCGAGTCAGAGGAATAGCGACAGCACGAGTACCGAGCGTGTGCGCGCCGTTCAACGGGGTCGGAGACGACAACTCCGAACTCAAGGAACCTGTAAGATCATGCAGTCGCATAACGGTAGCGAGTATGATTTTGCCGTCATGATTGCTCTCGTGCTTGCACTCGGACTGCTGCTCCAAGGCTCGCAGGCTCAAGGTCCGAGTGGACAGAGTCCCGCCGCCGCCGGCGTCGTCATCGGTCAGATTCAAACGCGCGAGGGCGCACCGGCAACGGCTGTGCGCGTCGCTGCAATTCCGGCGCCGCCACCTCGGGCCCGGGAAGGGCTGAACTACTACGTGCCGCCAGCGCCGACGCGCGTGACGCAGACCGACGATCAGGGGCGCTACCGCCTGACCAACCTTCCGCCCGGGGAGTACCTGATTGCGGCCGGCCTCACGGGTGTCGGGACCTACTACCCAGGTGAAACCGATTCGCTGCGAGCGGCGGCCGTGACGGTCACTGCCGACGCGCCGGCCACCGTGAATATCAGGATGGTCACACCCATTGGCGCGCGCGTGAGCGGGCGCGTCACGCCGCCACCCACCGCTGGCAGCGGCGACATCGCAGTGTTGTCAGGGGTGACGCTTGCCGAGGTCGCCGAAGTTCCAATCGGCGCCGACGGACAGTTCGGCTTCGGCCGTGTTCCGGCAGGACGATATCTCGTCAGTATCTTCCCAACGCCACCTGGTTTCGGCTCGCTCGCCGTGGACATCCGTGAAGCCGACGCCACAACTCTCGAAATCAAACGGCCGCCCGTGCACGCCGTCAGCGGACGTGTGGTCACGACGAGCGGTCCGATACCCGAATGGGCTCCTCGCGCTGGTCACGGACAAGAGCTACGTGCCGATCACCATCAACGCCGACGGAACGTTCACCGCCCGGGCCCATGCCGCGCGCCATCACTTCGAATTCGGCGGCATGCCGGGAGGCTACTCGATGACGTCGGTGCGGGCCGGATCGCAGGATGTGTCGAACGGTCTGACGATCGGCAACGCCGACATCTCCGGACTGGTGGTCACCGTGAATGCGCCGCGAAAACCTGCCGCGGGATTCGCGGCACGATCGCCGGCCTGACCAGACCGGCGACGGTTGAAATGAAGGGACCGATCGTTGGCGTATTGACGACCGCGATCGGCAAGGACGGATCGTTTCAGTTCCCCGCCGCAACGCCCGGACTCTACTATCTACGCGTTCCGGAAGCGCCGGAACTGGGCACCGTCCACGTGGCCGTTACCTGGCAGGGCGACACCGACGTGCAGTTGAAACTCCCATCGAGGTGACTCTCACTCAATCCGGCTGAAGCTGGACCGGCTCCGCCTCAAGGCGGACAAACAGTCCTTCATCGAGTGGACCTCAGCGCTTGGGCGGAGCAACACAGCTGAAATTCGCCGCGTCGTCGATGCTGCCCTGACCCTTGTAGCGCGCCACCTGCGGATACGGACAGAGCGGCCGCGTGCGGACGACGGCGCCGTTGGTGACCTTGCTCGCGATCAGCGAGTCTGGCGCCTTGTTCTTCTCGACCCAGTCGATCACCGCGGTGACGGCGTCGTTGCGATCCGGACCGATGCCGCCGCCGCAGTGCGCCATCCCCGGCGCCATGAACAGCCGCGCAAAGTCGGTGGTGCTCTTGCCGTGCTTTTTCGTGACCGCCTCGTAGTAGTTCACGCCCATCATCGGCTGCAGGATCGTGTCGGCCCACCCGTAGGTCATGATCAGCTTGCCGCCGCTCTTGCGGAACTTGGACAGGTCCGGGTCCAACGCGTCGGCCAGCTTGCTCCAGCGCTCGACCAGCGAGACGTCGCGGTCGTAGTCGAACTTCGTGAAGTCGTACTCCGGCTGCGGCGGGTCGAGGATCAGGTACTTGAACACGCCTTCCGCGAGGTTGAAATCGGCCGGTTTGGCGCCCGGCTGCGCCGGCACGATCGGGTCCGACCCACCCGCTGGTCATCGTGCCGTTCGCCGCGGTCGTCACCGCCTCGCTGCCCGGCATGAAGCCGGCCATGAACGGCTTTCCCTTGCTGCTCGGGCCGCTGTAGATCTTGTTGACGGCCGCCGCCTGTGCCGCGGTGAGGCAGTCCGCGCCATCGGCGCCGGCGCTGCACGCGGGCACGTCGCGCGCCGCGTCGAACCGGCACGCGCGCGGATCGTCAATCAGCCCGTCCTTGAGGCCGTCCACCGCGTCGCACTTGTCCATCACCTTCTGCGCGACGAGCACCATCTTTGCCGGCGAGACCGGAGCCTCGGTCAGCGCCTTCTGGTTCCACATCGCGCCGATCGTGAACCCGGTCTGATTCACCCAGGGCGCGTTGGCGACGATGCCGTCGAAGTCGTCCGGGTAGCGCTGCGCCTCGAGCAGACCCTGACGGCCGCCGTTCGAGCAGGAGTTCCAGTACGAAAAGAGGATCGGCTGCGAGTAATAGTCGGTCGCGATCTTCTTCGCCAGCTCGGCGGTGACGTGCACGGCGCGGTAGGCGTAGTCGATCGCCTTCTGTGGGTTGCTGAGGATGAACGACCCGCTCGGCTCCTTCCGCGCGTCGTGGCCCGTATTCGTCCGCGCGTGCACGAAGCCGTTGCTCAGACCGGCGGTGCGGTCCGCATTCGATCGGGCCGTCCAGCGCGTCGCCGGCGAGGCCGCCGTTGCCGGTCATGTAGAACCGGCGATTCCATCGGTCCGGCAGGCTGACCTCGAACGCCACTTCGGGCGCGATGAGGCCGGTGACCCGGCAGTGCTGCGGCGTGTCAGCAGTCGCCGCCACCACTCGCGCCTGAATCGTCGTGACGCCTTCCCCCTTGAAGGCGGACAGGCTCTCGCACGTCTTGCCCGGCATCGTCGTCGCCGTGGTGTAGCCGGCAAGCGACGTTTTGGCATTGGCGAACGGCTGGGCCGCGGCTGGGACGGCGGTTGCGGCGACAAGAGCACAGGCGAGGAATATGCGCATGGCGGCTTTTTACCTGTTTCCGGGTGAGGGTGCAATGTTTCTTCGCGGGTCGGTGCAAGGGGTGCGACCCATCTGACATTGGTCGGTGCAAGCTGGATCTTGGTCGGTGCAAACTGGATCCTGGTCGGTGCAAGCTGATCCTGGTCGTGCAAGCAGGTCCCGGCCGGTGCGAGAGGAGCTGGCGTTCGCGCATCAGAACGCGAGGGGCGGACAACCGACCGGCGCCGACCTGCGGAGCACGCCGATAACGAGCCGTGAAATGGAGCGAAGCGATTCCGCGACGCGAGTTCGTTCTGCGCGATCCGACCAGCAACGGATCAGCAATGGCGGTGCATGCCGCGATGGCAGGCGATCGACTAGGACGCTCGCTCGGAACAGGAACGGTACGAGCGTAGCGACATTTCCGGCGTGCGTAGCCGGGAGGCGTCGCGGTTGTCCGCCCCTCGTGTTCATCGGCGAACGCCGTCATACAGCCGGACCATCCCCAGCTTCTCCATCGCCTCGAAGTCGTCGTCCAGCGCCCAGACGAGCGCATCGAGTTCGCGAGCCAGCGCCGCAATCGTCAGATCGGTGACACCGAACCGGAATCCGGCGTCGGCGGCGGGCTCGATCCACGTTTCCATAAGGCGGAACGTCTCGTCGGACGGCCGCAGCACCGGTAGCGCCGACAGCGTGCGCCGAAAAGCGGAACGATGCTTCTTGGCGACGCCGCTCATCAGCTCGAAACGAACTGGCAGCGCCACCGCCACCAGATCCCCATCAAGCAGCGCCTGGAACACGTCCGCGTGCGGTGACTGCGGACGGCGCATCACGTCGATCCAGACGGAGGTATCAACGACAATCACCGCAGGCGGGCCCGGTCGCGCTTCCGCAATTTCGTCGGATCGAAATCGAACTCGATCTTGCCGATCAAACGTTTCAAATCGTCCACACGGCTGCGGCGGACGACCTCACGCAACGCGAACACCACAGTGTCGGTCTTGGACGAGTAGCCCAGCGCCGAACGTGCCTCCTCGACGAGACCGTCCGGTAAAATCAGGGTCGTACGCATATCAAATGATGCTAACAGATATGCATTAAGGCATCAATCTACAGTTGACGAGATATGCATTCCTGCCCTCGTCAGGGCGGCTCGCGAGTTGATAGGTCCCGGGCGACAGCATCGTCGCGAACCCCTCCGCGACGAGGGACCGGTTGCCTTTACCGGCCTCGGGACGTGACAGTCCGGTGACGCGCGCGAGTTCGCCGGGCACGGTCGTTCCGGCGCCGGCAAGGAAGCATCGGGCGATCTCGCGCACGGCATCCTGACGGCTCACGCGGCGCTCGAGCATGTCTGGAAACCGGCCGATCGCGAGCGTCCAGAGATACGTGAACTTCGGCACGTAGACCGCTTCGCTCGGCACGACGATCATCGCCGCCTGCAGCTCGTCGAGCGCGCGATTGAACGCAACCCGATCCTTCAGTCCCGACTCGCTTCGCAAATCCGACGAGGCCATTTCCCATTCGCCGCGAAGCACCTTCAGCACCGCGCGCGCGTTGGGGCTCAACTGACCCCGCTCCTGCGACGGCCTCACACCCCAGATCGCGTGGAAGTGCGGAACCAGGCGCGCCGCCACGAACATCGACCGCCCGCGCGCCAGCTTCGCGTAGTAAACCTTGCCGCGGCGCACGAGCTGATCCTTGAGCGTCCAGGCGAGCGACACCTCTGGATCCTTTTGCACGTTGCGCGGAAGCACGGCGTCGCGCCGGCCGCACACGGCGACATAGAGCGATGGCCCGGGACGACGGGAGTCGGTGAGCGCAGCGGTAAAGCCGACCTGCTCGATGAACCGCTCGGCATCGAGGACGGTCGTGACCGAGCGCGTAGCATCGCGGCACCACCGCTCGTCGCGATGGTCTTCAACGTCCGCCGGCAGCTCCCGCCTCAATTAACCTCCCTCGCACCCAAGGCACCTATTGCACCGACCATGAGCCCGCTTGCACCGACCCGAAGCCGTCTTGCACCGACCAGCGAAGTCTCCTCGCACCCTCCTGCGACCTCGTATAACATTTCCGCGTAGTGAGGATTGGATGAGAAGCTCCACTTTCGCGCGGATTGCTGTTCTAGCCCTGTTCGGTGCCGCAACCTACGATGGCGTGCTGCGCGGGCAGCAGGGATCGTCGCCGGCGCCGAAGAACTGGACCACTGCCGAAGACCATCAGAACATGATGGCGCAGCTCGGGATCCGCAAGCTGCGGCCCGGTCCGAGCGGCAACGCGGGTGCGCCCAACGAGGCCAATTACGACGAGGCGACGGCAAACCCCTATCCCAATCTTCCGGAAGTCCTGACGCTGAAGAACGGCCGCAAGGTCACCACCGCGGACGGGTGGTGGAAGCAGCGTCGCCCCGAGATCCTCGAGGAGTTCGACCGCGAAGTGCTTGGCCGCGTTCCGCGCGATGTGCCCAAGGTCACCTGGACCGTCAAGACCATTGGTCGCGCGAACATTGCCGGCCACGACGTGATCGGCAAACAGCTCGTAGGGCACATTGAGAACAGCGCCTATCCGGCGCTGAACGTCGACATCCAGATGACGCTGGTCACGCCGGCCAATGCCAAAGGCCCCGTGCCCGTGATGATCATGTTCGGCGGAGGCACGCTTCCCGTGGCCCTCGGCGGCCCTGCTCCACGCGGTCGCGGTCCGGCACCTGGCGGTGCACGCGGAGCCGCGCCAGCAGGCGCGCCTGCGGCGCCGCCCGCCGGCGATCCTCCTGCGACCGAACAACTGATTGCGGCTGGATGGGGCTACGCCTCGCTGAGTCCAACAAGCGTGCAGGCTGACAACGGCGCGGGGCTGACCAAAGGCATCATCGGCCTCGTCAACAACGGCCAGCCGCGCAAGCCCGACGACTGGGGATCGCTGCGCGCATGGGCCTGGGGTGCAGCGCGCGGGCTCGACTATCTGGAGACGGACAAGAGCGTTGATGCAAAGCGCGTCGGCATCGAAGGCGTGTCGCGGTACGGCAAGGCGGCACTGGTGACGATGGCGTACGACACCCGATTCGCTGTAGGCCTGATCGCCTCCTCAGGTGAAGGTGGCACCAAGCTGCATCGACGCAACTGGGGGGAACAGGTCGAGAACCTCACCGGTTCCAGCGAGTACCACTGGATGGCCGGGAACTTCCTGAAGTACGGCACTGCGGAGGCGGACTTCGGGAGCAAGAACGCCGGCGACATTCCGGTAGATGCCCATCAACTGATCGCGTTGGTTGCGCCGCGGCCGATGTTCATCAGCCACGGGATCCCTGAGCGAGG
The DNA here is from genome assembly GCA_963793705.1 of uncultured Acidobacteriota bacterium. Classification (GTDB taxonomy): domain Bacteria; phylum Acidobacteriota; class Vicinamibacteria; order Vicinamibacterales; family UBA2999; genus Gp6-AA40. The sequence goes on along the minus strand of CAWCBC010000017.1, from coordinate 26,918 downwards.
CGACGCGAAGTGGCTGGATCACCAGGGCAGCTTCATGGCTGCCATCGCTGCTGGTCCCGTGTATCGACTGCTCGGGGCGAGGGATCTCGGCCGGTCAGACGACTACAAGGCAGAAAAGATGCCCGCCGTCCTCGTCAGCATGCTCGACGGACAGCTCGCGTGGCGTCAGCATGACGGCGGTCACACCGACGGTCCGAGCTGGAAATACTTCATCCCGTGGGCGGACCGAATGCTGAAGCGCGAGGCTGCGGTCAGCGCGACGCGGTGAACGACCGAAAGCAGAATCCAGGATGCAGAAACTCGGCAGTGCAAGCAAGACGCTCTACCGTGCTCGACCGTGTTTGCTCTGTCGTCTGCATTCTGCATTGGCCGCCTGCCGCGCAGGCTGACCGTCCGGCTGCGCGCACGGATCAGAACTCGACAGATTGCCCACGAGCAGCTCGTCGACAAAGCGAGGCGCGGCGGCATCGACGTCTACTTCGCGGGCGATTCGATCACCCGCCGCTGGGGCGCCACCGACTATCCGGAATTCCTCGCCAACTGGAAACAGAATTTCTTCGGGTGGAACGCCGCGAACTTCGGCTGGGGCGCGGACACGGTCCAGAACATCCTGTGGCGGCTGCAGAATGGCGAGCTGGACAACGTTCACCCGAAGGTCATCGTGCTACTGGCGGGGACGAATAACGTCGGGAACGCGACCCCGCCGGCCGATGACGACAGCCAGAGTCGACGATGTCGCGCGTGGCATCAAGGCCGTGCTCGACGTGATGCGAACGCCGGGCGCCAGAGGCCACGATCATCCTGACCGCGATCTTTCCGCGCAACGACAACATCGCGGTGATGCCGACCATCAACCGGATCAATGCCAGGATTGCGTCGTTTGCCGACGGAAAGTCGATCCGCTTCCTCAACGTCAATGACAGGCTCGCCGACGCGGATGGGAAGCTGTTCGACGGGATGATGCGGGACCAGCTGCACCCGACGCTCCAGGGCTATCAGGTATGGGCCGACGCGCTGAAGCCGATCTTGACGGAATTGCTCGGCCCGCCCGCCTCGGAAGACCTCGCTCCCCCACCGACAGGCGACCCGTCAGCCGTCGGCCGCTGACCCAGGTCGGCTGGTCCTACCGGGTGTCAACGCTGTCGATCGACCAGTCCTGCCCGCGCTGCTGCAGCCGGAAGGTCCAGCGGCGCGATTCGGATCGAACGTTCCGCGTGCCCACCTTCGGGACATATCGAGCGCTGCCATTGCACGTCGCCACCGCGCGCGGCGGGGTGACTGCGATATCGCACGCGCCAAGATCGAATTCCTGCATCTCCAAACTGCCGAATGCTCGTTCCAGGTTGCGTTCGTTTACGCCCGGCCACACGGTCTTCGCACGCCGAACGTCGAGCATGCTGAACGCCAGCGCATAGCGGTCCAGAACCGATTCGATGGCCGTCGACGGCGCCACCACGCGAGTTGAAGGCAGCAGTGGAGAGGCGGGCGCTCCTGAATCCGCCGCCACGGTTGCGGGAGGTGCCGGAGGTATCGCGGCGGGAGGGGGCGCCACGACGGCGGCGACCGGTGAGGGACCGGCCTCCACCGGCAGGTTCCGCGCGGGCAGCGTTTCGGTTTCGGTCGCACGTACATCGGCGATCGGCGTAACCGGCCTCGCCGATTCAGTGACTCTCGTTGTCGACGACGCGCGTGCTGGGGGCTCGACGACGGCCGGTCGCGGTGCGGCCGGCAAGGAGGCCTTGACGACGTCCGACCGCTTCGCTTCGGGGCGCGATGGCGGTCGATCAGGGACCCGGACATCGGCCGGCGGCGCGACCGGCGCGGTCTGATCGAGGGCTCTGACCGTCGTCTCTAGCCCGACCGTCGTCTCGACCTCAGCAGATGCCGGCACGGTGTGACGAACCTCGTTCACCGCCAGAAGCGTGACCACCGCGACGAGCGCGAGGGCACCAATGCCGGCCACGGCCGGAGCCATTCGCCGCATTCGCTTCCTCATGGGATGCGAAGGGCGCGGCTGAATCACGCGATACAGGAAGTGCGAACTCTCCTCCGGAAAGAGCAATAGGGGGTCCTCATGCTCCCACCACTCATGGGCGTCAATCCCGTCGAGGATCTTGTCCTTTGCCACCATTTATCTGCCAAACGAGTATTCCACGACCAGCGACGGAATTATCTTCGCAGTCAGTCCAGTTGACGTCAACGACCGCAGGACGCTGGCCGACAGCAGCCACGTCTGCGCGACGTTCCATTTGACACTTCCAACCGCCAGCGCGCGATAGGTCGCCTCGGGAACGCCCGACAGCCGGATTGTTTCGACGCCAGCGAGCGTCGGATGCGGCGCAACCGTGTCCACGATTCGGCCGCCAGATTCGAGCCGCCGCCCCAGGATCTCGCCGACGATGGTGATTTGCGAATTGCCGATCACCGAAACGGCGCCGGCGTAATCCAACTCGCGCGAGAGCCCGCCGAAGGCGTACCCCACATCGCCATGCACGGACACGCGGCCGCGTTCAAGCGACCCGATCAGCCGCGGCTTGGAGCGACACCTCGCCGGCGCCAAGAAGATTCTCCTCCGCCCCGGTCGGTAGACGGGTCTCGATCCCGATCGCCATCCCCGTCGCTCCGCGGCCGATGGCGTTGTACTTCGCTCGCACCACCAGGTCGCCGACCCCCGACGCGTCGACGCGCGCGGTGGCCTGGACGACCGACACGCCGCGCAGCGTGTCGGTGCGCTCGCCGCTCAACGAGAGGCTGACGAGCGGCAGCAACGCGGACACGTCCACCCGATCGGTCACGCCAATGTTCGTCGACAGCGTCAGCGTGCGTGTGCGGAGGCGGATCGCGACCGTTTCCACGTCGAATGGCTGGGGCTGCCCGGTCAGACGTGCCGCTGTGGAGACCAGGGTGCCATCCCTGAGCGGGCGTCCGTCGACCTGACTAAAACGTGTCTCCTGATAGGCGACGCCGAATGACGGCCACAGATTGCCCGACGTCAGCGAGCGCTCGACAAACACCGGACCGAAGCTGTCACTCGAACGCACGACGGCTCCGCCGAGGTTCCGGTCCATGCGATAGACAAAACCCGTGGACGACGACACCGTCGGCACGGTTGTGAGTTCGACCAGCAGGAAGCGCGACATCGTGTCGCGCGTCGCCGCAGCGGCCGCGTCGTCCAGCGCCGCATCGCCAGTGATAATCGACCGGTTCGTCAGCAGGAACGACAGGATGTCGGTCACTGACCGCTGCGCGAACGCGGGCCGCGGAATACTGAGCGCCACCACCGTCAACGCCATCGAATACAGCACGCGGGTCGTCATCAGTTTTTGGCCTGGTTGACGGTGAGCCTCTCGTCGTCACCGCTGCTGAGCACGAACGTCAACCTGCCTGTTCGATCCCCGCCCGGGTTTGGCAGGACCAGATAGTTGACGGTCTTACTGCCAGTGCCGCTGGTGCCGTTGGTAATCGTCAACCATACCTGGTTGCTCGTACGCCGTCCATGTACACCCGGTCTGCGTTGTCAGCGCCACAGAAAACGGTCCGCCCGACGACGCCACCGACTGATTCTGCGGAGCCAGCGCGATCGTGCAGCGGACCTGAGTGACGGTAAAGGTCCTGCCCGCGATCGTCAGGGTGCCGGTGCGGGATGAGCCCCCGTACGAATCGGCGGCGAACGTGACGGTACCGTTGCCCGTTCCGCTGGCGCCGGACGTGATGTGCAACCAGCTGGCGTTGGCCGTGGACGTCCATGTACAACCGGTCCCCGCGGTAACGCTCACCGGGCCGCCGGCAACAGGGTCGCTACCGATCGTTTGAGACGTCGGGTTGATTGAGTACGTGCAGGGAGCGGCGGCAGCCTGATTCACCGTGAACGTCTGGCCGGCAATGGTGAGCGTGCCGGTCCGGCTCGACGAGCTGTTCGCGGCGACGGTGAAGGTGACGGTGCCATTCCCCGTTCCGCTTGCCCCCGAGGTAATGGTCAGCCAGACCGCGTTACTGGTGGCTGTCCATGCGCATCCGGCCGCCGCCGACACCGCGACCGGCGTGCCCGCGCCGCCCGCCGCGCCGATCGATTGCGATGTCGGGTTGATTGAGTACGTGCAGGGAGCGGCGGCTTGATTCACCGTGAACGTCTGGCCAGCGATGGTAAGGGTGCCGGTCCGGCTCGACGAGCCGTTCGCGGCGACGGTGAAGGTGACGGTGCCATTCCCTGTTCCGGCTGCCCCCGAAGTAATCGTCAGCCAGACTGCGTTACTGGTGGCTGTCCAGGCGCACCCGGCCGCCGCCGACACCGCGACAGGCGTGCCCGCGCCGCCCGCCGCGCCAATCGATTGCGACGTCGGGTTGATCGACGGCGCGCAGAGTGTCCCCGCCTGACTCACCGCGAATGTCACTCCGGCGACGGTGATGCTGCTGTTGCGTGCGTTCGGCGCCACATTGGCCGCGACCGTGAACGCGACCGACCCATTGCCGCTGCCGTTCGCCGGTGGTGTGATCGTGATCCACGGCGCCTGGCTCGTCGCCGTCCACGCACAGCCGGCGTTTGTCGTCACTGCCGTGCTACTGGAGCCGCCGGCGGCCGGCATCGAGACGGATATCGGTAGGAGCGAGATGACGCAGGGCGCCGGAACGTTGACGCCGTCCTGGACGACCGCGATATCGACGCCGCCGACCGTGATCAGTGCCGGCCCGTTGGGCGCCGACGTTCTGTGCGATGGTCACGCCCAGTGTGGCAGCGCCGGAACCAGAGGCCGGCGCCGTAAGAACGATCCAGCCGGCGTTGGTCGAAGCCGTCCACGCGCATCCGCCCGGTGTGGTCACCGTGATCGTCGCGGCGCCGCCAGAAGGAGTGAAGTGTCCGTCGTTGATCGCCGCTTGAAGACTGCACGGCGAGGGAGCCTGACGAACGAGCGCACGCTGGTTGTTGATGTTGAGTGCGCCCTCGCGCGCCGTTGCGTTCGGGTTTGCGCCGACGCGGAACAGCACCACTCCGGTCCCTTGCCCGCTGACAGGTGCCACCTCCGTAATCCACGCCGCCTCAGAGGCTGCGGTCCACGCGCACTCCGGAGCCGTGGTGACCGCGACCGTTCGCGCACCGCCAGATGCCTCAACAGGATCTGCAGCGGCGGACAAGGTGACCGCACACTTGGCCGGCACGGGGCCACTGACAGATTCGCTCGACGTCGACCCACATGCCACCACGAGGAGAGTGCCGAGGGCGGCACTCACGGAGACCCAGGACGACCAACGAATTGAACGGTGACGACCAGACATCGGGGGGCATTAACTCAGCAAGCTTCAGGCCACGGAACTCATCCTGTGAATCGCGGCTGCATGGTTCTCGCGGCCACGCAGTTCGTATCACAAAGCACGGTAGCTGTGTAAGGTAGACCAACTCCAGACGACGCGATCGCTCAAGAGCTGACCCTTGTCTGACTGACTCGGGACTTCCGCGATGGCACTTTAGTATCACCAGTCAGTCATCGGCGACCCTCTTGCATTTTTGGCGAACACCAAATAAAAGGGAGGCCGTCCTGCATGGCGAACGAACATCCGACCAAGCCGGTGCAGTCAGACACGACGCCTGCGACGTTCTCCGCCTCCGTTCAGCCCAACCGCGACGGCGGCTGGCTGACCGTCGTCAACCTCGGCGACGGCGCCTCGCTGACCAAGTGGTTTGCCAGCCAGGATGAGGCGAAGCAGTACCCGGATGAACTGGCCGCGTGGCTGACGCGCAGTCGGGACTCGTAGCGCCGCACCTCGGCCGTTAGCCCCCTTCATCCAGCACAGCAACCTCGCTATCTTATAGAGCAGGTCATGACGAGTCCTGCCATTCGATACGAACCTGCGCGATTGATCTCTGTGCTCGCGTGCGCCGCAGCAGTCCTGTTCGCCTCGCCGCTGACGCACGCAGCCATCGAAGCGGTGAAGACCGACTCCGGTGTTGTTGTTGGCGCTCCCAGCAGTGGCGGGGTCGCCGCATTCCTGGGCGTTCCCTTCGCCGCTCCGCCGGTTGGTGCTTTTCGCTGGCGACCTCCTCAACCACTCCCCTACCGGAATGCGGACTGGAAGGCCGACCAGTTCGGGACCAGCTGCATGCAAAACCAGCCTGGCTCGCGGCTGCCATGGACCGAAGAGTTCATGACCCAGGGGCCGATCGGCGAGGACTGCCTGTACCTGAACATCTGGACGACGGCGAAGAACGCCGGGGACAGGCATCCGGTGCTGTTCTGGATCTATGGAGGCGCGTTCTCCGAGGGCTCGAGCGCCATTGCCGTCTATAACGGTGCCGAGTTGGCGAAGAAGGGCGTCGTCGTGGTGACGCGCAAACTACCGCGTCGGCCCACTCGGCTTTCTGGCGCACCCAGAGTTGACGACCGAGTCTGAGCACAGAACGTCCGGCAACTACGGCCTCCTCGATCAGATCGCCGCGCTGCGCTGGGTGCAGAAGAACATCGCCGGATTCGGCGGAGACCCGCGGCAGGTCACGATCGTCGGACAGTCGGCGGGCGCCATCTCCGTCGCCGCGCTCATGCGCTCGCCGCAGGCGGCGGGGCTGTTTACGCGCGGGATCGCGCAAAGCGGGCCGGGGTTGTTCGCCCGGAACGCGTTTGGCGCGGGCGACGCCTTACCCGAGCGCGAAGCCGCAGGCGTGAAGTTCGCGCAGGCGAAAGGCGCGTCGTCGCTGGCCGATCTTCGCGCGCTGCCGGCCGCGGCGTTCTATGGTGCCAGCGCTCCCCTGGTTCCGGGCGGTCCGTTCAACGATGGGTGGGTGCTGCCCGAGCGGGCCGCCTGCCGAGCAGGTGCCGTTGATGGTTGGTTTCGTCGCCGACGACCTTGGTCTTGCCAGGCACCACCCCGGAGCAGAAAGACCGCCGGCGCGGGAACGTGCGCGCGTCTCGATGCATCTCTGGGCGGCGGATCAGCTCGCGGCGAGCAAGCGCATCTACACGTATTACTTCGACCGCGCGATTCCGTGGCCGGCACACCCGGAATTCGGCGCGTTTCACAGCGGGGAGATTCCCTACTTCTTCAACACGCTCAACCGCCTTGTCCGTCCATGGGAGCCGGCTCGACAGGAGGCTGGCCGAGACTGCCAGCACTTACGTGACGAACTTTGCCAAGAAGGGCGACCCGAACGGATCCGGCCTTCCGCAATGGCCCGCCTACGATCCGGCACGCTATACGACCATGCAGCTCGGGACACGGGTAGGCGCGATGGACACTGGCGGACGCCGGCGCGAATCACCGCAGCTTCTCAGCGAGCTGAAGAAGTAATATTCGCCAATGCGACTCTGTTTCCCGGCTGTCCTCGTGGCGTGGGCCCTGCTGGCCACATCAACGACAGTTCCAGCGTTTGCGCAGGCCGCGGGTTCGGCCGATGCGAGTGCCGCCAAGCGCGTCAATCCGAACTGGAAGGCGCCGCGCACGCCCTGGGGGCATCCCGATCTCGAAGGCACCTGGACCACCGACGACATGAAGGGTGTGCCGATGTCCCGGCAGCCGCAGTACGGCACGCGCCAATACCTCACCGATCAGGAGTTCGCCGCACGGGCCAAGCAGCGCGGCAACGCGCGCGCCATCGACGACGCCAGAACGGGAACCTTCCGCAACGAAGAGGGCTCGCGCGAGTTCAGCTACACGTCGATGGTGATCGATCCGCCCGATGGCCGCGTACCGCCGACGACGCGCCGCCGCGCGCGCCCGTCCGCGCCAGGGCGGCTCATTTGGCGTCGGGCCGTGGAACTCAATCCAGGACTTCTCGCTCTACGACCGCTGCATCTCGCGCGGCGCGATCGGCTCGTTCATGCCGGCCGTCTACGGCAACGGCGCGCGCATCATGCAGACGCCCAACGCCGTGGTCATCACCTACGAGATGATTCACGACACGCGCGTGATCCCGCTCGATTCGAAGCCGCGGCTCGGCTCGAACATCCAGCTCTGGATGGGCGATGCGCGCGGCCACTGGGAGGGCGACACGCTGGTGGTCGAGTCCACCAACTTCACCGACCGGACGGCGGTTGGCGGCTCGGTCGCACAGCACGGCTCTGCACCTGACCGAGCGTTTCACCCGCGTCGATCCGCAGATGATCGACTACGAGATTACCGTCAACGATCCGCAGACGTTCACCCGGCCGTTCACGATGCGGCTGACGATTACCAGCCAGCCTGACTACCAGATCTACGAATACGCGTGCCACGAGGGAAACCACTCGATGCGGAACGTGCTGTCGGCCGAGCGCGCCTACGAGCGGGAGGCCGCCGACGCGAAGGCGAAAGGGCTTCCTCCGCCGCCGCGCGTCTTCGAACAGGTCAACGGGCCGGATCGGGCGCGCTGAGCTCTCGCCCTCGCGTCCGGTTGGACGTTCCTAGACTGTAGGGCACCCCTTCAGGGGTGCCCACTACCCCATCTGATGCGGCGCTGACACGGCGCCCTGCGGCGAGCGCGCGCTGTTGACGAGCGCGAGATACCGCACCGGATCGTTCGCGTAGCCTCGAGGCGTCGAACATGTTCCCGTGCTCGCGGGACGTGCAGTACTGGATGTAGAGGCACAGCCGGTACGTGCCCGGCTTCACGCGGCTGCCGAAATGCAGGCAGCGTGACGTATCGACCAGCGCCGCGCTCCCCTTCGGTCCATCGACGCTGATCGCCCGATCGAGGCCGCCGACCGCCTCCAACTCGTCATCCAGGAAGCGGCCCGCCGCCATCTCCGAGTCCGCCAGCCGGCGTTTCTTGATCGCATTCACGATCCGCGTCGTCTCTGCCGCGGGGATGAAGGTGAACGGACCCTCGTCGGGGCCGACGTCTCTCAAGTTCATGAACAGCTTCGCCTGGCGCGTCCCTTCCGGATCGAGGTGATAGATCTGGCTGGAGATCGCTTCCTCGCCGCCATGATTCACGGAATACAGCAGGTCGATGCGGTTCAGGTGCGGAATGGTTCCGAGGTAGTTCGTGACCAGACTGAGCAGCGAGTCCGACAGCGCGAAGTCCACCAGCTTCGGGTTCTGCGCCAGATCCTGGTTGGTGAGAATGCTGCGCAGGAACGCCCACTTCTTCGACTTCCCCGATGCGGCGGCCTCGGCCTCGGCCTGGCGCTGCTTCTCCTCGAATAGCCAGCGACATACGCGATGATCTCGTCGGTGTTTGCGACGCACCGGGCGGCAGCATGGCGTAGCCGTCGCGGCGATCGAGCCGCGTATTTGCGTGCTGACGGTTATAGGAGGCCGCGGCGTTCCGCCGCTGAATCGCGTCCCGGGGCGAGGTGACTGCCTCGGTGACGGCCAGCACCGCCCGCCCAGCGCTGCTATAGCGCGCACGGTGCAGGAGGTGGCGCCGCGCGCGAGTGACGTTCTTGTTCGTGTGGCGCCAGGTCCGGCCGACCACGTTGCTGGCAACCGTGATCGCGGACTTGGCGAGCCGGTGCGGATACAACCGCTTCGAATTCATCTGTGGCCAGTCTACACAACCGGCGGGTCCGCCACGAATGCACTCGGACTCGGCGGAACCCGCTCACAGCCGCCGCCCTACAATCACTGTGGGACAGGTTCCGCGTCGCATTTGGGACACCGACGCGGACTGTGCACGACCGTCGCGCGATTCCGGCGATCGCTTGTACTGCTCGCCCAGCGTGGTCCGCAGCGTGGCGAGGTCGTCGACGTGCAGCGCCACATACGACCCCGGCTGCATGCGCGTAAACACACGCCGCGCCAGGTCGAGATGCTGCGGCGAGAACGAGCCGGCGTTGGAATAGAACGACAGCGACTTGACGCCGTAGAACGGCGGCAGGTACGACAGCCCGCCATGCGTCCCGAGGAACGCGCGCGACCGCGCAATCACCTTTGACTGGACGTCCAGATTCGTCCTCGGCGACATCAAGTGAGCCGCGCTATGGACGCGGCTCCGCGTCGAGATCGGCACATCGTGGTGATCGTCGAGCTGTGCGGGCGGATTCAGCACGACGACGTCCGTGGTCTCGGCAAGCGCGTCAACGAGATCCTGCGACGAAACGCCGGTTGGCCGTCGGTGTCCGGGAAGGCCTCGTTGAAATAGAACCGGATCGCCACGTAGTCGTCGGGAAGCCTGGAGGCGAGGTCGCTGGTGTCGATCGACGGCAGCGGCGCAAAGGTCGCGAAGTTCTCGATCACGCTCACCGATCCACGGACGCTGCCAGAACTCATGGAACAGCCGGTACATGTGCATCGGGTGCAGCACGTCGGCGTCACGAATCTGCAGCGTCTGCTGCACGAGCTTCAGGATGTCGCGGTCGAATTCGGACATCGTGCGCGGCTTGAGCTTGCGATCGGTGACCCGCTGCTCGCTCTGCTCGCGGAAGTCCTCCGGCGTGTAGTAGTCGAACAGGTCGATATACCGGGCGCCAATGTCCGCGGTACCACGCTCCGCAGCCGCCACGCGAAACCACGACCAGCCGTTCCGCCTCCAACGGGTAGTTCGCTTTCACCCAATTGAGAAACGGAATCCAGTACAGCAGCTCGAAGCCGACCTCGCTCACCCATGGGCCGACGATGATCGGCTGCTGCGAGCGGGCCATCCGCTGCAGCATCCCCGCCACGGCAACCGCCTCTTCACTCGGCGCATCCACCGCCGACAGCCGCGACAGTGCCCGCGGGATGATGCGGTTCTTCACGAACTCCCTGATCGGCCTCATGCCCAGCAGCCAGTCGAAGACCGATAGCGTCATCTGCACGAGCGTGCCGGTGACCGTCACCGGGCGCAGTTGCCGCTGCCGCTTCCGGGTGACACGCGAAACGCGTCGAACGAGTCCGAGGACCAACGCGAACGGAAACAGCAGCACCCGCAGCGGGTACACGACCAGATCGGCAGCCACTCAGACGAGGGGGCCGGCGTCGCGCCCAGTTGCTCGATCGCCTCGACCATCCGCGGCGTGGCCTCGACCGTCAGCCCGTGCGGACGCGTGAACGCCTTGACGAACCCTTCGATCCGCCGGCGCGTGCCGGCCGGATCGTCCAGCGCCTCCGCGATCTGTCGCACGTGCGCTCTCGAAATCGTCGGCCAGGTGCAACAGGCCGCCTCCCTCCGTCGTCAGATGACGGAAATGGAGGGTGCCCTCCTGCGTCCGTTGGTAGGCAGGCGTCCGGATTGAGAAGACCGGACGGCCGACGATGCCGCACTCGATTTGCGCGCTGGTATTGATGCCGACGGCACCGGCGGCGTGATACATCGAGTCGAAGAAGTCGTTCCGCGAATCGGCGTCCACCGGGCTGACGCCGCCCTTCGGCCAGACCGCGACGTTCTCGAGCGGAATCTCGCCGAAACGCAGCCATGGCTGCAGATTCTCGGGGTGCGGCCGGATCAGCAGTCCGGCGGTGCGCACGCGCGGATCGGGCGCCCGTCGAATCGCCGCGATCCATTGCTCGATGAAATTCACTTCGTCCGGCGCGATGAACGGCGACGAGCACAGGTACAGCAGGATCACCTTCGCCGGATCCAGGCCGACGCGCGCGCAGAACTCCTCGCGCGTCGTGCTCGGCTGCCGCGCGAACCACTGGTCGTAGACCATGGCGCCCGTCACGGTGATGTCGGCCGGATCGGTCCCGTGCATCGTCACGGCTTCGGTCTTCTGCGCCTCGTTCCAGACGAACACCTGCTGCGGCTGCAGTCTGATCAGCCCCTTGTTCGTCAGGTTGTCCCAGCTCAGGACCGGCAGCGCCGATCGAATGCCGAGGGCGCGCGCGGCCTTGACGTAGTCCACCTGGTCGGACCCGATGTCCACGAGCGGGGCGACGAGCAGGACGTCCGGCCGCTCTCGCTCGGATCGAGGTCGAAGACGGCGCGGTCGATCGGCACGGCGCGCTCGATGGCCAGCAGCGCGCGGGTCAGCAGCCGTGAGGTGCGGGCCTGCGCCAGAACCGGCGTTCGACAAACCATCGCATCGGAGCGATGACCTTCGCTCGCGCGCGTTCCTTGAGGCTGATGATGCTGTCGTACTCCGGCGTGAGGTATCGGACGTAGTCCACGCTGCAGCGGGCGACGCGGCCGACACCGAGCCACAGGCGCCAGGAGGTCTTCCTGCGCACTTCATCGCAGGTGATGTTCGGATTGACGCCCGGGTGAGATCGTCGAGCAGCCGATCGTCGCGTTCGGCGTCGACCTGGCCGAACACGAGGTGAATCTGATGATTCCGCGCGGCGAGTGCCTCGAGCGTCGATGCGAAATTCCGCAGCACTCCCGGATGGCGCATCGAGAACAGGATCCGCATTCGGCCCACTAAAAATACCTTATAGTCGTTCGAATCGTTCGAATCGTTCGAGTCGTTCGAATCGTTCAAGGAAAAAGGAAACGTCTTATCCCTGGACAAGCCCCTTGGGCCGTAGGCCTTAGCCCTTGGGCCTTCAAATGGACCATACAATTGACCGCCAGGATGCTGACGAAAGCGCTACTCGGCGCACTGCTGCTCTCTGCGCCGTCCCCGCGCAGGCACAGTCACCGCGGACGGAGATCCGCGTCATCGGCGAACATCGGCCTGTCGCCGGTGATACGCCGGATCTGGCTGGAAGCTCGCCCGCGTCGACGCTCAACGGAAAGCATGGACGGCTGTCGCAGGCGCGCTGCAGGAGCACGCCGATCTGAAAGCGCTTCGCCTGACGCTCACCCGCATCGAGGCCTACGTTGCCGTCCTGCTAGATCTCGAGGAGCAGCCGCTGCGGCTCGTCGCTCCCAGCGCACCGCTGCAGGCGCCGCTGCTTGTCGGGTTCGACACGGCTGAGACCGTCAGACGGATCGCGCTGCTGCACAAGGACCCAGACGCCTCGCTCGCCATCATCCGTGCGTGGACGGGCATGCAGCAACTGCGCGAGCAGGTGGCAAACCAGACGCGTCGACGGGCCGGCGCGACGGGAGCTGCCGCGGCTGCGGTCGCGCAGGAACAACAGGCGACGCTGCTGGCGCTGAACGTCAAGCATCTCGTTGCGCGTGCGACTGCCGCGCTGGCGCGAACGGAGCCGAGCACCGTCGGTGGCCGCGTCGCCACAGCCGGCGGCCGCGAGCAGGCGAAGCAACTCGCGGAGGGCGCGCGTGCGCTCGTCGCCAGATTCCGCCGACGTGCATTCGCTCATGGGCGACCTGGCGCTGGACGCAGAGGAGCCCGAGGCGGCGGAAGCGGAGTATCCGGAAAGCACTGGTCGGGAACCGAGTCTCAGCCGCGCGCACATCAAGCTCGCCGAAGCGCTCCGGCTGCAGGGCAAGTTCGACGACGCCATCGCCGAACTGCGCGAGGCGCTGCGGCTCGACCCGAGCTCCGCCTCGCCCACACCGATCTCGGGCTGATCCTGCGCGCGCAGGGAAGACCTGCCGGAGCGATCGCCGAATACCAGGAAGCCATCCGCCTGGATCCCGACTGGACCGACGCCTACAACGGGCTGGCCGTGACGCTCGCGGGTCAGGGGCAGCTGGATCAGGCCGTCGACGAGTTCCGCGAGATCATCCGCATCGATCCCGACTCGACCATCGGGTACTACAACCTCGCCGATTGCCCTGGCCGATCTGGATCGGGACGTGGAAGCGGCGCGGCGCTCCGCGAGGTGATCCGGATCTTTCCGAACCACTACAACGCGCGCTACAACCTGGGAGAGCTGTTCCGTCTCGAGGCCAAGTACGACGAGTCGGCGAAGCAGTTCCGCGAATACCTCCGGCTGGCGCCGGACACGCCGCAGAACCAGCGCAACCTGCGTCGCGCGCGGCAGTTCATCCAGCAGTTCTCTGACGAGAAATAACCACGAAGATCGGTTTCTTCGTGCCTTCGTGGTTTCGAGTTCAGTTCACGACCTTCGCACTCGCCGTAGTCCTGCTCGGGGCTCGACGTCGCTCCCGCCAACGGCACCGCGAAGTACTCATGCCGCGAATGCACGGCCTTCAGCCTGCCGTTCGCGTCCTTTCGAACACCGTCGTGACATAGAGCGGCCCGGTGAGAAACACCTGCATGAAGTGCACGTAGCCCTCGGCCATCTTCGACGACCACTTCGGAGCTCACGCTGCCGGTCTTCAACTGCGCCGTCGCATCGTCGACGTTGATGGAGTCGTAGCGCAGCACCAGGGTTGACGGCTTCAGGACGACGTCCGCGCTTCCATCCTTCGTCCACGAGCCCGTGGCATTCCGGGCAAACGTGCAGCGTAGAGATTTGGCGCTCGCGAGCCGACCCTGTGCGCTTGCCGGCAGAGCTGACGCCATTGCCAGCGTCGCGATGAGAGGAAAGCAAATTGCGTATCTCATAGTTCAGACCTGATCCCTGATCCCTAGACCAGCCCTTGGGCCTTAGGCCCTGGCCCTTTCGCCTTCCAGCATCTCCCGAACCTTCGGCACGACCTTCGTCCCGTACAGCTCGATGCTTTTCATCTGCAGATCGTGCGGCAGCGTGCCGTTGCTGTATTTCAAGTCGAAGCGCGACAGCCCCAGCGCCTTCACCGTCGCGACGATCTTCCTGGCCACGGTCTCCGGAGAGCCGACATAGACCGCGCCGTCGGGGCCGGCCGCCTGCTCGAACTCGCGACGTCCGCTTGGCGGCCAGCCGCGTTCCGCCCCGATGCGATTCATCATCGCCAGATGATGCGGGAACAGCTCTTCTTTGGCCTGTTCATCTGTTTCGGCGACATGACCAGGTGAGTGGACACCGATCGGCTGCAACGGCTTGTTGAACCGCTGCAGACGCTCGCGGTAGAGCTCAGCCCACGGTGCAAAGCGTTGCGGGCTGCCGCCAATGATCGCCAGCATCAGCGGCAGGCCGTAATAGGCCGCACGGACCACGGACTCCGGACTGCCTCCCACGGCAACCCATGTCGTGATCGTTCCGGATTCCGATGGCGGGTAGACCTTCTGATTGCTGAGCCCGCCGCGAAGCCGTCCGCTCCAGGTCACCGGCTCCCCTTTCAGCAGCTCCACAAACAGATTGAGCTTCTCCTCGAACAGCTGCTCATAGAGCGCCAACTCATATCCAAAAAGCGGAAACGACTCCGTGAAGGACCCGCGCCCGACGATGACCTCGGCGCGGCCGTTCGAGATCGCATTCAACGTCGAGAACCGTTCAAAGACACGCACCGGGTCATCCGTGCTCAGCACCGTCACCGACGAACCGAGATGAATGCGCGACGTTCGTGCCGCAATCGCCGCCAGCATGACTTCCGGCGCCGAAATCGCAAAGTCGGGCCGATGATGCTCGCCGACGCCAATGAAATCGAGGCCGACCTGATCGGCCAGCACGCCCTGCTCGACGACGTTCCGAAGCGTCTGCGCCTGTGTAAAAGCTGCTGCCCGTCCGCGGCGACCGTGACGTCGCCGAAGGTATCCACACCCAGTTCAATGGCATCTGGCACGTTCATTGGGTTGGCATCGGCAGTTTTCCGTCAAGGGCGAAGGTATAGACCATGGGAGGCGGACTTCCGGCTGGCTGGCCCGCGCCGCCCATGAACGAGACGTGCTGGCGCCCATCGAGCTGGTAGGTGATGGGCGGCCCCATCCCCCGCTGGCCGGTCTGCGTCTCCCACAGCACGTTGCCGTCGACGGCGTTCAGCGCGCGAAGACGTCCGTCGCCGACGACCTGAAACACCAGATTGCTCGCCGTCACCAGCGCGCCGCCGCCGGCACCCGCCGCCGCCCGGCATGCGCCAGCGCTCCGTCCGCGTCGCCGGATCGAAGGCGACGAGGAACCCGCCGCGCCCGTCTGCGGCGGGACCGATGTACGGCGGCGTCATCGGCGGCGCCGTCACTCCGGCCGGCATCTGCCCGCCTCGCGGCGTCCCGTTGTTCTGCACCGAGCGGCCAGGAACCAGATCGAACGGGAATCGCCGAGTACGTGCGGCTGCTGAATCCGCTGACCGGCATATAGACGAGCCCGGTGTTCGGGCTGTACGCCTTCGCCGCCCAGTTGGCGGCGCCGCCCGCCGATGGTGAAATCACCGCCGGCTGCGTTGTCGTGTAATACGCCTCCTTGTTGATCCTCGGCCGGCCGGTTTTCGGATCGTGGCCGCTGGCCCAGTTGAGCGGCGCGAACGGCGTCGCCGAGAGGAACTCGCCGGTGATGCCGGTCGAGCACGTAGAAGAACCCGCCCTTGCTCGCCTGCATCAGCACCTTGCGTGGCCGCCCGTCGATCGTCGACGTCGGCGAGGATCAGCTGCTGGACGGTGTCGATGTCCCACGAGTCGCCGGGCACCGCCTGGTAGTGCCACGCGAGTTGCCCGTTGTCCGGATTGACGGCGAGGATCGACGAGACATAGAGGTTGTCGAAGCCTTCAGAGCCGCGCAGGATTTCCGGCCACGGCACGCCGTTGCCGGTGCCGACGTAAATCAGGTTGGCTTCGGGATCGTAGGAGAGGCCGTCCCACAGCGAGCCGCCGCCGCCGTACTTCCACCACTCGCCCTTCCACGTCTTCGCCGCCGCCGCAAGCGCCGGATTCTCGAACGGCTTCGACGGATCGCCGGGCACGGTATAGAAGCGCCAGAGCTCACGGCCGGTGTTGACGTCGAACGCCGACGAAGAAGCCGCGGTGCGGCGTGAACTCGCCGCCCGCGACGCCGACGATCACTTTCCCCTTCGCGACGCGCGGCGCCATGGTGATCGAGTAGCCGGTCGAATCCTCCGGGAGCACGCGCGTCGACCAGAGCACGCTCGCCGGACTTCGCATCGAGCGCCACCATGCGGCCGTCGATCACCGGCGCAAGGACCTTGCCGTCGTGCAGCGCGATGCCGCGGTTGACCACGCCGCAGCAGATGCCGCGGTTCTGACCCAGGCGTCGCGAACGTCGCGATCGACCCCGGGTCGTAACGCCACAGCTCTTTGCCGGTGCGCGCGTCGACGGCAAAGACGATGCTCCAGTTGGTGATGCCGTAGAGGACGCCGTTCCAGACGAGCGGGGTCGCTTCCTGATTGCCGCCGCCCTCGCCCGACCACCTGAGGTCCAGGCGAGGCCCGAGGCGGTTCACGTTGGACGCGTTGATCTGATCGAGCGGGCTGTAGCGCCGTTCCGCCGGATCGTTGCCGTAGGTGACCCACTGACCGCTGCGCCAGGCGTTCCTGCAGCGCGTTGTCGTCCAGCCGGCGCCGACTGGCGCTGCCGATCCAGGTTGGCCAGCACCGACGAGCTGCGACGGCAGACGACTGATTGCGCGACGCCGATCCGCGGCTCGCTGACGACGATGCACTTGACGTTCACCCCTCTTCCACTTCATTTCATCGGCGAGTAAGTCGCGTGGCGCTCATGAGGAAGGTATTCGCCTTCAACGGCACGAAGTATTTCGTTGCGCAGTGCCGTCCATTCGGGGTCGGCATTGAACGCCGCCCAGACCTGCTCGCGGTGCGCGCGATCGCGGTACGCGAGCATCCAGACCAGCGTGTTCGGCGTCGCCCAGGTGCTGCCAGACGCCGAGGATCTCGGCGCCGTGCTTCACGAACAGCTCGACTTCCTTCTCGCGGAAGCGCTGATGCAGTTCGTTGATGCCGCCTTTGAACTGGCCGACGCCGTCGCGGCTCGGATCGACCGTGTACATGCGAATCTCGAAGCAGCGCGACTTCGGGTCGACGTTCCGTCGACAGGTTGTCCGGCAGCGTGGCCTTTCGGTCCGCACGGCGCGGGCGGTTCGGTCGGCGCTGCCTGACCGCGACCGGCCGGCTGCTGTTGTTGCGCGTCCAGGAATTCAATGCCGAAGCTGCCAGTCGCGATGCCGACGGATAGGATTCCGATAATGCGGCCGTAGCGAACGAGCGCAGATAGTCGTGTCACGTCAACCTCCCTCTCAAACCGAGGGAATCCTACTCCATGCGACTGTTCAGAGACATTGACGGCGACGAGGCCACCGGAGTCCAATGCGCTGCAATGGATGGGGTGCCCACTGGGTGTGGAGATTGAACCAGCGGCGGCGTACAGCTCGACGCCAACATATGGCCGACTTCCGCTTCCCTCCCGCAATGCGCTCAACTCCCTGACGTCTCCGGACCGAGGACCAATGACCAAGGACCAAGGACCAAGGACCATCATGGCCGTCTCCACAGACCGACGGCCACGCAGATCCAAGCCAGCATCAGGCAGCCGAAGTCAAACACGAGCGTCATGAGTGATTCCGCAAGACCGACGAGTACGGCCGTGTGGCGAATGTCTGGTTCGGCCGGTTGGCGACGTAGACGAACGCATTGACAACGCCAAGCGCAGTGCCGTGAATCGCGGCACAAATGGCCGCCAGCGACAGCGGCCGCATCAGCGCCAGCCGATGCTCGGTGGGCCGGAAGGCGTACAGGATGCCAAACCCGAGCGGCACGATCCCCATGAACATGCTGACGAGGGCCGCGGGGCCCATCTGGCGCAAAGCGTCGATGAACGACATCTCACATCCCCTCCAGTGGGAAATCTGGGTGAGCTAGGTTGCCTGGGTCAGGTTAGGTAAGAACGCAGGCAACCCCAGACCCAGGCCACCCAGGCAACCCAATCACTGTGCCTGGTATAACGTTCGAGGACTCAGGGCGTGACGCGTGTCCCGCCGACGGCGGATGTCACGCATGACCTCGTCGCGCGTTATGACTTCTGTGGACTTGGACCGCGATCTCGAGCTGCAGCTGGTAAGCCGTCTGCGCGAACGCGACGCGAACGCGTTCGAGGCGGTGCACGACGCGTTCAACGCGCGTCTGTACAACTTTCTCGCCCGGCTCTCCAACAGCCGCGACATCGCCGAGGACCTGCTCGAGGAAACGTGGCTGCGCCTGGTCGCACACGCCGGCCGGCTGCAACCGGACACCCGCCTTGGCCCCTGGTTGTTCACCGTCGCACGGAACCTGCACGCAAGCTATCGCCGTTCGCGACTGATCGCGGACTCAGGCGACGCCGATGCGGTGGGGTTGTGGTCCAGAGGATCGCCAACGCCGTCGCCCCTGGAAGCCGCCGAAGCGAGCGAATCGGAGCGCCGCATTGCCGCAGCGCTTGCCGCACTGCCGACCCTGTATCGCGAAGCGTTGTTGCTGGTCGGCGTTGAAGGACTGCGTCCGTCGGAGGCCGCCGCCGTGTGTGGCATCTCGGGACCGGCAATGCGTCAGCGTCTCAGCCGCGCCCGCGTGCTGCTCGAGCGTCAGCTCACCGCGACGGATGGACCGGGCTCGCCGTGCTGAACGAGGTGACCACATGATCGCCGACGACGTTCACGAGATACGCAATGTGGTGTCCGCCGTACCGGCTCTCCCTCCACACGCCGCGCGAGCCGCACGGGTCAGGGCGCTGTGTCATTCGAGGCTCGAGCGCGATCATCGGCGCTCCAGGAACGTCGCAACGGCCCGCCAATTCGCCCGGCACGTCATGGCGCCGGCGATTTTAGCCGGGCTGTTTGCGCTGTACGCCGCCGACCTGGTCGGCATCACGCTGCGCGCATTGACCCTGTAAAGCGTGCCCCTGCACGCATTAGACAGTTGGCGTCTCTCCCGCGATTTGAGATGCTGTTGAGGCAGGAGGGCAGCGCCACGTGTCATACGCCGAAAAACGCAGGTACCCCCGTCTCCCTGTTCTCGTCGACTGTCGAGTGGATGGTGCGTCGGGCCGGTCGGAGATGCGACTGACGGATTCAGCCGGGTCGGCTGCTATGTCGACACGAGCATTTCCTTCCCGCCGGGGACCAACGTCACTCTGCGAGTCATGCTCGGTGAGGCCGAAGTCACGCTGTCGGGCCGTGTGATTCCCATGGGGACCGCGGGATCCGGCTTTGGCATCGAGTTCGTCGATCTCGACGAGACGACTCAGAAACAACTCGACGCCTATATCCAGCAGGCCGCCGCCCGGTAGTCGCCGACGTGAGCGCCGGGAGCCGAGTCCTCGCCGCCGCCGTTGGTGCGCTCGCGCTCAGCGTGACGCTGGGTGCGCAATGGGGTGCATTTCGCTCGCCAGCCTGCCTCGCGCGGCCGACGGCAAGGTCGACCTCACCGCGCCGCCGCCGCGTCTGCCCGATGGCAAGCCCGACCTCGCCGGCGTGTGGAACTACGCCGGCGTGCTCGGCTTCCGCGGTGGACCGCCTCCACCGCCGCCGGGCACTCCACCGCAGGCCACGTTCTGGAATATCGAAGCCGGCATCAAAGAGGGGCTGCCATTCACGCCCTACGGCGCCGAGCTGCGGAAACTGCGCATGGCGGGCAACAGCAAGGACAATCCCGACGCCGCGTGCCTGCCGATCGGCTACATGCAGTCGCACACGCACTCGCAGCCGCGAAAGCTGATCCAGCTCCCCAATCTGATCGTGATTCTCTACGAGGCCAACGCAGGAACGAGACAAATATTTCTTGATGGTCGTGCCACGCCTTCGCCCGACGCGCAGCCGTGGTGGTGGGGCTACTCCCGCGGCCGATGGGACGGCGACACGCTCGTTGTCGAGAGCACAACTTCCGCGACGGCGGCTGGCTGGACGTAAACGGCGCGCCGCTCACCTCCGAAGGCAGGCTCATCGAACGGTTCCGTCGTCCGAACCTCGGTACGCTGGAGATCGATGTCACCATCGACGACCCGAAGGCCTACACCAGGCCGTGGACCGTCCGGGTCAATCAGCGGCTTCTCCCGGACACCGACCTGATCGAGTTCGTCTGCCTGGAAAACAACCAATTCGATCCCGCCACGGGCTCTCAACGACGCCGTAAGCACGAAGGCACACCCCAGCCCTGCAGTTGTCCCCACCTGGGTTCGATACATCAGGTGGGTCTTCCCACATCACATGTCGTCTCCAAAGCTGGCCGAGTGCCCGATATGCGGGTACTCGGCCGGCATCTACGTCGCGCCAAAGAACGAGCGCACGGCCGCCGCGCCGGTGCGCTGCCTCTCCTGCCGCGGGCAGGCTCCCCTCTCTCGCTGGTTGAAATCCCCGAAAGCAGCAGTCGTCGCGGTGCGCCGGTCGCGCCCGCGAGGCGGACCCGATATAGTCTCGTCGAGTCATGTCCGAGCCCTTCGTCGCCGCGGAAGCATGCGCGGCACTGGCAGCAACCCGGCAGCAGTTCGAACCGTATCCAGGGCGCGAGGTCGAGATCGGCGATCTGCGCGTGCTTCGCGCGCTCCCGGTGAAGGGCCGGCGACTCATCGGGCCCTGGTGCTTTCTCGACCGGTTTGGCCCGCTCACCTTCAGCCTCGGCGCCCCGATGGACGTGGCGCCGCATCCGCACATGGGACTGCAGACGGTGACCTGGCTGCTCGCCGGCGAAGTCGTCCACGACGACAGCCTTCAGCAGGAAGCGCTGCTCCGACCCGGCGGCCTGAATGTGATGACGTCGGGAGATGCGATCGCGCATGCGGAGCGGACGCCGGACGACAACACCGGACGACTGAACGGCGTGCAGCTGTGGACGGCGCTGCCCAATGACCACCGCCGAGACAAGGCCTCGTTCCAGCATCTCGCTGAGACTCCCGTCGCGGAGTTTCGTGGCGGCATCGTTCGTGTCTTCTCCGGTACGCTCGGCGAGACGACGTCTCCGGCACTGCATTTCTCGGATCTTGTCGGCGCCGACCTGCAGATACATCCGGGCGAGACACTCACCATCCCGCTGCGCCCGCAGCACGAACACGCACTGTTGATCCTCAACGGCAGCGCGGCGCTGCACCGCCAGCCTCTTCATTCGGACACGCTGTATTACCTGGGAACGCAGCGCGGCGAGCTGGCCATCAGCAGCGACTCAGGTGCGCGTGTGCTGCTCATCGGCGGACAGCCGTTCGCTGAGACGATTCTGATGTGGTGGAACTTCGTCGCCCGCACGCCCGAGGAGATCCGCCAGGCGCGCGAGGATTGGGAGGGGCACCGGCGCTTCGGCGACGTGCGCGCCTACCGGGGAGCGCGCATTCCCGCCCCCGAGCTGGTCCGGCTGGCGCGGCCGAATCCCCTCAGCTGACCTCAGTCGTCGTTCTCATCCGTGGATCTAAGTGACTGCTCGAACAGTCCAACGTCGAGCCTTCGACTGATCGCACGAGGCAATCGGCCGTCATCGAGACAGACGCCCGACGTAGCCGCTCACCACCGGCACGCGACGCCCGGCCGCCGCGGCCGCAACCGCTGGGGCCAACGCCGGATCGACAGGCGCGAGGACCCGAAGCATGTCCCCTTCCATCGCGGAGACCGGCACGCCGCGCAGATAGACGATGCGATTCGCGGCAACGCTGCGGAGACGATCGCCAGGCGTGATGATGCCGGTGAGGTTGAGCGGGTCAGCGGCGCTGATGGTGACGAGCCGATCGTCCTGCGGCGTCCGCCGCACTTCACGCAGTCGCTCCACCGCGTCGGGCAGCGCGAACTGTTCGCCCGACATCCCGTTCACGAATCGGCCGCCGCGGATCTCGCCGCGCGCCTCGAGGCGCCGATAGATCTTCACCAGCTCCCGCCATGGGGCGGCATCGGTCTCGCGCGCCAGAACACGGCGAAACACCACGCCGTAGCGGCGCAGGAGGGTCCACGCGAGGGCCTCGACTGACGGCGTCCCGGTGTTCACGACGAACCAGCGGCCGGTCGCCGTTGTCGGCATCGCGGTCGATGACCGCGGGTCAACACCGTCCCGATGATGGTGCGCAGGCCGGCGAAGCCGTCGGAGCTGATGGCTCCTGCTGCCACCAGATCGGTCAGCGCGGTGCGCACCTCGTCCTCGCTCAGGCCGCACGCCGACTGGATCTCGGAGGCGAACGACGCGCCACGCGCGCGCAGTTGTTCCAGAACGACGGCGGCATGCGGCTGAGAGGCCGCCCCGTTCGTGGGCGGTGCCGCGAGCCCGGCAGCCGCCGGCGGACCCGCCGGCGCCATGTCCGGCCTGTTCGCGCGCAGATACAGCGCGATCGGCGTGGCGCCGACGACCTGCGTCGGTCCGCTCGAGAGCCGAGCCCAGGCCACGTCGCCTGTCAGACACAGCATGTCGAGCATCGACGGGTCATATCGCTCGACACGTGCCGGGAGCACGTCGCGCTCCCACGCGCGCGCCGGAAGCTCGACGCCATCCAGCTGCGCGACCACCGCCCGCAGCCCTTCCGGCCCAATGAGCTGGGCGCCCGGCTCGACGTGCTGCCATGCGAACAGGAACCGCATGAATTCCGCCGGCGAGACCGGCGCAATCTCGGCGCGAAGCCGCGACAGCGTGTAGCGGTGAATGCGCGCAAGCAGCCTGCGCTCGCACCATTCGGCACGGCGCGCTCATGCAGGCCATTCGCGGCTCGACGAGTGTCCGGCTCAGTCGACCTGCGGTGAATGCGCCGCGCAGCACCACGCCTTCGCCTTCGAGCGCCAGCAGCGCCTCATCGGCCTCAACGTCGCGAGATACCAAGCGAGGACGCGAGCGCCGCCGCCGTCACCGGCCCGGTGATGGCCAGCCGCCCGCGCAGCAGCTCGACGATCGCCTCGCCTCGCGTCCACGCCCGCGCGGCGCGGGAAGGCGGGGCGACGAGCGGCGGCTCGATCGTCGCGTCTGGATGGACGGCGAGGATCTCCGGCACTCGCTCGGCGGCGATGAGGAGTGTCTTACCGGCGGGTCCGCCTCCGATGGCATCAGCGTCCGGCGGAACCCGCCCTACGACTGCGAAGAGCCGCGTCCAGCCCGCGCCAGTGCCGCAAACGCCTCGCTCCCGACCGTCGCCTCGTCCCCCTCGAGGAACCCGGTCGTCAGCAGCGCGTCGTGCAGTTCGTCGGCGTCACGCCAGTCCGGCCGCGCCTCCTCCACGCACTCGGGCGATGGCGTCCGCGTCGAGCGTCCCGAAGGTCGCGTCGTCGCCGCTCACCCGTCGCGACTGGACGGCATGCGCCCGCCGCTCCTCGAGCGGCGCATCGTCCAGGAAGGCGTACGGCCGCGCGTTGACGATCTCGTGCGCGAAGACCGACGGTTCGGGTGTGTCGCGTGAGATCAGCCGCAGCTCGCCACGATGGATGCGATCGAGCACGGCCGTGAGCCCGTCGATGTCCATCGCCTCTTCCAGGCAGTCGCGAACGGTCTGCGCCACCAGCGGATGGTCGGGAATCTGGCGGTCGCCCGGGATGTTCTCGAGACAGGCCGCCGCGTCCGGAAAGACCGCCGCCATCAGGTCGTCGGCCTGCATCCGCTGCAGCTGCGGCGGGACCTTCGAGCCGCCACGGCTCCGCGGCACGGCGAGGGAGATCGTCGTGTTCCAGCGCCAGCGCGTGGCAAACACCGGCGCGTCGAGGAACGCCTGGATCAGAATCTCTCGAACCGACGCCGGGTGCAGATAGCGAAACACGTCGGCGAGCGGGAACGAGTGCTGCGGGCCGAGCGACAGCATCAGCGCGTCTTCATTTGCCGCCGCCTGCAGCTCGAAGTTGAACTGGCGACAGAACCGCTTGCGCAGCGCCAGCCCCCATGCCTTGTTGATACGACTGCCGAACGGCGCGTGCACCACGAGCTGCATGCCGCCCGACTCGTCGAAGAAGCGCTCGACGACGAGCGTCTCCTGCGTCGGAATGACGCCAAGGGCAGCCTGGCCCTCGCGCAGATAGTCGACGGCCTGCGCCGCGGCCGCTTCGGACACGCCCGTCTCCTCAGCGAACCATTCGGCGCCGTCGGGCACCCCTTGTTGTCGCGCCTCGTAGGGCGCCCCTTTAGGGGTGCCTCGCGTCAGCACACGATCCGCGTCGGCCCGAAGTTCGCTGACGGCTCTCGACAGCTCGTCGCTGCGCGCCGGCGCCTCGCCCAGCCAGAACGGGATCGTCGGCGGCGCACCCTGGGCGTCCTTCACCCGCACCGTGCCCATCGACACCCGCGTGATCTGCCACGACGTATTGCCAAGCTGAAACACGTCGCCGGCCGTGCTCTCGATCGCGAAGTCCTCGTTCAGCGTGCCGACGAACGTGTCTTCCGGTTCGAGGACGACGCGATAGTCGGCGACTTCGGGAATAGCGCCGCCGGAGGTCAGCGCCAGCATCCGCGACCCGCGACGCGCGCGCACCATGCGGTTGACCTCGTCGCGGTGGACGAGCGCCGCCCGCCGGCCGCGACGCGTGGCAAAGCCGTCTGCGAGCATCGCCACGACGCGGTCGAAGTCTTCGCGGGTGAGCGCCCGATACGGCCACGCCCGAGTGACAAACGCGAACAGCTCGTCCTCACCCGACCTCCCGGCACGCGAGCTCCGCCGTCATCTGCTGCGCCAGCACGTCGAGCGGCGCATCGTGAGTGACGATGAGGTCGAGCTCGCCGCGACGGACCGTTCTGCAGCAGCGCCGCGCACTCGATCAGATCGTCCCGGGAGGTGGCGAACAGCCGGCCCTTTGGCGTCCCGGCGACCGTATGGCCGGCGCGCCCGACGCGCTGCAGGAAGGTCGCGATTCGATGCGGCGAGCCGATCTGACAGACCAGATCGACATGGCCGATGTCGATTCCCAGTTCCAGCGACGCGGTCGCCACCAGCGCCTTCAGCGTGCCGGTCTTCAGCCGGTGCTCGGCGTCGAGCCGCGTCTCCTTCGACAGGCTGCCATGGTGCGCGGTCACCGCGTCGTCGCCGAGCCGCTCGCTCAAGTGACGCGCCACACGCTCGGCCATCCGGCGCGTATTGACGAACACCAGCGTGGTCCGGTGCTCGTGGATCAGCTCGGTGAGGCGGTCGTAGTACTCCTCCCAGACCTCGTGCTCCATCACCGCGCCGAGCGGCGAGCGCGGAATCTCGAGTGCCACATCGAGCGTGCGGCGATGGCCTTCGTCGACGATCGCGCAGCCGCCGCGCTCGTCGGCGTTGCCGACAAGGAAGCGCGCGACCTCCTCGACGGGCTTCTGGGTGGCCGACAGGCCGATCCGAAGCAGCGGCCGTTCGGCGACCTGCTGGAGCCGCTCGAGCGAGAGCGCCAGATGGGCGCCTCGACGCGTGCCGATCACCGCATGGATCTCGTCGACGATCACCGTCCGCACCGTCCGCAGCAGTTGTCGGCTGCGCTCGGCGGTCAGCAGCAGATAGAGCGATTCCGGCGTGGTGACCAGGATGTGCGGCGGCCGACGCAGGATGGCGGCCCGTTCGGACGACGTGGTGTCGCCGGTGCGGACGGCCGCCGTGATGCGCGGAGGCTCGATGCCAGATGCCTCCGCCAGCTGCCGAATGCCGCGCCGCGGCTCAGCCAGGTTCTTGTGGATGTCGGCGCTCAGCGCCTTGAGCGGCGAGACGTAGACGACGCGCACCTCGTCTGGAAGCGGCGCTCCTCCGCTTCGCGCACCAGGTCGTCGATAGCGGTGAGGAACGCCGCGAGCGTCTTGCCCGACCCGGTAGGCGCGGCGATCAGCGTGTGGCGGCCCTCGCGGATCGCCTCCCACCCTCGCTGCTGCGCGGCGGTCGGCGCGCCGAGTGTCTCACTAAACCAGCGCGCGACGAGCGGATGAAACGCGGACAGCATCAGAGACGATCATAACAAGCGCTCGACGTAGTGTCCGGCTTTAGCCGGATTACCGCCAAGCTACGGCACGTCGAGCTCGTTCGCGTCTCGCCGCCCGCGACGCCGACCATCATCTGCGGTCCGTAGTTGTTCTCCTGACAGACGTACTCGAACGTCTCCTGGTTGGGACTCCATCGCTTGGTGTAGCCGCTCGTCCACGGCGCCGTATAGGCGCCAGGGTCATCGACCGTCAGCTCGTACTTCAGCGTGTTGAAGTCCAACCGCGTGATCCGTTCGATCGTGTGCAGCCGGTCGGTGTGCGGCAGACCCCATCGTTCCAGCCAGGCACTCTCGTCGATGCCGACCGTGTCGATGACCAGCGTGTCGCCCTCCCACCAGCCAATCGAGTGGCCCAATGCGCTGGGCGTCACTCGAGCGGCGGGATGCGTGCGGCCGTCCGTGTAGATCACGCGGAACGAATGCGCACCGCCGGTCTGGAACAGATAGATCCGGTTGTGCCCGGGATATTCAGGAGCTCGACGCCGTACGCGGTGCCGAACGAGCGCGCCGCCGGAGACGGCTTGCAGCGCGTATATGGCTCGTC
>CAWCBC010000016.1:0-69247 GCA_963793705.1 uncultured Acidobacteriota bacterium | reverse complement strand
CATCGCTGGTCGGCGGCGACCACCTCTATTTCTACGACGCCATCAGCCCGATCGTCCTGTCGGAGACGATCGACCGCTCGAAAGTCTTTCGCGCGTCGCGCTGGGGCCGGAGTCTTCGGAGTGAAGATCGCAGGGTGCCTGGGGTGCCTGGGGTGCCTGGGGTGCATGGGGTGCTTGGAGTGCCTGAGGTGCCTGAGGTGCCGAACGTCGCGTGCGGCGTGGACGATGGCGAGGGCGACTATCTGAACTGCCCGATGACGGAAGCGGAGTACACGCGCTTCTACGACGCCGTCGTGTCGGCGGAATCGGCAACCGTGCACGACTTCGACAAGGAGAAGTTCTTCGAGGGCTGCCTTCCGATCGAGGTGATGGCGCACCGCGGCCGCGACACACTGCGCTTCGGGCCGATGAAGCCGGTCGGCCTGGTCGATCCCCGCACCGGCCGCACGCCGTTTGCCGTCGTGCAGCTGCGGCAGGACAATCTCGCCGGCGACCATTTCAGCCTGGTCGGATTCCAGACGCAGCTGAAGTGGGGAGAGCAGGCGCGCGTGCTGGCGATGATTCCCGGCCTCGAACACGCCGAGTTCGTGCGATTTGGCATGGTGCACCGCAACACTTACATCAACGGCCCGACCGTGCTGCGGGAGACGTGGCAGACCCGCGCGCGCGGCGATCTGTTCTTCGCCGGTCAGATTTCAGGGGTGGAGGGCTACGTCGAGTCCGCGGCGTCGGGGCTCATTGCCGGCCGCAACGCCGCCGCGCTTGTGCTCGGCGAGGAGCCGTCGGCGCCGCCGCGCACGACCGCTATCGGCGCGCTCGGATATTACGTGTCGCACGCCGATCCGCGTAACTATCAGCCGACCAACATCACGTTCGGCATCATGCCGGCGCCAGACGCTCCGCCGCCTTCCGTCGTGGGGTCCGGCGTTAGCCGGACCTCCGATTCTCCCGTGGCTTCCGCCTTCCCTGTCCACCGTAGCGCGGAGCGCGAAGGTGGAAGGCGGAAGAAACCGAATCGCGCCGATCGCAAGGCCGCGACCTCGGAACGCGCGCTGGCCGCTCTCGAGGAATGGCTCGGTGAAAGAGCAGCTCCGATCCTTCCTTGACTACCTCCGTCTGAATCGCAACGTGTCGCCGCACACCATCGCGGCGTACGACAGCGACCTCTCGCAATTCCTCGCCTACACAGCGGCGCATCATCGAAAAAAGAGCAGCGAGTTGCAACCGGCCGACGTCGACCTTGCCGCCGTCCGCGCGTTTATGGCCGACCTGTACCGCCAGGGCCAGGCGCGGGCGTCGGTGTCCCGCAAGCTCTCGGCGCTGCGGTCGTTCACGCGGTATATGCGGCGCGAAGGATGGATCGAAGGGGATCCCGTTGCGCTGGCTGCTGCCCCCAAGAAGGAGCAGAAGGTTCCGGCGCATCTCTCGGTTGACGAGATGTCAACGCTGCTGACGATGCCCGATGCGAGCCAACCGCTCGGCTGCCGCGACCGCGCGATGCTCGAGCTGTTCTATGCGTCTGGATTGCGTCTGAGCGAGCTGGTTGGACTCGACGTCGAGGACGTAAACCTGAGTGCGCGCATGGTCCGCGTGATGGGGAAGGGGTCGAAGGAGCGGCTGGTTCCGTTCAACGAGACGACACGGAAGGCGATCGCGGCGTGGTTGAAGGTTCGCATCGCACTGCTGAAGGGGAAGGGAGATCCCCTGTTCGTCAATGCCCGGGGATCGCGGTTGACCGGGCGAAGCGTGCAGCGCCTCCTGGCGCGCTACGTCTCGATGTGCAGCACCCGTTTCGGGATCAGTCCGCACGCGCTGCGACATTCGTTCGCGACGCATCTGCTCGAGCGCGGCGCCGACCTGCGCGCGATCCAGGAGTTGCTCGGCCATGTGCAGCTGTCGACGACCCAGCGGTATACGCACGTCAACGCGGCGCAGCTGCTCGATGTCTATCGAAAGGCGCACCCAAGAGCTCGTAGTGTCCACGCCTCCGCCGAGGCTTCGGCGAGGCCTCGCCGGAGCGCTTCGCGCGAAGGCGGGCGCCTTCAGGCGGACCCGAAGGCAGGGTCATGACACATGTGGCGTTCCTGCGCGCCGTGAACGTCGGCGGGCGGGCCGTCGTGAAGATGACCGATCTGCAGAAGGCGTTCACCGCCGCGGGTGCCAAGGACGTGCGCACCGTGATCGCCAGCGGCAACGTCGTCTTCGACGCGCCAACGGCGCTCGGCACCGTTCGCGAACGGATTCAGCAGAAGGTGAAGGCGCTGCTCGGCGCAGAGCCGGTGATCGTGTTTCGAACCCTGCCCTACCTTCAGCGTCTCGTCGAGACAGCACCGTTCGGCGCGCTCGTCAACGAGCGGACCCTCAAACTGTACGTGTTGTTTCTCGCCGGCAAGCCGAAACAACTCCCCGCGTTTCCGCTCACCATCTCCAAGGAGGTCATCGAAATCCCTGGCATGCACGAGCAGGACGCGCTGATCGTCAGCCGGCCGAAGCCAAACGGGATGTACGGGTTTCCGGGTCTGTGGACCGAGAAGGAGCTCGGTGTCGCGTCAACCGCGCGGAATTGGACGACTGTCGAGCGGATAGCAAAAAGGCCGACCTGAAGGTCGGCCTCTACCATCGCACCTATTGCACCGACCGCGTCAGTCGGCTCGCACCGACCGCGTTAGTCCGTTTGCACCCTAATCGTTCAGGAATCTTCTCGCGACCTCGACGTTGCACTTCTGATTCGACTGCGGCATGCCCGGGCGGTACTCGAGTCTGCCCGACCACTGCGCCGTCTGCGTCAGATACTTCGGATCCTCGATGGTGCCGGCATAGATCAGTGACTTGCCGTCCTCGGCGAGGGAGAACTTCTCGATGAGTTTCTTCTGGTCGCTGCTCGGCACGCCCGTTGACAGGCCCATCGGATGGTCCGTGAAGTTCGTCGTCTCGACCACCAGCGTCTTGCCCTCCCAGCGGCCGACCGAGTGGCCGTGCAGGAATTTCTGGCTGGCAGGCGGGTGCTGGCGTCCATCGAGATAGACCGTTCGCGTGGTGTCCATCCAATCCGTCTTGACGATCACCTTATCCTTCTGGACCGTGATCGTGGTCGCGACCGGATAAAACGTGGTGGCCGGCAGTCCGATCGGGATGCAGTCCTTCTGCGTCGTCGCCTTCGAGTCGGACATCTCCTTGGCGACCTTCCTCGCCTCATCGTTTCTCGCAAACTTGCCCGCGGCGCCCATGTAGGCCTGGAACGAGCTCATCGGCGAGAACCATGTCCCGTCGATGCTCGTTGCCACGGCGTCGGTCTTGACCTCGTAGATGCTGCGTGACGCGATATTGAGCGGCACGTAGGAGCTGTCCTTCTGCTTGGTCAAGTCGCGGCCAATCATGAACTTGTCAGGCTCGCGGCGGCTCGGGCTGCCGGCGATGGTGACGATGTCGCCGACCTTCAGCTTGTCCTTCGTGAAGCCGAGGGCATTGAGCACCGAGGCCGCACCAGCCTCGACATCCATCCGCTGCTTCGTCCCGTCCTCTTTGGCGATCTCCAGCGTGAGGTAGATGTGCGGGTTCATGTAGCGGTACTCGACCACCTTGCCGGTGACCGAGACCTTTTTCTGGCCGTCGAAGGCGGCGGCGCTGTGGTGCGCGAGCACTGGTGCCGCCATGGCGACGAGCGCTGCGCAGGCGAACAGCAGACTGAGATCTTCTTCATAGGCTCCGATTTTCCCCCTGAACGCGGCATCCCGCAAGGTAAACACTGACGCTCTGGCGCATGATGCGTCTTCTCGAAAATCGACCTCGAAACGCGGTAGGCTGCGGTGGTCCGCCTGAAGGCGGACACTACGAGCACACGGAACTACGAGGATGCATGCCGACTAATAAGAGACCGTCTGTTGCCCACCTTGCCATTCTTGCCGCTCTGACCATCGTGCCCGCGGCACATGGGCAAGGAAAATGCGACCGCGCGTGCCTGAGCGTCATCCTGTCGCGCTACCTGGACGCGATGGTCGCGCACGATCCGTCATCGCTACCCGTGGCGCCGAACGTCAAGTTCACGGAAGACACGAAGGAACTGAAGCTCGGCGAGGGCGCCTGGAAGACGGTGACGAAGCTGCGGCCGTATCGCGTGGATTTCATCGATGTGCAGCAGGGCGTTGCCGCTGTTCACGCCGTGATGGAAGAGAACGGCATGCCGATTCTGTTTGCCGCGCGACTGAAGGTCGTGGACCGCAAGCTCACCGAGATCGAGACGATGGTGGTCAAGAACAGGGACGAGGGCGCGTTGTGGGCCCCCGAAAACCTGAAAGAGGCATCGGCGACGATGCGCTACGTGCCGAGCGCGGCGGAACGGATGCCCCGCGCGCAGATGATCGAGATTGCGTCACGCTATCCGACCGGTCTGAAAACCGGCAGCTTCGAGAAGTCCGACGTGCCGTTTGCGCCGACTGCCTATCGCTTCGAAAACGGCGTGCGGATGGCGGGCCCCGGCTGCACGTTCCAGCCTCCCTCCTGCGAGAACATGCGGACCCAGCGCATCCCGACACTGGCGGGGCTGACGCAGCGGCTCGTAGCGGTGGACGAGGAGATGGGCGTCGTCCTCTTCTGGATGAACTTCGGCCCCGGTTCACTGCCCGGCGCCGGCGGCCGGGCGCTCGTCACCTTCGAGGCGTTCAAGGTGTACGGCGGCATGGTGCACGCGGCGGAGGCGATTTTCGAGGGCCAACCGTCCGGTGGCTCCTCCGGGTGGAATTAGCGAGGCCTAGTCAGCGGAGCGACGCGTGGTGGTGGGCGTCTGGCACCTCGCTCCGCGAAGCCGCTCGCGACGCCGAAGACCGCTGCGGTGGCGCAGGCTTTCTCTGGCCGCTCGGGTCGCCCGTGCTTCGCACGCGGCTCTGCCGAAGTCACAGCCTACTCGCCGTCTTTGATCTGTCGATGATCGGCATCGCTCGAAGGCTTCGCGTCCGCGAGGCGCCAGGCCGCCGTACTGCGGCCGCGTCGCGTCAGCGATAGCGACAAAGGCGGCCGTGCCGGACAAGGCCGGTGTCCGTTCGAAGCACGCCGCGTCGAAATCCGGAAAGCGAGTGAAGCGATTCATTCGCCGCCAGTTCGTTCTGCGCGATCCGTGGCGTACCGAACGAGCAACGTCGGTGCATGCCGCGATGGCAGGCGACCGAATTGGGTGCTACTGGCGGCGGAAGCGTCAGGGTACGAGCGGAAGGAGCTTTCCCGGCGTGCGGAGCCGGACCCGGCCTGGCCGGCACGGTTGCCTTTTGTCGGATGAGCGGCGCGAAGGCGAGATCAGCTGAATTTGAGATCGCGGCGGCCGAACAGGAAGCAGCCGATGACGAAGTAGACTCCCGCGTAACCGACGGTTTCCGCCGTCTGTTTCTGCTGCTCGCCGTAGTCGACCGTCGGGCGCTGCCGCGCTGCCTGCGGCACGCGGCCGCGCATATTCTGCGGTATCGGGAACGGCGCCCACACCACGCCGTTGTAATTGCTCTCGTAGCCAGGCGGCACGACCACATCCAGCGTCGCCCCAATCCGTTGGTACGTAGGATGTGAATCGTCCCGCAGCGGCTGAATCAAGTTCGGCACGATCGCCACGAACATCGTGACGGCGACGGCGACGGGCGCCGATCCTGACGTGCTCAAGGCGGCGGCAATGCCGCAAAAGAGGACAATGCCAGCGATTGTCCGTGTTGCGGAGATGGCCAGCACGTTGCCATCCATGTTGACGCCAAGGTACCGCGACAGCCCGAACGCCAGCACGATGCCCAGGCCGAGCGTGACCACGCAGAAGGCCGACAGCCCAAGCCACTTGCCGGTCAGCAGTTCCCAGCGCCGTACGGGCCGGGCCAGCACGGTGATGATCGTCTTCGTCCGCAGGTCGGTCGACACCGACGTGGCGCCGAGATAGATCGCGGCCGCCATGCACAGATAGCTCCAGGTTCCGAGCGAGCCCGACACCGCGTTGGCGCGCAGAAAGGCCATCATCTCCGGTGCCTGGTTCCCCATGAACAATGCGGGCGCCGAGTTCAGAAACATGATGACGACCGCGAACCCCCACATGAACAACGCGCGTTGGCTCATCACGCCGCGGAACGCGTTCTTGGCGATGAGGAAGATCCGGTTCACGATGCCGCTCCTGCATGTTTGAGATACGTCTCTTCGAGTGTGGCCGCGCGCATCTGCTGCACCGTGCCGATCTCCAGCGGGATCGCGATGAGCGCCTTGAGCAGCGCCTGTTTCGTTGAGGTATCGCACCGCAGCACCGCGGTGCCGCCGCTTTCTTTCAGCACGGTCGCCAGGCCAGCGGGGAGCAGGCTCTGATGTGCGGAGGTCCACCCCAGTATCTCGATGTCCCACTGCAGGCCGGCGGCGCCAAACGACGTGAGGCGATCCGCCATCACCACCTGTCCCTGCCGCACCATCACCACTTCGTCGCAGGTCCGCTCCACGTCCGACAGGATGTGGCTGCTCAGGAACACCGTCCGGCCTCTGGATTTTTCCTCGACGATGATGTCGAGGACGAGGCGGCGGCCTTCGGGATCGAGTCCGCTGGTCGGTTCGTCGAGAATCAGCAGCTCCGGATCGTGGATGAGCGCCTGCGCAAGCCCGAGCCGCTGCGTCATGCCTTTCGAGTAGCTCTTGATCGGGCGCTTGCCGGCGTCGGTGAGCGCCATGCGATCGAGCAGGCCCGGTATCGCGGCGTCCAACGACGCGGAGGACATTCCGGCCAGCTGCCCATAGAACCGCAGCGCCTCGCGCGCGGAATAGAACGGGTAGGTGTAGAAGATTTCCGGCTGATAGCCGATGCGGCGGGCGGTGCCCGGTCCGGGCGGCTCGCCAAAGACCTGGACCTTCCCGCTGGTGGGCTTCAGAAACCCGAGCAGCGTATGGATCGTCGTCGTCTTGCCGGCGCCGTTGGGGCCGACGAAGGCGACGATGCAGCCGCGCGGAACGGTCAGGGATAGCCCTCTGACCGCGTGAACGACCGAACGGCGCATTCCGGCGCGGTAGTT
Organism: uncultured Acidobacteriota bacterium; assembly: GCA_963793705.1. Lineage (GTDB taxonomy): Bacteria > Acidobacteriota > Vicinamibacteria > Vicinamibacterales > UBA2999 > Gp6-AA40. Next base: position 62,237 of record CAWCBC010000016.1, on the reverse strand, counting down.
CTTGACCAGACCTTCGACGGAGATAACGGCTTCTGGCACTGGCTCCTCAGGTGGCAGTTGGATAGTTGCAGGATAGTTGGAAGTAGAGTGAGTTCGTAGTTGTTCTTCAGGTTCTTCGTTCCTCCGCGTTCTTCACTACGAACTATCCAACTAGCTAACTAACCAACTAGGCGCCCGCGGCCTTCAGTGCGGCCAGGACGCGTGCATTCCGAAACGGCAGGCGGCGCATGCGCACGCCGGTCGCGTCGTAGATCGCATTTGCCACTGCCGCCATCAGCGGCTTGCAGACGGTTTCCCCGGCGCCGTAGTGCGGCAGGTCGGGCCGGTTCGGATTCGGGTCGCCGTTGACGAGCACGACGTCGATCGACTCCGGCGTGTCGGCGTGCGTCAGCGTCGGATAGGTCGCCCAGTCCACGCTGGTGACCTTCTCGGTGTCGAACGTCACCTCTTCGTGCAGCGCCCGGCTGAGCGCATACAGCGTCCCGCCTTCGATCGTCCGGATCAGCCCCTGCGGATTGATGACGAGGCCGCAGTCGTGCGCGCAGACGATGCGCTTCACCCAGACGCGGCCGGTCCGGCGGTTCACTTCGACTTCGGCGATCTGCGCCACCACGGTCTGGCTGCGGTAGGTGTAAGCGATTCCACGGCCGGTCAGGATGTCGCCGGTCGCGCGCGCCTGTGGCGACGGCCGCGGCTGCCAGCCGTATTTCTCGGCCGCCGCTTTGACGCACGCGATCGATCGCGCACGCTTGAACCCGCTGTCGTCCCCGGTGCCGGCGTTGAGCAGCCGCAGACGGAACTCCACCGGATCCGCCTTGGCCGCCACCGCGAGCTCGTCGATGAACGACTCGGACGCGAAGGTGACCTGCGGACCATTGGGGTCGCGCAGGTTGCCGGTGCGGAGCGGCGTCTCCCAGATCAGCGGCAGGCCGACGACGTGCGCGACCGTCCGCCGGTTGGGGATGGCGTACATCTCCGACGGTGTGGCCGCGCCGCCGCGCGCGGGCGTTGCGCGCCGCATGTTGGCGAGCTGCGAAATCAGCACGGTGTCGAATTCGTTGTAACCCAGATGGTTGTGGTCGGCCGCACGCGCCTCGAAGTCGAGCGCGACGAGATTGCCCTGCGCATCGAGTCCGCCGCGCATCTTGACGGTGAATGCCGGCCCCTTCGTATCCCATGCGGTCTCTTCCTGCCGCATCCACTGCACTCGCACCGGCCGTCCCAGCTCCTTCGCCAGAAACGCCGCCTCGAAGCCGGCATCGTCCGCGGCCGTTCGCCCGTACGCCTGCGGTCCTTCCATCCACACGACGCGCACGCGATCGCGCGGCATCTTGAGGAACTCCGCGACGCCGTTGCGCAACCCGTACGACTTCATGTCGTTGGAGTAGATCGTCAACTGGTCGTTCGACGGATCGGCCATCGCGTGGGCCGGGCCGATCGAGACGTGTCCCTGGAACGGAATGTCGTAGTCGGCTTCCACGACCCGAGCGGCGCTGCTGAATGCGGCGTCAGGATTACCGACGACGGCCGGATTTCCGCTGGAGGTCGGCGTCGCCTGGCGCATGTAGCGGAAGAGATCTTCGGACGCAGGAAACGGCGGCGTTGCCGGGTTTCTCCAATTCACCTTGAGCTGACGCGCCGCCTGAATCGCCTGCTCCTCGCGCTCGCACACGACCGCGACGTAGTTCCCTTTGCTCACCACTTTGACGAGTCCGGGCACGCCCTTCACTGACGACTCGTCGATGCTCACGAGCGTGGCGCCGGCAACCGGCGGCCTCACGTTCCGCGCGTGCAGCATCCCCGGCACCTTCATGTCAACGGCCCACTTCAGCGAGCCATCGACCTTAGGCGGAATGTCATAGCGCTGCGGCGACTGCCCGACGATCTTGAGCTGCTGGACGGTCTTGATCGGCGCTGTCCCTGTCGTCGCGTCGGTGTTGTTCCCGCGCAGCGTGACGTTGAACTTGCGGCCGCCGATCAGTTCGCCGTAGGTGACCCGCCGCGTCGGATCGGCAGCGACCGAGATGACGCCATCGGCAACGGCAAGCTGGGCGACCGGCACGCTGAAGCGCGCGCTCGCCTGTTCGAGGAGAACCCGGCGCGCTTCGGCCGCGACGCGGCGCATCGGCCAGCCGTCGGTCTGCAGCGCATCCGATCCGCCGGACCCACCCTGATCGACGGTGACGTCGGTGCTTCCCATCACGCAGCTCGTTCGTGCGTAGGGCATGTCGAGCTCGTCGGCCATGATCTGCCGGAACGCGGTGCCGGTGCCCTGACCGAGATCGGTTTTGCCGACGAAGAACGTTGCGGTGTTGTCCTCGCGGATGACGATCCACGAATCGAGCTGCCGGAAGTCCAGGTCCGGATACGGACCGGCGCCCTGCGCCTCGACGACGAGGCCCGTGAACGGATCCGCATTCGCGATCGCCGTGATCCCGACGACCAGGTAGCCGGACGACTTGATGAAATCGCGTCTGGTGGTCATGCGCTCACCATCGCCTTTGCCGCGCGTTTGATGGCCGCCTGGATCCGGTAGTACGTCATGCAGCGGCACAACGTCGAGTTCATCCCCTGGCGGATTTGCGCGTCGCTCGGATTGGGGGTCCGATCGAGCAGCGCCTTCGCCGTGAGGATCTGACCGTTCTGGCAGAACCCGCACTGCGGCACCTGCTCGTCGATCCACGCCTGCTGCAGCGGATGCAGCCGGCCGTTGGTCGCGAGTCCTTCGAGCGTCGTGATCTCGGCCCCAGCGACTCCTGAGATCGGCCGCATGCACGAGCGGACGGCTTCGCCTTTGATCAGCACCGTGCAGGCGCCGCACTGGCCGAGACCGCAGCCGAAGCGCGGGCCGTGCAGGTCGAGGTCGTTGCGCAGGACGTAGAGCAGAGGGGTGGCGGGGTCGACGTCGACGGTATGAAGTCTTCCCGTTGACCCTTAAGGTGAAGTTAGCCATGACGAGAGCGAAGTGTACAGGCCTCAAGGCCCAGGCCCAACGCCCAAGGGCTGATCCAGGAAAGAGGGTCGAAGAAGAAGAATCAGTGGTAGTGGCTCGACCTTCGAGGTTCGGCCTTGGGGCTAAGATTCATCACGATGCACGTTCGGATCCTGCTGGTGGCCGCTTTCCTGTGGCGGGTGTTCGAAACCTGCCGAGGAGGCGGCGTCTCCGACGGGCGAGGAGTGGGTCAAGAGCGTCAACGCCTGGCGCACGAAGCACGAGACGGACTATCGCCGCGATTGGGCGACGATTGCCGGCCTGCACTTTCTCGAGCATCGGGGCATCACTCAATCGGCAGCGGCAAGAAAAACGAGATCGTGCTGCCCGGACCTTCCTGCCAAGCATCGGTCGCATCTTCGTTGCCGACGGCTGGGTCCGCTATGAGCCGGCCGTCGGGCGTCATGCCGTCGCAGAACGGCAAGCCGGTGACGGGCGCGGTCGTTCTCAAGGAGCCGGGCAAGGACGCGGCTGACGAGGTCGCGATCAGCGACGTCAAGTTCGCTGTCCACGAGAGCGGCCCACGACTGTCGTTGCGGGTGTGGGATCCTGACGGCAAGCAGGCGCAGGAGTTTGCCGGCTTCGACCTGGTTCCCGCTCGATCCGAACTACCGCGTGGTCGCGCGCTTTATTCCCGACGAGAAGCCGAGCATCGTGCCGGTCATGAACACCTACAACGACACGGACATGATGCCGTCCGAGGGCGTCGTCGAGTTCACGCTGAACGGGGAAACCGTGCGGCTTCGTCCGTTCACGACGCGACCGAAGCGCTTCTACTTCGTCTTCCGCGACGGATCGAGCGGCCATGAGACCTATGAGACCGCGCGCTTCCTGTATTCCGATCTCCGGGACGATGGGACGACCGTGCTGGATTTCAACGAGGCTTACAACCCGCCTTGTGCGTTCAACAAGTACACGACGTGCCCGATTCCCCTCAAGGAGAATCGGCTGGCCGTGAAGATTCTCGCGGGCGAGAAGAAGTACGCGGGACACGAGTGAGGCACGAAATGCAAAATAGCGCTAGCCACGCCGAAGCCCAACTTGGGCGAAGGCCGGCAACATTCAAAATGCAAACCGTGCTGCTCGCGTTCGTCATGCTTGTGGGAGCTTCAGTCGCCATCAACGCCCATCATGGCGACGCCGGCCGCTACGACGAAGAGGTCATCACCGTCACGGGCACCGTCGTGGCGCTGCAGATGGTCAATCCCCACACCCACATCATTTTCGACGTCGTCGAGAACGGCAAAACGGTGCGCTGGCAGGCGGAGCTCGGCACGCCGCAGCAGCTGATCCGAACATTTCGGCTGGACGCCGTCAACGGTCAAGGCAGGGATGAAGCTGACGATGATCGGACGTCGGCTGAAGGGACAGGCCCCGTATCTGAATCTCACCGAGCGCGCCAACATCGTGGTGGCGGATACCGGGAAGGAGATTTACCGGACGGAGAACTTCGGCAAGCCGGCGCCGGCGAAGGGTCCCAAGGGCTCGTTCATCGCGCAATGAAACGCTCGGAGCGCTCGAGTCGTTCGCTCGTCTCGCGTTGGCCGTGCGGCGCTGACGATGCTCGTCCGGGCGCGCAGGCGCCATCACCACGCCGCTGCAGGTACGGCAGACCGCATATCTCAAGGCGTCCAATCCCGACGCCTCCGATCACTTCGGCTGCGGCGGCGAGAATCAGGGCCATAACGGCCACGGGGTCTCCCTCAGCGCGGATGGCAGGACGCTTGGCGGTTGGCGCGCCGCACGAATCCAGCGCTGCCCGTGGCATCAACGGCAATCAGGCGGATAACTCGCTCTTCGACGCGGGCGCGGTCTACGTCTTCACGCGCACCGGCGACGCGCTGGACGCAGCAGGCCTACCTCAAGCCATCGAACCCGCAGACCGGCGCCGAGTTCGGCCACTACGTCGCGCTGAGCGCCGACGGCAACACGCTGGCCGTATCGGCGTACTGGGAAGCCAGCAACGCCACCGGCATCAACGGAAACCAGCGCGATGAATCGATTCCGCAGGCTGGAGCCGTGTACGTGTTCGCGCGCGCAGGCTCGACGTGGATGCAGCAGGCCTACGTCAAGGCGTCCAACACCGGCGAGGCCGGGACCGCGGACAGCTTTGGCGAGGGCGATCAGTTCGGCTGGTCGCTCGCGCTGAGCGGCGATGGCAACACCATCGCGGTTGGAGCGATTACCGAAGACAGCGGGTCCGCGGGTATCAACGGCAGACCAGCGCAACAACTCGGCGCAGGGAGCCGGCGCCGTCTATGTCTTCACGCGAGCCGGGAACACCTGGGTGCAGCAGGCCTACGTCAAGCCGTCGAACCCGGATGCCGGTGACATGTTCGGGTACTCGGTGGCGCTGAGCCGCGACGGCTACACGCTCGCGGTCAGCAGCTTCGACGAGGACGGCTCCGGCCGCGGCATCAATCCTCCGTCCGACAATCGCAATGCCGGATCGGGAGCGGCCTATGTGTTTGCGCGCGTGGGTTCGAACTGGTCTCAGCAGGCGTACATCAAACCGTCCAACAGCGAGTCGCAGGATTCCTTCGGCGTCCACATTGCGCTCAGCGACGACGGCGCCACGCTGCTGGCGGGATCGCTGGACGAGGACTGCCCGGCGACCGGCGTCAACCCACGTGGATGCGACAACGACTGGAACGACGATCTGTCGATGGGCGCCGCCTACGTCTTCGTGCGTGCCGGCGGCACGTGGGCGCAACAGGCGTTCCTGAAGCCGTCGAACACCGGCCCGAACGACTGGTTCGGCGCGCGGGTCGCGCTGAGCGGCGACGGTAACACCGCGGCGATTGCCGCGCCGTTCGAGGATGGCGGTGCCAAAGGCATCAATGGGCGGCAGGATGACGAGTCCGCGAGCCAGGCCGGGGCCGTCTATGTGTTCACTCGAGCGGGAACGACGTGGCAGCAGCGCGCGTACGTAAAAGGGTCCAACACCGACGCCTTTGACGAGTTCGGCAGCTCGGTGGCGCTCGATCGCACGGGTACGACGCTCGTGGCGTCGGCGAAAGGTGAAGACAGCGCGTCTGCGCGCCAAGCAAACAGCGCGGCGCGCGGCGTCAACGGCGACCAGTCCAACAATGCCGCGGATGAAGCCGGCGCCGTGTACGCCTTCGCGATTGCTGGCGCGGGCGCCGCGGGGGCCGCGCAGCTGCGCATGCCGGATCTGATTCTCACCAACGGCAAGGTCGTGACCGTCGACGAGCGGTTCTCCATCGCGCAGGCTGTGGCCATCGGCGACGGTCGAATCATCGCGGTTGGAACCGACAAGGAGATTCAGGCGCTTGCCGGTCGCACGACGCGCCGCGTTGACCTGGCAGGAAAGACCGTCGTCCCCGGGCTGATCGACAACCACATGCACCTGCTGCGCGCGGGCACGACGTGGCAGCGCGAGGTGCGGTTGGACGGCGTGCCGTCGCGCAAGCAGGCGCTCGATCTGATTCGTGAGCGCGCGAAAGCGATCCAGGCGGGCGAGTGGATCTACACCCTCGGCGGCTGGACGCTCGAGCAGTTCGCGGACGATGAGCGTCCGTTCACGCCTGCGGAACTCGATCGTGTCGCGCCGGCGAATCCGGTCTTCCTGCAGGCGTCCTACTACCGCGGCTACGCGAACACGCTGGCGATGAAAGCGCTTGGCCTCGAAGACCCGTCCGGTGTCGTCCAGGAATCAAGCCTGCGCGGAGTGGCGGCGCGGCTGCCCGTGGCAACTGGCGCGGAGCTCGAATCCAGCACGCGGCAGATGATCCAGGACCTCAACCGCGCGGGGCTCACGGCCTTCGGCAGCGCGGCGTGCGAGCCAAACGTGCTGCCGATCTACAGGCGATGGGCCGAGAAAAAGGAGCTCAACGTCCGGGTGTTCTGCATCACCGGCTTTTCGGCGGGCACGCCGCAGCAGGTCAGCGGCATCCTGCCGCAGATCCGCGCGATGAAAGTGCAGCAGGGCGACACCTTCATCAATCAGATTGCCTATGGCGAGACCGTCTACTCGCCGCTGCACGATCCGATGTTCGTGCGCGCCTCCAGTCCGCAGCCGCGACCAGCTCGCCGAGTGGCGGCGCGTCGCCACCGAGGTGGCGAAGGCTGGCCTGCCGCTGCACGTGCACGCCAACCTGACGGCCACGATCGGCGCCTTTCTCGATCAGATCGAGCTGATCGATCGCGAGTATCCGATCCGGAACCTGCGCTGGATGCTGGCGCACGTCAACCAGATCAGCGCCGCCGACCTCGAACGCATGAAGAAGCTCGGGATGGCTGCTGCCGTCCATCCGTGGGCGGTGATCAACGGCGGCATCAACCGCACGGTTTTCGAGCGTGCTGCGATGGATATGGCGCCGCTCAAGACGCTGCAGGCCAGCGGCGTCGTGTGGGGACTCGGCAGCGACGGCAGCCGCGCGAATCAGATTCTTCCGTTTCAGACGCTGTCGTGGGCAGTGACCGGCCGGATGGTCGGCGGCCGGGTTGTGCTCAGCCAGACACACACGATCAGTCGTGAAGAGGCGCTCATCGCCCACACGCGGCGAACGCCTATCTGGTGTTCCAGGAGAAGAATCTCGGGATCGATCGAAGTCGGCAAGCTCGCGGACCTCGTCGTCCTCGATCGCGACTACCTGACGGTGCCTGTCGATCAGATCAAAGACACCCGCTCGGTGATGACGATCGTCAACGGGCGAGTTGCGTACGAAGCGCGCTGATTAGTGCATTGTCCTTATGCGTGATCGTGGCGAGCACAAGGACTGACTTCGTGGCGCGGACCTGGTCCAGGTCCGCGAGGCGACGCCTGACAAGGCGCCCCACGATCTACGGAAGTCCTAGCGTGACGTCATGAGAATCAGTTCCCGACGAGGCGCGACGCGCTGAGGTTGTTCTCGCCGCAGACAAACTCGATCAACTCGGTGTCGGGCATGAGGCGCTGCTGGAGCGTGAAGGTAAACGGCCGTGTGAACGTCTTCGGGTCGGTGACGGTGATCTGGATCTCCAGCGTGCCGAAATTGACTCGCCGCAGACGCTCGGTCAGTCTCAGAGCCTCGGTGGCGGGCGTGCCGTTTTCGTCGATCCATGTTTGGTCCCTGAAGCCCATGGACTCCACGACCAGCGTGTCGCCCTCCCAGCGACCGGTGGAATACCCGAACCACCACGGCTGGACGTCGCCAGTCGGCAGCGTCCGGCCGTCGAGGTGGATCTCGCGCCGCCCGTCGTTGGCCTCGTAGAGGATGAGCACGAGGTTCGGCGTCTGGACGATCTTTCGTGGCTGTGGGTGCAGATGCAGCTGAATCGGGTGCAGTGGCAGACAGTGGGCGTCGGGGTGATCCTTGCTGTTCTGCCCGAACCGTGTGGCTTTTACCTTCGCCGCCCATGGCAGCATCGGAAGCTCGCCGGGCAGCGCCGCCTTCAGGTCGCGAAAAGCCTGAGAAGGGCCAATGCCGGAGAAGAGGCCAGGCGGCGGCACCTCTCCTGGCAGCAGGCCCTTGTCCCAGATACCTGACAGATCCGGCTTGCCATCCGGCATGCGCGGCGCGGCCGCGACCATGTTGACGCGGCCATCCGGTGTCCGCGGTGCGGAATCGGACCTCGCTGCCGGCCACTGTGCCAGGAGCGTCGCGGGCAGAAGCACTGTGGCGATGCCGACGAGCCAGCACGCCGGTGCGCGTTTCTGATCGGGCGCGTCGTGGAGATGAAGCTGTCGATGCGTCGGTCCATCACGATCCTTCTTATACTTCCGAATCCGCCAACGGAGGCTCCATGTTGAAGAAGATGCTTTCCAGACTCGGCACCGCCGTACTCGTCGTCGCAGCGTTCTGGGCGGGTCGCGCCCAGACGGCAAACCTGGTGGTTTCGGCTCAAAGCATTTCGCTGACGGCCCAGGACTATGCCGAGATTACGCAACTCATCAATCGGTACGCCTACGGCATCGATACCTGCGGGGGCAACGGCTTCGACTACGCCAACGTGTTTACTCCCGACGGCGTATTCACCGACCGGAACTCTGACGCCGGTTACGCCGCCGGCGGTCGTGTCCTTGCCCGAGGGAGACAGGCGCTCGCGGAGTTGATCGGTGGGGGCGCCAAGGGATGCAAGACCAAACAGGTCTGGACCGACTGGAGCCACCTGATGCTCAACCATGAAATCACGGCGACGCCGGAGGGAGCCAAAGGCAGGGTCTACCTGGTGCAACTGGGAATGCGCGGCCCCGGGACGATTGAACGACACGGCGGGTATGAGGATGTTTACGTGAAGACCGCCGAAGGTTGGCGGATCAAGTCCCGCACGCATGTGCGGAACAAAGCCTGGCACGCGGAAGCCCTGAAGACGCCCGACCTGAACTAGAACGCGAATCGTGGTGGATCCCAGTAACTAACGATTCGGCTTTGACAGAGGCGCACCCGGTGGCGCTGCATCCGGAACGATCCGGAAGTAGCGGTTATTCTCCGTGCACATGTACTCGATGATGTCCGTGTCCGGCAGGTACAGGAGCCGCTCGGTCACGTTCCACGGGCGCGTGTAGGTCTTCGGATCGTCGATCGTGATCTCGATGACCATGTGCCCGAAGTCGGTGCGGCGGAATCGCTCGATGACGCGCAGCGCCTCGCCAGCCGGCCGGCCGGCGTTGTCGAGCCAGACGTTGTCGTTGAACCCCGAGCTCTCGACGACGAACGCGTCGCCCTCCCAGCGTCCAATCGAATAGCCAAACCACGCCGGATTCGGATCCTGCGGCAGCTTGCGGCCGTCGGTGAAGATCTGCCGGAACGAGTGAACCGCCTCGTAGAGGATCGTGACCAGCCCTGGCGTCTCGACGATCTTGAACGGGTAGGGAACGAAGTCCGAGCGCGGGACGCCGCCGACGATGCAGTTGGAGGTGGGGTCGTCTTTGGCGTCGTTGGCGACGCGCGTCTTGAAGAGCGCCTCGGCCCACGGCTGGAACGGCACGGTCTCACCAGGTTTCATGCCGCGCGAGATGTTTTCGATGAGCCTCGCCGTCGGCCGCCAGAGTCCGGCAATGACCGGTTTTCCGTTCGCGCCCCGGGGCGCTGGCGCGGTCAGGTCCGCCCGGCCGTCTGCGGTGCGCGGGATGCCCGGCGTGGGCACTTTCAGCCACTGACCCGCCACCGACCCGGCGGCGACGAGCAGCAGCGTGGCGACGAGGGCGACCGGCTTCATGCGGCCTCACGATCAGACAAGTCCCGCCTCCGCCGCTTCGCGGCTTCGGCGAGGCAGGTTTTACAACCAGTGCATCGACAGCGGAAGGGTAATTTCATTACCATCCCGTGCATGTCCACTGCGCGTCGGGCGACGCTCATACTACCCTTACTGCTGACCGGGCTGCTTTATAGCGTGCCGGCGTCGGCCCAGGTCGATTTCACGGGTGTCTGGAACGGCAATACCAACGCCGAAGACGGCCCTGAGCGCGCGGCGGGGCCGTCGCTCGTCGAGTTCATGGGGCTGCCGATCAACGACCAGGCGCGGCAATGGGGGCTCGCGTATCGCCCCGGCCGCCTCTCGCTGACCGAGCATCAGTGCCAGGTTCACGTCTCCCACTACATCCATCGTGGGCCGTTTGCGGCGCGGATCTGGGAGGAACGCGACCCGGTGACTCACCAGTTGATCGCGATTCACGAAGCGATCGGCACCTACGAACAGGAGCGGACGATCTGGATGGACGGCCGGCCGCACCCTGGACCGAACACACCGCACACGTGGATGGGATTCTCGACGGGCGTGTGGCAGGGCAACATGCTGACAATTACCACCACGCACATGAAGCAGGGGTGGCACCGACGCGAAAATATCCCGTCGAGCGACGAGGTGACGACGATCGAACATTGGATTCGCAACGGCAACGTGTGGACGCACATCAGCGTCACCGAGGATCCGATCTTCCTTGCGGAGCCGCTGATCAAGAGCGAGGACCTCACACTCAACGCCAATCCGAATTCCTTCAACCCGTTCTGGCCATGCGAGTACGTCGATGAAGGAGAGCGAGCACGCGGTGAGGTGCCGCACTATCTGCCGGGCCAGAACATCTGGATGGCGGAATACGCCGCGACACACAACCTGCCGCAGGAAGCGACGCTGGGCGGACCCGAGCAGATGTATCCGGAGTATCGCGAGCGGCTGAAGAAGCTTCCGGTGGCGGTGTTCGTCGATCCGAACGCGGATCCTCCGGCTCCTGCCGCTCCAGCAGGGAGGGGACAGGGACCCGCGGCGCCAGCCGGCGGGCGCGGTGGAACGCCAGCTGGTGGACGTGGCGCCGGAGCGGGAGGCCGTCAGTAGTGATGAACGCCCAACCGCCAACTCCCAACTTCCAAAGCGGACGCTCGCGAACGGCCACCGCGTGTGCCGTGGTGTTGGCTTTCTGTGCGGTGGGGATCACCACTGCGGAGCAGCAGGCCAGCACTGCGCAGCAGCAGACCAATCCCGCACAACCGCAGATTCGGACGCCGAAGCAGGTGCCGTTCCCGCAGAAGCCGGACTGGGCGAAGCTCGAGGTCGAGACGCTGCCGGTCCAGGGCAAGGTGCACCTGATCGCCGGCGCGGGCGGGAACATCGCGGTGCAGATCGGCGATGGCGGCGTGCTGCTGGTCGATACGGGTTACGAGCAGATGAGCGGCAAGGTCGTGGCGGCCATCCGAAAGCTGGCTCCCGGCAGGACGCTGCGGACGATCATCAATACGACACTGGCCGATGCCCACACTGGCGCGAATGCGATGCTCATCAAGGAGGGCCGCCTCAATCAGGCGGGCCCCGGCCTCGGGCAGCGGCCGAACGAGGCCGACCTGATCGGCCACGCACGGCTGCTCGCGCTGATGACGAAGATCGGGCGCGCCAAGATCATCGTGGAACGGTGGCCGCCCAGCACCTACAGTGGCAAGTCGAAGGACCTGTACTCGAATGGCGAGCCGGTCGTGATTCTGCACGTGCCCAACGCCGTCACCTCCGGCGACAGCCTGGTCTGGTTCCGCGGGTCAGACGTCGTCGCCACGGGCGAGATCTTCAATCACGCCAGCTTCCCCTTCATCGATGTCGAGCACGGCGGCACCATCAACGGCATCATCGAAGGGCTGAACATGGTGCTCGAGATCACCGTGCCGAAGCACAACCAGGAAGGCGGCACGATGGTGATCCCCGGCTACGGCCGGATCGGCGACGAGCACGACGTGCTCGAGTACCGGGACATGGTGACCATCATCCGGGATCGCGTGCAGGCGGCGATCGACAAGAAGATGACGCTGGCGCAGGTGAAAGGGATGAAGCCGAGCCCCACCTACGAGTTCGAGCCGCGCTTCAACCGCGACCCGAACTGGACGGCGGAGATGTTTGTTGAGACGATCTATCGCAACCTGAGCACGCGGAAATAGTCGTCGTGGCTTCCGCCTTTAGGCGGAAGGAAGTGTCCGGCTTGAGACCGGACCGTGAGGGACTCTTAATGAAATCCAAGTACTCGCCGTCATGCTTGTTGCGGCGCTTTGTCATCACCGCCGCTGCATCCGCGCACCACTCGTTTGCCGGCACCTATATCGAGGGCAAGCTCGTCAAGCTCGAAGGCGATGTGGTGGAGTTCAACATCCGCAACCCGCACTCGTTCATCGTCATTGAAGTCACCGAGAAGGATGGCAAGAAGGTGAAGTGGGGCGGGGAGTGGGGCGGCGTCACGCAGCTTTCGCAGGGCGGTGTCAACCGCTTCACGCTCGAGGTCGGCGACCACCTGCTCATGGAAGGCGCCCCGGCGCGCGACTCGACGGATAAGAAGATCCTCGTTCGCAAGGTGTGGCGTCCGGCCACCGCCACGAAAGAGGCGTGGGAGTGGGCGGGGAACGTCAGGTAATGCAAAATTCAAAATTCAAAATGCAAACGCTGCCTGACATCCGTCGTTCGGCCGCCATCCTCGGTGTGGCGTGCCTGTCGGTCCTGGCACTCGGTCGCGGTCGCGGAAGGTGGGCAGCGAGGCGCCGGACCTGCTGCGGCCCCTGCGCCAGCGCGAACGGCCGCCCCCGTTGATCTCACCGGCTACTGGGTCTCCCTCGTCACCGAGGACTGGATTGAGCGGATGTCACCCGACTCGCCGCCGTCAGGTACCGGCGGGCGAGATGCCGGTGATCGGGCCGCTGGCGGCGCCGGTGGGCGTGGCCGCGGTGCCGCGCCTCCTGCCGGTGCGGATCCCTGCCGTGTCTATGGCGCCGGCGGCAGCATGCGGTTGCCCGGCCGTCTCAGCATCTCCTGGGTGGACGAGAACACACTGAAGATCGAGATGGACGCTGGTACGCAGACGCGCACGCTGCGCTTCGGCCAGGCGGCGCCCGCTCCCGCGCAGCGTTCGCTGCAGGGTAACTCGGTGGCAACGTGGGAGACTGGCGCGCGCGCCGGCGGCTTCGGCGGTGGCGGAGGCGGGCGTGGTGGAGCCGCACCGGCTGCACCCCGGTGGGGACAGCTCAAAGTCGTTACCACGAACACCACCGGCGGATATCTGCTGTCGAGCCGCAACACCTACAGCGAGAACGCGGTGATTACCGAGTATTTCGCGCCGCACTCGGATTTCGGCACGGACTACATGACCGTTGTCACCTCGATCGAAGACGGCGGCAACCCCCGCATCGTCAGCTCGACGTTCAAGAAAGAGCCGAACGGATCGAAGTTCAAGCCTACGGGCTGTGAGGTTGTTAGATAGCAGGTTCACGGGTTCACGAGGTTCAAGGGGTTCAGAAGGTCTTGTTTAGGCAGGTTCATCGCGGCCGCCGCGCTCCTGATCGTAAGGGTCCGGCTTCAGCCGGACCGTGATCCGTAGTGTCCGGTCTTAGCCGGACCCTCATTCCTAACAGGCACCCTGGTTCGGCACCTGGCAGCAAGTTCCTCCAGAAAAGAGGTGGTTCGACCCGTGGCCGTATCAGAAGGTCACGCTGCGCATCGAGCCGTGGGACGACGGCCTGCGCGTCGTCTACGACATGGTGCGGCGCCGCGGCGGCGTCACTCACATCGAATGGACCGGGCGCTTCGACGGCAACGACTATCCGGTTCAGGGAGTCGATTACGTCCTGACGAACGCCTATAGAAGACTGTCCGATCTCAGCTACGAGATCGTCGTCAAGGTCGATGGACGGGCCGCCGCGGTCGCGACAGCAGTCGTATCGGCAGACGGTGGGACACTGAACGTCGATACGAGGGAACAGGACTCGAAGGGCCGGACGGTCTCTACGACAGCCACGTACCGGAAACGGTAAAACGGTCGGCGCGGACGTTAGCGCCGCGACCGGCGAGGCATCCGTGGTTTCGCCTGTTAGAATTACTTCTCCCTCTCTGCGGTAACACCTCAACCGGCGTCAGCCCAGGACTGGTTATGCGAGCCCTTGCGTTAGCTGTCTCACTTGTGTTCGTTGTGAGTGCCCCATCGTTCGCGAGCGACGATCAATCCTCGACCGTGGAGCGTTTCCGGCTGGAAGCCGCTACAGGCCAGGTCGGCACCATCGACACCACTCCTACCGCATCCAGGCCGCCGGCGGCCGCGAAGGAACCACACCGCATCGACTGGAAACCGCTGCTCCTGCAGAGTCTGCACGCGACCTCGTGGCAGCAGACGTTTCGGCTGATGGGCGAGCCGCAGTCGCGCCAACGCCTGACGCAGATATCGATGTTTCGCAACTGGCAGGAAAACGTGAAGGCGCTTGACCACTGGGACGACCAAGGCCCCCCGTTCGTCAACTACGTGGCCCACCCCTTGATGGGCGCGATGTCGGGCCGCCTGCTCCTCAACAACGACGCCCGAGGCCGCGTCGTGCGGCCCGGAGACGACGGTTACTGGGCCGAGCCGCTTCCGGGCGTTGGCCTTCAGTGCGGCCTACAGCACTCAGTGGGAAATTGGTCCCTTGAGCGAGGCGATGCTCGGGCTGTCGCCGCAGAAGGAGGGGGTTGTTGATCTCGTCATCACGCCCACGGTCGGATTTGGCTGGATGCTGGCCGAGGACGCACTCGAAGAGCACCTCGTGCGGCGCATCGAACGTCGCGGCAATACGACGTTGACGCGGGTTGCCCGCATGGCGTTCGCGCCGTCACGGATGCTCGCCAATGTCGCGGGGCTGCGTGTGCCGTGGTACCGCACGGATCGCGGCTTGCGCGACGAGTTCGAGCGGGCGCGCGCCGACCGCACGCGAAACTGACGGGCGCGAAGTCCGGAGAGGACGGAGGCAACGGTTTTACAGGAGGAACGGAGAAATCGGAGGACGAACGGAGAAGGCCTGGGTGATCCGTGCCGTTTTGAAGCTGGTTGATTCGCGGTGAGGGCGCTTCGCGCCCGAATCGATCGAGCAAGGGACGATTCACAAGCCCATGCGGTCATCGAGAATCGGCTTGTGATCGTCCCTTTACTCGATCGATGAGAGCCGGCCGGAGGCCGGCTCACCCGCGAATCAACCAGCCTCCGTTCGCCTTCGTTATCTCCGTTGCTCCTGTGAGACCGTTACCTCCGTAACCTCCGTTAACTCCCGGTTTACGGATCATGCGGACGAATCCAGCGGAAGCCGCTGTTCAGCAGCGGAAACGCTGACGGATCGATGCAGCCGCAGATCGGCATCAATCCTGTGGCCGTCCATCTCGCCCGCCAGCACTCATCGATCGTCGGACGCGCGGTCGAAGGTGAAGCGCGACGACCACGTCCGGCCGCCACCTTTCGTGAGCGCGAGCGTTCCGCTGCTGCGATCGATTGAAACGCCGTAGCGCGCGAACGAGTCATCTGTGCGCTGGACGACGACGGCCTCGGGCTCATCGAAGATCACGCGTCGCCAGCGGCGGTCGTAGTCATTCAACTCCGCCGCTCGAACCTGCCCGTCAACCGACAGCCGCTCGACGTTCCAGATCCCGTAGAGCACGGACTTCGGCCGTCCGCCGCCGCCGACCTGCCAGAAGCTCCAGTTGATATACGCCTGCGTTCCGAGCAGATACGCACCGAACACGATCGGCAGGACGAGAGCGACCGTACTCGTAGTGTCCGCTTTTAACCGGACCTCCGACGTAGGGTCCGCCTTGAGGCGGAGCCACAACGGCCGCCAGCGACCTGCACCACCGGCGCCACGCAGAATCACCGCCAGCGCGATCAGATGCATCGTCACCAGCTTCACGCCGATGTCGAAGGTCAGGTTCAGCAGCAGTACCTGCAGCAGCGACACCAGCGCGAGCAGCGCGCCGAGCGGCACGGTCCGCGGCAGGAGCAGCAGCACGCCGGCCAGCACCTCGACGCACCCGGTGGCGATCTGATACGCCGGCGCCGATCCGATCGTCGTCCACAGCAGCGCGCTCAGCGTCATGTCGCCGACCGGCGTGACCAGCGCGGTGAGCGGCGGCGCGGGAAACTGTGTCGGGATCACCTTGGTCATCCCGTACTCGAGCAGCGACGCCGCCAGGACGAGGCGGACGGCCAGGCGTACCCACGGCAACCACGCGGAGAAGCTGCGGCGTTGGCGGTCGAGGAGCGACCAGACCGCTGTGGCCGCAACGGATGCCACGAGCACCCACGCCGTCTGGATCCAGAAGAACAGCGTCTCGCCGCTGCTGACGTCGTCCAGCGGCACGGTGACGCCGAAGGCGGTCCCCGCGACCCAGTGCGTGATCTCGCGCATCGGCCACAGCCGGCCGAGCCCGCGATACGTGAACCAGAGGTTGGGAATCAGGCTGCCGGAGATCTGCGTGGCGAGGCAGAACAGCGCGAGATAGACGACGCCGAAGCGGAAGGCGAGGCGCTGCGTGAGCTTCCAGTGGTTAGGCAAGAGAAAGGCGGCCCTTTGAGGCCGCCTTATTATCCCTTCCCGTTGAGCGGAGCGCGGGCTCCGCGCTAATCGAGTTCGACTTCGGTTGCCATGATTGTCCCGTCGGCCTGGCGGGTTCCCTCGACCTCGACACGCTTGCCGTTGGCGACGCTCGCGCACGAGCCGTCCTTGAACTCCGTGGAGCCGTTCGTCTTAATCGTGGTCTGTTGGACGGTGAACGTCAGGCTGGGACAGGTGCCGGTCAGACCGGACACCGTGCCATCCAGCTCGTTGTCGTCGTCGTTCTCGTCATCGTTGTCGTCATCGTCGTCGTCCCGATCCCTTTATCCAGACGAGGGCCGTTGCCACTGAATGAGACGACGATGGAGATGCGATCGGTAGCCGACACGCCGGTCAGCGTGATCGTGCCCTCGACACCTGCCCCCGAGAATTTCAGTTGCACATCCCCCGGAGGTACGCCCGTCAGCGTGAATTGCCCGTTGCCATCAACTGCGGTCGAGATGTCTGTCCCAACTATGGCGACGGTGATTTTCGTTGTCGCCATCGGACCCGCAGTCGTGCTCGAGGCCGTGCTCCGAATCGGAGCGCCGGTCACGCGACCCGAAATCACC
This sequence comes from uncultured Acidobacteriota bacterium, assembly GCA_963793705.1. Lineage (GTDB taxonomy): Bacteria > Acidobacteriota > Vicinamibacteria > Vicinamibacterales > UBA2999 > Gp6-AA40. The sequence goes on along the minus strand of CAWCBC010000016.1, from coordinate 44,880 downwards.
GCTCCGCTGGACGCGCCGCCCGCGAAGGGCGACGTCGGTGACAACGCGGTGGATCCGCAGTCAAGGCAGGCGATTGCGGCGGCGACGGAAAACGTGAACGACAGAAGACGGGAAATGGATGTCACTTCGCCCTCCGGATGTCATCAGGTCCCGCTGGATGGGCGTGCGCCGTGCAAGTGCGCTCCGACTGGCGCGCTCCGGTGTTCTTCAGCAGACCACCGGCTGCCTACGCCAGCCGTGTAATACCGGTACGCGGATCGCTTGTGATCGCAAACTGAGCCGTGCTGCTGCGCACACAGCGGTGGCCGACGTCGTTTACACGAATCAGCGAACGAGGAAGCGCACTGATAAAGAAAAAGGGCCGCCTGTTCGGCGGCCCTATTATCTTCGCGGCGGTCCGCCTGAAGGCGGACACTACGTACCCTTCGTGGCTACAGATTGAAGCGCCCCGTGCTCGGGCCCATGCTCTCGATCTCGACGCCGGCGAGGTGGGCGATGGCGAGCAGCAGGTTCGCGGTCGGCTCGTCCTTGCCGGCGACGAGGTGGCGGTTGCCCTGCAGCCGGCCGTGCGCGCCGCCGACGAGCAGCGCCGGCGGGTTGCTGCGGTCGTGGGCGTTGCCGTTGCTCATGCCGCTGCCCCAGTAGAGCAGCGAGTGATCGAGCAGGTTGCCGTCGCCGTCCTTCGTCGCCCGCATCTTCTCGAGGAACTCGGCGAACTTCACCATCTGATAGGTGCCGATCTTGGCGTACTTGGCCAGCTTCTCGGCGTCGTTGCCGTGGTGCGAGATGCTGTGGTGCGTCTCGGGGCAGCCGATGTGCGCGTAGCTGCGGTCGGTCGGCTCGTGGCCGATCATGAACGTGAACACGCGGCTGATGTCGCCCTGCAGCGCCAGGTGCATCAGGTTGTAGGTCACGCTCATGTGATCGTCGAACGCCTCCGGCAGGCCGATCGGCGACTCGGGGTTGCCGGTCAGCGTGCTGAGGCGCGTTTCCATGCGATCGAGCTGCTGCTCGACCTCGCGGATGTTGCTCAGATACTCGTCGAGGATGGCGCGGTCGGGCGCGCCGAGCGTCCGGCGCAGCTTCGACGTCTCCTGCGTGACCGAGTCGAGCAGGCTCTGCTTCTCCTTGAGCCGCGCGGCGCGCTGCTGCGCCGAGCCCGTCTCGCCGAACATGCGCTCGAACGTCACGCGCGGGTTGATCGACACCGGCAGCGGCCGGGTGTCTTCACGCCAGGCGAGCGTTTCGAACAGCACGCACGGGAAACCGTCGCACGCGCCGGCGGCGGTGCCCATGTCCTCGGTGCCGACCTCGATCGAGTGCAGCGGCGTATCGCCGGCCACCGTGTCGGCGATGTACTGGTCGAGGGTCTTCTTCGACTGCAGATAGTTGAACGAGTCGCCGGTCGATTCGCGCGCCACCACCGGGCCGATGCCGTTCAGGAACGCCGAGCTGGCGCCGACGTGGACCGACTCGCCCCACGGCGCCTTCATCTTGCTGACCGTCACCAGCTGATCGCGGAACGCCTCGATCGGCTGCATGACCGGCTTGAACACGAAGTCCTTGCCCGTCTGCTCCGGATGCCACGTGTCCGGATAGACGCCGCACGGCATGTAGATGACGCCGAAGCGGAACGGCGCGCTGCGCGCGCGACTGCGCGACGAGCGCCGGCATCATGGCGTCGAGCCAGGGCAGCGCCACCGTGGCGCCGAATGCGCCGCGGAGGAAGGTGCGGCGGGACAGATGCTTCTTCGTGATGATCATGGCTGCTTTGTCCAGGCTGCCAGCCGGCGTGCGTCATGTCGCGATGGACTCGGTGTCGCCGATTCCAGCGCCAGTCCGCATCTGGAACGGCGCGCTGTCGACGATCCCGTGATGATCGACTGCAACGCGTAGCCGCTGCGCCGAATTTTTGACGATCCGGCGGATTACGGCCATATCCGACGGCTCGACGCCGCGGCCGAGCGCGTAGGTCATGAGTCGCTCGGTCAGGGTCGTGGCAAACGCCTCGGGGCGGCTCAGGATGGCGTTCCGCAGCGCCACCGGCCCGTCCACCTTCGAGCCGTCCGCCAGCACGCCGCCCGTGTCGAGCGCGCGCGCCGTCTGCGTCCGTCGTCCGCCACTGCCCGACGGGGTCGAAGTTCTCGAGCGCGAACCCCAGCGGGTCGATGACGCGGTGGCAGCCGGCGCACGCCGGGCTGTTGCGGTGCAGCTCGAGCTGCTCGCGAACGGTCTTCGGCTTCGTCGCCGCGCCCTTCGTGCTCTCCTCGAGCGTCGGCACGTTCGGCAGCGGCGGCGGCGGCGGCGTGTTGAGGAACGTCGTCAGGACGAACTTGCCGCGGAAGACCGGCGACGTCCGCGTGGCGACCGACGTCATCGACAGGATGCTGCCGTGGCCGAGCAGGCCGCGGCGGTTCGGGTCGGTCACCGCCACCTTGCGGAAGCGCGAGCCGTAGACGCCGGGAATGCCGTAGTGCCGCGCCAGCCGCTCGTTGACGAACGTGTAGTCGGCGCTCAGCAGCTCCAGCGCGCTGCGGTTCTCGCGGAGGATGTGGGAGAAGAGCAGCTCGGTCTCGCGGCGGAACGCCTCGCGGACGTTGTCGTCGAAGTCGGGGAACAGCGAGGATGTCCGGGCGGACCTTCGACTCCAGGTTCCGCAGCTGCAGCCACTGACCGACGAAGTTGCTGACCAGCGCGTCGGCGCGCTTGTCGGCAATCATGCGCCGCACTTCGGCGGCGAGCACGCCGGGCTGGCGGAGCTGGCCGGCGATCGCCAGATCGAGCAGGCGCGCGTCCGGGATGCTGCTCCACAGGAAGAACGACAGCCGCGACGCGAGCTCGACGTCGCTGACCGGATGCGCGCCGCCCGCGCTTCACGCCCGGCGCGGTCGCGCTCGATCCGGTAGATGAAATTGGGGCTGGCGAGGATGCGCGCGACGCCGGCGCGGATGCCGGCGTCGAAGCTGCCGCCGCCGCGCCGCGCGCGTCGGTGTAGAACGCCAGCGGCGCTTCGAGGTCCTCGGCGGTGACCGGACGCCGGTAGGCGCGCTTCGCGAGGTTCGACAGGACCCGCTGTCGCACAGCGCGGCTCTGCGCCGCGGCGGTCGCGCTCGCTGCCGGCTTGCAGACGAACACCCGCTCGCGGCTCGGCGTCGAGCTGATGCCGGTCACGTTGTACGGGCCTTCGACGCCGACGGTCTTCAGCTTCGGCAGCCCGCCGATGAAGTGGATCTCCTGGCTGTCGCGCGCCGCCGGCTGCCAGACGTCCTGCGGCTGGCCCGGCCGCTCCTTGAACGTGAAGCCGATGTCGTGCGGGCCCGCGGTCACCGTGACCCGCGCCGTCATCCGCGCGTCGAGGATCGGCGCGCGCCTCGTTCATGTCCTTGGCCTGCGCCTTGTGATCCTCCAGGCCCGCCGATCTCCGCCGAGTGCACTTCGGCGCCGTCGACGGTGATCACGAAGGTGTGCGGCAGGTCGTTGCCCTCGACGCCGGCGTAGCCCTCCTCGATGCCGCGCACCAGCCGGCCGAACAGCTTGTACTCGCCGTCGGCGGGGAACACGTGGCGCACCACGCGGCCGCCGCGCGTGCCGAGCGGCAGCCCGTCGACGTGCGCGTTCTGGCTGAAGTCGCGGTTGATCGAATACTCGGCCGTGCCCGGCGTGCGCCTCCGCGTCGCCGACCGCCAGCGTGCTGATCCGCTGCGCGGCGGTGAGATAGCCGTCGAGCAGCAGCGGCGACGTGCGCAGCGCCGTGGCGATGTTGTCGAAGCCGAAGTCGCCGCCGTCGTTCGGCAGCAGCGACGGTGACGTCCACGTCGAGCGCCAGCAGATCGCGAATCGCGTTGCGATACTCGACGCGGTTCAGCCGGTGGACGACGTAGCGCCCGGGAGTGCTTCGCCCGGCCCAGGCGCGATCGAGCGAGCTCGAGAGCCAGGTCGTGAACGCCGACGTATTCGGGCTCGGTCGGGTGCGGCGTTCCCTGCGGCGGCATCGCGCGGACGCTCAGCTTCCGGAGGACGCGCTCCCACGTGGCGGCGTGCGGCAGCAGATCGTCGAGGCTGGCCGATTCGAGGTTGACCGGATCGTTGGCCGGCTGCGGGCTGCGGTTGCTGTGGCAGCCGACGCAGTACCTGTTCAGCCAGGCGCGGTGCGTGGCGGCAGTCGGCTGCGCTGGAGCGGCACCGCCTTGACGGTCGGCTGCCGCTACGGCCGACGGCGCAGCGGCCGACGGCTTCGCTGGAGACGGTGACGACTGCGCGAGCGAGTAGCGCGCCGGCGACCCAGACGAGGGCCGCGCGCGGACAGGACGCTTCTTCACTGCGTGTTCGTCTCCGGCCTTTTTCTCGCCGTCCTTCTTTTCGTCTTTCGCGACGGGCGGCGGCACCGGCGCCGGGTCGTTCGGGCCGAGTCCCATCAGCTCGCGCAGCGCCGCGATCACTTCTTCGCGCGTGTTGCGCTTCGGCCGAACACGCGCGAGTCGGTGTTGTTGCCCGGCGGCGGTGGCGGCTCCGGCTTCTCGGCGAGCAGCAGCGGCGTCAGGTTGTCCTTGTTGACGGCGTCGAGCTTGGCGCCCGCAGCCACGAGCGCGCGGACGATCGGCACCTGCCGCGCCGTCACCGCCTGATGCAGCGGCGTCGAGCCGTCCGGCGTCTTGACGTTCGGATTGGCTCCGGCGGCGAGCAGCACGCCTGACCGCATCGACCGGCTCGCGATTCGACGCTTCGCGGAACGGCGGCGGCCCGAGCCGCTCGAACCCGGGGCCGGCCGCGAACGCCGCGCCGCGGCCGCCGTTGATCGCCACCATCACCGGCGTGCGTCCGACGTTCGCGTTGCCGCGTCCGCCGCCCTGGTCTTCGTCGGCGCCCGTCTTCTTCACCGGCGTCGGGCTCCACTCGACGTCGGCGCCGTGCGCGATCATCAGCTTCAGCGCTTCGACGTCGGCGGCGACCGCCGCGCGGTAGAACGGCGAGGCATTGATTTCGTCGCTGCAGCAGAGCGTCGACGAGTGCAGCTGGCCGGTGAACGCCTTGTTGGGATCGGCGCCGCGATCGAGCAGCTTGGCGATCAGGTCGAGCGCGCGTCATCGTGTTCGGGTGGTCGGCGCGCAGCCGCGACCCGTCGCGCGCCCGCATGTCCGGTGGTCGCGTCGTGCATGTCCACGGCGAAGTAGAGCGATCCGTCGTTCGCGTCGGCGCCGAGGTCCACCAGCGTGCCTGCCAGGTCGAACCGGTCGTTGACGATGGCGACGATCAGCGCGGTGACGCCGTCGCCGTTGATCGAGTTCAGATCGGCGCCGCCGGCCGCGAGCGTCCGGGCCACGGCCTCGTGGCCGTTGCGCACCGCGTACATCAGCGCGGTGAAGCCGCCGGTCGGATGGTCCGCGTGCTTCCGCTCGTCGATCGTGGTGACCCGCGCCTTGCGGTTCGCGTCGGCTTTCGCGTCGAGCAGCGCCTTGACGACGGCGGTGTGCCCTTCGGCGGCGGCCCACATCAGCGCCGTTTCCTGCTGGTAGGTGGTGGCGTTGACGTCGCCGCCCGCCTCGATCAGCAGCCGCACGGCGTCGGCGCGGCCCGTCCGCGATGCGGCCATCAGCGCCGTCTCGCCGTCCGGGTGCGCCAGCGAGACCTTGGCGCCGGCCTTCAGCAGCAGGTCGATCAGCGGCGTGTCGCCGGTGCGGCTCGCCTGAATCAGCGGCGTGACGCCGTACTTGTTGGGCGTGTCGACCTTGGCGCCGGCGGCCAGCAGCGCCTTGGTCATCGGCTACGTCCGAGTGGTAGACGGCCCAGAGCAGCGCGGTGGATCCGTCTCGCGCCGGCTCGTTGACGTTGACGCGCTTGGCGATCAGCGCACGAACCGCGCCCAGATCGCCGTCTTTGGCGGCTGTGACGAGGGCGCTGTCCGTTGCCGCCTGAAGCACTGACAGCAGCATCGCGAGCGACACCGACGGCGACCCCCGCCGATCGGGAAGCAGGCCCGTTTTCATGGGCCGATCTTACACCTGGAATCGTTCGGACCGTTCGAGCCGTTCGAACCGTTCGAGTGATTCGTAACACCCCGCCGAACGGCTGGTCGAACGTCCTCAACGATTCGAACGCCCGGACCCACGACCGAACGTTCGACGATTCCCTTACGGGCAGGCTTCGGCGACGCGGTTCACGACGGCGACGTTGAGGCCGTTGACGCCCCCGGCGCCGATGAGCATGCCGGCCACCGACATCCGCTGGCCGGCGAACTGATCCAGCTTCGTCAGGACGAACTTCAGCGCCACGGTCCCTGTTCCCAGCGGAACGGTGGCGTCCGCCGGGTCGGGCTGCGTCTTCTCGGTTCTGACCGGGGCCGTCGCGCTGGTGAGCATCCAGTCACTGCCGCTTTTCGCCAGGCAGCCGACCACGCGGACGAGCGTGTTGGCGGGCAGCTCGCCGGGGCCGTCCTTCGGGATGATCTGCACGCCGGCAATCGTGGCGGGCGACAGCTCGGTTGACCCGGCGGGTAATCCGTTGGATTTGAGAATCAGCGCGACGAGGTCGTTGTAGCTTTCAGCGGCGAGCGAGCCGCCGTTGCCGTTCGGCATGTTCTTGCTGACGTAGGCCAGCAGGTCGGCGACCGACCGCTGCGTATTGCTTTGCCAGAACTTGTCGCCGCCCAGGGGACGGTTGCCCTCCGGCGTCAGCGTGTGGCAGCCGGCGCAGCTTGCGCCGAAGATGCCGGTGGCGCGCGTCGCCTGCGCCTCGGTATAAACGCCGTCCCAGACAGTGCGCCCCTTGGTGCGGCGCCTGCGAGGACACGAAGATGCCGCCCGCCAGCAGCAGGACGGGCATGGTGATCCACAGCCGTTTGCCAGGTGTCATGCCTGGGAACTATAACGCTGTCGTCTTCGAGAGGGGAGGCTCCATGCCATACGGTCGATTCCTCACCGGTTTGCGTGGCCACAATTCTCGCGGCGTGCGGGCTCACCGCCATCCTTGCCGCGCAACAACCGCAGACGGGCGCGGCGCGAGCGGGCCGGCCTCCGGCACGGTGCTGATCACCGGATCGAACCGCGGCCTCGGGCTCGAGTTCGTCAAGCAGTACGCCGCGCGCGGGTGGAAGGTGATCGCCACCGCCCGCGATCCCGGGACGGCCACGGAGCTTCGCGCGATTGCCGCGAAGAACCGCAACGTCACAATCGACAAGCTCGATGTCGCAGACGTGCCCGCGATCAAGGCGCTGGCCGCGAAGTACAAGGGCACGCCCATCGACGTGCTGATCAACAACGCCGGCGTGCTCGGCGACATGCCAAAGCAGGCACTCGGCTCGCTGGACAAGAAGGAGTTCGACGCCAGGACGACGAGGGCCGTCGTAATAACGCGCGAGTAAGGTGGCGCTCAACAGCGGCGGGCCGCCCATCTATTTCGATGGAGCTCTGCTGCCGTGGTAACGGCGCACGGTTTGCTGATCAATGCCGTTGCGATGGCTTCACGGGAGCGGTCATGGTCGGAGCAGATTCGGGACCTCATCGAGCAGGTCGACCGCGCGCGCAGTGAAAGTGAGCGCGTGCGAGGCGACGCCGAGCGAGCGATGAAAGACAAGTTCTGGCCCGATCGGCGGCGCGAGCCCCGCTTTCCCGCTACGGATGGGTCGCATCGACCCGATCGCGATGGCGCCTGACGTCCAGCGAAGCCCGGCAATTCGGCTGATTGTGATTGCTACCTCATTCGCTCCATCGTAGGCTCAAGCACATGTCGCCACACCGCGAGCGCGTGATGCGAGGCAGCGTTGCCAGCGAGCACCTCGTTCATCTCTTCGACGAATCCGGATCGCTCGTTGATACCGTGGCCAGCTTTCTCCGGAAGGATGGCGCCGCGGCGATACGCTGGTGGTCATCGCACGCGCGGCCAACTGGACACCGACGGCGGCCGAGCTGACCGCGAAGGGTTGTCCCGTTGAAGAGATCACCGCTGCTGGTCGGTTGATTGTCCTTGACGCGCCGACGACGCTCGCCAGTTTCCTGGTCAACGGCGAACCCGACCGGAAGAAGTTCGATGAACAGGTCGGCGCGCTCGTCCATCGGCTGTGTCGCGAATCGTCTGCGGGGGTAACCGCGTACGGCGAAATGGTTGACATCCTGGCCGGGCAAGGCAACTTCATCGCCGCTGAGCGCCTCGAAACGCTGTGGAACAATCTGTCGACGGAATGCTCATTTCGTCTGCTCTGTGGGTATTCGTCTGCGCATTTTGGTGATGCGCGCACCGCGCAGCATCTCGACAGGATTTGCGCACAGCACACGCATGCCGGGGCGTCTGAGACCGATCTGCTGGCCTCGTGGCTGCTCGCGGACCGTCGCTCGAAGTTTCACATCCCAGCGCGGTAGGCTGAGCTTTACGGCGTCGTGAAGTCCGGTTATCGTTTCCCGCCGGAATGCCCGACGACGATCTCCTCACACCCGAACGATTGTCCGAGCTGCTGGCCCGCCTTGACGAAGTGATGACCGACGCCGCGCGCCTGCGCCGGCAGATCACCAAACAACTCAACGATCAGCGGCGCAGTGAGCAGCAGAAGCTCACCGCCACGCGCCGCCGCCGCGCAAAACCGGCCTCGAAGCACCGTTAGCCACGAAGACACGAAGAGGATCGAAGACCACGAATGAATTACCTTCGTGTTCTTCGTGGCTCCGCGCTCAGCTAAGATCAGGTGATGAACGTCGGCATCATCGGGTGGCGTGGCATGGTGGGGTCGGTCCTCGTGCAGCGGATGCGCGAGGAGCGTGATTTCGAGCACATTGACCCCGTGTTCTTCTCGACCTCTCAGGCCGGAGCAGCCGCGCCTGAGATTGGTAAGCGTGCGCCCGCCGTCAAAGATGCCCGCGACCTCGCGGCCCTCTCAGCCAACGACATTCTGATTTCCTGTCAGGGAGGCGACTACACTTCCGAGATCTACCCGCGGCTGCGTCAGTCCGGGTGGGACGGCTACTGGATCGACGCGGCGTCCACGCTGCGCATGGCGCCGGACTCGGTGCTCATCCTCGATCCGGTGAACGGCGACGTGATCGACCGCGCCGTGGCCGACGGCATCAAGTACTACGTCGGCGGCAACTGCACGGTGAGCCTGATGCTCATGGCGACCGCCGGCCTGTTCCGCGCTGGCCTGGTCGAGTGGATCACCGCGATGACCTATCAGGCGGCATCGGGCGCCGGGGCACCGCAGATGCGGGAGCTCATTGCGCAGATGGGATACCTGCACGCGCAGTCCGCCGACCTGCTCGTCGATCCCGCATCTGGAATCCTCGACATCGACAGGCGCGTTGCCGACGGCCTGCGCTCCGCGGAGATGCCGAAGGCGAAGTTCGGGCATCCGCTGGCGGGAAGCCTGCTGCCCTGGATCGACGACGATCTCGGCACCGGCCAGAGCAAGGAAGAGTGGAAGGCGACGGCCGAAGCGAACAAGATTCTCGGCCTGGCGGCCGGCGCGGTGCCGATCGAGGGGCTCTGCGTCCGCGTCGGCGTCCATGCGGTGCCACAGCCAGGCGCTGACGATCAAGCTGCGGCGCGACGTGCCGCTCGACGAGATCGAGTCGCTGATTCAGACCGCGCACGAGTGGGTGCGGGTCGTGCCGAACACCAAAGACGCGAGCCTGGCGCAGTTGACGCCGGCGGCCGTCACCGGCACGCTGCAGGTGCCGATCGGCCGCCTGCGCAAGCTGGCGATGGGCGGCGAGTACCTGACCGCGTTCACGGTCGGCGATCAGCTGCTCTGGGGCGCGGCGGAACCGCTGCGCCGGATGCTGCGGATTCTCCAGAAGACGCCGTCTACGGTTCGTCGATCCGCGCAGGCGGTGCACTAAACAACTAGAATCAGTCGTGGGACGCGCCTGGTCAGGCGCGTCACGCGGACCTGACAGGTCCGCGCCACGGTCATCGCGCGACCGCGCCACGGACGGCTGGAAACATCTCACGCACATGGTCGTTCAAAAATTCGGCGGCACGTCCGTCGCCGATCCCGCCGCCATCCGGCGGCTGATTGAAATCGTACGCGCCGCACGCCGGCGCGACGGCCGCGGTCCGGCTGTCGTCGTGTCCGCGATGAGCGGCGTGACTGACCTGCTGCTCGGCATTGCGACGGCCTCGGGTTCCGGCACGGGCACCACGGAGGCGCTCGCCAGGATCGAACAGCTGCGCGAGCGCCATCTGGCGGCGGCGCGCGACCTTGCCGCGCCTGGCGATCAGGCCGCACTGGCGACGGAGATCAACGCGACGCTCGATCAGCTGGCCGCCGTGGCGCAGGCGCTGACCGTGCTGCGCGAGGTGTCGCCGCGCACGCTCGACGTCATCGCCGCGATGGGCGAGCTGCTCAGCTCGCGGATTGTGGCGGCGGCGCTCAATGCCGCCGGCGTGGAGTCCGAGTGGGTGGACGCGCGCCGCGCGATTGTGACCAGCGCCGATCACATGCGGGCGACGCCGTTGACCGCGGAAACCGCACACGCGCTGCGCGCGACGGTTGTGGCCGCGCTCGACGCCGGACGCGTGCCGGTGCTCGGCGGATTCGTCGGCGCGACCGTTGACGGGCACACGACGACGCTCGGCCGCGGCGGCTCGGATTACTCCGGCGCGCTGGTCGGTGCGGGCATCGGCGCGCGCGAGATTCAGATCTGGACCGACGTGGACGGCATGCTGACGGCGGACCCGCGCGTCATCAAAGAGCCCCGCCTCGTCCCGAAGCTGTCGTTCGCCGAGGCCGCGGAGCTCGCCTATTTCGGCGCCAAGGTGCTGCACCCGAGCACGATCCTGCCGGCCGTCGAGCGAAACATCCCCGTGCGCATCCTCAACTCGTTGCGTCCCGAGGGCAGCGGCACGCTCATCACCGCCGAGCCGTCGCTGGACGGGACGCCGCTCACCGGCCTGGCCTCCAAGCGGAACGTCATCGTCGTGGACATCACGTCCACGCGCATGCTGATGGCCTATGGCTTTCTCCGCCGCGTCTTCGAGGTGTTCGAGCGCTTCTCGACGGCCGTGGACGTGGTGACGACGTCGGAGGTCAGCGTGTCGGTGACGGTGGACGACCCGAAGGCGATACCGGCGATTACCGAGGCGCTGTCGGAGTTTGCCGAGGTCTCGATCGAGCGGGAGATGGCGCTGCTCTGCGCCGTGGGCGATCGCCTCCGCGACGAGCCGAAGATCGCGGCGCAGGTCGTGGGCGTGCTGGAAGAAGTGCCGCTCAAGATGATCTCGCAGGCGGCGTCGCGCCGGAATATCACCGTGGTGCTCCGGCAGGCCGATCTCGCGCACGCCATGCAGCGCCTGCACGAGGAGTTTTTTCAGCCATGAAACTGCTCATCGTCGGCTACGGCAAGATGGGGCAGCTCGTCGACCAGCTCGCGTCCGACGCAGGGTATCGAGGTCGTCGGCCGCGTAGACGAGGGACGCGACGAGTGGGCGCCGGCGGATGCCGCGATCGACTTTTCGACGGCCGACGCGCTGCTCGCCAATTTCCCCCGGTTCGTTCGAGCTGCAGGTGCCGCTGGTGATCGGCACGACCGGCTGGAATCAGCATGCCGATCGGCTGCGGGCCGAGGCCGCCAGCGCCGGCCTTGGCGTGGTGGCGGCGGCGAATTTTTCGATCGGCGTCAACGTGTTTCAGCTCGTGGCGGCGGAGGCCGCCCGGCTGATGCGTGAGCAGGAGCAGTACGGCGCCTGGATCCACGAGGCGCATCACGCCACCAAGCGCGACGCGCCGTCCGGCACGGCGCTCCTGCTGCGCGATGCGATGGTCGACGCCGGATTCAGCCGCGTCCGATCGACATGTCGTCCACGCGCGCCGGCACGATTCCCGGCACGCATACCATCGGGTTCGACTCCGCGTCCGATACCATCGAGCTCACCCACACCGCGCGCGACCGCCGCGGGTTCGCGACCGGCGCGCTGCTTGCCGCCCGCTGGATCCAGGGGCGCAGGGTGGTTCTCGATGCTCGACGTGCTGAGGAGATAATCTGCGTTCCTGAGGACTCGTCATGCGTAGACCGTTTACCGGTGTCGGCACCGCACTCGTTACCCCGTTCCGTCGGGACGGTTCGCTCGATGAAGCGGCGGTCAAGCGGCTCGCGCGCCGGCAGATCGACGCGGGCGTGCACTTCCTCTCGCCCTGCGGCACCACCGGCGAAGCGCCCACGCTGAACCATCGCGAGAAGCTGCGCGTCGTCGAGCTCGTCCTCGAGGAGGCGAAGGGCCACGGCGTGCCGGTGCTGGCGGGCGCGGGCGGCTACGACACGCGCGAGGTGATCGAGCTGGCGCGCGACATGGAGCGTGTTGGCGCGGACGGCGTGCTGTCGGTGACCCCGTACTACAACAAGCCGACGCCCGAGGGTCTGTATCAGCACTTCAAGGCGATTGCCGAGAGCATCCGCGTGCCGGTCGTGCTCTACAACGTTCCCGGTGCGCACCGGCATCAACCTGGACGTGAAGACGACGGTGCGCCTCTCAGAGATTCCCGAACATCGTCGGGATCAAGGGGCCGGGCGATCTGGTGCAGATGTCCGAGATCGTCTCCGGCACGCACGACGACTTCATCGTGCTGAGCGGCGACGATCCGGTCACCGTCGCCACGATGGCCGTCGGCGGCGCGGGTGTCGTGTCGGTCGCGCTCCAATGAAGCGCCGGCGGAGATGGTGCAGATCGTCGAGCTGTGCGAGCGCGGCGACTACGCGGCCGCGCGCAAGCTGCACCACTGGCTGCTGCCGCTGCTCCAGGTGAACTTCGCGGAATCGAATCCCATCCCCTGCAAGGCCGCGATGGCGGCGATGGGTCTGCTCGAGGAGAACTATCGCCTGCCGATGGTGCCGCCGTCGGCGGCGACGCGCGACAAGGTGCTCGGCGTGCTCCAGCAGTTGAAGATGCTCGGGGCCGCGGCCCGCGTCGTGTAAGCACGTAGACGTCTAGGGCTCAAGGGCCGATGTGCAATCCGTCTCGCAGGTCGATCCCGTCTTTCTTACCCGCAGCCTGGTCGATATCGATTCCACCACCGGCCGCGAGGCAGCGGCTGGCGAGTGGCTGGCCGCCTATCTCCGGTCGCGGGGCTATCAGGTCACCGAGCAGCCGGTGGCGAACGGCCGCTTCAACGTCCTGGCCACGCTCGACCAGCCGCCGCGCGTGGCCCTCTCCACGCACTTCGACTGCGTGCCGCCGTTCTTCCCCAGCCGCGAAGAGCGCGGGCTGATCTTCGGCCGTGGATCGTGCGACGCGAAAGGGATTCTCGCGGCGCAGGTGGCCGCCGCCGAGCGTGTGCGCGCGTCCGGCGAGTCGCGCTTCGCGCTGTTGTTCGTCGTGGGCGAGGAGCGGGGGAGCGATGGCGCCCGCGTCGCGAACGAGCAGCCGCCCGACGGCCTTCGATACCTGATCAACGGTGAGCCGACCGACAACCGGCTCGGTTCGGCCACGCGCGGCATCTTCCGCGTGCGGCTGCGTGCGTCGGGACGCGCCGCCCACTCGTCGTTTCCGGAGCTGGGCGAGTCGGCGATCGATAAGCTGCTCGACGCGTTGATGGTGATTCGCGGCCTGCAGTTGCCGGACGACCCGCTCCTGGGCCGCACGCACTACACCGTCGGGCTGATTGACGGCGGCGTCGCGCCCAACGTCGTCTCGCCGCACGCGTCAGCGGAGCTGCTGTTTCGCACGGTCGGCGACGGCGAGCCCATTCGCGAGGCGCTGCACGTCGTGGACGGGCTCGTCACCGTCGAGCCGATCCTCGATGTTCCAGCCGTTCGGCTGCATACGCTGCAGGGATTCGAGACCGCCGTCTTTCCGTATACGACCGACGTGCCGATGCTGACCGGCTGGGGAACGCCGCTGCTGATCGGTCCCGGCTCCATCCACGTGGCGCATACGGACGAGGAGCACATCGCCGTTGACGAGTTGAACCTGGCGGTGGATCTCTACGAATCGCTGCTCAAGCGGTTGCTCGCGGACTGAAGGCCGACCTGAAGGTCGGCCTCTACCAGCGTGATGAAGGTCGGCCGTCCATGGACGCCGTACGCTACACTCATCTTTGCCGGGGACGCGCGTTGCCCGGCGTGGGTGAGCCGCACCGCGGCCCGGACCCTGTGCAACTTCAGCCTGCGAACCGCGTCAGGGCCGGAAGGCAGCAGCGCTAAGTAGACCCTGAGGTGTACGCAGGTCAGCCGGGCTGCGGTGGGGCTCATCCAACTCAGTCCTGCACTTCTGACTTACTTCTGCACTTCACTTCCACTGTTCATGGCCTACCAAGTTCTCGCCCGCAAATGGCGGCCGCAGCGGTTCGACGATGTCGTCGGGCAGCAGGCGGTGACGCGCACGCTGCGCAACGCGATCGCCAGCGGCCGCATCGCGCAGGCGTTCGTGTTTGCGGGCTCGCGCGGCTGCGGCAAGACGACGACCGCGCGCATCCTGGCGCGGGCGCTGAACTGCGACAAGGGGCCGACGGCCGATCCGTGCGGTGAGTGCGACGCCTGCATCGAGATCGCGCAGGGGCGCGACATCGACGTGCTCGAGATCGACGCGGCCAGCCACACCGGCATCGACAACATCCGCGAAGTGGTGATTGCCGGCCTGTCGTTCGCGCCGGCGCGCGACCGCTACAAGGTGTTCATCATCGACGAAGTCCACCAGCTGTCCACGGCGTCGTTCAACGCGCTGCTGAAGTCGATCGAGGAGCCGCCGCGCGCACGTCGTCTTCATGATGGCGACGACCGAGCTGCACAAGATTCCCGACACGATCCTGTCGCGCTCGCAGGTCTTCGAGTTCCGGACCATCGCCGACGAAGGCGATCGCTGCAGCAGCTGCGGCAGATTGCCGATGCGGAGAAGCTCGAGGTGCCCGGACGCGGCGCTGGCGCTGATCGCGCGCGCGGCGGAGGGCAGCATGCGCGACGCGCAGAGCGCGCTCGACCAGGTCATCGCCTTTGCCGGCCAGACGATGACGGAGGAAGACGTGGCGACCGTGCTCGGCCTCGTCGGGCGCGACCTGCTGCTCGACCTGATCGAGGCGGTGGTCGACGAAGACGGCCCGCGCGCGTTCGCGCTCGCCGATCGCGCCGTGGAGTCCGGCCACGATCTGCAGGCTCGTCTGCCGCGAGCTGTCGCGCGTGGTCCGCGACATGATGCTGCTCTCGGTCGATCCCGTCGCGTGCCGGCGACGGCGAGCTCGGCGGAAGGCGAGCGCGAGCGGCTCGACCGTGCTCGGCCGCCGCTTCTCGCGCGAAGATCTGATGCGCGCGTTCGACCTGCTGTCGAAGGCGGAGCAGGAGATCCGCGATGTCGTCGCATCCGCGCTATTACTTCGAGATGGTGCTGCTGCGCTGGATGCACCTGCGCAAGCTGGTCCCGCTGGCCGAGCTGCTCGAGCAGTTCGGGACGGCAGTCGGTGCGACGGGTGCGATCGCGGCCTGCGCGGTGCTGTCGCACCGCTCGCCCGCGAAGCCGGTGCGCACCGGCGCGCGAAGCTGCCGTCGCACCAGCTGCGAAGGCTGCACCGTCGCACCGCCGCAGCGACCGCGCTCGCACCGACCGCGAAGCACCGTCGCACCGACCGCGAAGGAACCGATCGCACCAGCCGCGAAGCGTGCGATCGCACCCAATCTGAAGGACGCCCTGCTTGCCGAAATCAGAGCAGGCAAACCGTTCTTCTACAACACCGTCGTCGCGCAGGCGCAGAAGATCGAGGTGGCCGGCGACCGTGTGACGTTCGTGTTCTCGCCGACGCATCGCGCGCTGCGCGAGCAGTTCGAGCAGTCGCGCGCTGGCTCGAGGCCACGGCGCGAGCGCGTCGTCGGGCGGCGGGTGATGGTTGAATCGGCGCAGGGCGACGGCGCGCCACCGGCTGGCGCGGCGGACGGCGCGCCGAAGCTCGATCGCCGCCGGCGACAAGCGCGATTTGAAGGCCGACGCGATGAAGTCGACAGCGATCCAGGCCGTGCTCGAGGTCTTCCCGGCGGAAATCCGCGACGTCGAAGAGTTGGAGCCATGAATATCGCCAGACGTGATGCAGCAGGCGAAGCAGATGCAGGAGCGTCTGCAGCAGCAGATGGCCGACCTGCGCGTCGAAGCCACCGCCGGCGGCGGCATGGTGACCGTGGTCGTCAACGGCACGAAGCAGGTGCTGTCGATCCGGATCGATCCCGAAGTCGTCTCGAAGGACGACGTCGAGATGCTGCAGGATCTGATCGTGGCCGCCGTCAACGACGCGCATCGCAAGGTCGACGAGCAGCTCGGTCAGTCGATGTCCGGCATGCTTGGCGGCCTGAAAATTCCCGGGCCTCGTGACCGCTCATCCCTTCGGCGCTCCCCGATCCTCTCGTTCGTCTCGTCGAGCAGTTGCAGAAGCTGCCCGGCATCGGCGCGAAGAGCGCGCAGCGCCTGGCGTTCCACATCCTGCGCACGCCGCGCGAGGACGCCGACCGCCTCTGCGACGCCATCCGCGACGTCAAGGAGCGCGTCACCTACTGCTCGACCTGCAATAACATCACCGACACCGACCCCTGCGCGTTCTGCACCAGCGCCACGCGCGACCAGCGCCTGATCTGCGTCGTCGAGGAGCCGCAGAACGTCACGTCGTCGAGAAGACGCGCGAGTTCCGCGGCGTCTATCACGTGCTGATGGGCGCGCTGTCGCCGCTGCACGGCGTCGGTCCGGACGACCTGAAGATCAAGGGGCTGCTGGCGCGGGTCGGCGAGGGGCAGGCGGACGAAGTGATCCTCGCCACGAATCCGACCGTCGAAGGCGAGGCGACGGCGCTCTACCTGGCGCGGCTGCTGAAGCCGCTCGGCGTCCGCGTGCACGCGCATCGCGATGGGCATTCCCGTCGGGTCGGACCTCGAATACACCGACGAAGTGACGATGACGCGCGCGATGGAAAACCGGCGCGACCTGTAATGCTGCCGGCGACCTATCAGCTGCCCGCGGCGGTCGTCCTGCTGATCGGCGGCACTCGTCGCCTGCTTTTTCGGCTACCGGCTGTTTCGCATCGTGCTGGCGTTTTCCGGGTTCATCCTCGGCGCGCTGCTGGCGAGCTCGGTGTTCGGCGTCGAGCGACACGTGGCCGATGCTGATTGCGGCGCTCGTCGGCGGCCTGGTCGGCGCCGGCGTGATGCTGGCGTGCCTACTTCGTCGGCGTGGCGCTGACCGGCGCGGCGCTCGGGGCCGTGGCCGCCAACCTGCTGTTTGCCGCCACCGGCCAGGATCCGCATTTCCTGGTGCTCGTGCTGTCTGACGCTCCTGGGCGCGGCGGCGTCGATGTATCTCCAGCGCTACGTCATCATCGTCGGCACCGCGTTCGGCGGGGCGTGGACGTTATCGTCGGGGCGATGGCCGCCTGGGGCGACGCGGCGGCGCTGGCGGCGGCGGCTGCCGGGAACGTCTGGGTGGCGTATCCGCTGGATCCGGCGCCGGGCAAGCGCTGGGTGCCGCTGGTGTGGATTGTGCTCGGACTGATTGGTGCAACTGTGCAGCTAGGCTGGACCGGCGGGGAGAGGGGCCGGGTGGTTCGACGAAAGAAGAAATCCTGAAGTACATTTACAACGTAGCGTCCGCCTTGAGGCGGACCCCGTCGAGGTGACATGAGGACCAAATTCATTCTGATTCTGGGCGGCGTCTTTTTCGTATCGGGTCTGTATGCCGGCGTTGGTCGCGCAGGGCGCGGCGAAGTCGGTCAACGACGGCGTCTTCACCGACGATGCAGGCCAAGCGCGGCGATGTCCTCTACAAGGAACAGCTGCGCGACCTGCCACGGGGACAATCTCGAGGGTTCCGGCCCGATGCCGGCGCTGGCCGGCAAGGACTTCCTGGCCGGCTGGCAGGGGAAGACCGTGGGCGACCTCTTCGATAAGACGGCCACGACGATGCCGGCGACCGCGCCGGGATCGCTGACGCCGGCGCAGGCGGCCGACATCGTGGCCTACATGCTGGCGTCGAGCCGGTACAAGGGCGGGTCGACCGAGCTCGAGTCGAAGACCGAGGCGCTGAACCAGATCAAGATCGAAGCGCCGAAGTAGCATCGTAGTGTCCGCCTTCAGGCGGACCTGCGCGGACCTCCGTAGGGCACCCCTTTCAGGGGTGCCTTTCTCTTGCCAGGCGTCTCTCTTTACGGGGCGCCGTCCATCCGATACGATCGTCAGGTTCTCCTACCGCCCTCAGGGCATCCGCGCAACGTCTATTCCTCGGTAGCTCAATGGCAGAGCATCCGGCTGTTAACCGGAGGGTTGCTGGTTCGAGTCCAGCCCGAGGAGCCAGCCTTCGCTCGGCTTCGCCGAGCTACGGCTAGGCAGGCGAGTCACCGCCGGCGAAGGCTGTCTCGCCGTAGCTCGCGAAGCGAGCGAAGGCGGACCCCCTGGTCGAATTGGAAATTCCTGCAACTCGATGTTGGTTTTGGGTGTGCAAGATCCGCGTACCGCAGGAACGCTATCTGAAGGATCGTTCGATTTCGCGCTGGCTGGCTCCATGCGTTCGGACGATGCATGGACGGTATTGAAAAGCGAATCGTCTACATCATTCGAAGTTACGCTGACTCCTCGCGTCACTATGTCGGGATCACCAGCAACGTCGCGATCGGCTGGAGTGGCAAATCACGGTCCATGCGGTCACACTGTCTCGCACCGGCCCTGGTCGCTGGTGGTCTCGATGGAATTCCTTTGAACGTGAAGCCGCTCGTTTTGAGGTGATCTGTCATCCGGTTAGGACGCGCGTTTGCGAAGCGCCGTTTGAGGATCAGCGTGAAGGACTGTGGTCGGATTTCGTTCAGGGAACTCAAAGAGGTCGCTTCAGAATCTCACCATCGGCAGCGGGGTTAGTGGATGCTTCAGGAACCGATCGACCGTCAGTTGCAACAGGCGCCAATGAAATCCGGCACTCGGCCACACTGTGAACACCGACGCGATGAACGAACGTGGTACGCCGAATGTTCTGAGCCCGCGCGACACGTCGATCCAATCGGCGCGCCGAAACGGTTCGACGAGCGACGCCCGATTTGGCCGCGATGGCGTGATCTTGTGGTGTTCCACGATCATCGCCTCGATCTCGGGGATCCAGTCTGCCTGCGCGCAGGCCGACAAGGTGCTCGCGCGCGAGCGCGACGGACGGCGCAATGTAGTCGAACGTGTGGTTCGTCCAGATCCCAAGATCGTGGAAAACTGCAGCGACAGCGATCTTTTCGAGCTCGACCCGATCGCCTCCTCCCGCGATCGCGAGACACAGGTTCACCACCCGATACACGTGGTTGCGATAGGCGATGAAGTCGTCGCCCCAACGCCGACGCATGATGGTCCAGAACCGCGTCTGACGGTCGGGATGCTCGTTCGTAAAGACGCGGCCTCCGCCGGCCGGCCGCGGATTCACGCGACCTTCCGTTTGCTTGCTGTGAACCGCTTGACGAACTCGAGCGCCTTCTCGGCGACCTCCCGCCAGCCGGCGTCGATCGTCAGCGCGTGCCCGCGGCCCGGCATCTTGACGATCTCGGTCACGCCCTTGTTGCGCTTCTGCTTTTTGTAGGACGCGTTCGCGATCGCCCAGGGGACCGTATGGTCCGAGTCGGCCGAGACGATCAGCATCGGACCCCGCTCCGGGTTCGTCGAGTCGACCTTCGCCTCTGACCACGGATTGAGGTTCGCGGACGCCGCCTGGAAGAGCGGCTCGCCGGCGCCGGGGACGGAGTAGCCGAGGTACAGCTCCTTCGCCTCGTCCTCGCCGACCGCGTTCGCGAAGCTGTAGCGGAACTGCTCGTAGGTGAGCGGGACCGCGCGGTTCCAGTTCGCGGGGTTGCGCAGGGCGACGCTGGCCGTGCGCAGCGCCGCGATCGGCAGCGGGAGCACGCCGCGGAACGGAGCAGGGCTGATCGCGACCGACGCGGCGGCGAGCCCGCGCCCCGCGAGAATCATGGTCAGCAGGCCCCCGAAGGAGTGGCCGATGATCACGGGCTTCCGATCCAGGCGGCGGATGATCGCCTCCTCGTAGTCGGCGATCTCGCTGATCCCCTTGCCCGCGAACACCTCAGGGTGCTCTCTGGCCTCGGCGACCGTCTCGGGATCGTCGGGCCAGCCCGGTGTCAACCCCACGTAGCCGGCCTCCTCGAACAGCGTCACCCAGCGGTCCCAGCTCGAAGGCAGCAGCCAGAGCCCGTGAACGAAGACAACGGGTGTGGCGCTCGAGGCGTTCGCGCGCTCGACCTGCGCTGCCTCGTGCTCAGTGATGGTCGACTCGGTGGTCGCGATGGTCATCTCCTCCGTCCTCTGCGGACTCACGCGACCTTCCGTTTGGCTTGCTGGCAGAACGCGAGCAAGTCGCGGTTGACGACGTCGGCATGCGTGGCGGTGAGGCCGTGCGGCAGGCCCGGATAGTAGATCTCCACGGCCCCCTTGATCAGCTTTGCTGACTTCTTCGCCGACTCCTTGACGGGCACGATCTGGTCGTCCTCACCGTGCATGACCAAGGTCGGGATATCGAACTTCTTGAGGTCTTCAGTGAAATCGGTTTCAGAAAAGGCCTTGATGCTGTCGTACGCGTTCTTGAGGCCGGCCTGCATGCTCCAGAGCCAGAACTGATCCAGCGTGCCTTGGGACACCTGCGCACCAGGTCTGTTGGCGCCATAGAACAGGGGAGCGAAGTCTTTGTAGGTCTGCGAGCGGTCCTTGGCCAGAGCCGCTCCGCAAGCCGTCGAAGACTTCGATGGGGAGTCCTTCCGGATTGGTCGCAGATTTCAACATGATCGGCGGCACGGCGGCGATGAGGACCGCCTTTGCCACACGCTTCGTGCCGTGCCGTCCGATGTAGCGCGCGACTTCTCCGCCGCCAGTCGAGTGGCCCACCATCGTGATGTCCTTGAGATCCAGGGCCTCGATCACGGCTGCCAGATCGTCGGCATACCCGTCCATGTCGTTTCCGGACCACGCCTGGCTGGATCGGCCATGGCCACGACGATCGTGTGCCACGACTCGGAAGCCCGTGCTGTGCGAGGAACAGCATCTGGCCGTCCCACATATCGGAGTTCAGAGGCCATCCGTGCGAGAGGGTGACGACCGGTCCCTTGCCCCAGTCTTTGTAGTAGATCGTTGTGCCATCCTTCACCGTGATCGTGCTCATGCGTATCTCCTGAATGATCAGCTGGCGACGCTGACCCTTCGGCCACGTTGCCAATAGAGCAAGACCGGGCATCACGTTGGAATGTGACATGCGATGGAGGTTGGCACGATGACTCAGGGCATGAAGCCACCGCCGAATCAGGAATCATCTCGCCGAACAAATCTCATCCAGCATGAGAGTTCGAACGAGCGCGGGTTTCGCCTTCGCGGATCCGTCGACGATGAGTGGGGTCGATCGGAGAGCCTCGATCCCGACAACGTAGGCGACATCGCCGACGAGGGGATAGCCCACCGCGGGTAACGTCGAACCGGTTTGCAGGGCAATCGCCCCCAAGTTCGCAGCCAGCCCGTTGCCATGAGATCTCAAGATTTCGTGGCCCGATCCCACAAAAACGCGCGCTATGTAGTGCCTTCCCCGGGCATCCATGTTGCGTGGCTCCGGCCGTCCGCACACGTTTGAACAAAAACGCCAGAGGGGGACCGGAATGACAACGGCGGCGGCAGTACTTGTGACGACGGCCTGACCGCGTTCCTGAGCGTGCGCTCTCGTCTCCACGGCATCGCCTACCGGATGCTGGGCAGCGCAGCTGAAGCCGAGGACATCGTGCAGGACGTCTGGGTACGCTGGCAGACGGCAGATCGAAGCGTGGTTCGGGACGCCGCGGCATTTCTTGCGACGACGGCGACACGACTCGCGATCAACGTCACGCAGTCCGCACGCTCACGCCGGGAGATGTCCGTTGGACCTCGGTCTCCCGGAACCATTTGATGCCAGCGACGACCCCGTCGTGCGAGCGGAACGAGGCGAGGCGTTGGCGTCTGGGGTTCTCGTGCTGCTCGAACGGTTGACGCCGACCGAACGAGCCGCGTACGTCCTCCGGGAGGCGTTCGACTATGCGTACCGCGACATCGCGAAAATCCTTCGGCTTGAAGAGGGCAACGCGCGGCAAGTGGTGACTCGCGCCCGGCAGCACGTTGCGAATGGTCGAAGGATGCCTGCGAATTCGACCGAACACAGACATCTTCTCGAAGCCTTCATCGCAGCGGCCCGGATTGGCGACGTCGCCGGCCTCGAACGTGTCTGCTCCACAACATCGAGTCGGCTCAGCACGGAAGGACAACGATCATGAAACTCGTCATCATCGGCGGCACCGGGCTCATCGGATCCAGGCTCGTGCCTCTATTGAGGAAACAGGGCCATGAGGCCGTGTCGGCATCGCCAGACACGGGCGTCGATACCCTCACCGGCCAGGGCCTGGCGGGGGTCCTTCAGGACGCGTTGGTCGTCGTCGACGTCTCGAACTCTCCTTCGTTCGAGGAGACGGCCGTCATGGAATTCTTCACCACATCCACGCGCAACCTTCTGATGCAGGCGGCTGCCGCCGGCGTGAGGCATTACGTGGCGCTGTCCGTGGTGGGAACCGAGCGTATCCCCGGCAGTCCCTACCTCCGAGCGAAGAACGCTCAGGAAACGCTGATCAAGGGTGCCGGAATCCCGTACTCGATCGTTCATGCGACGCAGTTCTTCGAGTTCATCAAGCGCATCGCGGACGAAGCCACGGACGGAACGACCGTTCGGCTGCCACCGGTACTCATTCAGCCAATGGCGGCTGATGACGTCGCCAAGGCGGTTGGCAGGATCGCCGTCGGCGCGCCGCTGAATGGCACGGTTGAAGTGGCCGGTCCCCAACCGTTCCGCTTCGATGAGTTGATCCGTCAGGGCCTTGCCGCGCGCAATGACCCTCGCGAGGTGATCGCTGACACGCACGCGCGGTATTTCGGGGCCGAACTCGACGAGCGCTCGCTGATTCCTGCCGGCGACGCGCGACTCGGCGAGATCCGACTCGAGGAGTGGCTGCAACAGCCGGTTCTCCGATGACAAGAACGACCGACGGCCCCCTTGTCGGAACACAGGCGCCCGATTTCACGCTGCACTCGACGCCTGATCAATCGGTCTCGCTGAGCGAGTTCAGGGGCCGGCCGGTGATTCTCGCGTTCTACCCGGCAGACTGGAGCCCGGTGTGCGGCGACCAAATGGCGCTCTACAACGAGGTACTGGACGAATTCGCGCGCTTCGACGCCGAGTTGATGGGCATCTCCGTCGATGGCGTCTGGAGTCACGTGGCGTTTGCACACGATCGTCATTTGCGATTCCCGTTGTTGGCGGACTTCGAGCCAAAGGGAGACGTGGCACGACGGTACGGCGTGTATCGCCCGCAGGACGGCACGAGCGAGCGCGCCCTCTTCGTGATCGACGCGGACGGCATCGTCAGATGGAGTTACATTTCGCCGGTCGGCATCAATCCTGGCGCTGACGGAATCCTGCGAGCGCTCGAATCGATTGCGGAGGTTGGCCATGCACAGCCATGACGATGGGGCACATTTGTCGCTGCCGGTTTCAGAGCGAGATCACGCGCAGGGGCCCGAAGACGCACCGGTGATTCTGGTCGAGTACGGTGACTACGAGTGTCCGTACTGCGGACGCGCCTATCCGATTGTCAAGCAGGTTCAGGAGCGGCTGGGCGCGCATCTCCGCTTCGTCTTCAGGAACTTTCCGTTACGTGAGATGCATCCACATGCGCAGCATGCCGCCGAGGCCGCGGAAGCTGCCGGTGTCCAAGGCCGATTCTGGGAGATGCACGATTACATCTTCGAGCACCAGCGCGCGCTGAGCGATCGGCACCTGTACGAGTATGCCGCGCTCCTAGGGCTCGACGAGGAGCGCTTCGACCGCGAGTTCACGTCGCACGCGCATGCGCCTCGCGTGCGCGAGGACTTCTCGAGCGGTGTCAAGAGCGGAGTGAACGGCACGCCCACGTTCTTCATCAACGGCGTGCGGCACGAAGGCCAATGGGACGCGGAGTCGCTGCTCGCGGCGCTCGAGGGGGCCGCGAGTGCCATCAGGGGGTCATCGTAAGAGAAGCCGCGGACGGTCGGGACCGTGATTCCCGCTGCCGCGGCTCCGCCGCCCGGGGCACGCTGAAGCAGCGCCGCCCCGACCCTGCCGTGGCGGCGGATTCGTCTCGTCAATGGCGTCCCACTGATCCTGATCGTGTGTGTTGTGGTGAGAGCGATCGTCGTGGATCGCAGCGGTCCCAGACCCGCCGTTATCTTCCCGCGGCGCGCGGCACGTAGAACGGATTCTCCCGAATGCAGTTCCGGTGAATGGTGACCGGGTGTCCCTCCATGGCCGCGTGCACGATTGTCCTGGCCGACTGCGTGCGGAGGTCGAACATGCAGATCGCCACGCACGGGAGAGCCAGAGTGGCAGCACTCACCGTCGCCTCAAGCTTGTAGAACTCGTCCTCCGATGGCCAGCCCTCCCGGCCGACAGCGGCGTTGCCAATGAAGCGGATGAACGTCGCGCCGCTGTCAAGCACCTGCTGGAAGTGCCCTGACACGGCGGCGACAGTGTCGTCGCAGGTGGGTTCAGGGCGCAGAATCGAGAGCCGCCCGGCGCCGAGCAGCGCCTCGATGTCGTGGCCACGCTTCTCCAGCACCCGGAGCATCCGGTCGGTGTCGTCGGGAATCCCGAACAGGATGCAGTGATCGCCGCTGCTCATGCCCGCGTCGACGAACCCAAAGGCCCTCGCGAATTCATCGTCAGTTTCGTAAAAAAGCGCAAGGTGATCGCCGGTGGCTACCGTCTCGTCATAAATACCGAGCGACACCGGCTGCCGCTGCTTGCGATTGGTCTCCATGACTCAGTGTAAGCCGTGCAAGCTTCCGGGTGGACCTGCGCACGCGCTCGAAGAGGACCAGGATCGAGCGGATGTGCGTCGCAGGCGGATTGCCTCAGAACTCGATGTGCGTCTGGGCGAGCAGGCGGCGCGAGAGCAGCTGGGAATTCGCCGATTCCTGCTGGAGCGACACCACCACACCCAATCGCCCCCGGCCCACCTCACTCCAGTGCGCGCCGCCGAAGATATAGCGGCGTATCGTGTCGCTCTCGTTGGACACGTCCGGAACGAAAATGTCCAGGCCGAACACTCCGGCCCAGCCGGCCGGACCCTGCCGGCCTTCACCGAAGAACGACAGGCCGCGTCGCTTGACGTCCACGGCGACAAAGGGGTTGTCAGTGGCGGACAGATACTGCGCCGTTCCGAGGAGATGGGTGCTCTCGTAACTGCCCATGACGATCGCCACGTTGCGCGGTCGATCCCTGGCGTACCAGCCGGTACTGGTAGAACCCTGAGATGGTCACCTTGCCAAGCTCGCTGTCCTCGTCGAACGGGCGAAACGTCGCGCGGCTGTCGATGCTCTTGTACTTGTCGATTTCGGCGCGTCCATAACCCTCGCCGTTGTAGACCCCCACGTGCACCTGCGTACGGGCACCGGTCGCCTTGATGCTCGCGCCGAGGTCGGTCGCCCCGGGAATCAGCGCCAGTCGCTCCGCGAACAAGGGACCGAGCACCCGGTATCGATTGACCGACTCCTCGAAGGTGAGCCAGGGCGTCTCGTGCAGGCCGAACATGAGCATGACGCGGTCGGTCGCCTGCACGTCGAGCGAGGCGTATTCCAGTCGCAACGCGAGGTTTCTGTCGAGGCTGGCGTCGGTGACTGGCCGCACGTCCGGAGTGAACCGGACCTGCACGCGGTCGGAGAGCTGCGCCTTGATATTGAAATAGCCGCGCGTAATGTCAAAGGCGTTGTAGCCGTCCTGTTCGTGCAGTTCCGCGGCGTACTCCAGAAAGGAGATGACGCCGAACGACACTCTGGGGAACTCCCCGACAGCCGGTGCGGCCGCGGGCCGTGGCTCCTGGGCCAGCGCCGGACCAGCCAGCCCCAGGACAACGATTGCAAACAGACAGAGTCGTTTCATCCTGTTCACCGTAGTTCAGAAAATGGCCGGCGCGCCGGCTCGAAAGTCACCGCCGAGAATCGGCACCGAGTTCACGCCGAGCCACTGGTCGAGCAATCTCGCGTACACGGACCGGAAGTCGGTCTCGTGGCGTACGTCTCCGGAGTTGTTCTCCAGCGTTGGATGGCCCGGGGCGAGCGAGGCCGCCGTACCGTAGAGCCCGCCCCGCACCGAGCCGCCGAGCGCCATCATCAGACCGGCGGCGCCGTGATCGGTGCCCGCGCTGCCGTTCTCCGAGATGCGCCGGCCGAATTCGGAGAACACAATCACCGTCGTGTCGCTGGCGAGGCCCTGGTTTCGGATATCGCTGTAGAACGCCCACAGCCCATCGCCGAGCGTGCCCATGAGATTGGCGTAGGAGCCACCGCCGCCTCCGCCCTGCCCCGCATGCGTGTCGAAGCCACCGGTGGACACCCAGAACACGCGTGAGCCGATGCCGCGCACGATGGCACCTGCCACCGTCCGCAACGCCAGCGCAAAGCCGTTGTTCGGATAGCCGGCCGTCGGGGTGTACGACGTCGCCAGCGCCACGCGGTCGAGCGTTTCGATCGCGCCCAGATTGGTGCCGTTCACCAAGGCCAGGTGGGGCCGCCCTGCCGACGGATTCGTCGCCATCGCCTGCGCGGCAGCCCGCTCCTGCAGCGCAGCCGCGCCGCGGTTCGGGCTCGCATACGTGTACGTCGTCGCATTCGGAATTGCCGGGACGCCGCTTTGCCCCGAGAGGAGCGCGCGCGGCGTTTCCCCCGTCGTGTTCCACGCGGCCAGCGAGTCCAGCGGTCGAGGGAGCGTGTCGAGATAGCGACCAAGCCAGCCCGACCCGGTCGATGACTGCGGGTTGGCAGTGCCGTAGATGTCCGTGGCCTCGAAGTGCGACCGGCTCGAGTTCTGGTACCCGGTGCGCTGCACGAGCGCCAGACGTCCTTCGTTGAAGATGTTCGCCAGGCCGTCAAGCTGCGGATGCAGCCCGAGCGCCTGTCCGGCGGCATCCGCGCCCACCTGCAGCACCTGGCCCGCAGGCACGGCAATCGAGGGCCGACGACTGTAATAGGCCGGGTCCCGATAGGAGATCAGCGTGTTCAGCGCATCGTTGCCACCGCCAAGATAGACGACGACGAGGCGCCGCGATGGGTTGCCCTGCGCGTGCGCGATCGCGCTCAGGAACGACGGAGCGGCAATCCCGAGCGTGACCGTGGCGACGCCGTTACGAATGAAGAGTCGTCGAGAGATGGGCATGGCGTCCTCTACACGAGTTGGTATTCGGAGGAGCCGACGAGGAGGCGCGCGAGGCCCGACGCCCTCGTGTTGAGTTGCTCCCCGCCGCCGTTCCAGGCGCCAGCCGCGAACAGGTACGACATCAACGCCTGCTCCGGGCCCGCATCGAGGGGCGCCGGCGTCACGCGATCGAGCATCGCCTCCAGCAACGCCTGCGGCGTCTGACTCTTCGACTTGAGCGTCGCGCCAAGGAATTCCTTCTGGCTTGACGCCAGCGTGGCCGCGAAGTTGGTCCGGGCCAGCATCGTCCCCGTCGAAAACCAGCCGGCGCCGAGCGGCCATCCGCCGACGTTCGGCGGCTCGAACAGGTGCTGCCCCATGTTGGCCAGCGGCGACCGCAGCTTGTCCAGCGTCAGGTTCTGCCAGCCGACTTCTCTGATTCCGCGCACGACGAATTCCACCGGCCACGAATAGCGCGCGTAGTACCTCGAGGGATCGTTGAACCACGCTGACGAAAGGATGAACTGCACGACGGGCCTGATGTCGGTGCCGCTCTGCAGGTAGACCGCGGCCACGCTCTCGACGAAGCTCGAATCCGGCGGATGAATCTCGCTGACGAAGAAGTTCCAGAACTTGCGAGCCAGGCGACGGGCCGTCTCCGGGTGGAACGCCAGGGCGGTGATCAGGTCGATACCGTCCTGCATGCCTTCGGATTCGTCGCGCTCCGGGATCGTGTGGCTGCCGGTGCTGTAGATCGGGAACGAGAACGTCTTGGCGCCGGTGTCGTGCCGCTCGGCGTTGTAGATGAACTCCTGATACGAGTTCACGTCGCCATATTCGTCGCGGCGGTAGTCGGTCGACCCCCGGAGGTTCCAGCCCGTAAACACACGCGCGGCCGCATAGACGTCCGGCTCGGTGTAGTGGCCGACGCCGACCGTGAACAGCTCCATGACCTCGCGGCCGAAATTCTCCTGCGGCTTTGCCTTGGTGTTGCTCTGGCTATCGAGCCACACCAGCATCGCCGGATCTTTCGCGACCTGCACGAGGAGGTCGCGATAGTTGCCGAGCGCGTACTGGCGGAAGAGCTCGATCTGTCCCTGCGGTCCGCGCAGCACACCTGGCTTGTGCGCGAGCATCTTGGTGGCCTGCACCTCGCCAGAGTCTGCAACCAGCTTGCTGTAGGCCGTGGCGAAGTGGTTGTGCCAGAACAGCGCCATCTTTTCCTGCAGCGGCCGCCGCGTATGGATCATGCGGAACAGCCAGCGCTGGCGCGCGGAGTCGATGTCGATGTCGGGGGCGAAGAGTTCCTTCGTGGTCACCTGCGCGTGGTCGCGCCGTCCGATGCGCTTATCGACGTCGTCGGGCCGGCCCTCGTAGTTGACGAGATGCGCGACCGCTTCGGCAGTTGACATGTCGCGAAAGGTCGAGGCGTCCGCGGCACTGACGCCGAACCCGGCGCGACGAAGCAGATGGTCGATGTCCGGATTGAGTTGCGCCATGGTGGTCAGAGCGCGATGGTCACGACGTCATTGGCAAAGGTGGTGGAGTACTGACGCAGGTTTGCCATCGCCGGTCCGCCGATGACCCGTCCGTCACGGTTGTAGCGCGACCCGTGGCACGGACAGACGTAGTCGTTCCCCTGAGCGTCCGTGATCGTGCACCCCTCGTGGGTGCAGACGGCGTCGATCGCCGTGAACGTGCTCGCGCTCGTCCGCGCGATCAGGAACACGCCAGCTGTGGACTCGACGAGAGCTGCGGCACCCACGTCGGCCAACGCCGATCCAGGCGTGACGCGTACTCCGGAGCCCATCAACTGGCCCGCCAGAACGGTAAGCGTTGACGTCCCGCCGCCCGGGGACGTCGGTGATCCGCCGCATGCGGAGAACAGCGTCGCCAGCGTGGCGCCGGAGGCAACCTGGCACGCTCCTGCGCAGAACCGGCGTCGTGAGAACGGCGCGTTCGCGTCTGACATCGGGGTTTGTCTCGAGGGGGGCGAGCGTTGAGTGCGCAATATCAAGGCCACTCGCAAACGACCCCGTTTTGTCGAGTCAGCGGTACCTGGCGGGCTCCCGCCGATCACAAACTGCGGCAGACGACGGGCGATTTCGTAACAAGTGGCCGTGCGCCCCGTCTCTGCACCCGGATCACGCCCTCACCCGTAATGAGGGTATGAGCCCCCAATCCACGCTCCACATCGCGATCGGCCTCGCGATGTTGTCCTCGGTCGCGTCGGCGCAACGTCCGGGTCCTCCGCCCCCTACGTCCAGCCCGCACTTCGAGGTCGCGTCAATCAAGCGCAACCTGTCCAGTAGCACCGACGACAGGATGAACGTCGCTCCTGGCGGCCGCCTCGTGGCCACCAATATCCCGATCCGCACACTGATTCGAAACGTCTACCGCGTGCAGGTACTCACAGCTCGCCGGTGGGCCGGAGTGGCTGGCG
Organism: uncultured Acidobacteriota bacterium; assembly: GCA_963793705.1. Lineage (GTDB taxonomy): Bacteria > Acidobacteriota > Vicinamibacteria > Vicinamibacterales > UBA2999 > Gp6-AA40. The sequence goes on along the minus strand of CAWCBC010000016.1, from coordinate 15,293 downwards.
ACCGAACGCTGGGACATTCTTGCCGCCGGTGCCAGTGCCGCGAACATGGAAGAGAGGCTGGAGCGGGGCTGAGGCTCGATTCGAGGAACGGGCCAGTCGAGTTTCTGGTCATCGACTCGGCAGAGAGGCCTGTCGAAGACTGACCGGCTCACAGGTGAAGGAACGGTTTCCGTCGCTGTTTCCGCGTCCCCTGTGTTCCGCACGCCTCTGTCAGGCGGCGTGGATTAGCAAGAGGAGGCACGGGATTTCGTACGGCCAGGACTGATACTCGCGCCCGTTGTCGAGCCGCCCATTCCGGTGATTTCGTCAAGCTGGGCAACCACCGCCGCGAAGTCGACCGCTTGAGGGTCGAACACGCTCCAGTCCTCTATCGCCGGTTCGACGCGACGCGCTGCTTTTGCGGCGGGGCGCTTCCACGTCGCCCACGCGGCTTGAGCGGCCGCGCGCCGTTCGTCGCGCGCTCGCCTTTTGGCCGCGATGTCCCGGACCTCCTGCGGAATCCGAACCTCTTGCTCCGCCTTCGCCGTAGCTGCGGCCTTTCCCGCGGGCTGTTCTTCTGCGACTCGCGCTTGGCTGGCAGCCAGCGCGGCTTGCTCGGCGGCACGCTGCTGCTTGTTGGCGGCTTCGGCCTCCGCCGCGGCGACGGTCGCGGCCGCAGCTAAGCGACGCTCCTCAGCCTTCGTTGCTTCGGCCGCCGCTCGCGCCGCGCGTTGTTCTTCTGCGACTCGCGCCTCATTGGCAGCCAGCGCGGCTTGCTCCGCGGCACGCTGATGGTTGGCGGCTTTGGCCTCCGCCGCGGCGATTGCCGCTTCCGCAGCGGCGCGGCGTTCCTCCGCCTTCGTCGCTTCGGCGGCCGCTTTCACGGCGCGCTGCTCCTCGGCGACTCGGGCTTTGTGGGCCACGTGCGCGGCCTGTTCCGCGGCCCGCTGTGGCTGGCGGCCTTGGCCTCCGCCGCGGCGACGGTCGCTTCCGCAGCTGCAGCGACGCTCCTCAGCCTTCGTTGCTTCGGCGGCCGCTCGCGCCGCGCGTTGTTCTTCTGCGACTCGCGCCTTATTGGCAGCCAGCGCGGCTTGCTCCGCGGCACGCTGCTGGCTGGTGGCTTTGGCCTCCGCCGCGGCGATTGCCGCTTCCGCAGCGGCACGGCGTTCCTCGGCGCCTTTCGCTTCCGCAGCGGCTTTCGCAGCGCGCTGCTCCTCGGCGACTCGGGCTTTGTGGGCCACATGCGCGGCCTGTTCCGCGGCCCGCTGATGACTGGCGGCTTTGGCCTCCGCCGCGGCCGTCGCCGCTTCCGCAGCGGCTCGGCGTTCCTCGGCCTTTGTTGCTTCAGCGGCAGCTCGCGTCGCACGCTGTTCTTCTGCGACTCGCGCCTTATTGGCAGCCAGCGCGGCTTGCTCCGCGGCACGCTGCTGGCTGGTGCCTTTGGCCTCCGCCTCGGCGATCGCCGCTTCCGCAGCGGCACGGCGTTGCTCGGCGGCCTTTGCATCCGTAGCGGCTTTTACAGCGCGCTGCTCCTCGGCGACTCGGGCTTTGTGGGCCACATGCGCGGCCTGTTCTGCGGCCCGCTGCTGACTGGCAGCTTTGGCCTCCGCCGCTTCCGCAGCGGCTCGGCGTTCCTCGGCCTTTGTTGCTTCAGCGGCAGCTCGCGTCGCACGCTGTTCTTCTGCGACTCGCGCCTTGTTGGCAGCCAGCGCGGCTTGCTCGGCGGCACGTTGCTGACTGGCGGCTTTGGCCTCCGCCGCGGCGACGGCCGCGTCCGCAGCGGTGCGGCGTTCCTCTGCCCTCGCGCTTCGGCGGCCGCTTTCACGGCGCGCTGCTCTTCGGCAATTCTCGCGTTCGTGGCCGCCTGCGCGGCCTGCTCGAAGGCACGCTGCTGATTGGCGGCCCTGGTCTCCGCTGCGGCGATCGCCGCTTCCACTGCGGCTCGGCGTTCCTCGGCGGCGTTCGCCTCGGCAACCGCCTTTGCCGCTCGCTGCTCCTCGATGATGCGCAGTTCGGTCGCAGTCCGCGCCTCGTCGGCCGCCCGCCGCTCGTCTATCGCCCTGGCTTCGGCCGCCTCCTCGCTGTCACGTCCAGCGGCGTCGGCTTCGCGAACCGCGCCGGTGGTCGCCTGCTGGTGCTGGACGATGGCGGCCGACAGTTTCTTCTCCCCGGCGGCGCGTTCGAGGTACTCCACAAGCTGATCGCGGAATACCTCCGGAGCGCAACCGACCGACTCCTCTTTGCCTCTGCGCAGCAGTGACAGCCTGCCGCGCGACTGCACACCGGATATTGCCAGTATCGGAATCGAGAGCATCTGCACGTGCAGGGCGGCGGCGCCGAGCTCGCGTAATCGAGTCGTCAGAGCAATGTCGTCTTTCGGTAACAGAAGTGGGGGGGTCAGGATCAGATCTGGTACTCGATGCCCGAGCGCCGCGAGCGCACGCTCGGCAGACTCGGCCAACACGAGTTCTGCCCCGAGCTCGCGCACAATCGAAGTGAGCTGGGTAATCTGTTGTCGATCTCTCTCGATGGCAAGAATCACAGGCATCGCGGCATCCGGACATACTCGGGCTCCGCAAGTCCTGTACCTCCACACGTCGCGGACGTCGCCATTGGTGATGTTCAGGTGGATTGCGGCGGTCCGCACTCCGACGTCTGCGGGTCCTGGGGAAGGCGCGTCAGTTCCGCATGCCGGATTACAGGTCTGGTAGCGGCGCAGTCAAGCAGCGCCGCCGCTGGATCACCTCTGCCACCAGCTGACATTACCGATGACCTTCTGTGTTTATCCGAGATTCATGAACGTACCGGTATGGTCGGTACACATGACACTCCACGGCACGATGCTCAGGTCGAGAACTCTTCTTGCTCTTATAGCGTTTGTTCTTTCGTCGTCAGCTTCAGCGATCGCCGCCCAGCACGACGCTGCGCAGTGTCGACCAACCGGCCCGCTCGTGCAGGTGCCTGGTCTCTCAGAAGCCAGCGGGCTGGCGCTGAGCCGGCGAGTCCCAGGTCGGCTGTGGACCCATAACGATTCAGGCGAGCCCCTCGTCGTCGCCCTTGATGCCCGCGGAACGGTGACCGGTCGCGTTCGGCTGATGGGCGCGGCGGTCGAGGATTGGGAGGCCATCGCCGTCGGGCCGTGCGGAACCGCTTCATGTCTTCATGTCGGGGACATCGGCGACAACGATGCCCGCCGGAAGCGGATCACGATCTATCGGCTCCCGGAACCTGACGGCGCCAGCGGATCGGCCTCGGTCGCGGATGTCTTTCACGCCACCTATCCGGATGGTCGTCACGACGCCGAGGCCCTGCTGATCGGCGGCGACGGCCGGATCCATATCGTCACCAAAGGAGAAACCGGACGGGTTGCGATCTACCGGTTCCCAGCCCAATTGAAGTCTGGCGCTACCGTCATGCTGGAACGGATCGGCTCCGGCGGTGGAAAGACCGACGCGGAATCGCGCATCACAGATGGAGCCGTCTCTCACGACGGGCAGTGGGCGGTTCTTCGCACCAAGACCGCCTTGACGTTCTATCGAGCCTCCGACCTGCTGGCAGGCCAGTGGCGCGCCGCGAATCGAGTCGATCTCACCTCTCTGAAGGAGGCGCAAGGCGAAGGCGTCGCGCTCGGAGCGGACAACACGGTCTTCCTGGCTGGCGAAGGCGGCGGGAAAGGCCAACCCGGCTCGTTCGTTCGTTTCGCCTGCGCGCCGAAGGCGTAGTGCGTATGCGTCGCGTCGTTCTTGTCCTGTGCGCGCTGCCCGTATTTGTGACAGGTCTACACCAAGCACGGGGGAATCCGTATGAAAAACGTTCAAGTCATTCCGGTCGTCGGTTTGCTTTCAACGGTCGCACTGGCGGGATACATGGTGGTGCAGCTCAACGGTCAGGCAAGCGCGCCCACCGGCGACTACACTAATGCAGCGGTTTGAGGTGCGCGATGCGCGCTTAGGATGCCTGATTCCGGCGTTCTCACAAGGGTTCATTCATGTTTCACGGTCAATTCGACAACACGCGCGCTCCTCGCGAGGTCGTTCGCATCGGTGGGGCCGCGCTCCTGCTCGTCGCAGCTCTCGGCACCAGCGCATGCAGTGCCCACTACGTCCGATCCGCGGCTCTACCGTCCGATCCGCTGCCATCCACAAGCATCACCCGCAACGTGCTCGTGGTGTCGGTGGACGGGCTCAGGCCGGACGCGATCGCCAAGTACCGTGCGCCGACGCTGGAACGGCTGATGCGCGAGGGTAGCTACACGTTGTCCGCGCTGACGATTGATCCGAGCAAGACGCTCCCGTCGCACACGTCGATGCTGACCGGTCTGCCGCCCGAACGGCACGGCGTCTTGTGGAACAACGTCGCAACAGCCGATGCCGATTCGATTGAGTTGCCGAATATCTTCAGCGTGGCGCGCGCTCACGGTTACAGCACGGCCGCGTTTTTCAGCAAAGCCAAGTTCCAGCCGCTGCAGCGGCTCGGCACGCTCGATTACTCTCAGGCGCCGGGTGGCTGGTTTGGACGCTGGTCGAGCGCTCGCACGATGTCGGACGTGGCGAACTACCTCCAAGGCGCTCGGCCGAACGTGCTCTTCGTCCATCTCGCAGACGTGGATGCGGCTGGCCATCGGTCCGGATGGATGACGCCGGAGTATGGCCGTGCCGTGCTGACCGCCGATGCGGCGATTAGCCAGCTGCTCGATCTGGCGCAGCGCACCTACGGCGCCGGCAATTTTTCTCTGATTGTGACGGCCGACCACGGGGGCCATGGGAAGGATCACGGCAGCAAGGATCCGCGTGACGTCACGATTCCATGGATTACGTGGGGACAGGGGGTCAGACCGGGCGTCCTCGATCAGCAGCCGGTTCACACCATGGACACCGCCGCAACCGTGCTCTGGTTGCTGGGTCTCACCGAACAAAGCGACTGGGTCGGAGAGGCTGTCATTCGGGCGTTCGAGCCACTCCCGCTGCGGGTTGCCGACACGGTCGAGCCGGCACGCAGGCCAGCAGGCACGAACTAAGCACCAGACAGTCTTCCTCTCGAATGCGTATTCTCGTCGTCGAAGACGAGGCGGCCGCCGCCGGCGTGCTCGCGAAGGGCCTGCGGGAGCACGCGTACACCGTTGATATCGCCAACGATGGCGCCGCTGCGCTGGAGCAGGCGGCGATCAATCCGTACGACCTGCTCATCGTCGACGTACTGCTGCCGGGCATCGATGGGTTCGAGGTGTGTCGCCGGCTGCGTGCGGAAGGCGCGTCCGTGCCGGTCCTCATGTTGACCGCACTGGGGCGGCTGGATGACCGCGTCGCGGGCCTGGACGCAGGCGCAGACGACTACCTGCTCAAGCCCTATCACTTCAAGGAACTGCTCGCGCGCGTCCGCGCGCTGTTGCGCCGCGGCCCCGCCCTGGCCTCTGCGGTGCTCTCGGTACGAGACCTCTCGATTGATACGCGGGCGAGGCGCGTTGAGCGCGCCGGACGACCCCTCCAGCTCACGACGAAGGAGTACACCCTACTCGAGTACCTGGCGAGACGTCAGGGCGAGGTCGTGGGCCGTGCCGACATCGCGGAGCACGTGTGGGACGACAGCTTTGATCCGATGTCCAATCTCATTGAGGTGTACATCCAACGGCTCCGCCGGAAGCTTGACGACGGTCACGACGTGAAGTTGATACACACGCGGCGGGGCGCCGGTTACACCCTCGGATGCCGTGCCGAACGCCGCTGATGATTGACACGGTCCGGGCCCGCCTTACGCTCTGGTACGTCAGCATCCTCGCGGCAGCGCTCATTATCGTGGCGGCCCTCATTTACGTCCTGCTCGCCAGGGCAATGTATGCGCGCGTGGACGAGGCCGTCGTCGCCGGCGTGCAAATCGCGATCACTTCACTCGCCAACGATCTCGACGAGGGCGAGGATCAGGCACGTGCGGCGCGCAGTACGGTCGGAGAGCTGTCTTCCACGCGGCAGATGGTGGCGATCTACGACGGTGGCGGGCGGTTGCTTGCCGAGGGGGGCCGTGATGGTGACCTCGAGCTCACGCTGCCCCCGGTCTCGTCGATTCCGCAGAAGGACGTGCTGTTCCGCAGCGTGTACGAACACGATGACGATGACCGTCATCGGGTCGGCATGCGACGCGTGTCACTGGAACGCGGTGCCGATTACGTGGTCGTGCTCGGCAGTCCGATGGAATCGCTGGACGCGGAGCTGTCGTCGTTGCGACGGATCCTCGCGTACATCGTGCCCCTGGCGCTGATCAGTGCCGGGTTTGGCGGCTGGTTCCTGGCACGCCGGAGTCTCTCGCCGGTCGTGTCGATGGCGGATCGCGCCCGCCAGATTGGCGGCGAGAATCTGAGCGAGCGCCTTCCGGTGGCCAACCCGCGCGACGAGCTTGGACGCCTCGCGGCTACGTTCAACGAGCTGCTCGGACGGCTCGAGAAATCGCTCGGCCAGCAACGGCAGTTCATGGCCGACGCGTCTCACGAGTTGCGGACTCCGGTGGCCACGGCGCGCACCGCGGCCAGCGTGGCGCTCCAGCAGCCGCATCGCGACGAGCAGGACTATCGCCAGACGCTCGAGATCATCGAGCAGCAGACGGCGCGGCTCTCGCGAGTGGTCGATGACATGTTCACCCTCGCGCGCGCCGATGCGGGTAACTATCCGATCCGGAAGATGCCGATGTACCTCGACGAAGTGATCGAGGACATCGTGCGGGCGGCACGAGTGGTCGCCTCGACCAAAGATGTCACGGTCGATGATGCGTTGACGATCCGTTCGGCATCCTTCGACGGGGACGAAGAACTGATTCACCGGATGATTGGCAACCTGATCGCCAATGCCATTCGCCACGCCCCGCCACGGAGCTCCGTGCGCGTCGACCTGGATCGCTCAGCGAGCGGCTATGTCATCGCGGTCCGCGATCAGGGTCCCGGCGTGCCTGATGACATCCGGCCGTATATCTTCGAGCGCTTTTACCGCGGCGACGCGTCGCGTCAGCGTGGACCCATCGCTCACGGCGGAGCAGGCCTCGGGCTGGCGCTGGCGCGGTGGATCGCGCGCAGCCATGACGGCGACGTGGACCTCGTCCGTTCGTCGGAATCGGGCTCCACCTTCGTCATTGCCCTGCCTTGGGATGCGGAGCCGTAGGGGTGTTTATCATGTGTTCAGGTTCGTTGTCGTACGGTGATGCGAGACGATGAGCAGAATGTTGAGCACGCCGAAAACCATCCTGGCCGCGGTCGTCGGCGTCGCTCTGATTGCCGGCGGCGGTTACGCGGTGGCTCGCTTCAACCCACAGGAGGCGATTCTGAGCGCCGACTTCAGGAACGCGGCGACGGCAGAAATCCGCGACTCCGGAGGTGACGTCGTGCTGCGCGGCACGTTCATCCTCGTGGAGGAAGAGGACGACGACATCGAGCGCAAGGCCGCGTTGGCTCCTCCGGCCGGGGGTCAGGTCGTCGGCGAAGCGGAGGTGGAATTCGCCACCGAGATGCCGACCGATCAGGAGGTGGAGTTCGCCGCCCGCGAGCTGACCGCCGGCGTGACATATCGGCTGGTCGTGGACGGCCGCCAGGTCGCATCCGTCGTGGCTGACCCGCGAGGCCGAATCGCCGTCGAGCTCGAGGTGCCGTTGCCCGGCGCGCTCCCGCCGAAATAGAGACCCACCGAAGGCTTTACCAAGCCGCGAACGCACGAACATTTGACCTCGACCTGGCGTAGGAGTAGGGTGAACTTACGCCTAAGACGCCGCACGACGGCATCGCGGGGGACCCACGAAGGAACGCTGTTAAGGCGTTCCGGCAGACACAAGGAACGCCGTTAAGGCGTTCCGGCAGACACAAGGAACGCCGTTGAGGCGTTCCGGCAGACGCTGCCTGGGGCGAATCGGTCACAAGGATCGTAGAGGACTTCCAACCTCGAGCCCGTCAGCTAACCCCGTCGGCGTGATTGGAGGCCAGTCATGTCGGCATTTCCTGCCGCAGTGTCCCTGTCACTCGTCCTCTGGATCGCATTCGCGCTGTTCGCTGCAGCGGTACTGCTGCTCACGTTTCGGTACATTCCCGAACAACCGCGTCGGCATCGTCGAGAAGCTCTGGAGCCCGTCCGGCTCGGTGACGAGCGGGCTCATCGCGCTGAACGGCGAGGCCGGCTTTCAGCCCGACGTGCTGCGGGGTGGCTGGCACGTGCTGATGCCGTTCCAGTACCGCCTCCACAAGATGCCGCTGGTCACCATCCCGCAGGGGAAGATCGGCTACGTCTTCGCGCGCGACGGGCAGCCGCTCCCGCCGACGCAGACGCTCGCGTCCAACGTCACGGCCGACGACTTCCAGGACGCGGCCGCGTTCCTCGCAGCCGGCGGCCAGCGCGGACCGCAGCGCAAGATCCTGCGCGAGGGCACCTACGCGATCAACCTCGCGCAGTTCGTCGTCGTCACCGAGCGAGCAGCGTCCACTTCCTGCCGCTCGATGGCACGGACGAGGACCTTCAAGAGGATGGCGACGGTCATCGCCGAGCGAGACGGCTTCAAGCCGGTCGTGATCAAGGGCGCCGACGACGCCATCGGCATCGTGACCGTCCATGACGGCCCCTCGCTCCCGGACGGGCAGATCATCGCGCCGACCGTCGGCAACGATGCCGCGGAGCCGGCGACTGTACCACAACAACTTCCAGGACCCGGAGCGGTTCCTCGCCGGCGGGCGGCCTGCGCGGCCGCCAGCTGCAGGTGCTCGTCGAGGGCACGTATTACGTCAACCGGCTGTTCGCGACGGTCGAGCTGATTCCGAAGACGGTGATCGAGGTGGGCAAGGTCGGCGTCGTCGTGTCGTACACGGGCGAGACCGGCGCCGACCTGTCGGGCGAGGACTACAAGCACGGCGAGCTCGTCGACGCGGCAGCGCGGCGTGTGGAACGAGCCGCTCCTGCCCGGCAAGTACGCGTTCAACACGTACGCGGGAAAGGTGATCATGGTCCCGACCACGAACTTCATCCTGAAGTGGAACCAGCGAGACGGGCGCGCACGGTACGACGAGAACCTCGCGGAGGTGTCGCTCATCACCAAGGACGCGTTCGAGCCGTCGCTCCCGCTCTCGGTCGTGGTCCACATCGACTACCGGAAGGCGCCGCTCGTCATCCAGCGGTTCGGCGACATCAAGCGGCTCGTCGAGCAGACGCTCGACCCGATGGTCGCCGCGTACTTCAAGAACATCGGCCAGACTCGGACGCTGATCCAGCTCCTCCAGGACCGCAGCGAGATCCAGAAGATCGCGAGCGAGGAGATGAAGGCGAAGTTCGCGCACTACAACCTCGAGCTCGAGGAGGTGCTGATCGGCACGCCGACGTCGGCGCGCCCGGGAGCGGATCGACGCGATCCTCGACCAGCTTCGCTCGCGCCAGATCGCGGAGGAGCAGGTCGAGACGTATGCGCGCCAGCAGAAGGCGGCGTCAAGGAGCGCGAGCTCCGCGAGGCCGAGTCGCGCGCCAGCAGCAGACCCTCACCGAGTCCGAGCTGTACATCACCGCCGAGGAGCACGGGCTCGGTGTCCCCGCGGCGGGTCAACGCCGGCGGCGGGTCGCGGCCGGCGAGCAGGGGGCGATGCGTCACCCCGACGGTGGGCGCGCCGAGCAGCAGGCCGAGATGGCGGGCCAGGCCGGCGCGCCGCGGTGCTCCCGGCCGGTGGCGTCCACCAGCAGCACGGTGCCGGCGGGCAGCCCGGTGAGCACCGGACCGGCGGCGGCGACGATCATCGGCCCCTCACGCAGGGCGAGCAGGCCCGGCTCGTAGCCGGCGCCGGCCACGCCGGGCACGGCCACGGCGTCGAGCGCGCCGGCCCGCTCGGACCACACCGCCACGCCGACCCAGGCCCGGTCGCCGGCGCGGCCCGGTCCCTGCTCGCCGCGACGGAAGGCCACGAAGCAGCCGGCGGCGACGAGCGCCGGCGGCGGGGGTGGCCGCCACAGGTCGGGCGCGGCGCGGCCGACGACCTCCTGGTCCATCCGGAGATCGGCGGCGTCACGCCAGTGCGGTGCGCCCATCGCCCGTCACGGTAGCGACGGGCGACAGGCGGGCCGACTACCAGCCCGAGGGCGAGTTCGCCGGCATCGACTCCATGAACGCCTCCACGGCGGTCATCTGGCCGCCGTAGACCTTGAACATCTCCCACACGATGAGGGCGCGGCCGGCGCCGATGGACCCGGCGCCGAAGTCGAGGCGCAGCCACACGATGCCCTGCTCCTCGTCGACGGCGGCGAGGCGGTAGGTCAGATTGGCGAGGCGGGGGATGCCCTGCGTGCGGATGTTCGAGCACGACGCCCCGAACACGCAGCCCGGTCCGGCCATCTTCGTCCCGTTCTCCAGGCGGTAGGCGTCCGTCGAGAACTGGGCGTTCACGGTCACGAAGCTGCCCGCCTTGAGGCCGGCCGGGTAGCCCTCGGCGACCCGGATCAGCTCGGCGCGGGTGTTGCGCTGGCTGGCCGGCGGCACGACGTTCATGGCCGGGCTGGCTTCCCGCAGGTTGTTCGGGCTGAAGATCGAGCCCTCGGCGGCGCTGCGCACGACCATCGTCTCGATCTCGGTGATCTCGCGGCTCACCACCCGCAGGCGCAGCACGAGCAGGACCGGGTTGCTGCCCTCCTCGACGATGGCGTGGGTGCCGGCCACGCCGGCGAACACGTCGATGACGTCCTGGCGGAACGGGCGCAACCGGCTGGCCGTGCGCCACAGGCCCTCGCTGCCGATCTGACGGGTAACGGTGTCCTCGGTGAAGCGCGCCGTGGCGGCCAGCGGCAGGCTCGACGAGTCCCGCGCCACCAGGGCGTCGAGGTACTGGTCGACCATGCCCGTCAGGCAGGCCCGGTCACAGTCGCCCGTGCCCGGCGGCAGCGTGGCCGCCGGCCCGGTCGGGCGGGTCGTGGTCGTCGTCCGACCGGTTCGATTTCCCCGGCTGCACGCCGTCAGCAGTACCGCGAGCGCGCAACAGATCAGCACGAACTTTCGCATCGGTTCCCTCCCCTATTCCCCCCGGAATATGGCGATCATCCTAGTGGCATTCAGGCATCTGATCGCCAGCGGTGTTTATGACCACCCGGCGCCGAGGGCCCGACGCCTTTCCAGGTTCGGGCGGCGGCGGCAAGACCGTCGATGAGCGCACGGGTCGGCGCGGAGAGCCCGTCGTTGCCGGCAGGAGGGGACAGCGGAGAGCGCCCCGCACTCGGGGCGGAAGCTCCAGCTGGACCCCACCGGCCGGCGGGAGGTTCACCGGGTTGGCGGGATGCAGGCCGCGCAGCTCGACCGGTATGCGGTCGATGTCGGTCACGAGGTCGTAGTCGGGCAGCACGGGCCGCAGGTCCGCGGCCGTGTGGTGGGCGAGGTCACGGTTGGTGCCACCCACGAGCAGCTCGGTCCAGCGCTCCCGCCGGCCGTAGCCGTGCACCGCCACGACGACCTCCACGTGGGCGATGAAGCGCCGCAGCGCGGCCGACTCGGCCGGCCGGACGAGGATGGAGGGCACGTGCACGTCGAGGCCCGGCGGGTGGAGCACCCCGTAGTACGAGGCGCCGGCCTGCTCGGCGGCCCGGTCCGCCACGATGTCGGTGACCTCTTCGAGGGCGCCGCCGTGGAAGGCCATGAAACCGAACCGCGACCGCAGCGCCACCTCCTCGGTGACGCCCGGCGTGGACAGCAGCGAGGCGAACGCCCCGCCTTCGTCGGTCCTCCCGGGGTCGTCGACCGTCACCCTCTAGATCGTTGCAGGTGTCAGCGCTTCGTGCGGATGACGGCGGTGGCCGTGGCCGTGGCGATCACCTCGCCGGCCTCGTCGACCAGTTCGCCGGCCAGGAAGGCCAGGTCGCGGGTCCGGCGCGCGATCCGCCCCCGGCCCGTGAGCCGGCCGGGCCGCGCCGGCCGCAGGAACTGCACGTGCAGATCAGCCGTCGGTGCGCTCTGGCCGGTCTCCAGCGTGGCGCCGAGCGGCGGGGCCCATGGTGTCGTCGAGCATGGCGGTGAGGAAGCCGCCCTGGATCGTGCCGAACGGGTTCAGGAACTGCTCGGTGGCGGTGAAGGCGATCTCGACCGTGCCGGCGTCGGGATCGATGTCGACCAGCTTCCAGCCCAGCAGGACCGCGCACGGCGGCGGCTCGGCCTTCCCGTCGATCATGTCCCAGAACGGTCCCTCTCTCGTCATGAACGAGCGTTCTAGACCAGCCGCCAACTGCGGGCAAGGCCCGTCCACGTAGGGGCGCGCCCCTGCCGGCGGCGGCGCACGGCCGGCAGGGACCGCCCCGAGCCACCCGGCGGGGGCGCACCGGGTGGCCTCACGTCCCGCCGAACGTCATTGGTCAGCGGGTGCGGCGCGTGAAGGCGTCGGGCCTCGGCGCCGGGTGGCCGGGATCAGATCTCAGGCCACGGCGCCGGCGCCCGGCCCCGGGCGGTCAGCTCGCGTTGCACGGCGCAGCCGGCGGGCGAGGCCGAGGTCGTCGACCGGTGGCCGGGCGCGGCCGGCTGGCACGGGCCTGCCACGCCCAGGCGGAGCGTGGTCCGCCGCCGGGCCCGGACCCGCTCACGCTGATAGACGGCGACAACGTCGGTCATCGGTCGGCGGAATCGGCGCCGATCGACGGGGCGATTTCTCATGTTTGGTACCCTGCGACGTCACCGGCCACCATTGTTAGACCATTACCCAACACCCTTCCCACCGGCGGGATCGACGCCACCGCTTTCCCCCCAATGACCCCACGGTCGCACCACAATGCAGGGAGTAAGCCGTGACGACGAGGCGGCGTCGGCTTCATCGCCCGGCGCAAGTTCCAGGGCCTCTCCCAGGAGACCCTGGCCGAGCACGTCGGCGTGACCCCCAACACCACCTACCGCTGGGAGCGCGGCGAGTCCGAGCCCTCGGCCACCCAACGCCGGCCGCTGGCCGAGGCCCTGGACGTGTCGTTGGCGAAGGCTCGACCGGCTGCTCAAGAACGAGGACGGCGAGGACACCGACGGCGACCTCGGACCGTCTGGTGCCGGCGTGGCTCAGCGCCTATGTGAGCGATGGAAGGAGACGGCCACTGGGTGCGAGACCTAATCAGCCGTACGCTCGTTTACGGCGCTCTCCCAGGACACAGGGACTACGCCCGTGCCATTCTGGCGGAGGAGCAGCCTATGTCCGCACGGGCACGCCGAACAGACTTGAACGTCTCGTCGAACAGCGCGTGGCTCGCACCCGCGGCACTGGTCGCGGGGAAGAAGAGCCCACTGGTGCTGTGCGTCGTTTTGGCGGGGACCGCGCTGCGGTCAGGATCGGCGATGGTCCGAACGATCCGCGATCAGCTCGACCATGTCGCCGATATGGCGGAGCGCCCGAACGTGGTCGCTGCAGGTCCTGCCGTTCGACTGTGGGGCCTTTCACAAATCACACGGCAAACTTCGCCTCTGCTGGCCGTTCCCTGGGGACCGGAGCGCGCCGGACCCAGCAACGCTCTTCACCGAGACCGAGCACGGCGAGGCGACATTCACCCACGTCTCCTCACGAGTCCGACTCTCCGACCTCCGGTTCGCCCGTCTAAACTCCCGCGGCGCTCGGGCCCACTCGGGTCGATCAAACTTCATACCGCCGTCTCACGAAGGAAGCATCCACCATGCCTAAACCTCCAGTGGCGGACCTCCAGGTCTCACCACCAGCAAGGGACACCTGTGTTGAGCTGGCGCTCGGAGGCGGAGACGGTGCACCTACGCAACAGCGTCCGGCCGGCCGCCGGCACGCTCACCATCGCCGGCCCGACCATGGCCACCTGGATCGGCGGCATCAAAGCCGGCGAGTACGACGACCTCGCCGGCTAACGGTCCCCGGCGCTCAGCTCCGCTGCCAGTTCGTCGAGGCTCTCGGCCCGGTCGAGGAGTTCGAGGAAGTCGCAGATCTCCAGGCGGTGGAGGGTCCGAGCCATGCCGGTGATCCGGTCGTCGTCACCGAAGTCGTCGTAACCGAAGTGGCGCCGCAGCAGGAGCTCGATGACGGCCTCCTCGGACGTCTGCACGCGGCCCTCGTCAGCTGTCCGCTCCAGCTCGTCGAGGCCCGCGGCCTCTTCGATGCGCTCGAAGCAGGCCTCCGAGTTCAGTGCCGCTAGACGGACCGCGATATCGGCGATCCGCTCGTCCTGCCCGAAGCGACGCCTGAGCAGCAAGGCACAGGCTTCTCCGCGGCCTGCTTCGAGGCCTCTCTCATAGCAACGCTGGGTGAGTGATGGGATCACGGACGCCCCCGGGGCGGTCAGCTCTCCGCCGCAAGTTCGTCGAGATCGCCGGCGGCCTGATGCGCCTCATGCACTCGGTCGATCCCAAGCGCGCCAGGCGGGCGGCGATGCCGTCGATGCGTGCGTCGTCACCGAACCGCACGCGCAGCAGGGACGCCCCAGCTTGTTCGAGGCCTTGTTCGAGGCCTTGTTCGAGGCCCTGTTCGCGGCCGAGCCCGCGGCCCTCCTTGAGGGCACGCTCACGGATCTCGTCGGAGAAGGTCGTTGGGAAGGGCACGGTGCGTTCCTCCTGGATCGCCAGAATCGTATCGAGTTCGACGTAGAGCCGGGCCAGGTTCACCGCCGCCCAGGCCAGGACGTCACGGATGCGGGGATCGGCCCCGGCGATGACATGGAGCGCCCGCACGAGCGTGGCGGCCCGGTCGCCGTCGGCTTGGCGGGCCAACGCGGCGAACGGCGCCAGCGACGGATCGAGGAGGAACTGCTCGGGATCCTCGTCCTGCAGGTGGTGAACGTGATACCGGAAGGAAAGACCGGCACGCGGATGCGGTCACGGAGCCGGCCCGGTCCCAGCAGCACGGCGTGCTGGACGATCGTCACACCTTCGAGATCGGCCATGGCGGCCAGTCGGACCCGGTAGTCGAGCATCCGCCAGGGAAACCGTCGTCGCGGCCGCGTCTGGAACTCCACGTGCAACACCAGCCGCTCGCCGACGCGCAGCAGCAGGTCCACCGCCCGGGTACCGGCCGAGGGCATGGACTCGGCCAACCGCACCGGTTCGAACTCCACCGGGACCCCCAGCCACCGGCACAGGCCCAGCAGGTGGGCCGGCCACATCGCCTTGAGGGCATCGTCGAACGTCTTCGCCACCACCACCACCTCGTCCGCAGGGATCGATCGTCATGTCGACCCTAAGGAGGGGGTGTGACAGCGAAGCACGGGTCCGCCGGCCCCCGGACGTTCATCCCCCCGCCACGAAAAGGTGGCCCGGTGTTCGCTGCGCCCCGGGCACCCTGGGAGCGTGATCGACGGAGCGGTCGACCCCTGTGCCGCCGAGGTGCGCCTGGCCGTGGCCGGCGACGT
>CAWCBC010000015.1:0-221067 GCA_963793705.1 uncultured Acidobacteriota bacterium | reverse complement strand
CACCCACATCGACGCCAAATCCGCGCGCCGGCACGAAGGCGCTGTCGAGCGGTGGATAGAAGGTTGGATTGATTGGAACCGGGCTGGTCACTCCGCGGATGTCCACCACCCACGGGCCGGGCGGTGACGTCGTCTGCGCCGCTGTCGGCGCGGCGGTCGCGATTACCACGAAGGCGACAGTCGCGCCCAAGCTGCGCCGCAGCGAAGGCGGACAGGCCGCCGCACGCTTCACTACTTCGCGCTCGCCTTGCGGCGCTCCGCCCAGTACTTCCGCATGCGCTCCGATACTTCCTTGCGCTGGGCGGCGGTCATCGCGGGGCGGCGACTACGCTTCCGCGGGGCCGGCTCCTTGGCCGCGCGTCCGGTGCCGCGCCGGCCGCCGAACAGTTCCGGAAACTCGGCGCGGATCGCGGCCTCCTCTTCCTTCAGCTGTTCGAGCCTCGCGACCGCGCCCAGGCGAGCCAGCCGCCGCAATTGTTCCTGGTTCAGATTTGCCACGCTATCTCCTCGGGCCGACCTGAAGGTCGGCCTCTACCTACCCTCCGACCCGAAGGTCGGCCTCGACCCTTCAGTAGCCCTTGCTGGTGCCCGCTGGCTGCTGGCCGCGAGACTCCTGAACGATCCGCACGCCGGCGCTCGCCCCGATCCGCGTCGCGCCGGCCGCGACCATCGCCTGCAGCCCCTCGAGGTCGCGGACGCCGCCAGCCGCCTTCACGCCCATGTCGGCGCCCACCACCCGGCGCATCAAGGCTACATCGCCGGCTGTCGCGCCACCCGGTCCGAAGCCCGTTGACGTCTTCACGAAGTCGGCCGCCGCGGCTTTCGCCACCGTGCAGGCCGTGACCTTCTCCTCATCCGTCAGCAGCGCCGCCTCGATGATCACCTTGCTCAGGACGCCGGCGTCGCGGCACGGAGCCGTGACGGCCTCGACGTCCCGCTCGACCAGCCGCAGGTCTCCCGACTTGAGCGCGCCGACGTTGATCACCATGTCGATCTCGCGCGCGCCGTCGAAAATCGCGCGACGCGTTTCGTAGTGCTTCGTGTCGGCAGTCGTCGCGCCCAGCGGAAACCCGACCACGGAACAGACCCTCACCGGGGTATCGCGGAGCAGCCGCGCGCACTCGGCGACCCAGGTCGGGTTGACGCAGACGCTGGCGAAGCGGTATTCCGCGGCCTCGCGGCAGAGCGCCTGGATGTCCTGCCGCGTCGCATCGGGCTTCAGCAGCGTGTGATCGATCATCGACGCCACGCCGGCCGTGGCGCCGCCCGACGCGTGCAGGCCCAGTCGCGTCGCCCCGGCCTCGATCACCCCGCGCAGCCGGTCCGGGCAGCACTCGTACAGCAGCGCGTGGCAAGTGCACCGCTGCGGAGGAGCCTGCGCCGCGGCGGCCAGCTCCTCGACGATGATCTGCACCAGGCGATGGACGTCGGTGGGTTCCATCAGGAACGCGACCGGTTCTCGAGCTCGCGGATTTTGGCCAGCCGTCGGATGTAGCGGGCTTCGCGCATCGGCGTGCCGAGGAATGTCTCGACAATGCTCAGCGCCAGCTCCGTCGTGACGAGCGTCGATCCGAGCGCGAGCACATTGGCGCCGTTGTGCTCCCGCGCGTAGCGCGCCAGCGTCACA
Organism: uncultured Acidobacteriota bacterium; assembly: GCA_963793705.1. Lineage (GTDB taxonomy): Bacteria > Acidobacteriota > Vicinamibacteria > Vicinamibacterales > UBA2999 > Gp6-AA40. The sequence continues at coordinate 219,440 of CAWCBC010000015.1, read as the reverse complement.
TTCAGGCACATCGCCGCGCGCGCCCCTGACACCTTGTTGGCCGCGATCGTCGACCCGAGCCCCGCGCCGTCGATGACGATGGCCGCGTCGGCTTCACCGCGCGCCACCGCGTCGGCCGCTGCCGCGGCCGTGTCCGGATAATCCACCGGGTCGCTGGTGGTCGTGCCGAGATCGTGCACCGCCACGCCGCGGCCGCGCAGGTGCGCCACGATCGCGCGCTTCAGCGCCAGTGACGTGTGATCGCCGGCGATGGCCACGGTGCGGATATCCGCCGTCGGCGCCAATCCCGCCGCATCCTCGGTCAGGCGGTCGCTGACCACCGAGACGCGGCGTGCGTTGAGCGTGTCCTGCGCCAGCGGCGTGATGTGTCCACCGGCGACGAGGACCACCGTGCTTCCGAGCTCCAGCACGCGCGCGTCGGCCTCGGTGATCATCTGAAACCGCTTCACAGCGCTGTCTTCACGGTGCGCTATGTTACTCTCGCGCCAATGACCGCTCAAGGCGTGCAGACCTTCATTTCCGCCGCGGATATCCAGGCGCGCGTGCAGGCGCTCGCTGGCGAGATCCGCAACGACCATCCCGACGGCGTGCATCTGGTCTGCGTGCTGAAGGGCGCGTTCATCTTCCTGTCCGATCTCGCGAGAGCCATCGAGGGCAACACGACGCTCGACTTCATCGCCGTCTCGAGCTACGGCTCGAGCACCAAGTCATCGGGTCAGGTGCAGCTGCTGAAGGATCTCGGCTCCGGCATCGAAGGCCGCGACGTCGTCATCGTCGAGGACATCGTCGATACCGGGCTGACGCTGACGTATCTTCAGGAGATCCTGCGCGCGCGCGCGCCGCGGCGGCTGCGCACGGCGTGCCTGCTGAGCAAACCGTCGCGCCGGCAGGTGGAGGTGCCGGTGGAGTACATCGGTTTCACGATCGAGGACAAGTTCGTGGTGGGCTACGGACTGGACTACGACGAGCAGTATCGAAATCTGCCCCACATCGGCGTCATCGAGAGCTAGACGGATCCGGCACGGTCACGACTGACTCCGCTTTCACTTCGAAGCGGCGGAAGTTCGAATATTTGGCCGTGCCGATGAACTCGTCGTTGCCGCGCGGCACCTCGTCGCGCATCTCGACCGGCACGTGGATCTTCAGCACCGGGATCGACGCCGAACGTGGTCGTCGTCACCAGCGCGCCGCGCCCCGAACCCCTCGCGCAGCTCGGTCTTGAGCACTTCGCCGGTGCGTCTCAGACACCCAGGCCCGGGCCGGCTTGGCGGTCTTTCCGCGCGCGGGGGTCGGCGCGAGATCGATCTCGCGGACGTCGGCTCCCATGCTGGACGCCAGCTCACCGACCGTGAACCGGAAGCCGCCCTGGTATTCCGGCTGCAGATACCCGATCACCGTCAACGGGTCCATCATGCGTCCGTTGTCGACGCTGTGCCGCAAGCCCTCACGCTGAATGTCCCGGGCGCGGCGGACCGCGCTGTCGAACGGCTGCAGAAACAGCTTCGTGATCCGCTCCTGTTTGTCGCCGACGGGCTTGCCGTCCACTTCGCGGACGTCGCGGAACACCATCACCACGTCGTTCCTGTCCCGGATACGCGACGAGCAGGAAATCGGATTTCAGACGACGCGCCGCGAGCCGTGACGTGAAACGCTGCTCGTACTCCTCCTCGGAGACGACGTTGCTGAACTCGCTGACGAACCGGCGGGCGTGGACGGCGACCCGCGCGCAGCAGACTCGCCGACGTCTGGGCGATTGTGTGAACGACGGGGGTCGAGCTGGCCAGCTCGAGGACGACAACCGCAAGGACGGTCAGGAGCAGACGCATCGACTACCGAACCGCAGCCCGAACTTTGTCGGCCCACGCCCGTGCCTCCCGGATGACCTCGGCGTCGTTCAATGTCCGCATCTTTCGATCCCGCATCAGCACCCGCCCGTTCACGATGGTCGTGCGGACATCGTCGCCGCGCGCCACGTACACCAGATGCGATACAGGATCATACATGGGCGTCTGCCGGGCGCCGGATACGTCGACAAGGATGAGGTCCGCGCGCTTGCCCGTCTCGAGCGATCCGATCCGCGACTCCATGCCAAGGGCGCGTGCACCGCGGATCGTCGCCATCTCCAGCGCCGTTCGGGCGCCAACGGCGCGCGGGTCGCCGGTCTGCAGTTTGTGGAGAAGCGACGCCATCCGCATCGCCTCGAACATGTCCAGATCGTTGTTGCTGGCAGCGCCGTCCGTCCCGAGGCCGATCGCGACGTCGGCGCGCAGGTACGCCGGCACCGGCGCCGTGCCGCTTGCCAGCTTCATGTTGCTCTCAGGGTTATGCGAGACGCCGACGCCTCGCATCTGCAGCAGGGCGATGTCCGGCTCGCTGACCCAGACACCGTGCGCAGCCAGCACCCCAGGGCCGAGAAACCCGAGGCTCTCCAGATAGCCGAACAGGCGACAACTTGAACTGCGCCTCGGCGTTCCTGGCTTCGTCCTGGGTTTCGGCCAGATGAATCAGCGTCGGCACGTTGTGGCGACGGGAGAGGTCGCGGGCGGCGCGCAGCGTCGCGGCGTCGAGCGTGTAGATCGCGTGCGGGGCGACCGCCGGCGTGATCAGCGCGTCGCCCTTGAACGCGGTGATGAACGCTTCGGCGCGGGCCAGCGCCTCGGCAGGCGTCTTGGCGTCCGCCACGGGAAACTGAATGACGGTCTGCCCAAGCACCGCCGCGCAACCCGGCCGCCTTCGTCTCCCTGGCGATCTCCTCCTCGAAGTAATACATGTCGGCGTAGGTCGTCGTGCCCGACTGAATCATCTCGAGGGCGGCGAGGCGCGTGCCGGCGCGGACGAATGCCGGCGACACGGTCTTCGCCTCGGCCGGGAAGATGTACTTCTCCAGCCACTCGGACAGCGCCAGGTCGTCGGCCAGGCCGCGGTACAGCACCATCGGTGCGTGTGTGTGGGTGTTGATCAGACCCGGCAGGACGATCTGTCCGCTGGCATCCAGCGTGTCGCGGCCGCGAAACCGGGCGGTCAGGTCCGCGGCCGGCCCGACAGCGACGATATCGCTTCCGTCGATGGCCACCGCCCCGTCCTGAATGACCTGGCGCGCCGGGTTCATCGTGACCACGATGCCGTTGGTCACGAGGAGCGACACGGCGCGCGGACCCGACTGCGCGAACAGCACGGCGACCAGCGCCGCGGCGATGCACGCGGGAATCAACAGACGCACTCGCATCGGGCGATAGTACCTTCATGCCCGCGCCATTCGCACTTCCGGCCCATTCGCCGCTGGCACTAGAATAGGCGCGTGTCGTTGAAGCTCGTCGACCATCCGCTCGTTCACGACGCGCTGGCGGAGCTGCGCGACGCGCGCACCACGCCCCCTGCGTTCCGCCGCGCGGCGAACCGGATCAGCGTGCTGCTGGCGGCGGAGGCGCTGCGCGACGTGCCGGCTCGCGGCCACCGTCGTCACGACGCCGCTCGGTCCGGCTGACGGCCGGGTGGTTCAGACAGACGTCGTCGTCGTGCCCGTGCTCCGTGCCGGTCTCGGCATGCTCGACGCGGTCCTCGAGCTGCTCCCGGCGGCACGCGTCGGCCACATCGGCCTGCAGCGGGACGAGGCCACCGCCATTGCCTCACGGTATTACTCGAAGCTGCCGCCGAACCTGGCCGACAGCTTCGTGCTGATGATCGACCCGATGCTGGCGACCGGCGGCAGCGCCGCGGCGGCCATCGACCTGATCAAAGCCGCCGGCGCGCGGACGATCCGCATGATCTGCATCGTCTCGGCGCCGGAAGGCGTGGCAGCTCCTCGAAGCAGCGACACCCGGATGTGGTGATCTACACTCCGGTCATCGACCGCGAGCTCAATCGCGCACAAGTTCATCGTGCCCGGGCTGGGCGACTTCGGCGACCGGCTGTACGGCACCGTAATGGTTCGGGCGGAAGCGTCGTATACTTCGTCAGGCCGATTCAGGCGCATCTCGAGGAACGCTCATGCTTTCACGTCGCGAATGGCTCTCCTTGACGCTGGCGACCGGCGCCGCCCTGGCGCTCGATCGCGCCCAGCTGTCTGCGCAGCAGCCGCTGCATCATGCGCGCGATTCCCGTCGAGCGGCGAGCGGCTGCCGATCGTCGGGCTGGGCAGCTCGGCGACGTTCTCGCAGGTGGCGCGCGGCGGCCGACGTCACGGCGCTGCGGCGAGGTGTTCAAGGCGCTGGTCAGCGGCGGCGGCACGGTGTTCGACACCGCACCGGGATACGGCGCGTCCGAGGAGGTCGCCGGCCGGGTCGCGGCGAGCCTCGGGCTTACCGGACAAGATCTTCTGGGCGACCAAGGTCAACGTCGCCGGCGTTGCGGGGGCGGCGGCGCGGACGCCAGGCCGCGGCGCGCAAGCAGATCGATCAGTCGTTCGCGCGCCTCAAGAAGGCGAAGATCGATCTGATCCAGGTCCACAACCTCGGCGACGTCCCGACGCAGCTGGCGATCCTCAAGGAGCTGAAGCAGCAGGGGCGCATCCGCTACATCGGCGTGACCACCACCTTCGATCAGCAGTACCCGGAGATCGTCGACATCATGCGGCGCGAGCCGCTCGACTTCATCGGCGTCGACTACGCGATCGACGCCCGCGAGGTCGAGGAGACGATTCTGCCGCTGGCGCAGGAGCGCAAGATCGGCGTGCTCGCCTACCAGCCGTTCGGCCGCACGCGCCTCTGGAATCGCGTCGGCAGCCAGCCGGTGCCCGACTACGCCAAGGAGTTCGACGCGACGACGTGGGCGCAGTTCTTCATCAAGTTCGTCGCCAGCCATCCGGCGATCACCGTGGTCACGCCGGCCACCAGCCAGGCGAAGAACATGACGGACAACCTGGGCGGCGGCCGCGGGCCGCCTGCCGGACGCGGCGATGCGGAAGCGGCATGATCGCCACGATCGACGCCCTTCCCGCCGCCACCGGCGGACGCTAGCCTCGATAGCCCGCCTTACATCCTCGTGCGCCGCCGCCGAGTCCTGAAATCGGCCGCGGCGCACGTTCGCGCGTATCCGGCGAATTAGGCCGAATACCTTCTGGCAAACGGTCTGCACCATCGCCATTTGATGGGCTACGTGTTTTTGCTCGCGATTGCGCTGGTGATCGGGTTCAGGTCCACGACTGCGGCCGAGCGGCGGCGCTACCTGGTGTCGGCAATGGTGACCATCGACCGCCTGCTGCTCCGCGTCTATCGCTGGTGGCATGAACTCGAGCCGTTCCGCTCGGCATTGCACGCGCGCACACGGATCGCCCCGGTCACACCGCTCATCGCGATCCTGAATGTCGCGGTCGTGATCGGCATCTTCGTCCATCCGCATCTGCTCAACGATCCAGACCCGATGGTTTCCTGGGGCGCGAGCTTTGGGCCGCGTACCGCCAACGGGGAATGGTGGCGGCTGATCACCACCGTGTTCGTCCACGCCAGCATCATCGACCTGCTCGTCAACCTCCTGGCGTTGGTTCCCCTCGGTCTCGTGCTGGAGCGCATCGTCGGGCCGATGGCGTTCGCGGCCGTGTACCTGACCGCCGGCCTGTTCTCGAGTCTCTTCATGCTGTCGGTGTTTCCACTCGCGGTCGGCGCCGGTGCGACCGGGGCTGTCGCCGGCGTCTATGCGTTTCTGCTGGCGGTGCTTCTCTGGGGAATCAGTCAGCGTCCGCGCCTGGTGCTGCCCAACATCGCGATCAACGGCCTTGCCGTCTGCGGCGGACTGTTCGTCGCCTACGCCTGGCTGACCGGAGCGGCAGCGGTCGTCGTCGTCGGCTTCAGCACCGGCCTGCTTGCCGGATTGACCGTGGCCCGGGGCGTGAACACACGCCGGACGCCAGCCGTACGCATGGCCGCCACGGTGGCGGCGTTGGCGTGCGTGGCCATTGTCACGGCGGTGCCGCTCCGCGGGATCACGGATGCCCGGCGCGACATTGACGCCGTTGTCGAGACCGAAGCGCGGACGGCGGCCGCGTTCAAGACGGCCCTCGAGGACTACACCGCAGGGCGCATGACCGAGCAGGCGCTCGCCGCCGTCATCGACCGGATCATCGTGCCGGAGATCCGCTATGTCAGAGAGCGGCTGGCCCTCGTCGACCGGCAGATGGTGCCCCCGGAACAGCGACCGCTGATTGCTGCCGCCGAGGAATACCTCACGCTGCGCAACGAGAGCTGGACCCTCCGGGCCAACGCGCTCCGCGGGGGAAAAATATCGATCCTCTGGATCGCCGACCGGAAAGAGGCCTTATCCTTAGAGGTGCTGCGACGCGTCCGGCCCGGAACCTCCGCCGCGGGGCAGCCGTAACTAACTGGACAGCTTTTTAACTGTGGGTGTGGGGTCCGCCTTGCCCATGCGACTCGGCAGAAGTCGCTATCGAGCGACGGACAGCCTCGCAGGACCGAGAGCGAAGGCTGGTGGGCGCGGGTGGAATCGAACCACCGACCCCCCGCGTGTGAAGCGGATGCTCTACCGCTGAGCCACGCGCCCGACCGAACCGTCAGTGTAACTCGACCAATCGCGTTCAACCAAAGATGCACGAAGGAGATCTCATGAAACCCCTCGCCAGAATGTCCACACGCGTGCTGATGCTCGCATTGCTGCTCTGGGCCACTCCCGCGCTGGCCGCCGACGTCGATGGAAAGTGGGCCGGTACCGTGTCCACGCCCGGCGGCGACTTCGAAGTCGCCTACGACCTCAAGGCTGATGGCACCAAGCTGACCGGGACGACGACCAGTCCCGACGGCTCGACGGTGGCGATCAAGGATGGCAAGGTGGACGGCAGCAAGATCGCGTTTACCGTGTCGCTGGATCTTGGCGGCATGGCGATCGACATCTCCTACACCGGCGTCGTCACGCCGGCCGAGATCAAGCTGACCGCCGATTTCGCCGGGATGCCGTTCGAATACACCGTCAAGAAAGCCAAGTAGCTTCCGCCTTCAGGCGGAAGGCGAGGACCGAGCTACCGGATTGCCAGCGGATTCCCTGGCGATCCGGTCGCGCCCTTCAGCCGAAGCGGCGCGAAGATGAACGCGAACTCGTAGGCGCTGTCGCGCGCGAGCTCCTCGGTTACCAGGTTCTCGAAGATATAGATCCCGTTCCTGGCAATGAAGAGCTGATGCACCGGGAACGCCAGCTTCGCGTCTGGATTGGGGACGACCTCCACTCCCCACGTGTCTGAACCCGCCAGCACGATTTCCCGCTCGACCAGATACTGGGCCGCCTCGAGGCCGATGCCCGGAGCGTTCTGACTGAAGCGCGCGTTATCCTTCATCCACAAGCGATCCCCAGCCGGTGTGGAACATCACGACGTCGCCAGGGCGGATCGCAGTGCCCTGTCGTTTCAGCGCTCCCTCCACGTCGGCCCGCGTGATCTCGTAGCCCCCGGCAAGCATCGGCTGACCCTTGAACGCGGCAACGTCGATCAGCACGCCGCGCGTCACCAGCGCGCCGACGTTCTCGATGCCGAGCTTCGTCAGACCTTCTGCCTTGGCGAATTCGCTGCCCCGGTTCCCGTTGTAGAACAGATCACCGATCCCGATGTGCCCAAGGCCGTCGAACTGGGTGCCGATCTGCCCCAGCTCGCCGCTGATGATTTCGTCGTGGTAATACGCCTCGTTCGTGCCGTTCGGCCCGAACACCTTCGGAATGCGCAGGCTGTAGTGACGCGTGCCGAAGAGCGGCATCCCCGCCTCATAGACGCGTCCAAGCTGATACGTCTGGCCGCGCATGATGAGGCTCTTCGCCTCGAGAACCTTCGCCGGGGTGACCGGTTGGCCGCCCCCCGCTGATCGTCGGCGCCCCAGCGCGACGGATACCACTTGTCCTGGGCAACGCTGGCGCACGCAACGAGCAGCACCACGAACACGGACACGATCGTTCGACGCATAGATGCGATCTCCTCTTCGCGATCGCCGGGTCCGCGCTCCCTGGTTTGTTCGGACCGCGGAACCCGGCCCACGTACACACAAAGAGGGCAGCCTTGACGGCTGCCCCCTTTTGCCTCGCACGTTGGCGCGGTGCGCCGGTTACGAGGGCTTCTTCAGCTGATCGATGAGGGCCTGCAGCATGTTCGCGTACTCCTGGTCGGTCGTTGCGAACGTCTTGCGGTATTCCTCTTCCGTGATCTTCGCCTTGCCGCCCCAGGCGCCGTCGAACCTGTAGCTCTTTCCGCCGACGTCGGCGGTGTCGAACGGCTGATTCGCCTCTCTCTTGAAGCGCAGCCCATTCGCGCCAAGGTCCATGATGAACGCGCGCGTCTGCTGGTCCGACGCGCCGCTCAGGTCCATGTAGGCTTCCTTGAACTCCCTGCGCTCGAGCAGATCGGCCATCCGTGCTTTCGTCTGGAACTTGCCGCGCACCACGAGCAGCTGCGTGTCCAGCGAAGTACAGCGCGCCGACGTAGCTGTTCTCGCTCTCTTTCGCGGCAATGCTGTCCAGTTTGTGCTCGTCCAGCAGCTTGCACAGCTGGGCGGCGAGGGGGGCCGACTTGGACTCCTGCGCGAAAGACAGAGCCGGACCGAGCAAGAAGCCGGTTAAGACGAGTGCGCCGACGCTGCGAGCCGCGATGGTCACGAGCCCCCCTTCCTTAGGATGATGCGCGACTTGTACCACCGCCGCGACCCGACGTCAATCATGCCTTCAGCCTATAAAGAGCGAATCCTCTTCATCGGAGGCGGCAGGACGGCGTCCCGGGGCAGGCGGACCCTGGCGGAAGCCTCCCAGCGCCGCCAGCAGCCCCTGCACCATGGCGTAGGCTTCGCGGGCCGGCGCGACGACAGTGGCTTCGACGGCGGCGACGGCGGCGTTCACACGGGCCGTCAGGTCGCTGATGAGCTGTTCGGCCCGCTGCGCCTGCGCCGAGGCGATGCTCGCCGTCCGCGCGGCGTCAGCTGACATCGTCTTCAGGTTGCTGACGATCGGCCGGACGTCGTCCTCGAACCTGGCGACGACGTCGCCGACGCGACGCGCTGTGCGCATCGCGACGACGATGGCCGCGACCTGGATCACCGCCATCGCGGCGACCGCGACGGCGATGACGCCGAGGAACAGGTCGCTCACGCCTCCTGTTCCCCGTCCCCGGCTTGGCGCTGAGCCTGTCGTGCACGGTCGAACGCCGTGGTGATGTTCTCGCGCTGACGGTTGAAGATCTCGCGGCCCTGCTCGGCCGCCTGCGTCGCGCGGTCGCGTGCCTCCCGTGCGCGCCGATTCACGTACGCCCGCGTCTCGTTACCGGCCGCCGGCGCGAAGAGCAGCGCGACGGCCGCGCCAACGGCCGCACCGGCGACAAATGCCAGCAGCACGGTGCCGCTGCCGATCCCCTGGTTCTGATGTGACATGACGACCTCAGAAGATGCTGACCTTCACATTCAGGTATTTCTTCGGGTCGGCCGAAATTGCGGCGATCAGCTTACGCAACTCAGCCATCGTGGCGTTCATGTTCTCATACAACTGTTTGTCGTGGAGCAGCTGCCCGGCGGTGCCCTTCACCTTTCTGCAGCGCCGCGGTGACCTGATCCACCCGGCTCATCATCGAGTTCATCCGGTCGTACAGCTCGCGCTCGTTGAGCAGCGCTCCTGCGGTCCCCTGGCCCTTGCTCAGCCGGGCGGTGATTGCGTCCACGTTGGTCGACATCGAGCGTCAGGTTGCGGCTCAAGGTGTCGTCTGTCAGGAACTTCCCGATGCTGCCCTCCCCGGCACGGATGCGGGCGGTGACGTCCTGCAGATTCTGCAGTGTGCTCTCGAGCGCCTCGGCCGCCGCGGGGTTGTTGGCCAGCCGGCCGATCGTGCCGCGCCCGGAGCTGACGTTCCGGGCCACTTCTTCCGCCGTCGCGACCAGGCTATTGAGCTCCCGATAGAGCGAGTCGTTCGTCATCAGCTGCCCAATCGTGCCGCGGCCGCCGCGAATGTCGGCGAGGACGGCGGTCAATTGCTCGATGCCTTCGGTCGCCTGCGTCGCCACATCCGTGAGCGATCCAACGGCCCGGCCGGACTTCACATACCCCCACTCGGGAACCGGCCTGCCACCGCTGGCGGCGGTGATGTCGACCGCCGCTTCGCCCAGCAACGACACGGAGCCGAGGACAGCCACCGACTCGGTGGTGATCAGATTCCGGTATTTCTCGTTGACCGTCATCTCCACTTCGACCCGATCGCCCTCGAGCGTCGTCTCGCTGACTGAGCCCACTTCGACACCCGCGACGCGAACCGGCGCGCCCGGCTTCAACCCCGCGACGTTGTCGAAACGGGTCTTCAATCCGTACTGCTGCCAGGAAAACCCGCCTTCTCCGCTCAGGAGAAAGACCAGCACCAGCGTCATGACGATCGCAAAAATGGAGATGGCGCCGATTTTCAATTCGGCCCAGGCCAGTGAGCGTGTGCGTGGCATATCTGTTCCCTGCTGTGCCTATGAAAGAAATTCCCTGATGTACTCGTCTGTCGAGGCGCGCAGCTCCGCCGCGTTGCCTTCAAAGCCGACCAGGCCGTCGCGCAGCATGATGAACTCCGCCTCGTCGCATTTCGCCGCATCGGCACGGACGATGCCGAAGCCGGATGTCTCGCGCACGGCCTCGTGCTCGGCGACGAAGAACGCATCGCGCAGCTGGTGGGTCACGATGATCGAGCTGACACCTTCGAGGTCCCGCAGCTTGATCATCTCTTCGTCGATCGTGGTGGCCGTAATCGGGTCGAGACCCGTCGTCGCTTCGTCGTAGAGCAGGATGCCCGGCTTGGCCGCCATCGCCCGCGCGATCGCGACGCGCCGTCGCTGACCGCCGGACAGCTCCGACGGCCGGCGGTCGATGAACTCGTCCAGGCGAACGAACCCGAGCACCTCCTTGACGCGCGTGCGCACGTCCCCGATCGGGAGATCCGTCTCTTCGTAGAGCCTGTAGCCGACGTTCTCTTCAACCGTCAGCGAATCGAACAGCGCACCTTCCTGGAACACCATGCCGAGATCGGCGCGCACCTTCATCAGTCTCGCGTTCGCTCATCGCGTCCACGCGCTCGCCGTTGACGAAGATCCTGCCGCCGTCGGGCTTCAACAGGCCGAGAATCAGCTTGAGGATCGTCGACTTCCCCGATCCGCTCGCGCCCAGGATGATCTTGGTGTGGCCCGGCAGCAGCGAGAAGCTGACGTCGCGAAGGATCACCTTGTCGTCGAAGGCGAGGGAGACGCGGTCGAGCACGATCACCGGCTGCTCGGAGTCGCGAACGGTCGCCTCCGGCGATGTTGAGCGTGTGCAGATCCATCTAATACAACAGCGTGATCAACAGCCGCGTCACGAAGAAGTCCACGGCGATGACGGCCACCGACGCCGCCACAACCGCCGCGGTGGTCGCTCGTCCGACGCCTTGCGTCCCTCCTCTGGCTCGCAGGCCGACGTGGCAGCCGATCGTCACGATGACATAGCCGAGGCAGAAGGGCTTCACCAGCCCCATGATCGCGTCGTCCATGTACAGCCCCTCGATGATCGAGGACCAGTACAGGCTCGACGCCACACGCAGCTCGAACACCGCGATCAGCCAGCCGCCCAGGATGCCGACCGTGTTGGCAATCACGGTCAGCACGGGGGCCATGAAGAATCCCGCCAGCACGCGCGGCACGACGAGCTTGCGGATCGGGTCCGTCCCGAGCGCCCGCAGCGCGTTGATCTGGTCGGTGACGACCATCGACCCCAGCTCCGCGGCGATCCCGGATCCGATGCGGCCCGCGAGCATCAGGCCGGTCAGCACCGGCCCGAGCTCCTTGATCATCGACGCGCTGATCAAGCGGCCGACGAACGGCCGCGCACCGAATTGATCGAGCGTGATTCCCGTCTGCAAGGCCAGCACGGCGCCGGTAAAGAAACCGGTGAGCACCACCACCGTCAACGAGCCGATGCCGATCTGCTCGAATTGCTCGACCACGTCGCGGAAGTAGAACGGGCGGGAAAAGATGGCCCGAATCGTGGCGCCCTGCAGGCGCACGTACTCCTGCACCTCGAGGACGCCGCCTTTGAGCCAGTTGTTGGCCGCGTCAGCACGCACTCAGTGCCCCAGCACTGAACCCGTCAGGCCGAGCTCGCGACTGCGCAGCGTCTTGAGCGTGTCGCGAATCGAGGCCGCCTTCTCGAAGTCGAGGTTGGCGGCGGCGGACTTCATGTCCACCTCGAGTCTGGCGATTTCGGCGTCGAGCTCCGCCTGCGTGCGGAATGCCTCCTTCGTCTCCTTCAGGGCGGCGTGGAGTAGTCGCGCTCGTAGACGCTCGAGAACACCTCGTCGATGTGGCGCACGATGGATTCCGGCGTGATGTTGTGCTCGGTGTTGTAGAGCGCCTGCAGCGCGCGCCGCCGCTCGGTTTCGTCAATCGCCGACTTCATCGACGCCGTCACGTTGTCGGCGTACATGATGACGCGCCCATCGAGGTTGCGGGCCGCTCGTCCCGGATGTCTGAATCAGGGCGCCGGCGGAGCGCAGAAAGCCCTCCTTGTCGGCGTCCAGGATCGCCACCAGGGAGACCTCGGGCAGATCAAGGCCTTCACGCAGCAGGTTGATCCCGACGAGCACGTCGAACACGCCCCGGCGAAGGTCTCGCAGGATCTCAATCCGCTCGAGCGTGTCGACGTCCGAATGCAGATAGCGAACCTTGACGCCAAGCTCCTGGTAATACGTCGACAAGTCCTCGGCCATGCGTTTCGTCAGCGTGGTGACGAGGACCCGTTGCCTGAGCGCAGCGCGCTGCCGGATCTCCTGGAGAAGATCGTCGACCTGGCCGCGCACCGGGCGCACCTCGATCGGCGGATCCATCAGCCCGGTTGGACGAATGACCTGCTCGACGACCACGCCCTTCGACTTCACCAGCTCGTACGGACCCGGCGTCGCCGACACGAACACCACCTGCCGCACCCGCTCCTCCCATTCCTGGAAGTTCAGCGGCCGGTTATCGAGGGCCGATGGCAGCCGGAAGCCGTAGGCCACGAGCACTTCCTTGCGCGACCGGTCCCCCGCGTACATCCCGCGCACCTGCGGGACCGACTGATGACTCTCGTCGACGATCACCAGCGCATCGTCCGGCAGATAGTCGAGCAAGGTCGGCGGCGGCTCGTTCGGCGCCCGGCCGGTCAGGTGACGTGAATAGTTCTCGATGCCGTGGCAGTAGCCGATCTCGCGAATCATCTCCAGGTCGAACATCGTGCGCTGGTGCAGCCGCTGCGCCTCGAGGAGCTTCCCCTCCTTCTCGAGCACGCCGCGATACCACTCCAACTCCTGCTTGATCGATTCCACCGCCTGTTTCGTGCGGTCCCTGGATGTGACGAAGTGCGACTTCGGGTAGACGGCGATCTTGTCCAGCCTCTTGAGGACCTTGCCGGTGAGCGGATCGAACCAGGCCAGCTCGTCGACCTCGTCGCCGAACAGACCGATCCTGAGCGCATGCTCTTCGTACGAGGGCACGACTTCGACGATATCGCCGCGGACCCGGAACGTGCCGCGACCGAACTCGGTGTCGTTGCGCTCGTACTGGATTTCCACGAGCTTGCGGAGAATCTGATCGCGGTCGATGCGCTGCCCGACTTCGAGCGGCAGCAGCATGCCGTAGTACGCCTCCGGTGACCCGAGGCCATAAATGCACGAGACGCTGGCGACGATGATGACATCGCGCCGTTCGAAGAGCGACCGCGTGGCAGACAGGCGCATGCGGTCGATCTCGTCGTTAATCGTCGCTTCCTTCTCGATGTACGAATCCGTCGACGGGACGTAGGCCTCCGGCTGGTAGTAGTCGTAATAGCTGACGAAGTACTCGACCGCGTTGTCCGGGAAAGAAGCGCTTGAACTCCTGGTAGAGCTGGGCGGCGAGCGTTTTGTTGTGCGCCATGACCAGCGCCGGGCGATTCACCTGGGCCAGGACCTGCGCCATCGTGAACGTCTTGCCGGAACCGGTGACGCCGAGCAGGACCTGATGGGGATCGCCGCGATTCAGTCCCTCGACGAGCTCGGGCACGGCGCGCACCTGGTCGCCGGCCAGTTCGAAGTCGCTGACGAGCGTGAAGCGGTCGTGAACGGAAGGCACCCTGTTAGCTTACCGAGCGTTACTTAGCTTTCCGAGCGTTGGCTTACCGAGGCTAGTTTACCGACTGGCCTGATATGGTCCGAAATACCCCTTGCGAGTCTGGATGCGCACGCCTTTCAGCTCCGGGCGGCGGACCTTGATCTCGACCTTGCGCCAGCGGCCATCCTGCGCCGTGTTCGTGGACACGTAGCCGAGCATGTACTGGGCGCGCACCTGAATCACGATCCGCTCGTACGCCGCTTCGATTTCCTTCATGGAGATCGGAAAGAACGCCTCTCCCCCACTCTCCCCGGCGATCTGCCCCAGGCGGAGCCTGCTGCAGATTCCGCGTCGATGACGACTGGTTCTGCATGAACCCGACCGCATAGACCATCACGTCGGAACCACGCAGCAGCGTCATCACGTCCGTGAAACTGAGCGCGCTGCGCGTGTCTCCGCCATCGGTGAACAGAATCGAGGACCTTGCGTCCCTGATCGGCGCCAGCACCGAGCACATACTGACCGAGCGCGTCGTACAGCGCGGTGAAGCCGTCAGGCTTGCGGTTGCGGATGCGCTCGACGATTCGCGGAAAGTCCTGCTGGCCGAACTTCGCCAGCCTGACCTCAGTGTCGAAATCGACGAGGGTGATGCCCTCCGCCTCCGGCAGAGCCCTGAGGAACTTTATGGCGGCGGTGCGGGCCGTCGCGATATCGGCGCTCATGCTGCCGCTGGTGTCGAACAGCAGCCCGATGTGCAGCTCGGGCGCGGCGTCGGCCTGATTGCCGACAACGAAATACTTCAGCGTCTGCGGCTTTCCGTCTTCGAGGATCTCGAAATCGTCGCGCGTCAGATCGGTAACGAAGTTACCGCGGCGGTCGATCACCGTCACGCCGAAGCTCACCAGGTCGGTCTCCGCCCTGAAGACCGTCTGCTGAGCCGCGGCGTGTGCCAATGACGCCAACACGAATGTCGCGACGATCAGCACGCGGAACATACCGGGCGATCTTATATGAACGTCGGGCTGGCGCCGGCACCAGTGATTTCCGCCGCCATTTGCTTGACCCGTCGCAGGTCGGTCTTACCGGTTCCCAGCGTCGGGATCGCGTCTACGTGATGGATGTCTTCACGTTTCGGCAGCCACAGCCGGGGCATCTCTGTCTGACACAAGCCCTCCCACAGGGACTGTGCCGTCGCCGCCGGGTCCGTGAAGAACGCGACGAGCCGTTCGCCGCGTGATTCATCGGGAACCGACGTGACGACGCAGGTATGCGGCTCGCTCAACAGGCTGTTGATCGATTCCTCGATCTTGATGTGCGGAACCATCTCGCCCCCCAGCTTGCTGAACCGGGACAGCCGGTCCGTGATGCGGATGAATCCATGGTCGTCCATCGACGCGATGTCCCCGGTGACATACCAGCCGTCATGAATGACTTCCGCCGTGCGGTCCGGATCGTCCAGGTATCCGAGCATCCGGCTCGGCCCTTTCACCAGCAGCAGACCCTCACGCTCGAAGAGCGGCCCCTCCATCGTCTCCGGGTCCACGACCTTGGCGGCCACGCCTGGCAGCGTATGACCGACGCTGCCGGCGGCCGTTCCCCGCTGACGGACGCGCCCGTCCTTCACGTCTGGCACGTTCGCGGCGATCACCGGCGACATCTCGGTGCAGCCGTACCCCTCCAGCAGCTCAACGCCAAACTTTTCGCGAAAGGCATCGGCAATTGCCGGGCGAAGCTTCTCGGCCCCAACAACGGCATAGCGGACGCTGGCGAATTGTCCGGGCTGGCACTTGCGCACGTACGACGCGCAGAACGTCGGCGTGCTCATCAGAATCGTCCCCTTGTGACGCTCCGTGAGATCGCCAATCGTCTTGGCGTCCATCGGATTGGGATGGTAGGCGGCGCCAAAGCCGGTGAGCAGCGGAAACCACAGCGTGCCGGTGTAGCCGAACGCGTGAAAGAACGGCAGCACGCCGATCATCACGTCGTGCCGACGCATGTCGAACACCTGGGCTATGGCGTGCACGTTCGCCAGTACATTCCGATGCGTAAGCTGGACGCCCTTCGGCGTGCCGGTGCTGCCGCTCGAGAAGATGATCGCGGCGGTCGCATCGGCTCGCGATCGCCGGCCATCGCGGCGGACGAGGAGCCACACCGGCAGCAGCCGCGCGACGACGAGCGTCCGCAGTTTCGCCAGCGACGTGAACTGCTTCAGCACGTCCTCGAGCATCACCATCCCAGGCATCTGCTCGATCTCGGCCTTCGCCAGAAATCGCCGCGACGTCAGAATCGTCCTGATGCCGGCTTTCTCGACGGCGTAGGCCATGCTCTGCGGGCCCGCCGTGAAATTCAGGTTGACGGCGACTTTGCCTGCCAGGGCCGTCGCCACGTTCGCCAGCGCGCCGCCAACCGACCCAGGCAGCAGCAACCCGATGTTCTGCTGACCATCCGCATGGCGGCGCAGCCACGCGCTCAGGAGCAGGCTGCTGACGAGCGCGCGGCCAAAGGTCAGGGACAGGCCGGACGAGTCGGCCATGACAGAAGGCGCTCCAGCGGCGCCTGGCCGTCCGGATGAACGCTCCCGCGAGCGTGTCCTCCGCACGGTGCCGCTCGCCGGCCACCTCGCACCCAAGCTCCATGACGGCCAGGCGCACTTCCGGGGCGGTCGCACTCGACGGCAACGGCCGGCCGAACGCCACGGTCACGGCGTAGGGGATGCGGCGCGGCCACTTCCAGAAGAACTTGCCCCGCTCGTAGCTGAAGATGCTTCCCCAGACGCGGTCGATGTAGACCGGAATGATCGGCGCGTCGAGACCCGCGGCAATTCGTTCGAGGCCACGCTTGAACGGCAGCAGGTTGGCCGTGCGGCTGATCTCACCTTCCGCAAAGATGCAGACGACGTGACCATCCTCGAGCTCCTTCCGGGCGCGCTCGAGCGACGCCACCGCGTCGCGACCGGCCGCGATCGGAATGGCGTGCATCCGCGACAGGAACCAGCGCAGGATCGGCTGCTCGTAGTACGGGCGATACACCATGAAGCGGACGAACCGCTGGACGCAGGCACCCACCAGGAACCCGTCGATATGTGACAGGTGGTTGCAGACGAGCAGCGCCGGGCCGCGTCCGGGCACAGAGGCCTGGCCAACGATGCGGATGCGGTAGATCGTGTGCGTCAACAGCCACAGGCTGAAGCGCACGAAGAACTCGGGCACCCGCGCCAGCACGTACACGCTCCCCGCGATCGTCAGGATTCCGCCGACCAGAAAGATCCGCTCGGCAGACAGCTTCAGGACGTCGCTGGCAATCCAGAGCAGCCCGGACGCAGATCAGAATCCCGACCACATTGAGGAAGTTGTTGGTGGCAATCAGCCGCCCCTGCTCCGCCGCGTCGGGACGCTGCTGCAGCATGGCGTTCAGCGGCACCGCAAACAGGCCGCCTGAGAAGCCGATCAGGGTGAGGCTGATGGCCGCGCGCAGGAACGAGTCGCCCGACCCGGCGAGCACGATCGAGAAGATGCCCATGCCGAACGCGCCGATCGGCACCAGGCCAAGTTCGACCTTGTCGCCCGACAGCCTGCCGGCCGCCATGCTGCCGGCGCCAATGCCCGACCGCCGCAAACGTCGTGAGAATGCCGACCCAGCGATCGTCGAGGCCCATCACATGCGTGCCGAACAGGATCACCACCAGCTGGAGCAGCGCGCCAAGGAACCAGAAGTACGAGAGGCCAACGACCGTGGGCCACAGCACGCGGTCGCGCCAGAGGCGCACCAGACCATCCGTGATTTCGCCGAACGGATTCCAGTCGAAGGTCTGATGCGGCGCGGCCGCAGGTACGCGCCGGATGCGCAGGCTGGCGATCGTGCCGAAGATCGCGAGCATCAGCGTGAGCGCGCCGATCAACCAGAGGCTGTCGCGCCAGACGTCGAACAGGTAGCCTCCCGCCGCCGTGCCGGCCACGATCGCCACGAACGTGCTCATCTCGAGCAGTCCGTTCGCTCGTGACAAGTGCGCGATTCCGGAAGCGTCTCAGGCAGGATTCCGTATTTCGCCGGGCTGAAGAACGTGGAGTGCAGCGCCATGAGAAACAGCACGGCATAGGCTGCGGCCAGGTAACCCGCCGCGAGCGCGATCATGCCCAGCGCCATGACGACGACCTCGAGGATCTTCGTCACCACCAGAATCGTGCGTTTGCTGGACCTGTCGGCGAGCTGTCCGGCGTATCCCGAAAACAGCATGAACGGCAGGATGAAGAGCGCGCCGACGAGCGACAGCGCGCGGCCGTCTGCGCCTGGAGCGGCGGCCCGGACCGCCAGCATCGACACGACGATCTTGAACAGGTTGTCGTTGACCGCGCCCAGGAACTGCGTCCAGAGGAACGGCTGAAACCCCGGCTGCCGAAGTGTTGTCGCGATAGCTACTCAACCGGTCCCTCCTGCGGCGGCTCCGTCCTCCGTCCCTGGGATCCCCGCCATCTCTACCCTGAAGTGAAGGCTGCCAGGAAAAGCGTTACAGAAAGCGTTACAAAGGGCGTCTGCTCAGCTGTGACGGAGAGCGGGAGTATAATCAACGTTTTGACGCGTCCAGCGGTTCCGCGCGTGGGAGTTCCGAGCCTCAAATGAGGTGTCTCGCCGTTTGTCAGACCGAGTTGGCCATCAGGATGCTCGACGAAATCCTGTTGCCCAACTTCGAAGTCGAGTTCCTGGTTGAAAGCAAACCCGTCGCTCGGCGACTCCACGAGAGCGGCCTCCACGTCACGGCCAACGACCTCCGGCGCACCGACACCTATCTCAAAGCCGACCTGACTCCGGGCACCTGCGTCGTTGTCGAGGACAACGGCAAGCGCAGCCTCAAGAAGGTCCTGGAGGCGATCTGGGACGCCGGCGGGACGCTCGTGTATGTGCTCGGGATCGGCGCGCCGCACACGCGCAAGCGCGAAGAGGAGCTCAAGGCGCAGTTTCCCGAGTTGAACTATCTGGCGCTGTCCGAACTCTTCGGCGGCCCGCTGCTCACCGAATTCAGCCGCTCGCTCACCCGACTCAAGGTTCAGCAGTATCAGCGCTTCTTCGCCGACGCCGACCGCGTCGTCATCATCCTGCACAACGATCCGGATCCGGATGCGATGGCCAGCGGCCTGGCGCTCCGCAACGTGCTGCGGCGGACGAAGCAGACGGCCGTGCTGGCGGCGCTCCATGGCGTCACGCGGCCGGAGAACCAGCGGATGATGAACCTGCTCGACATCCAGGTCGACATCCTGACGCCGGAGCAGATCCTGAGCTTCGACCGGATCGCCATGGTCGACGTCCAGCCGCACGCGTTTCGCGGCCTCATCGACCGCGTCGATCTCGTCATCGACCACCATCCCGAGCAGCCAGGCTACACGGCGGTCTACAAGGACATCCGGGCGGACTATGGCTCCACGTCCACCATCCTGACGGAGCACCTGCGCGCGATCGACGTCAACATCTCGGAGCGGACGGCGACCGCGATGCTCTACGCCATCAAGTCCGACACGCTGTTCTTCAACCGCCAGGCGAACCGGGTCGATATCGAAGCGTTCTCCTATCTCTATCCGCTCGCCGATGCGACGCTGATCAAGAAGATGGAGGGCGCGGAAATCACGATGGATCGCCTGGAGTACGTGCTGAAAGCCAAGCAGCACGGCCGGATGGAAGAACAGGTCTTCTGCGCGTTTCTCGGGACGACGCCGCGCGAGGACTTCATCCCCTACGTGGCGGATTTCTATCTGCAGCTCGAGAACGTGAAGTGGACGATCGTGTCCGGGATTGTCAACGACTCGCTGGTGATGTCCGTGCGCAACCTCGGCTACTCACGCAACGCCGGGGAATTCGTCCGGAAGTACTTCAACGACATCGGCAGCGCGGGTGGCCATCGATCGATGGCCAAGGCCGTGGTGCCGCTCCGCGCCTTCCGCGACAAGTTCGGCAACCTGCAGGCCGACCAGTTCACGGACAAAGTGCTGACGCTCGCGCTCGAGTTCCTCCACGAGCATCAGCCTGGGGATAAGAAGCTCGTAAAAGCTTAGTCAGGGTTCAAGGAGTTCAATGGGTTCAAGAGGTTCATGGGTCCGGTTCAGGGTTCACGCGTCAGCGCTATGAACCGATTAAGAACCTGATGAACCTCCTGAACAAGACCTTCTGAACCTCTTGGACTACCTGAACCATCAGTTCTAGAAGTTGAACCTCACTCCCATAGTTCACATCCCTCGGCGCACCCACGCTCGTCGCCAGCCCGGTGGGCAAACAGATCGTTAAGAACGTCAACTGTTTACTAACAGGATGCTTACCAGCTACTTCGAGGCTGTTTTGTCCTTCATCAAGGCCGGCCAGTTCACGACCGTGGTGATCGGGGTGGCGTTAGGGTCGTCTGGCGATACCGCCATCAGGAAGCCCTGGCCATCGGCTCGTACGGCGTAAGGAGCGGTCCCCTGAGGCTGTCCGGTGTACGCAAACCGCGTACGGAAGAGCACTGTGGACGAACCGACGCTGAAGGTATTTCCCTGCGCGATGGAAACCGCAACCAGATCCCCGTTCGGAGCGACGTAATACAGCTCCCTGCTGTCTTGCCGCCACCGCGGATGCGCGCCACCGTTCATCGAAATCTGCCATTTGCCCCCTGACGGGTCCGGAAACGGTTGCACGACGACCTGGAACGCGCCCGTTTCGTTCGTCACATAGGCCATCCACCTGCCATCGGGCGACACCGCCCCAGCGCCTTCGTCGAATTGCGACGCGGCGTAGGCAAACGGCTTGGCCGGCGGGGACAACGGCAACACCCATAAATCCCATGGCGCACCGCCGGATGTCGATCGAAGGAACGCCAGATAACCGCCGTCGCGCGGGTACGAGCGGGGAGAGGCCGAGACGCCCTTTTCCGGTGGCATGACCTGCCGCTCAGCGGCAGACCCATCGGCGACCCGCTCGTAGATCGAGGGGCCATCGGCATGCCGATGGCTGTCCCACGTTACTCGCCGGCCGTCTGCCGGACCACACTGGATTGTGATCTGCCCCGGGATCCGTGGTCAGACGGGTCCTCACACCTCGCACCAGGTTGTACACCCAGACGTCTTCGGGGCCGTTGGTGCCCTCGGCATATGCGACACGTTCACCGTCCGGTGACAACTGGATGGAACTGCGTACGAATTGGCGGGCCAACCGGCTCGCTCTCCTTGCCATTGCGGTCCGCCCAGACCAGACGCCGGTTTGCCGCTTCGCCGGGCCGCTTTCGATACGCGATGACGCCGGTGTTCGAGGCCGTCAGCACCGGAACCTCGGCAACAATCGTCGCGATATCGGTGGCGAGCGGAATCGCCTCCCCCGTGAGCGACAGCGACCCAGCATCGAACGGCCGCGCGAAAGCGGCCTGGTCCTGGACGGTGATGATGTAGCCGTCCACATACACCGGGCAATTCTCGGCCGCCATCAATCGAGTACGCGTCGTCGTGCCGATCTCGCTCATGTAGATCGCACGCGTTTCCGGCTTGTCCCCGTAGGCAAGATAGATGAAGTGCTTGCCGTCAGGCAGGAACGACGGGCAATCGTGGTACAGCTCGCCCGGCTCCCGCTTACTGACATCCGTCAGCGGACCGCCGGCCGCGGGAACCAGGCGAAGGCCGTGATCGTTCGACGCCACCAGGACCGTCCCGTTCTTCGACCAGGACCCGCCGCCGAACTGCCCGTCCACCGTGGCGATCGTCTCGACCACGCCGGCATCAGGCTCAACCCGCTTCAGCTTGCCATCGACGACGAAGGCGACATATCGGCCGTCTGGCGACCAGAACGGCCATGACCATAAGTCCTGCCCGTTGGTCCCCGGAATCAGGCGCGGCGAAACGTCGCTGAGTGTTCGGACCCACAGGCCGAGCGAGCCACCGGCACTTGACGTGTAGACCATTCGCCGACCGTCCGGGGAGATGGCGATCGTGTAATCGATCGGAGCATTGGCGACCGGGATTTCGAATGCCAGCGGCTCACGGTCGATCGGCGTACGCCAATACGCAGCGCCGGCGATGCCGCCGGCGACGAGGAGCAGCGCAGCGGCTGCGCCGCTGACAATCCAGAGCAGCCGTCGGCGGGGCGCGGGCGCCGCACTCGCCGTTCCCGGAGCCGCTGATGGATCCAGCAGCTGCGCCGCGTCGGCCGCATCCCTGAACCGCTGCCGCGGATCCTTCTGGAAGCAGCGCGTGAGAAGCCAGCGGACCCCGGAAGGCGTATCCGGTGGCAGCCGCGCGAGCTCCGGCTCCTTTGTCACGACCGCGGCAATGACATCCGTGACGGTTTCGCCGCCGAAGGCTTGCTTCCCCGTCAGCATCTCGAACAGCACGCAGCCAAACGCCCACAGGTCGGCGCGGCGATCCGCCTCGCGCCCGCGCGCCTGCTCGGGGCTCATGTACGCCGCGGTTCCCAGCAGCATCCCTGCATGCGTTGCCAGTGCCGGCGAGGTGATGGTCGGCGATAACGACGAACCGGGAGCGACCCTGCAGAACCGGGCGCCTCGATGAGCTTGGCCAGCCCGAAGTCGAGCACCTTCACGCTGCCGTCTCCGTGATCATGATGTTTGCCGGCTTGAGATCGCGGTGGACGATGCCCTGCTCGTGCGCCGCCTCGAGGGCGGCGGCGATCTGCCTCGCGATCGCGCAGCGCCTCGGCGACTGGAACGGGCCGCGGGACAGATGCGCGGCCAGCGTCGCCCCTTCGACGAGTTCGAGCACGAGCGCGCGCATGTCGCCATGCTCCTCGAGACCGTAGATGGACGCGATGTGCGGATGGTTGAGCGCGGCGAGCACCTGCGCTTCGCGGGAAAATCGCGCCAGCCGCTCGGGATCGCTGGCGAATGATGCCGGCAGCACCTTGAGCGCGACGTCCCGGTTCAGACGCGAATCACGGGCGCGATAGACCTCCCCCATCCCTCCCGCGCCAAGGGGACCGACGACCTCGTATGACCCGATTCGGGTCCGGTTCGAAAGCACGCTCGTCTGCTGGCCGTTACCGGGCCTTCTCCACCTTGGCTTCGACAGCTGAACTCAATCGCATATCAACACTCATCATTCAACAACGACTCACCGATCACAAATCCCCAATCAGTCAATGGCAAACCCGCGGTTTTCGAACAACGCCTTCACGTCCGGGTCGTGGCCGCGGAACCGGCGATAGGCCTCGGCGCGATCGGAGGAGTTTCCCTCCGCCAGGATCACATCGCGGAACCGTTGGGCGATGGTCTTGTCCCAGGGTCCGCCTGCGTCCAGGAACGCTTTCCACGTGTCCGCGGCCATGACGTCGGACCAGAGATAGCTGTAGTACCCGGCGGAATAGCTGTCGCTGCCGAACAGGTGATCGAACTGCGGCAGCCGATGTCGAAGCGCGATCTCTCGCGGCATCCCGATGCGTGCGAGCTCTTCGCGCTCGAACGTCGCGGGGTCGAACGCGCCATCGGGCCGCGTATGCAGGTCCATATCGAGGATGGCGGCGGCGAGGTATTCCACCGTCGCGTACCCCTGATTGAACTTGCGCGACCGTTCGACCTTTTCGACGAGCGCCTGCGGAAGCGGCTGACCCGTCTGGTAGTGCCGGGCGAAGCGATCGAGCACTTCCCGCGTCAGCACCCACTGCTCGTTCACCTGCGACGGGTACTCGACGAAATCCCGAGGGGTCGACGCCAGCCCTGGATACGTGACGTCCTGCAGCAGCGCATGGAGCGCGTGCCCGAACTCGTGAAACAACGTCTCTGCATCGTCGAGCGAAATCAGCGTCGCTTCCCCGGGCGCGCCCTTGGCGAAGTTGTTGTTGTTCGACGCAATCGCCGTGATCGCGCCGTTCAACTTCTCCTGGCCACGGTAGCTCATCGCCCATGCGCCGGACCGCTTGCCGGAACGCGCAAAGCTGTCGAAGTAGAACAGTCCGCGGTGCGTTCCGGAGCCGGCCTCCTTCACCTCCCACACCTGCACATCAGGATGGAAGACAGGCACCTGACCGGTGATTTCCGTAAAGGTGATGTCGTAGCGACGCTCCGCGGCCCACAGCGCCGCGGCGATCATGTTCGACAGTGAGAGATATGGCTTGAGCTCGCCCTGATCGAGGTCGTAGCGCTCCTTGCGAACTTGTTCGGCGTAGTAGAGGTAATCCCACGGCTCGATCGTCGTGGGCCCGTGTTCGCGCTCAGCGACCTTCCGCATGTCGGCGACTTCCTCGCGGACGCGCGCGACGGCCGCCGGCCAGACTGCCATCAGCAGCGCCTGCGCCGCTTTCGGATCCTTGGCCATGGTGTCGACCATCCGCCAGTGCGCGTGCGAGGCAAATCCGAGCAGCCTCGCCCGCTCCGCGCGCAACTTGACGATGCGCGCGATCGTCGGCTTGGTGTCATGGGCATCGCCGTTGTCGCCGCGGCTCTTGAACCGCTTCCAGACCCGTTCGCGCAGATCGCGCCGGCTCGAAAAGGTGAGGAACGGATCGACGCTCGAACGCGTGTTGACCACGATCCACTTCCCGGCCAGCTTCCGCTCGGCGGCAGCAGCCTTGGCGCCGTCCACCAGCGACGCGGGAAGGCCGGCGAGATCCCGGTCGGTCTCGAGCACGGTCCATGCCTCTTCGTCCGCCAACACCTTTTGCCGGAAGTCCGCGTACAGCGTCGCGAGCTCCTGATTGATCGCCGAGAGCTGCGTCTTCTCCACCGCTCCGAGCTTCGCGCCCCGGCGGACAAAGAGGTCATGCAGACGTTCGGTCAGACGCTTCTGATCTGAGGCGAGATTGGAGCTGTCACGCGAGGCGTGGACCGCGGCGATTCGTGCGAAGAGCGCCGGGTTCATGAAAATGGCGTCGCTCGCCGCCGCAAGCTTCGGCTCCCACTCCCGCTCCAGCGCCTGATACTGCGGGTTCGTGATGTTCTCGGTCGCGACCGCAAACAGCCGGCTCACACGGTTGCGCGTTTGCCCGCTGCGTTCGAGCCCCTCGATCGTGTTCTGAAAGGTCGGTGGTTCGGCGTTCGAGGTGATGGCCTCGATTTCCGCCCGCTCCTCGGCCAAGCGCGGCCTCGAAGGCACTCGCAAATCGCTCCGGGCGCACCTGGTCCCACGGTGGCACGCCGCCGTATGGACCGGTCCATGGCGCCACCAGTGGATTCACGTCAATCGCGCTGCCTATCGTGCCGTCTCTTGCCATCAGCCCCCACGCAGCAGCCGCGGTGACGACGATCGCCAACCCAGCCGGAAAACCGTACTTGCCTACGAACATCACGACGATCTATTTACTCCTGGATTCTGATCTGCACTGATTGGTGCGGCCTGAGGCCTCGCAGGCCGACATATGATTGGGAATCGATGGCGACAATTCTTCAACGTGTTCCGGCCGGCGAGCGCGTCGGCATCGCGTTTTCCGGCGGTCTCGACACCAGCGCAGCGCTGCACTGGATGCGCGGCAAAGGCGCAATTCCGTACGCCTATACGGCCAATCTCGGTCAGCCGGATGAGCCGGACTACGACGAGATTCCGCGCAAGGCGCTGCAGTACGGCGCCGAGCAGGCACGCCTGGTCGACTGCCGCGCGCAGCTCGTGGCCGAGGGCGTTGCGGCGCTGCAATGCGGCGCGTTCCACATCACGACGGCCGGCGTCCCCTACTTCAACACCACGCCGCTGGGCCGCGCGGTCACCGGAACCATGCTCGTCCTGGCGATGAAAGACGACGAGGTGCATATCTGGGGCGACGGCAGCACCTTCAAAGGCAATGACATCGAGCGGTTCTATCGCTACGGGCTGCTGGCGAACCCCTCGCTACGCATCTACAAGCCGTGGCTGGATCAGGCGTTCATCGACGAGCTCGGTGGCAGGCGCGAGATGTCCGAGTACATGCACCGTGCCGGCCTCGCCTACAAGATGAGCGTCGAGAAGGCCTACTCGACCGATTCGAACATCCTCGGCGCGACGCACGAGGCCAAGGACCTGGAGCATCTCGAAACGGGGATCAAGATCGTCGAGCCGATCATGGGCGTCGCCTCATGGCGCGACAACGTGCCAGTGAAGCCCGAGGAAGTGACGCTGACGTTCGAAGAAGGCACGCCCGTGGCGCTGAACGGTCAGCGGTTCCGTGACGCGGTCGAATTGATGCTCGAGGCCAACCGCATTGGCGGCCGCCACGGTCTCGGGATGAGTGATCAGATCGAGAACCGGATCATCGAAGCCAAGAGCCGGGGGATTTACGAAGCACCTGGCATGGCGCTGCTGTTCATCGGCTACGAGCGGCTCGTGACCGGCATCCACAACGAAGACACCATCGAGCAGTACCGCGAGAACGGCCGCCGCCTCGGACGCCTGCTCTATCAGGGCCGCTGGTTCGACCCGCAGTCGCTGATGCTGCGCGAATCCTCACAGAACTTTGTCGCGCGAGCGCCATCACCGGCGAGGTGGCTGCTCGAGCTCCGCCGCGGCAACGACTACTCCATCCTCGACACTCGCAGTCTGAACCTGACCTACAAGCCCGAGCGGCTGACCATGGAAAAGGGAGATTCGGCGTTCACGCCGCAGGACCGCATCGGTCAGCTGACCATGAGGAATCTGGACATCGCCGACACGCGCGACAAGCTGTTTACGTATGCGCGCGCGGGCCTGCTGGCAACCGGCGAGGGCGACGCGCTGCCCCACCTGCTCGAACCGGGAGATAGACTCCAGAAGAGAACTAGAAGTCCCGCGCCTGGCGGTGCACGTCTAGGCGCCGAAGATGCGGTCGGCGCTTTCGCGCGGACGCATGTCGTCCACTCCCGGCTCTGACTGCGCCAGCTGCTCGCCGCTGGCGCCAACGACCGGCTCGATGAACTGGCGGTAGGCGTCCTCGTAGGCGAGCGCCATCAGCTCCGACAGGTCCTGCCGCCGGTCTGAGGCTTCGTCGTAGGCGCCGCGCACGTCGAACGGTCCGATCGGATTGTGCGCCGGGTTGATGACGTAGACGGAGTCGAAGCGCAGGCGCGCCATCTCCATGGCGTCGCGCAGCGCGGCCGCTTCAGCGGTGGCGTGGAACTCTCCAAGGCGGCTCCGCGGGTCCATGCGCGGCACGCGCAGCATGTGCGCGGCCGGCACCGGCGCCACGGCGCTGACCACGATGACCTGCGTCGCCCCGGCCGCCGCCACTTCTTCCAGCAGCCGGTTCACGGACGCCGCACGGTCGCACATCCGGTGCGTCTCGCCGCGCCAGAAGCTGTCGGCGCGCGTAGGTGACGAGCGCCGGCTCGGCGATCAACGGCGGGGTCAGCGCGCTGGCGAGCGACGTCGATGGCGTGATCGCGGGCCGTACCCGTGAGGTCGAGCACCTCGCCGCGCCGGTTGCGTCCGGCTCGCGGCGCCAGAAAGTCGCGCGGTACGGCTCCCGCAGCAGCGCTCGCAACGACATCGTGACGCGCGTCGAGATCCGTGGCGACCAGCAGCAGCTCGGCGAAACCGGGCTGCCCCAGGTTCTCGAGCAGCACCTCCGTGTACCGACGACCGAGTGCCGCGCGCCCGGGCTGCGCCGTGGGCGCGGCGCCGCGAATCAGATCCCAGATGGCGCCGCAAAACAGCGCGCGGGCGGACTCCGCGTCCACCGGCGCGCCGAACAGGCGCCACCACCAGCGACCCGACGCGCGCCGAGCCGACGGAGGCGTGTCGCCGGACGATCGCGGCGCAGGCGCCGCGCCGCGACGGCAAACGTCGCCATCAGCGTCGCCGCCCACCACGAGCGGCAGCGCCACACCGGCGGCGACGACCACGACGGTTGCGAGCAGGAGAATCGTCAGGACGGCCAGGATGATCGGCGGCGCGACCGCCGTCCATTTCCAGGCGTAGAGCAACTTCGCGCGCGGTGAGCGCCAGATGCCTGCGTCCTCCCACAGGCGGGAGCTGCCGCCAATCGCCGTCAGCGCGGCTCCGCCCGCGCCGATCCCGTGGCCCGCCACGACGTCGATCTTGACGCCGGCCTCCTGCAGGGCGCGCAGCACACCGGCGTGATACGCGCCGTGCGCACCGGTCCCGCACAGAACGAGCGCGGTGCGGCGTTCGGGCGAGTACGGGCTCACGCTTCGTCGTGGATGGTGAACACCTTGATCAACTCGAACTTGCGAGGGCCGTTGGGCGTCGTCACTTTGATCTCATCGCCTTCTTCCTTGTTGAGGATGGCGCGGCCGATCGGCGACGAGGTGGAAATCATCCCCTTCTCGAAGTCCGACTCCTCGGGCATCACCAGCTGGTAGACGATGGTGTCGCCGTTGCCGTCGCGAAGGTGGACCGTGGATCCGAAGCCGGCGCGATCGTGCGGGATGCGATCGAGATTGATCATCGAGATCTCGCCGACGCGCTTCTTCAGCATGGCGATGCGCGCGTTGACGATCTCCTGACGCTCTTTCGCGGACTTGTATTCCGCGTTTTCGCGCAGATCGCCCAGCTCGCGCGCACGCTGAATCTCCTTCGGCAGGTCGACCTTCAGCTCACGCTCCAGCGCGGCGATTTCGTCGTTGAAACGCTTGAGGATCCGCTCCTTCATCTGAAACCGACTGTAACATAGCCAACCAGCGTGAAGTCCATTTCGAGCCGACAGAACCCCATCGTGCGCACCTTTCGCGCGCTCGCGGACGACCCCGACCCGACCGGTGAACGCGTCCTGCTGGATGGCGCGCATCTGGTGCGCGACGCGCGTGCCGCCGGAGCGGAATTCGAAGCTGCTCGTCGTCGCCGCATCGAGGCTGACAGCGGCACCGAGGAGGAGCAACTGGCACGCGAGTTCGAAGCCGCGGCGATCGACGTCGTCGCGGCTGACGACAAGGTATTTGCGGCGATCAGTCCCGTGAAGACTCCATCGGGCATCGCCGCGATCGTCCGGCAGGAAGGTGACAGCGCCGTCGATGCTCTGCGGCCACCCGCATGCGTTCGTGCTGGCCGCGGTCGACGTCCAGGATCCGGGCAACGTTGGCGCGCTGATTCGCACGGCTGAGGCTGGCGGCGCCACGGGCGCATTCGTCTGCGGCGCCTCCGCGACGCCGTTCTCGTGGAAGGCGCTGCGCGGCAGCATGGGCAGCGCGCTGCGCCTGCCCGTTGTCGCCGGGATGACCGCCGGATGCGGTGATGAATTGCATGGCCGAGGCGGGCCTGCGAATGATCGCGGCCGTGCCGCGCGGCGGCGACGATCCGGATGCGATCGACTGGCGCGGACCAGCCGGCCTCTTTGTTGGCGGCGAAGGACCAGGGTTGAGCGACGATGTCATCGCGCGCTGCAGCGCGCGGGTGAGCATCCCGATTGCGGTGACGGTCGAGTCGCTCAATGTGGCGGTCGCCGGCGCCGTCCTGATCTACGCAGCCCGTCGGCAGCGGATCAACCCGTGAGCTCCGGACCTCTGTTTGACGACGAGCGACAGGCCGACCTGCAGGTCGGCCTCTCGAGACGACGGCAGGTAGCGGCGACCAGGCGCCCGGGACGCCGCTCGCGGAACGCATGCGGCCGCGCACGCTCGACGAGGTCCTCGGCCAGGACGCCATCCTCGCGCCCGGGCAAGCCGCTGCGTGAGGCCATCGAACGCGACCTCCTGCAGTCGATCATCCTGTGGGGCCCACCGGGCACCGGCAAGACCACGCTCGCGCGCGTGATCGCCGAGATCACCAAGGCGCACTTCGTTCCGTTCAGCGCGGTGCTCGCCGGGATCAAGGAAATCAAGGACGTCATGGCGGCGGCTCAGGATCGGCGCCGCCGGACCGGTCGACGGACGATCGTGTTCGTCGACGAGATCCACCGCTTCAACAAGGCACAGCAGGATGCCTTCCTGCCGCGCGTGGAAGCGGGCGACATCGTGCTGATTGGCGCGACCACCGAGAACCCATCGTTCGAAGTGAACGCCGCGCTGCTCTCGCGCTCGAAGGTCTTCGTCCTCCAGCCGCTCGGCATCGACGCCGTGGAGGCGATCCTGCGGCGGGCGCTGCAGGATCGCGGAGCGCGGACTGGGCGCCACGCACGGTCAGCGCCGCGGACGAGGCGATCGTGGCCATCGCGCAGTTCGCGAATGGCGACGCGCGCACGGCGCTGAACCTGCTGGAGTTCTCGGTGGCCGCGGCGCCGCATGACCCGGCGACTGGCGGCCGGCGGCTGGACCTCGCTCAGCTCGAGCAGTCGATCCAACGCCGCGCCCTGCTCTACGACAAGGGCGGCGAAGAGCACTACAACCTGATCTCGGCGCTGCACAAGTCGATGCGCAACAGCGACCCCGATGCCGCCGTCTACTGGGTCGCGCGGATGCTCGAGGCCGGAGAGGATCCGCTCTACATCGCCCGCCGGCTCGTGCGATTCGCCTCCGAAGACATCGGCAACGCCGACCCTCAGGCGCTGGTCATCGCGGTCGCCGCCAAGGATGCGGCGCACTTCATGGGCATGCCCGAAGGCAACACCGCGCTCGCCCAGGCGGCGATCTATCTGGCCACGGCCCCGAAGAGCAACGCCGTGTACACGGCCTACGGCGCCGCCGCCGCAGATGCCCACACACAGGCCGCCGACCCGGTTCCGCTGCATCTCCGCAACGCCCCGACGAAGCTGATGAAGCAGCTCGAATACGGCAAGGGCTACCAATACGCGCACAACGAGCGCGATGCCATCGCCGACATGGACTGCCTGCCGGAGTCGCTGGCGGATCGGAACCGTACTACCAGCCGACGGATCGAGGCTTCGAGAAGGAGATCAAGCGCCGGCTCGAGGGGTGGGAAAAGATCAAGGAAGAGCGAAAGAAGTCCGGCTGACAGCAGCGCCGATTAGCGCCGCTCAGACTGGCGTAGGCGACGTGGCACATCGTGTCGCGAAGCCGCTCGCCGCGAATAGCGCCGCGGGGGCGCTGGCCTCGCAGGTCGCTCGGGTCGCCGCGCTTCGCAGCGCGGCTCAACCTCACCGAAGTCTCAGCCTCCTCGCGCTCTTTCGAGTATCGCTGTCGGCTAGCTCGAAGGCTCCGTCGACGCAATGTGCCACGCCGTCCTGGCGCCACTCAGCGCGTGTTCAGTGGCCTCGCCGGGCGAGTCTGATCGCGGCTCACCTGTGAGCGACGTGATCAGCGAAGACATTGAATCGGGCGCGCAGACGTATGTGCGCCGACGCACGCTGCTATCGTCACGACCTTCCGACATACCCGATTACTGACACGATGTGAGGGCTGTCGCACGGATCATTCAAGGCGACGCTTCGTAGTCCCGGAGGTTCGATTTTCGCACGTCGCGAACCGGGAGCCGCGAGCAGGCTCGCCCGGTGAGGCCTCCGCGTGCGGACGCCGGACCTAGCCTGGCATCCGACACGAACCTGACAGGTCCGCGTAGCGCCAACGGTCGCCGACAGTCGTCGCCGGTTCTTCGACCTGCGTCAGGCCGGGCACCTTCCGGAACATCTCGGGACGGATGGGCAGGATGAACGAGAAGCGGTAGTCGCCCTGCATCCGGCCGATCGGAATGCCCACCAGGCTGCCGTCCTGATTCAGCACGCCTCCTCCCGACACACCGGGATGCCCGTCGGTGAGGCAGGTGACCAGGCCGTTCGGCGTGCGCTGCCCAACGTAGCCGGTGCTCAGGATGATGCCCTTCGAGTAGTCGTTGCCGAGGCGGAAGATCGGCTCGGCGAAGTCGTAGGCGTAGCCGGTGTCGATCCGCAGCGCCGGCAGATCGATCTCCTGGCCCACCTTGATGATCGCCCAGTCGCCGGGATGCACCTCGACGTTGGCGTTGCCGGAATCAATGACCCGCGCGTTGAGGTCCGTGCCCTTGTAGCGGACCTTGATTCCCGTGATGCGGCGCGTCTCCTGCCCATCCGACGGCTCGTCGAGCGCAATCACGCCGTGCTTCACCGTGATGAAGTAGCCGCCGCCGAGATATCCAGCGGTCCCGTAGTTGGTCTTGCCGAAGTTGTCGTAGGCGTTCAGCTCGACGAAGCTCTCCTTGCGCTCACGAAGCAGGCGCACCGGAAAGAGTCCCATCTCGCTCTGCAGCTGTCGCTTGATCTCGTCCACCATCGCGCTCTGCGCCGATCCCGCGGCCGAGACGACGTCCGGCCTGCTCTGCCCCTTGGTGCCGGACGGCTGCGGCACGATGCCGCGCCACTCGGTGATGCTGGCGGCCATCTGGTCGCGCAGCGCGTCCAGGCGAGCGTCGTTCGTCGGCGAGCTGCGTCGCCATCTGGCGCTGGGTGATCCAGCTGCCAAAGCTGAAGGCCAGCGACGCCAGCGAAAACGTCAGGCCGATGTAGAGGATTGAGCGGCGGACGGACACTTCGTTGCTCCGAAACCGCTACCAGGACCAGTTGACCGAGCGGCACGAGCACCGCGGGACTCCCAGGTTCGGCAGCTAAATCGCCCCGCGCGGGCGGGACTTACAGCTTTGCAGCGTCTGCGCGAACCCCGCCTTCGCCGAGAATCCGGCGAGACAGGCAACGGCACGCCTCCCGGCGTTCCGCGCACAGACGAGCCCTTTCGTTTGGGACGGACGAGCTAACTTGTTCGATTGTCGAAACTTACGAGCGCTTAAAAATAACGTCGACGTAAGCGCTTCTGTCAAATGCGTCTGGAAGTTCTTCTCGACCTCGCGCCTGGTCAGCCGCAGCATGACCGGGCGGCCGTGCGGGCAGATCGTCGAGTACGACGGTCCGCCGCAGCTCGTCGAGGATGTGCGCCATCTTCTCCGCCGTCAGCGGATAGTTCGCCTTCACCGCCGCATGACACGCCATCGTCGCCGCGATCCGCTTGATCGCCTCCTCCACACCCGAACCACGGTCGAGCCCTTCGAGATCCTCGGCAAGCGTTCGAAGTGCCGCCTCGCAGTCCTCCGACCGCAGCATGGCCGGATACGCGGACACGCGAATGGTGTCGCCGCCGAATTCCTCCAGCTCGAAGCCGAGACGTTCGAGGTCCGCGACGCGGCCGAGCAGCGCCTGCCGGCCGCCTGGCGCCAGGCTGACGATCAGCGGCTCGAGCAGGCGCTGACTCTCCAGCCTGCCTGTCGTCAGCCGTTGGGTGATCCGCTCGAACAGCACGCGTTCGTGCGCGACATGCTGGTCGATGATCGCGATGCCTTCCTCGTCGACGGCGATGATGAAGGTGTCGCGGAACTGGCCAAGGGGGATCATGGGCTTGAAGGAGGGTGCAATCGCACCTTCGCTGGATCGCACCTTCGATGGTCGGTGCGAGTCGCTTCGCCGGTCGGTGCGATGTGGCTTCGGCGGTCGCTGCGATGGGTCGGTGCGAGTCGGTGCGCGGTGGTCCAGCGGCTCGGAAACGTCGTGCCGTAGCTCGGCTGGCAGCGGCAGCGTCGTCGGATACGGAGCACCAGCAGGTGGCGCCTGCAGGACGAGCTCCGGGGCGGGGCCGCGGCCAAGGGCGTCGCCCAGCGTGCGTCGAATCACCTCGTGCACAAACGACTGGTCGCGAAAGCGGACCTCGGCCTTCGTCGGATGCACGTTGACGTCCAGCGCGTCGTACGGCATCTCGATGAACAGATGCACCTCCGGGACTCCGCTCCTTGATTGACGCGACGCTGTAGGAGTCGATGATCGCGTGGGCGATCGTCCGGTCCTTGACGATGCGGCGGTTGACGAAGACGTGCTGGGGCCCGCGCGTCGGCCCCTGCTCGGCCAGCGCCGCGATGTAGCCAACGACTTTCACGTCGCCCCGATCGCGGCGCACTTCGATCAGATCGCCGCGCTCTCCGTACAGCTGATAGAGCCGATCCTTCAGCGCCGCGACGGGCGGACACTGGAGCACCTTCCGGCCGGAGCTGGTCAGCGTGAAGCCGATCTCCGGATAACACAGGGCGAGCTGCGTGACGACGCGCGACACCTGCGCCGCTTCGCCGGCGTCTGATTTCAGAAACTTGCGACGGGCCGGCAGGTTGTAGAAGAGGTCAGACACCTCGATCGAGGTGCCTTCGGGCATTCCTGCCTCGGCGACCGACGCGACGGTGCCGCCATTGATACGAATCTCTGTGCCGGACTGCGCGCCACGCGCGCGGGTGCGCAGCGTGAAGTGCGAGACCGAGGCAATGCTCGGCAGCGCCTCGCCGCGAAACCCGAGCGTCGCAATGCGCTCCAGATCGTCGGCCCGGCGGATCTTGCTGGTCGCGTGACGCTCGAGCGCCAGGCGGGCGTCCTCCGGGTCCATGCCCTCGCCGTCGTCCTCGACCCGGATCAGCTTCTTGCCGCCGAATTCGGCGGTGATGGTCAGGCGCCGCGCGCCGGCGTCGATCGAGTTCTCGACCAGCTCCTTGATGACCGACGCCGGACGCTCGACGACCTCGCCAGCAGCAATCTGGTTGGCGAGGTCAGGCGGCAGGCGATGAATCTTCGCCATCGGCTCAGATCCACTTGTTGCGCCGGAACACCGCCAGCATCGTCACCGCGATGGCGATCATCACACCGGCAATCCACCAGAACTGCGCCGGGTCGCTGCCCGGATCGAGGCTTGGGTCGCTGCCCGGAAAGCGCGGGAGCATGATGTTCATGCCCCACATGCCGGTCAGGACGGTGAGCGGCAGGAAGATCGTCGACATCACGGTCAGGACCTTCATGACGCTGTTGAGGCGGTTGGAGACCGTCGCCAGGTTCACTTCGTGGATGCCAGTCACCCGCTCCTGAAACATCATCGCTTCGTCGGCGAACCGCGCCATGTGGTCGTAGACGTCGCGGAAACGAAACGCCATCTCGTCGGAGATTGCCACGAACTCGCGGCGGGCGAGGCGGCCGATGACGTCTCGCTGCGGCAGAATCACGCGCCGCAGTGAGCTGAGCTCACGTTTCAGTTTGACGACCTGGCGGACGATCTGTTCGCGTCCTGTTACCGCCTGCTGCTCGAGCTTGTCGAGACGGTTCTCGAGCTCATCGATCGCGGGACGGTAGTTGTCCACCATCGAATCGACGATGCGGTGCAGCAGCGCCACCGGGCCCTGACTGAGGATCCGCTCGTGCTGATCGCACAGCTCCCGCAGTCGTCCGATGCTGCGGGAATGCCCGTCGTGAACGGTCACGAGGTAATTGCGGCCAAGGAAGAAATCGACGTCGCGGGTTGCGAAATGTGTGTGCCCCTTGTCCCAGTCGATGCCGTGCAGGACGAGGTAGAGATAGCCGGGGAACGGCTCGACCTTCGGATACTGGAGCGCGCTCTTGGCATCTTCAACCGACAGCGGGTGAAACGCGAACACGTCGCTGAGGATGCGCATCTCCTCGTCCGTCGGCGCCGCCATGTCCACCCACACCGTCACCGGCGAGGAGGGATCGAGCCATTCGCGCTCGACCCGCTCCGCCATTTGTGTTGCGCCGTTCTGATGCGTGTAGATCGTGATCAGTCTGCCGCCTTTATCGAGAGGGCCGCCTGCGCGGCGGCGAGGCGCGCGACAGGCACACGGAAGGGCGAGCAGCTGACGTAATCGAGCTTCACCTTCTCGAAGAAATGAATCGAGGCCGGATCGCCGCCATGCTCACCGCAGATCCCCAGCTTGATCCCCGGGCGTGCCGCGCGGCCCCTGGTCACCGCGATGTCCACGAGCTGGCCGACGCCGGACTGGTCCATTGTGGCAAACGGATTCTTCGTCACAATCTCGCGCTCGGCGTAATTCGGCAGGAACGATCCTGAGTCGTCGCGCGACATGCCGAGGGCGGTCTGCGTCAGATCGTTCGTGCCGAAGCTGAAGAACTCGGCCGACTGCGCGATCTCGTCGGCCGTCAGCGCCCCGCGCGGCACCTCGATCATGGTGCCGACCATGTAGTTCAACTTCACCTTCCGCTCCGTCTGGACGTCGCGCGCCGCGCGGTGAACCACTTCGAGCTGCAGGTCGAGCTCTCTCTTGAACGCGACGAGCGGGATCATGATTTCCGGCCGGACCTTGATCCCTTCCTTCTGCACGATCGCCGCGGCCTCGAACACGGCGCGGGCCTGCATCGCCGAAATCTCCGGGTATTCGATCCCGAGGCGACACCCTCGGAAGCCGAGCATCGGGTTGAACTCATGGAGCTGCTCGACGCGGGAGTGAATCCGCTCGACCGGCACCTTGAGCTTCTTCGCCAGGTCCGCCTGCTGTTCGGGCGTGTGCGGAAGGAATTCGTGCAGCGGCGGATCGAGGAAGCGAATCGTCGCCGGATAGCCGTTGAGCGCGCGGAAGATGCCGGCGAAGTCGTCGCGCTGATACGGCAGCAGCTTGTCCAGCGCCACCTGCCGTTCCTCGAGCGACTCGGCAAGGATCATTTCGCGCATCGCGTCGATGCGGTTGTCCTCGAAGAACATGTGCTCGGTGCGGCACAGCCCGATGCCGACGGCGCCAAACGCGATGGCGTTGCTCGCCTGCTCCGGTGTGTCCGCGTTGGTCCGCACCGACATGCGGCTCGCCTGCGAGCACCACTTCATGAGCTGCTGGAAGCTCTTGAACTTCTCCGTCCGCCGGGCGGCCTCATCGCCGTCGAGCAGGCCGGCCACGATTTCCGACGGCGCGGTCTTCACCTTCCCAGCGAACACCTTCCCTGCCGTCCCGTCGATCGACAGCCAGTCGCCTTCCTTGTATGTCTGGCCGTCAACCGTCACGGTCCGCTTGCTGTAGTCCACGTCGACCGCCGAAGCGCCGCAGACGCAGACCTTGCCCATCTGACGGGCGACCAGCGCGGCGTGCGACGACACGCCGCCGCGCGCCGTCAGGATCCCCTCTGCGGCGATCATCCCGCGCAGGTCCTCAGGCGACGTCTCGACGCGGACCAGCAGCACCCGCTCGCCTTTCTCGGCCGCCGCAACGGCCCGTTCGGCGTTCAGGTAAATCTGGCCCGACGCCGCGCCGGGGCCGGCCGGAAGTCCGGTGGCGATGACCTTCACCTTCTTCGCCTCGGCAACGTCGAACACCGGCGCAAGCAGCTGCTCGAGCTGATCCGCCGGGTTACGCATCACCGCGGTCTTCCAGTCGATGAGCTTCTCCTTGTGCATGTCGATCGAGAACTTCAGCGCGGCCATGGCGGTGCGCTTGCCGTTCCTCGTCTGCAGCATGTAGACGACGCCGTCTTCGATGGTGAATTCGAAGTCCTGAACGTCCTTGAAGTGGCGTTCAAGCGTCTGGCGGATCCGCTCCAGCTCCTTGTACGCCGCCGGCATCTGCTTCTTCAGCTCGGCAACCGGCTCGGGCGTCCGCACGCCGGCCACGACATCCTCGCCCTGCGCGTTGATCAGGAACTCACCGTAGAACTCTTTCTCGCCGTTCGCGGGATTGCGCGTGAACGCGACGCCGGAGCCGGAATCCTCACCGGTGTTGCCGTAGACCATCGCCTGCACGTTGACGGCGGTGCCCCACTCGGTCGGGATGTTGTACTTGCGCCGATACACGATGGCGCGGTCGTTCATCCAGGAACCGAACACGGCGCCGACGGCGCCCTGTCAGCTGATCCCACGGTGACGCCGGAAAGTTCTTGCCGACGCGATCCTTGACCAGCGCCTTGAAGCGCCGGACCAGTTCCTGCAGATCGTCGACGGTGAGCTTCGTGTCCTCGATGTCCCCGTGGTAGCGCTCGTGCTTCAGTTCTTCGATGACCGTTTCGAACGGCTCGTGATCCTCGTCGGGCCGCTTCTGCACGCCGAGCACGACGTCGCCATACATCTGGATGAACCGGCGGTAGCAGTCCCAGGCAAAGCGCGGATTCTGCGTCTTCCGGGCAAGCGCGTCGACGGTCTGGTCGTTGAGCCCGAGGTTGAGGATCGTGTCCATCATGCCGGGCATCGAATCGCGGGCGCCGGAGCGGACGGACACGAGGAGCGGATTTTTCAGGTCACCGAACTTCTTCTGTGTCTGCTGCTCGATCGACGCAACGCCGGCCTGCATCTGCGCCTTGAGTGCAGATGGGTACTTGCGGCCGTTGGCGTAGTAGTAGGTGCAGACCTCGGTGGTGATGGTGAATCCTGGCGGCACCGGGAGTCCGATCCGGCACATCTCCGCCGAGGTTGGCGCCCTTACCGCCGAGCAGCGGCTTCATCTGGCCGTTGCCGTCGGTTTTCCGACCGAACAGGTACACGTACTTTCCGCGCGCCGCTGTGGCTCGTGCTCTTCGATCGAGCCTTCCCGACTGTCTTCGTTCTTTGCTTTCTTCTTCGCCGTCTTCGCCATTGCTCTCCCTATCGTATCTCGGTCACGATCTCAGAAATATCTGCAATCTCGAGAATGAGGTCCCGCAGCGACGCCACGAGCCCAAGGCGCGCGGCGCGCAGCTGCTCGTCCTCCGCCATCACCAGCACGTCGTCGAAGAACTTCGCGACGGCAGGCTGAAGCTGCGCGATGTTGCTGAAGGCTTCCTTGTAATCCCGGCGCTCGGCCGCCGCCTTAATCACCGGCGCGCGAGCCTCGAGCTCCGCGCGAAGGGTCAGCTCCGCAGGCTCCTGTCAGACGACTCTGATCGGGCACGCTCGCCACGGCAACGCCCTTGGTGATGTTCTTCACCCGCTTGAGCAGGCCAGCGACACCGAGGAGCGCCTGCGAGCCGGTGAGCTGCGCGAGTGCTTCCAGCTTCTTCTTCGCGTCGTGCGGGCTGACACGCTCGATTCCGCCGTGCATCACCGCGCGGACGGCGCGAACGTCGAATCCGCGCTGCTCGAGCAGGTAGGCAAGCCGATCGGACATGAATGACAGCAGCGGCGCCGCCGCCTCCTGATAGCCGCCAAACGGCTCTGACGCGTGCGCCAAGAGCGGTCCGAGCGTCAGTGCGGCGGTGACTCCGGTGAGTTCCTGCAGGTCGGCAAGAATCTTCACCGCACCTTGAGCCTGGCGACGGAGGCCGAGCGGATCGCGGGAGCCGGTTGGCCGTTCGCCGGCGGTAAACATGCCGACGACTGAATCCAGCTTGTCGGCCAGCGACACCGCGGCCCACGTGACCGCAGCCTGTCCAAGCTGCTGCCGTGATGGTGGAGCGTCGGCTTCCACGCCAACCGGAAGGTAGTGGTAGTAAATCGCCTTCCACACCGCCTCTGGCTGACCCTCTTCGCGGGCGTAAATACCGCCCATCGTCCCCTGCAGCTCGGTCAGCTCGCGAACCATGTCCGTCACGAGGTCGGCCTTGGAGAGTCGGCCGGCCTGCTCGGCATGCGCAGCAGCACCAGGCTGCTTGAAGGCGTCGGCCGCGATCCACGACGCCAGCGACGCCACGCGATCGACCTTCTCCCGGTAGCTGCCCAGCTTCTTGTGAAACAGGATCGTCGCCAGGCGATCGATCCGCGACGCCAGCGGCACCTTCCGGTCTTCCTCCCAGAAGAATCGCGCGTCACGAAGGCGCGCCGTCAGCACGCGCTCCGAATTGCGGCCGATCACTTCCGGCTTCTCCGCCTGCGTGTTCGTCACGGCCAGGAACGCCGGCTTCAGCTTTCCTTCATCATCGACCACCGGAAAGTAGTGCTGGTGGTGAATCATCGTCGTCGTCAGCACTTCTTCCGGCAGCTGAAGGAACTCCACCGGAAAGTGGCCAGCGACCACCGCTGGGTACTCGACAAGGTCGGGCACCTCCTGCAGCAGAGACGAATGCGCGGCGACGAGGCCACTGACCCGCCCACCCAGCTTCCTGGCGTGCATCTCGAGCTCGCGCCTGATCTTCGACTCGCGCTCGCTGCGCTGCAGGATGACGAAGTTCTCCAGGAGGCGCGCCTCGTAGTCCTCGAACGTCTTGACCTTGATGGCGCGGCCCGCACGGCCGCTCGTCGTCAGAAAGCGATGACCGTAGGTGTTGGCGCCGGTTCGAACGTCCTGCACGGTCGGACCTTGTGCCAGCTCCGTCCGGCGAATCACAAACGGAACGACGCGCCCACCGTAGAGGAGCACGAGCCAGCGAATCGGCCGCGCGAACACCAGCTCGCCCTTGTCGTCATCCAGATACGCGTCCCAGCGCATCTGCTTCGGGAAGGTCATGCTGCGAAGCAGGCCTCCCATCACGTCCGGCAGCACGTCGACGGTGGCCTTTCCGCGCTGATGGACCCGATAACCCAGGTACGTGCCCTTTGGCGTTTCCTGCCTCTCGAGCGCCCCCACCTCCACGCCGTATTTTTTTGCGAAGCCAACGGCTGCCGGTGTCGGCTCGCCATCTGGTCGAAACGCCGCCGACACCGGCGGGCCTGTCACCAGCTCCTCGAAATCATTCTGGCGCTCGGCGAGCTTCGTAATGCGCGCGGTCAGCCGGCGCGGCGTGCTGTAGGTTTCGGCTGACGCACTGGTCGTCAGCCGCAGCTCCTTCAGGCGGGCATCGAGATGCTCGCCCAGCTGCCTGGTCAGGCCGGGCAGCCAGCTCGCCGGAATCTCCTCGCAGCCAATTTCGATCAGCAGCTCGCGATCCACCGCCTACACCTTTTCCCTGGGCGGTATCCCGCCAAAGCCGGCCGCGCCATCATCCGGCGAGGACTGAGCAACGTACGCCTGCGCGACCTTCACCGCCAACTGCCGCACGCGCAGGATGTAGGTGGTCCGCTCTGTGACACCGATGCTGCCGCTCGAATCGAGGATGTTGAACAGATGGGAGCACTTCAGCGCGTGCTCGAGCGCCGGCCAGACGAGGCCCGATGCGAGCAGCTGCTCGGCGAACGCGAAGTTGCGATCGAACAGGTCACGATGCACCGCGGCGAACTCCCCCGGCGGCATATTGACCTGACCGAAGGCGTACTTCGACTGTTCGATCTCCTCCTGCAGCCGAACTTCCCCGGTACTTGACGCCTCCGCCCCACTCCAGATCGAACACGTTCTCGACGCGCTGCAGGAACATGGCAATGCGCTCGAGGCCGTAGGTGATCTCGCAGGAGATCGGCGCCAGATCGATGCCACCGACCTGCTGGAAATACGTGAACTGCGTGATCTCGAGCCCGTCCAGCAGCACCTGCCAGCCGATGCCCCAGGCGCCGAGCGTCGGTGACTCCCAGTTGTCTTCTTCGAACCGGATGTCGTGCTGCCGCGGGTTGATCCCGCAGGCCTCCAGGCTGTCGAGATACAGCTGCTGCACCTCGTCGGGCGACGGCTTCAGGATGACCTGGTACTGGTGGTGCTTGAACAGGCGGTTCGGATTCTGGCCAAACCGGCCGTCATCCGGGCGCCGCGACGGCTGCACGTAGGCGACGCTCCACGGCTTCGGTCCGAGCACGCGAAACAGCGTCTCCGGATGCGACGTGCCGGCGCCGACCTCGAGGTCGAGCGGCTGCTGCAGGAGGCATCCGTGGGACGACCAGAATGCCGACAGCTTGAGGATCAGGTCTTGGAAAGTCACGAACGACTATTCTTCTCGCTCAGTTTCCGGCGCGGCGCATTTCGCGAAGCACCCTGTCCGATTTCAACGACTTCTCCAGGTGCGTCGCGATGAGCGCACGGTGCACGCCTTCCAGCTCCCGCAGGGCGCGCGCGTCGGCGGGTACGCCTCCCACCTCGTGTGGCGGTACGGACCGCGCCGCGGTGAGGAATCCCAATGCCTGTGACGACAGCGTGCCGCGCGCTTCGGGGTACACCCCCTGCAGGCGTAGCAGCCAGTACTCGAAATAGCGCGCCAGCGGCTCCGCCGGAGCCCCGGCGGTCAATGCATCGAGCATCGACGCGCCCAGCCGGTACAGCCGATCGTCAGCGTCGCTGTCCTGCGCCCACTCGTCGAGCAGCTCCGCGATGTACTCGACCAGCATGTAGCGGCCGGCCAGCCCGGGCGCCGCCGGATCGCTCGACCCTGAGTGCGACAGCGGAGAGCGCACCGTCTCCGCGTAGTTCAACCCGACCAGCTCGCGCCGTTCGCTCTCGAAATACGCGACCCTGACTTCGGTCAGCGGCTCCAGCGCGCCGGCAAAGGCCGACCGCTGCCGCCGTGCGCCTTTCGCGACCCCGCGCTTCTTGCCCCGATCGCGGGTCAGGAACACGACGATGCGATCGGCTTCCCCAAGCTTGTAGGTGCGAAGCACGAGGGCATCGGCTGTAAACAGCGGCAACTGGCCTATTGTACCGCCCTAAAGGCCCACTAAGTAGCTCGCAAACACCGTCGCCAACCCGAGATACGCGAAGAATCCGAACACGTCGGTCAGCGTGGTGATGAACACCGACGAGGCCAGCGCCGGGTCGACGTTGGCGGCGCGCAACCCAAGCGGAATGAGCGTGCCAGCGGTCGCCGCGACGAACATATTGACGATCATCGCCGCGCCGAGCACCATGCCGAGCACCGGGTTGCCGCGCATCGCCCAGACGATCAGCGCCGCGACGACGCCGAGCGCGATGCCGTTGCCCAGGCCGACGGCCGCCTCCTTCATCAGCGACTTGCGCGAGTTGCCCCAACTCAATTCGCCCAGGGCGATACCGCGAACGACCACGGTCAGCGTCTGGGTCGCGGCGTTGCCACCCATGCCGGCAACGATCGGCATGAAGATCGCCACCGCGGCGATCTGTTCGATCGTGCCTTCGAACAAGGCGACGACTCCCGTGGCCAGGAACGCGGTCGCCAGGTTGATCCCGAGCCATGGCAGACGTTTGCGCAGCGACTCCCCTGCCGGCGTAAACGAGTGCTCGTCGCCGGCAACGCCGGCGAGACGGTAGATGTCCTCGGTGGCTTCGTCCTTGATAACGTCGATGACGTCGTCAACGGTGATGATCCCAACCAGTTTGTTCTCTTCGTCGACGACCGGAATCGCCAGCAGGTTATAGGCGGCGACCTGGCGCGCCACTTCCTCCTGGTCCATGTCGACGCGCGCGCTGATCAAGTCGGCCGTCATGATGCGCTTGAGCGGCGTCTCCGGCGACACCAGCAGCAGCCGGCGCAGCGAGACGACGCCGACCAGGTGCTTCCGGTCGTCGACGACGTAGAGATAGAAGACCATCTCGACGTCGCGGTTGTTCTGCAGCTCGGTGATCGACTCGCCAACGGTCATGTCTTCGCTCAGGGCGAAGACATGCGGGTTCATGATGCGGCCCGCCGTCTGCTCGTCGTACTCGAGCAGGTTCTCGACGACGCCGGACTCCTTCGGGCGCATCAAGTCGAGCACTGCCGTCGACAGCTCTTCCGGCAGGTAATCGATCAGCGCCGCCGCATCGTCTGAGGGAATCTCCTGAGCGAGCTTGGCAATCTCTTCTGCTGATCGGGTGGCCAGCAGGGCGGCGCCGGCCTCGGGACCCAGTTCGGAGATCGCCTCCATGGCCAGGCGGCCGTTGCGCTCGGCCAGCAGGCTGAACGCGGCGTGGCGCTCTTTGTCCTGGAGTTCGCTGAAGATTTGGGCGAGGTCGGCTGGATGCTGCTTCTGCAGCAGGTTCAACAGGTTAGCGGTCGCACCGATGCGCAGCAGTCGCTTGACTGAGTCCAGGACGAGGTCGATTCTGCGCTGCGCCGCCATGCTGAATATTCGCCACCTGATAAACGGCTAAATGTAGCACGTTGAAGAAACGAGAGGATCCACGCGTCTAATGGGTCAGGTGGGTGGGACAGAGTCTCCCGGAACGCCTGGCGGCGTTCCTCGAGTGGCGAGGTCAGCCCCGAGATCCTCGAGGCGTGCCGCCGGGGTGACCGGGAGGCGTTTCGAGCGCTCTATGAAGCGTACAAGGACCGCGTCTACTCGATCGCCTTCC
Organism: uncultured Acidobacteriota bacterium; assembly: GCA_963793705.1. Classification (GTDB taxonomy): domain Bacteria; phylum Acidobacteriota; class Vicinamibacteria; order Vicinamibacterales; family UBA2999; genus Gp6-AA40. The sequence goes on along the minus strand of CAWCBC010000015.1, from coordinate 175,864 downwards.
ATTTCTTTCACGCCGATGCGGATGCGGCAGGAGAGGTGACCCAGCAGGTGTTCCTCAAGTTGATGCGTGAGATGACCCGATTCCGAGGAGACGCGGCGTTCTCGACCTGGCTGTACCGGCTGGTCGTCAACGCCTGCGTCGACAGGTCCCGACGCCGGCGACGGGATCGTCGCCGAAGACCCGGTGGTGCTCGACCGCATCGCCGCGGACGCGTCCCACGAAGAGCTGTTTGCGCGGCACGAGGTGGCGGCCTCCGTGCAGAGCGCAATCGGGACGCTTCCGGCGAAGCTGCGTGCGGCGATCCTGCTGCGATATTTCGAAGATCTCTCGTACGCCGACATGGCGACTGCGCTGAACTGCTCGATCGGCACCGTCGCGTCTCGTCTGAGCCGCGGGCATCGCCTGCTGGCAAAAAAACTGGCGACCGATGCGTTCGGCGCTGTACGGGTTGTAGCGCGGTTCCGCCGGAGTTCGTATCCAGCGAAGGCGGACCGCCAGATGAAGATGCTCAACAGGCACGTCGTAAAGTCGTTGACGCGCTACTGCGACGGCGAGTTGTCCGCCGCGGAGACGCAGCGCGTTGACGCCCATCTCGCGTCGTGCGCGCAGTGCCGGGCCACCCTCGACGACATCCAGTTCTCGGCGCGCCTCGTCCGGCAATTGAGCGCGGTCACCGCGCCGCCGTCGGTGTGGAACGGAATCGATGCCGCGCTTTCAGAACCACAGCGGCAGGCTTTCCTGGTCAGTTCGCGATGCGCTGGGCGTTCGCCTGCGTCGCTGATGCTCGCGGTTGCCGGCAGCGCGTACTGGTGGACGCGGGAGACGGCCCCTCAGCCATGGGAGGTTGCTCACACGATGGGCGGGCCACGCCGAATGGCGGCCGGCGAGTGGGTCGAGACCAAGGACGGCTCCAAGGCGCGCATCATCGTCGGCACGCTGGGCACCGTTGACGTCGCCCCGGGCACGCGCGTGCAGCTCGGAGAGGTTCGCGACTCGGAGTACCGGCTAGCCCTGGCACGAGGCACGATCAGCGCCGAAATCAATGCGCCACCGCGGCTATTCATCGTCGACACGCCGGCGAGCGCGGTGGTCGATCTCGGCTGTGCCTACACGGTGACGGTCGGCGACGATGGCGCGGGCGAGCTGAGGATGACGAGCGGCTGGGCCGCGCTCGAGTACAAGGGACGCGAATCGCTGGTGCCGGCCGGAGCAATCTGCCGGACATTCCCCGGGATCGGACCCGGTACTCCGCTACTTCGAGGACGCGTCAGCCTCGTTCAAGCGCTCCGTCCGTCTCTTCGACACCGACAATTTTCGCGCGGCGGCGTTCGATGTCGTGATTCGCGAAGCGCGCCTCCGAGATACCCTGACCCTCTGGCACCTGCTATCGCGGGTCGATGCGTCGGACCGCGTCCGGGTCTATGACCGGATCGCGGAGTTCGAGCCGCCGCCGGCGGATGTGTCCCGCGAACGGATCCTGGCGTTGGACGCCGACGCCCTGCGGAAATGGCGGGAGGAACTCGCCTGGAAGTGGTAACTGCACTAATAGTCGTGGTAGAGGCCGACCTTCAGGTCGGCCTTTCGAAGGAGCCGCCATGTCTCGCGTGAGAACTTTCGCCTCGGCCGCGACCATCGCACTATCGCACGCTCGGCAGTAGCGAATGCCGGAACGATGTTCCGACTCGAGATCGGACCGCCGATCGCCGCAGGAATTGCGAAGAGCAAGGATCTCAAGAATTCGACAAGAAGGCGGTGCTCGCCGTGCGCGCGGTCGTATGCGACGACCTGGCGAACGTCCAAATCAGTGGCACTGCCGAAGGGGTCATCAACGGAACCCGGCAGTCGGTTCCGCTCACGCTGACGCAAGTCGATAAAGCGGAAGCGGTCTATGTGGTGTCGTACCAGTGGCCCGAGAACGGTTCGTGGGTCTTGCACCTGAAAGGATCCTGTTCGAAGCCGAAAGCTGAAGCCAGCACACTCGTCCCGATGAGCAAGGGATCGTTCATCCGGGAGAAGACCGAAGTGCTGCGCGAAGCCGGCGACGAAGAAACAGGTCGAAGACGCGCTGAGCGCGCTCGCCCGCTCGCAGTCGTAAGCGGGCTCGCAGGTCGGTGCAAGGTGGCACCGGTCGGTGCAATCCGTCACGCGAGACGTCTCTCGCACCTGCCACGTGCAGTTCTGCACGACCACGTCGAGATGCAGCCGCATGCAGGGCCATGCATCCAGTGCCTGCGCGTCAGGCTCCGGATGGCGATTGTTTGGCTAACGACAAGCTCTGCAAGCGTCGATAGATCTGTCAGGTGAATCAGAGATCGTCAGCGCCGCCTGCGACCAACGTGACCGCGCCACCGTTGCGCGACGTCCTCGTCGATCGAAGACGACCCCGTCGTCTCCCGGCTGGTCGCGCACCTGCTGACGCGGCGCGGTTTCACCGTGCATGCCGCGGCCGACGGCCTTCACGCGCAGACGCTGCTCAAGACCTTGCCCCGGCCGGCGGTCGTCGTGCTGGACGTGATGCTGCCCTACGTGAGCGGTTTCGAGTTGATCACCGCAGATTCGCGCAACGCCTGGCTGGGATGGCGTGCCGGTGATCGTGCTGACGTCGAAATCGCAGGAAAGCGACGTCCTGCGGGCGTTCGACGCTGGCGTCAACGACTACGTCGTGAAGCCCTTCCGACCCGAAGAGTTCGTGGCCCGCGTCCGTCGGCTGGCGGACAGGCTGACCGACCTGCGTGGTGCGGTGAGCGACCCCCATCCGACCCGATCGACTCACATCATGAGCCTGGAACTCATCATCGCGGCCGGCATCCTCGTCGGCCTCCTGTATCTCGCTGTGGTCGCGCAGCTCTTTCTCGCCCGGCTGCGCAACCGCGTCCAGACGCAGCGGCAGGACCCGCATCGAGCGATCTGTGGTTGCCGATCCTGGTCGCCGAGTCGGCCGAAGTGCCCGATGACGCTGCCCCAGCTCGCCGCCGCGCGACGTCATCCCGTTCCTCATGCTGTGGAATCAGCTGCAGGAGTCGTTCACCGGCGACATCACGCACGCGTCTCAACGACGTGGCGCGGCGGGCGGGCGCCGACGCGAAGGCCCGCCGCATGCTCGAACGACGCAGCCTGCGCCGGCGGCTGCTGGCGGTTTCGACGCTCGGACATCTCGGTGATCGCAACGACCACGACTCCTGGAATGCGCTCGTGTCGCCTGACGGCCGACAAGGACGGCCTGCTGTCGCTCGCGGCCGCTCGCGCCCTCACCCGCATCGATGCCGGTCTGCGGCATTGCCGGTCATCCTGCCCGCGACTCGCCGAACGGGACGACTGGTCCAGGAACTATGTGCTCGGCATGCTCATGGATCTGGGGGCCGACATCGTCTCGCGGCCGCTGACTGAGGCGGCGCTGCACGGTTCCGCTCGAGCGGGCGCAGCAGCTCGTGCAGTACTTCAGCGTGGCCCACGTCGCGCGATGCCGTGCCGGTCGTCCGCGCGATCATCGGCCGGACCTCGAACGTGGAGTGCCTGGCGGCCTGCCTGCGCGTGTTCGCCGACGTCGACGACCTCGATACCGTTCGCGAGTACCTGCATCACCCGTCCTGGCAGGTGCGCGTGCAGGCCGTGAACGTCCTGGGGCGACTCGGCGCCGCCGCGCGACTACGCCTGCACTCCTGCCGCTGCTGTCCGATCCGGAATGGTGGGTGCGCTATCGCACCGCCAAGACGCTGTGCTCGCTTCCAGGCGTCGATCTGTCGCGAATCAAGCGCCTCAGCGACCAGCACCACGACGCGTTCGCCCGGGACATGCTGGTACACGTGCTCGCCGAGGCAGGCGCATGAAGTCCGTCGGTTCGTTCGCGTGCGTTCGTCGGCTGGGCGTCGCTCGCCTATCTGCTCGGTGTCGAACCTGGTGTACCTGGCGCTCAACGTCGTGTCCTTCGTCGTCCTCCGGCGCCATCAGGCAGCGGCAGACGCTCGGCCCACTCTCGACCAGGTTCTCGAACCTCGAGCTGCCGGTGACGCCTGGTCATCCCGGCGTACAACGAGGAAGCCACGGTTGCCGCCACCGTGCGCTCGCTGCTGCAGCTCAACTACTCGCACTTCGAGATCGTGGTCGTCAACGACGGTTCGACCGACCGGACGCTCGACCTGCATGAAGCAGTCGTTCGGCCTGCAGACCGTTCCCGGAGGTCGTCCGGCGGCGCCTGGCGACGGAGCCGCTCCGCGGTGTCTACCGCTCCGCCACGTACCCGGAGCTGAAAGTCATCGATAAGCACAACGGCGGGAAGGCCGACGCGCTGAACGCCGGCATCAACGCGGCGCAGTACCCGCTGTTCTGCGCCCTCGACGCCGACGGCGTGCTGCGCCCCGACAGCCTGCGCAGCATCACGCGGCCGTTTCTTGACGATCCGCGCACGGTCGCGGCCGGCGGAATCATCCGGATCGCCAACGGCTGCGACGTCGTCAACGGCTGGCTCGTGCGCACGGGCCTGCCCCGCGTCCGCTGGCCGCTGCTGCAGGTCGTCGAGTACTGCCGCGCGTTCCTCTTCGGGCGCCTGGGCTGGAATCCGATCAACGGCCTGCTCGTGATCTCGGGCGCGTTCGGCGTCTTCCACAAGGAAACGGTGATCGAGGTCGGCGGCTATCGCCGCAACACGATCGGCGAAGACATGGAGCTCGTCGTCCGGCTCCACCGCATCCTCAGCCGGGAGCGGCCGGCCGTACCGCATCGTCTTCGCGCCCGAGCCGGTGTGCTGGACCGAGGCGCCCGAGAACATCGCCGTCGCTGCGGAGCCAGCGGATCCGCTGGCAGCGCGGCCTCTGCGAGAGCCTGTGGCTGAACCGCGAACTGCTCTTCAGCCGGCGCGGCGGCGCGGCGGGCTGGCTGGCGTTTCCCTTTGCGCTGCTCTTCGAGTGTCTGAGCCCGGTCGTCGAAGCCCTCGGCTGGATCTATTTCGGCGGCGGCTATCTCGCCGGATACGTCGACTGGAACTTCGCCCTGGCGTTCCTCGTTGTGAACATCGGGTTCGGAACCCTCCTGTCGGTCAGCTCGCTGCTGCTCGACGAGATCTCGCACCACACGTACCCGCGCCAGCGATCAGATCGTCGTGCTGCTCGTGGCCGCCGTCGCCGAGAACCTGGGGTATCGCCAGATGACGGCCTACTGGCGCCTCCTCGGTCTGATGCAGTGGCTCGCCGGCACCAAAGCGCGGTGGGGTGAGATGACGCGCAACGGCGGACTGGAGCAGCCAGATGGCGTCCAGGCCCGTCGCGACGACGAACCGGCCATGACGCAGGAAGACGGCCAAGCCGCGGCGCGCCGGCCGCGCGACGGGCCAACCGGCAGCCGCAGCCATCACCGCGCAACGCAGCCTCGACGCTTGCCGCGCTGCGCGCTGAGCGTGACCGCGCGCTGGAACGTGCGCGTCGTCAAGGCGGAGTTCATCTCCCACGCCAGCCACGAGATCCGCACGCCGCTTCACGGCATCATGGGGTTCTCGACGCTGCTGCTCGGCACCGAGCTGACCGACGAGCAGCGCTCGTTCGCGAATGCTCTCCACGCCAGCATCGAGTCGCTGCTCGCGGTCGTCAACGACGTGCTCGACGTGTCGACGCTCGACGCCGGTGCCATGCGGCTCGAGTGCGAGGGGTTCAACCTGATCGCGCTCGTCAGGGGCGTCGCGGACATGTTCGGCGACGCCGCAGCGCGCGAAGGGCCTCGTGCTGCGCGTGGACACCGCGGACGTGAAGCATCCAGACCGTCACGGGCGATCCTGGACGAATCCGCCAGATTCTGGCGAACCTCGTCTCGAACGCGGTGAAGTTCACGGACGCCGGCGACGTGGCCGTGCGCGCCGATGACGCGCGCGGCCGGAACACGGCGCGATCGAGGTCCACGTGTCCGTGAGCGACACAGGGCCCGGGATTCCCAGCGACGCGCAGGCTCGCCTCTTCCAGCCGTTCTCGCGCCTCAGCCAGCCGGGCTCGCGGCCAAGCCCGGCACCGGCCTCGGCCTCTCCATTTCGAAGCAGCTCGTCGAGCTGATGGGCGGGACGGTCGACTGTCGAAAGCAGCCCCGAACCGCGGATCGACGTTCTCGTTCACCGTCAGCCTCATGGAGGACGTCAGGCCGATCGCGCTCCGCGAGACTGGACAGGGCTCGACGTCGGCAGGCTGCGCGTTTACGTCGCCGACGACGACTCGCGCTCACTGCAGCGAGCTGCTGCTGCTCGCTGGCCGCCGCCGGTGTGGGCGTCGCGGGAAGCGGTTCGGCAATCGGACTGCCGGAAGCGCTGCGCACGGCGAGAGCCGCCGGCCATCCGCCCGACGTCGCGATCGTTGGTCACGTGCGCGACGCAGGGCGGCGATCTGGCGATCGCCAAGGCGGTCAGGGCCGATCCGCGCCTGGCGGGCATCCCGCTCGTCCTGGCGCCGGTCTCCGGGATCCGCGGTCATGCGCGGGAGGTGCGCGAAGCCGGGATACAGCGCCTACATCCCGCGGCCGTTCCAGGGTGCTGAGCTGCTCGCAGTGCCTGCGCGCGGCGGTGATGCGGGGTCAGGAAGGCGCCGGCGACGATCACGCGCCTGATCACGCGGCACAACGTCGCCGACCAGACGAACACTTCGGCCGCGGCGGTCGCGTGCTCGTCGCCGACGACGATCCGGCAAGTCGCCAGGTCACGCGCCTCCAGATCGCACGCCTCGGGTATCTCGTGGACGAGGTCACCGGCGGAGAGCGATGCGGTGACCGCCGCCGCGACCGGCGCCTACCAGCTGATCCTGATGGATTGCCAGATGCCGGACATGGACGGTCTGGCGGCGACCGCGGCGATCAGGCGGCAGGAGCGGTCCGGCCACGCGCGCCTTCATCGTCGCGCTGACGGCGGACGTGAGCGCCGAGCAGCGAGCGCGCTGCCGCGAGGCGGGCATGGACGAGTTCCTGGAGAAGCCGCTTCGCACACAGACGCTGGCCGAGCTGCTGAACCGGCATCTGCGGCGCGGCCACGACACGATCGGACTCGAGCCGCACCAGGAGCGGCGCCGGCCAGCGAGACCGTCATCGCCAGCCGCGCATGGACGTGCTGGAAGCCGACATCGGACGCGAGATGACGCTGGAACTCGTCCGCGAGTACCTCGACCGGCGTGGAGCAGGCCATCCAGCGCCTGGCGCATCACGGAGCATCTCGACGCCGCCAGCCGTGCGAAGCGCGGCGCACCGGCTCCTCGGCGGCGCGCGGGTCCTGGGCCTCGCCCGGTTCGAACGTATCTGGGCGGCGCTCTCCGACGCGGCGACGCTGCCGGAGTCCGGCATGCCCACCAGCGGTGCATCGACGACCTGCGCGAGGCGTCTGCGGAGCTCGACTGCCTGGATTGACTCATACCAGAGGAAACAGCATGCGTGAGCATCACGACTCACTCGTCGTCGCCGCATGCATGCCTTCGTCGCGCGGATCCGGCATCGGCTCAGGACGACGTGATCGCCACGAGCCCGCGCCACGGATTCGTCGGGACAGCGCCCACAGGCGCTGGCGACTCCTCGCAGAGTCACCTCTCCGAGCACGCCGCGCGACGTGGACGCGCGGCTGGTGTACGGGCTGATGCTCTCGTGGGACGGGCGCTACGACGAAGCGCGCGTCGAGCTGCAGCGGGTGCTGACGCAGACGCCCGAGTACAAGGACGCGCAGGGTCGCGCTGATGAACGTCGAGTGGTGGTCCGGCCGCACGGCGCAGGCCAGCGACCTTGCGGCGCAGATCCTGGCGCGCGATCCGGGAGACCCCCAGGCGCGCCTGCATGCGGCAGCGACTTGACGCGCGTACGCGTCCATGGAACGTGACGACCTGGTTACTCGCATCGACGCCTTCAATGACGGCGGCGACCCCGTGGCACGAATTCGACGACGTCGATCGGACGCGAGACCCCGAGCGGCAGCGTCCTCGTCCGGGGCGACCAACGCGGCGCGGTTCGGCTACACGCGATCAACTCATCGAGGTCGAAGCCTATCCCCGTCTGCGGGCAGGCACGTACGCGTTTGTGGGCGTCGGCACCGGAACCCGCCGCGATCTGTTCCCCGACTACCGCGCGGCCTTCGACCTGTACCAGAGTCTCGGGCACGGCATCGAGGTGTCGGGCGGCTATCGTCGGCTCCAGTTCTCCGCGCCCGTCTCGATCTACGTCGGCAGCGCGACCAAATACCTGCGGTCAGTGGGCCCTCATGGAGCGCGTCGTTCTTCGTGCCGGGCGACGAGTCGAACTCGTGGTCGTTTCACACCGAGTCGCGGCGATACCTCGGCGGCGCGGGCACGAGCTATCGTCGCCGCCACCTACAGCCACGGGTTCAATCGTGAAGAGCCCCGGGGCGTGGGCGACTCGATTCAGCTGCGGTCGAACACGGTGCGCGGGCAAGCGAACCTCGATGTCGTCGCCGCGGACCCGTGTGATGATCACGGTCAGCACCAGCCGGCAGGAGCGCGCGCTCAGGACGCCGCTGTGGCAGACGACCGTGACCGCCGGCACGGCCTACAGGTTCTGATGCGCCGCCCTGTCATTCGGCTGTGGCGTCGCGCTCGGTGCTCCTGGCGGCTGTACTACCGGACGCTCCTCGGCACCGCGCGCCCGCTCCAGCGCCGACCGCGTGACGGCGGATGCGGCGACGCTCCGCGACATCGACGCGAGCCAGCGTCGCCTTCTCGGCCGGACGGTACGCCGACGCGCTCGAGCCGACGGAGCGTCTGACGCAGCAGTTGCCCGACGCAGGCGATCTACTTCGACCGGCTGGCGCGCATTCAGCACGAGCTTGGACGGCCCCAGCGAGAAGCGCGGGCCTGGGAAGGGGTGTTCCGCACGTCGCCCACGCCGAGCGACGCCTGCCCGATGCTCGCGGCCGCGTACGACCGGATCCCCGATCCCGTCAGGGCGCTCGGTGCCTACGAACGCTGCGTGGAGGTGGACCCGGCGAACCCCGACCTGCTGCTCTTCCTGGGCCGGGCCTACAACGCGGCCGAGCGCGCGACGAAGCCGGCGAAGGTCCTCGAGCAGGCGCTCGCGATCGCGCCGGAGTATCCGGACGTCCATCTCGTGCTCGGCGTACGCGAATTTCGCGGACGGACGACCGGGCGACGCGCGCGAGCCCGGTTCGAGCGCTTCCTGGCACTGGCACCGACGCGGCAGGAAGAAGTCGCCGTGTGGCTCGAACGCACGCGCCCGGTGCCGCAATGAGCGCCGGCGGCTGTCACCTACTTCCTCGCGGTCGCTTTCTGGGCGCTCACGGCCCTCTACGGCGTGCTGGCGTCCCAGGCCTTCATTCAGGAGCAGTTTCTGGCGCCGCGGCTGTTTGCGCCGCTGGCAGTGCTTCGCGGACTGGCACGCGCGGTATCGGCTGCTCCTGCCTCGCCGCATGGGGCGCGGCGCGATGTCTGGAGCGTCGATCCGGCCGCGCTTCAGCACGGACCTGGGCGGCCGCGATCGTCTGGCTCGCGGCCACGGCGCTCCTGGCCGTTGCGGCGCCGCTGTCCGGCGCCTCACACGACGACTGCGGCGCTGGCTCACCGCTCGGCGCCGGCGTGTCTCTTGATCCTGCGTGCTGCGCGGTCAGCGGAACTCCGTGCCGTTCCGTGCGACCCGACGACGGTCGACCTCGCGATCGGTCGCGTGCCGACCTGGTCGCCTGCCTGCTGCCGCTGCCGGCGTGACGTTCGTCCACGCTGGCGCTGCGGCCTGGCTTGACGGCCTGTCCGCAGCGCCCGGCAGCCGACGTTCTGCAAAGCCTGCGGCTGCATCTGCCTGTTCGCCGCGGCCGCGTTTCTCGGCGCTCGCCGGCCGTTCGCGGCGCCGCGGCGCTGACGCTCCCGGCCGGTTGTGGCCGAAGCGGTGCTGGGCACCGGGCTGCTCGCCGCCGTGCTCGCCGTCTTTGTCTCGACGACCGTTCTGCGCGTCGATCTCGATCCGCGGGGTCGCTCGCCATCGCGATCGGCCTCGGGCTTGGGTGTCGCGCTCGCATGCGCCATCGTCGCCCGCGGTCCGGCGCGGCGACGGCCCTGACGATGGCGTCGTCAGGGCGCTCTCCGCGCTGTCGCCGAGGGTGGCGGCCCAGTGGTGGGGCTTCGCGCTCTGGCTGGCTTGTCTCCTCGCGCTTTGCCGTCGCGGTCGCGAACGGCCAGCCGCACCGCTGACTGGAACTTTGTGCTCCTGCGCACCGGCGTTGCGCTGACCTGGCTGCTGGCGCTGTCGGCGGCGCTCACGCTCAGCCGGCGCTTCTCCGACGGAGGCGCCCGGATCTCATTTGCCTTCGTCGGCCTGCTCCTCGGCGGGCACGTCGCTCTGCAGTCGGCCGTCACGCCAGTTCAGGCGTCGTCGCTGCGAAACGCCTCCGGAAAGTGGCTGGCCGAAATGCTCGAGGGCGACGTCCGGACGGAAGGCGTCGGTGACATTCGTCCAGGCTCCTGCACGCACAAACCAACATCCCGCGCGACACGCAGGTTGAAGCCGTCGACGTCGACCTGGCGCCACTCGACCGGCAGTCCTGGCGGCCGCAGCGACCCCACGTGTTCGTGTTCGTCGTCGACAGCCTCCGGCGCGACTACCTCTCGCCCTACAACCCGGCGGTGACGTTTACGCCCGTCGATCGCCGCGCTCGCACAGGACAGCCTCGTGTTCAGGAATGCGTTTACGCAGTACGGGGCGACCGGGCTCTCCGTGCCCGTCGCTCTGGGTCGGCGGTCCGATTCTGCACAAGCAGTACGTCACGTTCGTTCCCGCGGATGAACGCCCTGGCCAAACTCCTGGCGCACGAGCAGTACGAGCAGTGGATCGGCATGGACCACATCATGGATGTGATCCTGCCGCCGCTCAGACAACCGCGAACCGCTTGACGCATGGCGTGCCCGTGAAGGACTTCCGGATGTGCCGGACGCTCGCAGAGATTCGGTCCCGGCTGGCCGACTCGGCCGTCGTCGGCGGCACCGGTCTTCGCGTATTCGCTGCCCCAGGACGTGCACGTCTCGGTCGTCACGCGGGAGGGCGCGCGCCCGTCGACGAGGGCGATTACGACGGGCTTCTACGCGCCGGTCGCCTCACGCGTTCGCCGTCTCGACGCTGCCTGGGCGAGTTCGTCAGCGATCTCAAGGCGCGGGGCCTCTACGACCAGAGCGTGATCATCCTGACGTCGGACCACGGCGACTCGCTCGGGAGGAAGGGCGCATGGGACATGCCTACTCTCTGCACCCGGAAATCGTGCGCGTGCCGCTGATCGTCCACGTGCCGCCCGCTCTGCGGAACGCGTGGACCTGGGATGAGAGACGGGCCGGCCTACTCGACCGACATCACGCCGACGCTCTATCGGCTGCTGGGCACGAGCCCAACGTCGCCTGCATCGTTCTTCGGGGAGCCGCTGGCGCAGCCGCACGGCGCGGCGCCGCCCGCGCGCAGGCGCCCGGATGGTGGCCGCAAGCTACGGAGCCGTGTATGGCGCGCTGCTGGAGGACGCCACGCGCTACTACGTGTTCGACGCGATCGCGATGCGTCGAGATGGCAGTTCGACCTTGGAGACGGGCCCGCAGTCCGGGACCGAAGTACCGGTGACGGCCGATATTCAGCGGCAGGGCCAGAAGGTGATTCGCGAGACCGTCGAAGCCATCAGCAGGTTCTACCGATTCCCGTAACAACTGGCAGAGGCCGACATTCGGGTCGGCCTTTCATCTATCAAGGCTCCCTGTTCTGGACCTTGATCTCGTCCAGCATCCGCTCGTCGTCGCGCCACTCGGACTTCACCTTCACGTGCAGGTCCAGATAGACGTGCTTCTCGAGGTGCCGTTCTAACTCCGCGCGGGCGGCGGTGCCGATCTGCTTGATCATCGCGCCGCCCTTTCCGATCACGATCGGCTTCTGCGACTCGCGGTCCACGAGGATCGTGCAGTACAGGTCAACGCGTTTGCCGTCGTCCGCCAATTCGTCGAACTTGTCGACGACGACCGCCGTGGAAAACGGCAGCTCGTCATGCGTGTTCTGCAGCACCTGTTCACGAACGATTTCCGCGACGAAAAACCGTTCGGTTTGATCCGTCAGGTAGTCGGGCGGATACAGCGGCTCGCCCTCCGGCAGGTACTGCAGGAACAGCCGCTCGAGGACATCGACGTTGGTGCCGTCCACCGCCGACACGGGAACGATCTCGACGAACGGGTGCTCCTGACGATAGTGATCGATCAGCGGAAGCAGCCGGTTCTTGGCCACGAGGTCGACCTTGTTGAGCACGAGGACCGCCGGCTGTGTCGTCCCCTTGATCAGGTCGAGCATGAACCGGTCGCCTGCCGCCGGGCTTGACCGATGCATCGACGATCAACCCCAGCACGTCGACTTCCCGCATCGACTCGAGGGCGATATCCACCATCCGCACGTTGAGACGGTGCGTCGGCTTGTGCACGCCAGGCGTGTCGACAAAGACAACCTGCCCATCCGGGTAGTTCTTCACGCCCACAACCCGCGTCCGCGTCGTCTGCGGCTTGTCGGACACGATGGCGAGCTTCTGACCGACGATGCGATTGAGCAGCGTGGATTTGCCGGCGTTCGGCCGGCCGAGGAGGGAGACGAAGCCTGATTTCATGACCGTGGGGCGAGCCTTGTCAGGCGCGCAAACGCGGACCTGACCCCGGGTCCCCATCGCGCCAGCGCGATGGGGTGGCGTGGTCCGCGCCACGCATCATGCCACGCGGACCTACGAGTCCTCTGCCTCTTCCGGCCGGCGCCGGACGCGCACCTTGGTGATGCGGCGGCGCTCGACCTCGAGCACCTCGAAGACCAGCTGGTCGATCTCGACGATCTCGCCGACGTACGGCATCCGCCCGAGATGGGAGAGCAGGAACCCACCGACGGTCTCGAACCCTTCGCGCTCGATCTCGACGTCCAGGCGCTCGCGGACTTCGTCCACGCTGACCTTGCCGCTGAAGGTGAAGACGCCGCCGCTTTCGTCGGTGACGGTCTCGCTCTCGACGTCATACTCGTCTCGAATCTCGCCGACGATCTCCTCGAGCAGATCCTCGACGGTCACGAGTCCGGCGGTGCCGCCGTATTCGTCCACCACGATGGCCATCTGCTGCTGCCGGCGCTGCATCTCCTTCAACAGCTCCGACACCCGCTTGCTCTCCGGCACGAAGTGCGCCGATCGCATCAGCGTCGTCAGCGGAGGCGCGGCGTCGGGCGGAAGCGCGACCATGTCCTTGACGAAGACGATGCCGAGGATGTTGTCGAGGCTGTCGCGATAGACGGGCATGCGCGAGTACTGCTCCTCGCGAAACAACGCCCGCAGATCCGCCAGCGAGGTGTCCACGCTGAACGGCCACGATATCCGGGCGCGGCGTCATCACCTCGCGCGCGACGGTCTCGGTGAAGTCGACAATCGATTGCAGCAGCTCGCGCCCCTCCGCCTCCGAGATGTCGTCGTCTGCTGCCGATTCCGTCTCCGCCGCCGGGGTCTCGGCCTCCGACTCGGAGCCGTTGCCGCCATTGCCCGCCTCACGTTCGCGCCGGGGTCCGCACAGGCGGATCATCGTCGCCGTCACCGGCAGCAGCACCTGCGCCATCGCGTGAAACACCGGCAGCATCAGGTCGAGCGCTCGCTCCGGGTCGTGACGCACGATCAGCATCGGCAGAACGTGCTCACACAGCACCACGAACGCGATCAGCGACACGACGAAGACGGCAACCGACGTCGCGTTGTGAATGTCGCTGACGCGCGCAATGAGGACGCCCGCGCCCACGATGCAGATCCCGAGCAGAAGCCGCAGCGGCAGGAACAGCTGGACTGGATCGTCGAGATAGTGGCCGAGGCGATCGCTGCGCCCGCCACGCTCGGCCATCAGCCGCAGCGACAGCCGCATCAACGCGCTGAAGGCCGCCTGGACGGCACCCAGAAACACGGTGGCGCATCCGAGCAGGAAGATCGCAAGGGGTGTCATCGAGACGAGTGGGCTCGCGGTGCCTCACGCTCGATGAGACCTTCGCGTAGACCGCCCGGCACGGCGCAGCCGCTGCTCGAGTCGTCTCATTTCACCGGTGTCGCGCTCGTGATCATAGCCAAGAAGGTGTAACAGTCCGTGCAGGGCAAGCACCCGAAATTCGGTGCCAAGGCTGTGTCCGGCTGCTCCAGCCTGCCGTTTCGCGACACCGAGCGCAATCACGACGTCACCCAGATCGCCCGGCTCATCTGCCGGAAACGAAAGAACATCCGTCGCCGCGTCCTTTCGCCGGTAGCGGCGATTCAGCTCGCGCACACGCCGGTCGGGGACCACGGCAATGGTGACTGTACCTCGTGCGCGCGCCGGCGCCACGGACTCGAGCCAGTGTGCAAGCCCAGGCGCACGAACCCCCGCCGGGACGACGACGTCGACCGAAAGGCGGCGCTGAGACGTTTTAGGAAGCCTGATCTTTGGCGCGCGGCGTCGAGTGGGCCTCATAAGCCTTGACGATCTGCTGCACCAGTTTGTGGCGAACGACGTCCTTGTCGTCGAAGTAGACGATGCCGATGCCCTCGACGTCGCGGACGATCTTGATCGCCTCGACCAGGCCCGACAGCTTCGGGTTCGGCAGATCGATCTGGGTGATGTCGCCCGTCACCACGGCCTTCGATCCGAACCCGAGGCGCGTCAGGAACATCTTCATCTGCTCCGACGTGGTGTTCTGGGCTTCGTCAAGGATGACGAACGCGTCGTTCAGCGTCCGCCCGCGCATGAATGCCAGCGGCGCCACCTCGATTGTGCCGCGCTCGACCAGCCGCGCCGCCTTGTCGGTTTCCATCATGTCGTAGAGCGCGTCGTACATCGGCCGCAGGTAGGGGTTCACCTTCTCCTGCAGATCCCCAGGAAGGAAGCCGAGCTTCTCGCCTGCCTCGACCGCCGGCCGCGCCAGGATGATCCGGCTGACCTTCTTCGCCATCAGATAGCTGACGGCCTGGGCCATCGCCAGATAGGTCTTGCCCGTGCCAGCAGGCCCGACGCCGAAGACGATGTCGTGCTTCTCGATCGTGTCGAGGTACTTCTTCTGGTTCGGGCTCTTGGGATTGACCCGGCGCTTGGTGCCCAGCGCCTGCTTTGCGGCCGGCCCTTGCTTGACGAAATAGTCGCGAAGATCGACGTTTGGATCGTCGACGACGAGCTCCGCCGCCGTTTTGACGTCTGCGCTGGCAAGCTCATATCCGGAGTCGCGCAACTGCGCCAGCTGCTGGAACAGGCGCTCGACCGTTTGTTCCGACGCTCTCGTCCCTTCGACGATGAGCTCGTCGCCCTGCGTCCGGATCTCGACGTCCATCAGCGACTCGATGTGCTTCAGGTTGGCGTCGTGCGGGCCGTAGAGCGTTTCGATGCCTGCTTGCGGAACGGCGATCTTCTTCATGTGCGCGTGATCTGGATGTGCAATTCCTTGAGCTGCCGTGCGTCAACCGCCGAGGGCGCATCCGACATCAGGTCCACGGCGGCGGCCGTCTTCGGGAAGGCAATGACCTCGCGGATCGAGGCTTCCGCCGCCAGGATGGCGATGACGCGATCGAGGCCGAGCGCGATTCCGCCGTGCGGGCGGCGTCCCGTATTCGAGCGCCTCGAGGAAAAACCCGAACCGCGTGCGCGCATCCTCATCGCTGATGTTGAGGAGCGAGAAGATCCGACGCTGCAGACCGGCATCGTGAATACGGATGCTGCCGCCGCCGATTTCGCTGCCGTTCAACACCAGATCATAGGCCTTCGCACGGACCGCGCCGGGTTCCGACTCGAGTTTGCCGAGGTCGTCCTCGTGGGGCGAGGTGAACGGATGGTGCACGTACACGTGGCGTTTTTCCTCCGCGTCCCACTCCACCAGCGGAAAATCCACGACCCAGGTAAACGCGTAGTCATCCGGGCGCAGCAACCCGTCCTTCTTCGCCAGGATCAACCTCAGCTGTCCGAGCAGCTTGGAGGTCGGGTCGGGATTGCCTGCCGCAACCAGAAGCAGTTCATCCGTGCCGACACCAGCGACATCCAGCAGTTGGCGAACGGCATCCTCGCCCATCGCCTTCATGATTGAGCTGGTAATCGACCCGTCCTCGAGCCGCCGCGCCCACACGAGCCCGGTGGCGCCGAGCGCTTTCGCCTGATCGACGAGCCCGTCAACCTCGCTCCGCGAATACCCGCCGGTATTCTTCACGACGAACCCGCGGACCGTGCCGCCATTCGCCACGATCTCGCGAAAGACGCGGAAGCTCGACTCGCGGAAGAACTCGCGAAAGTCCTGGATCTCCATCCCGCAGCGCAGGTCAGGCTTGTCGGAGCCGTACCTGGCCATCGCCTCGGCGTACGGCATGCGCGGGAACGGCGTCGTGATCTCGCGGCCGACCACGGCGAAGACCTGTTTCATCAACGGCTCGATGACGCCGAAAATCGTCTCCGGCCGCGCGAACGACATCTCGACGTCGACCTGTGTGAACTCCGGCTGCCGATCGGCGCGCAGATCCTCGTCGCGGAAGCATTTGCAGATCTGTACATAACGGTCCATTCCCGCGACCATCAGGATCTGCTTGAACAACTGCGGCGACTGAGGCAGGGCAAAAAACTCGCCAGGGTGAACGCGGCTCGGAACCAGGTAATCGCGTGCACCTTCGGGAGTCGACTTCGTCAGAATCGGCGTTTCGATTTCAAGAAAGCCGTGCTCGTCGAAAAACCGCCGCATCACCGACGTCACCCGATGCCGCAGCACGATGTTGGTCTGGAGCCGCGGGCGCCGCAAATCCAGATACCGGTACTTGAGGCGCACTTCCTCGGCGACCGGCGTCTCGTCGGCGATCGGAAACGGCGGCGTCTTCGCCTCGTTGAGGATCACCAGCTGCCGGACGACGACTTCGACCTCGCCGGTGGCCAGCTTCGGATTCACGGTGTCCGCCGATCGGCGGCGCACCCGCCCGCTGACGCCGATGACGAACTCGGAGCGCAGCCGCTTTGCCTTGGCCATCTGCGCCTCGTCGTCTTTGTCGAAGACCACTTGCGTGACGCCGGCGCGATCCCGGACGTCGATGAACAGCAGGCCGCCCAGGTCGCGGACGCGATGCACCCAGCCGAGCAGCACGACGTCCGCGCCGACATCGTCCGGGCGGAGCGCGCCGCAAGTGTGTGTCCGTGTCAGTTCGCCCAGTTGTTCAGCCACGTTGCTTCAGTTCCTTGAGAATCTCCGCGCCGGCACTGCCCTGTTCGTATGTCGTGCTGGGTCTTCGCCGCGAGGTGTTTAACCGTGAGGGTGCCGTTCGCGATCTCGTCGCTCCCGAGGATGGCGACGAAGGGAATGCCGCGGGAATCAGCGTACTTGATTTGCTTGCCGATCTTGTCGGCGTCCGGGTAGACGAGCACGCGCAGCCCGGCCTCGCGCAACGACGCCAGCAACCCGCATCGCGTGAGGCATGTCCTTCGGCGTCGAACACCGCCACCATGACATCGGCGGGGGTCGTCGCCAGCGAGGCCGGGAACATTCCCGCGCTCCCCCATCACGACCAGGATGCGCTCCAGGCCCAGCGAGAAGCCGCAGGCCGGGATGCTCTGGCCGAGGAACATGCCGACCAGGTTGTCGTAACGGCCGCCGCCGCCGAGGCTTCCGGCCAGATCGGGCGACGTTGATCTCCATGATCGCGCCCGTGTAGTAGGACAGCCCGCGCGCGAGAGTGAAATCCAGCTCGCACGCCGTCTCGCGCCGCAGTGTTCTCGTTAACGAGATGCATTTCGCGCACGATCTGTGCAACGGCTGTCCGCACGGCCGTGCGCGTGCCATCGCGTCGTCAAGTAGGGCCGGTCAGTTGCGCCAATGCCGCCGCTGCGCCTCGACGGCTCGCAGATGATCGTCGAGCAGCCTCAACGCCAGACGCGGCTCGACACGCCACGCTGCTCGAAGTTCCGCAGTCGACCCCGTCGCGCCCAATCTTGTCCAACTTGTCGACCGCCACCAATGCGCTGGCCGTGCAGCGCGCTCAGCGATGCCAACGCCAGTCGAGCAGCGACGTCAAGAGTTGCCGGTGATTGATTCGGATCTTGAAGTCGTTGAATCCGCAGCTCCGTCAGCACCTCTGCCACTGCCGCACACAGTTCCGCCTCGACCACCGGCGACGTCGAACCGAGGAAGTCAACGTCGCACTGATAGAACTCGCGGAAGCGGCCGCGCGCCGGCCGGTCCGCTCGCCACACCGGCTGGATCTGGTAGCGCTTGAACAGCCGCGGGAGCTTCGCCTGGTGGTGCGCGATGACGCGGGCCAGCGGCACGGTCAGGTCGTAGCGGAGCGCGAGGTCGGCCTGGCCGCTCGCCTCGTGCTCGCCGCGCTTCAAGATCTTGAAAATGAGCTGGTTGCCCTCGTCCCCGTACTTGCCCATCAGGGTCTCGAGGTTCTCCGCGGCGGGCGTCTCGAGCGGCTCGTAGCCGTAGCGCTCGTAGACGCGCTTGATGATGCCGATGACGTACTCGCGCCGCCGCACGTCTTCCGGCAGGAAGTCGCGCATGCCGCGCGCCGGCTCGGTGCGGGCCATCTACAGTCGCGGCAGCGTCAAGCCCTGCTGCTTCTGATACTTGCCCGCCTTGTCGGCGTACGAGACCTCGCACTCCTCGTCGCTCTCGAAGAAGAGCACCTGCGAGATTCCTTCGTTCGCGTACACCTTCGCCGGCAGCGGCGTGGTGTTCGAGATCTCGAGCGTCACGAACCCTTCCCATTCCGGCTCGAACGGCGTGACGTTCACGATCAGGCCGCAGCGGGCGTAGGTCGACTTGCCGACGCAGATGGTGAGCACGTTCCGCGGAATCCGGAAGTACTCAACCGTCTTGGCGAGGGCAAACGAGTTGGGCGGGATGATGCAGACGTCTGCCTTGACGTCCACAAACGAGCGCGCGTCGAAGTTCTTGGGATCGACGACGGTGCTGTTGATGTTGGTGAATACCTTGAACTCGTCGGCGACACGGATGTCGTAGCCGTAGGACGACAGCCCGTAGGAGATCACACCCTTTCGCACCTGACGATCCTCGAACGGCTCGATCATGCCGTGCTCGAGGGCCATCTTCTTGATCCAGCGGTCTGCCTTTATCGAGGGCATCCGTAACCTTTCGCGTCAAAGAACGAAAGTCGCTACTTCCGTCCGAAAAACATCATCACCAGCGTAAGCACCAGGCTCACCAGGATCGACGTCGCCAGAGGAAAGTAGAAGCTGAAATTGCCCCGCTTGACGGCAAAATCGCCAGGCAGCCGGCCGAGCGGAAGGCCGAGCGTCATCAGCAGGCCCGCGCCCGCGATGACCAGTCCGGCCAGGATGAGAAACCGGCCCATCCTTCCCTTAGATCAGCTCCATCCCGCGGAAAAAATACCCCAGTTCGAACGCGGCGGTCTCCGGAGCGTCGGATCCATGCGTCGCGTTTCGCCCGATCGATTCGCCGAAGTCTCGC
Source organism: uncultured Acidobacteriota bacterium (assembly GCA_963793705.1). GTDB lineage: Bacteria > Acidobacteriota > Vicinamibacteria > Vicinamibacterales > UBA2999 > Gp6-AA40. Next base: position 156,457 of record CAWCBC010000015.1, on the reverse strand, counting down.
CGCAATGAGCCGGGCGCCGCCTTCGACGGATCGGTCGGTCCCATCGTGTCGCGCCACTTGCGGATTGCGTCGGGCGCCTCGAGGGCAAGCAACACGCACGGGCCGGACGACATGAACTCGGTCAGCTCACCAAAGAACGGCCGCTCGCGGTGGACCGCGTAGAACCCCTCCGCTTCTTTCCTCGTCAGGTGCTGCAGCCGCATCGCTCGAACGGTGAAGCCGGCTTCTTCGATGCGCGCCAGAATCTTTCCTGCCAGCCGGCGCTCCACCGCGTCCGGCTTGATGATCGCGAACGTCCGCTCCGTGCTCATCGTCCCAATGCCTCTCGCATTTGTGTTCCCATATCCGCCGGACTCTTGACGACGTGGACGCCGGCCTGCGTCAGCGCCTCCATCTTTTCGGCAGCCGTTCCCTGACCGCCGGCGATGATCGCGCCCGCATGGCCCATTCGTCGTCCAGGCGGCGCCGTCTGGCCGGCGATAAATCCGACGACCGGCTTGTTGAAGGCGCGCTTGATGAACGCCGCCGCTTCCTGCTCGGCTGTGCCGCCGATCTCGCCAATCATGATGACCGCTTCTGTGTCGGGGTCCGCCGCAAAGAGCGTCAGCGCGTCGATGAAGCTCGTGCCGATCAGCGGGTCGCCCCCGATGCCGATGCAGGTCGTCTGCCCCATTCCCTGCCTCGAAAGCTGGTGAATCGCTTCGTAGGTCAAGGTCCCGCTCTTCGAGACGATACCGACCCGCCCTTCACGGCAGATATGGCCCGGGATGATCCCCGCCTTGGCCTGACCCGCGGTGATGACACCCGGGCAGTTCGGCCCAACCAGACGTGTATGGCGACCCGTTCATGAAGGTCATCACCTTGAGCATGTCGAGCGTCGGAATGCCTTCGGTGATGCAGACCGCCAGCGGAATCTCCGCATCGGCGGCCTCCATGATGGCGTCGGCCGCAAACGGCGGAGGCACGAAGATCACGGTGGCATTCGCACCGGTCTCCCGCACGCATCGTGCACGCTGTTGAAGACGGGCCAGCCCTCGTGCGTCGTCCCGCCCTTGCCTGGCGTCACGCCGCCGACGACGGTGGTGCCGTACGCCGCGGCCGCCTTCGCGTGGAAGGTCCCTTCGCGCCCGGTCAGGCCCTGCACGATGAGGCGAGTGTTTCTGTCGAGTAGGACAGCCAAATCAGTATGAGTTCTGAGTAATGAGTCATGAGTTGCGCGCGAGCGCGACGACTTTCTCTGCCGCTTCGCCCATTGAATCGGCCGTTGTGAAATTCAAACCGCTCTCCCGGAGCAACCGCTTGCCTTCCTCGACGTTGGTCCCTTCCATCCGAATGACGATTGGCACCGCGCACGCCGAGCTCGGTCACCGCGGCGATGACGCCTGCCGCCAGCACGTCGCATCGGAGGATTCCGCCGAAAATGTTGATGAGCACGGCCTTGACGTTCTTGTCCGCCATCAGGATGCGGAAGGCGTTCTTGATCTGCTCCGCATTCGCCCCACCTCCGACGTCGAGGAAGTTGGCGGGCTCTCCGCCGGCGAGCTTGATGATGTCCATCGTCGCCATCGCCAGGCCGGCGCCGTTGACCATGCAGCCGATGGTGCCGTCGAGCCGGATGTAATTGAGCGAGAACTTGGAGGCCTCGACCTCGAGCGGGTCCTCCTCGCTGACGTCGCGCAGTTCTTTCAAGTCGGGATGACGATAGACGGCGTTGTCGTCGAAGCTGACCTTGGCATCGAGCGCCAGCAGGTCGCCGCCCTTGGTCAGAATCAGCGGATTGACCTCAATCATCGACGCGTCGGTTTCGATGAACGCCTTGTAGACCGCCTCCAGAACCTTCACGAACCTCGGCACCGTTGGTGCCGGTAAACCCACGCCGAACGCGAGCTTGCGGGCCTGGAAGGCAGACGATGCCGGTGCCTGGTCGATGTGCTCGCGGAGAATCTTCTCAGGATCCGAGGCCGCCACTTCCTCGATGTCCATCCCGCCGGCGGCGCTCGCGATCACCACGGGGCTCGCGGACGCCCGGTCGATCACGATGCTCAGGTACAGCTCCCGATCGATCTGCACCCCTTCTTCGACCAGCACCCGCCCGACTGTCTTCCCGTCCGGGCCGGTTTGATGGGTGACCAGCGTCATTCCGATCATCTGCTTGGCGATCTGCTCGGCCTCATTGGCCGACCGCGCCACCTTGACGCCTCCGCCCTTGCCCCGCCCGCCGGCGTGAATCTGCGCCTTGACGACCACGAGGTCGCCGCCGAGACGACGGGCGACATCTCCGGCTTCTGCAGCAGAGAACGCCACCTCACCCCGCGGTACCGGCACACCGAAACGCGCGAGAACTGACTTTGCCTGGTATTCGTGAATTTTCACAAAAGAGAAATCGTATCAAAGGGAGCGGTAGAGGCCGACCTTGAGGTCGGCTTCTACATGCCGATTACATCGACGAGTTCCTTGACCGACGCGGCGGACTTCTTCAGGGCCGCATCTTCTTCCGGCGTCAGCTTGATCTCGATGATCTGTTCGATGCCGCGCGCACCGAGCTTCACCGGGACGCCGACGAAGAGATCGCGAATCCCGTATTCACCCTGGAGGAAGACCGAGCACGGCAGGATCTTCTTCTTGTCCTTGAGGATGGCCTCGCACATTTCCGCCGCGGCCTGGCCGGGCGCATACCAGGCGCTCGTGCCAACCAGCTTCGTGATTTCGGCGCCGCCATCCGCGGTCCGCTTCGCGATCGCGTCAATCCGCTCCTTCGTCAGGAGTTCGGTCAGCGGAATGCCGGCCACCGTCGAGAACCGCGGCAGCGGAACCATCGTGTCGCCATGGCCGCCGAGCACGAACGAGTGGACGTTCTGAACCGAGACGTTCAGCTCCATCGCGACGAACGTGCTCATGCGGGCGGAGTCGAGGACGCCGGCCATCCCGATGACGCGCTCGCGCGGGAACTTCGTGAGACGGAAGAGCGCCTGCGACATCGCGTCCAGCGGGTTGGCGACTGGCACGACGATCGCGTTCGGGCAGTACTGCACCAGATTCGGCGCGATGCTCTTCATGATCTCGAAGTTGTCGCGCACCAGATCGTCGCGGCTCATGCCCGGCTTTCGCGGTTTGCCGGACGTAATGACGACGATGTCGGAGCCGGCGGCGGCGTTCCAGTCGGATCCGCCAATCACGCGCGAGTCCGAGCCGATGATCGGGCACGTCTCGTAAATGTCGAGCGCGACGCCTGCGGCCTTCTGCTCGGCGATATCGATGATGACGACATCCGCAAGCGATTTCTCGGCGATCGCGCGGGCCACGGTCATGCCGACGTTGCCGGCGCCTCCAACGACTGTCACTTTGCGATTCATGAACTCCTCATACTAACCCACGAAGGACACGAAGACACGAAGAAAACGATGTTCAGTCGATCTCTTCGCGTGCTTCGATGCTCTTCGTGGCTTCGTAGCCCGTTAGGGCACGATCCCGCAGCCGACGATCAGAATACTCACAGTTTCTGTGGAAAACCCTGTTGAAAAGGGGCCGCGTACGCCGCGTACCGCAGCCGATTCCACGGCATTTAGCGGTTTGCACCATCGTTGTGCGGACGTGACCTTCCCGTTATCTTCTGTCGCTGGCGACGTGCGGTCGTCTACTCAACGCACAGCGACAACCGAAGATTATACTTTCAGACATCGGCGTTATTCGTACCTCGCCGGTATCCCTCGGCACTCAGACACGAGCGCCGTACTTCTCTGGTCAGATCGTGAAAATTGTTGTCGCCGACGACCTTCCTGATTCCGCACTTCAACTTCTGAAAGCAGAAGGCTGGGACGTGGACGCCCGCACTGGCCGGGCACCTGACCAACTCGCACACGATCTTGCCGATGCCGACGCGCTCGTCGTGCGGAGCGCCACGAAAGTGACCGCGGAGCTGATCGCCGCCGCCAAGACGCTTCGCGTGATCGCCCGCGCCGGCACCGGCGTGGACAACGTCGACGTCCCCGCCGCCAGCGCGCGCGGCATCGTCGTCATGAATGCGCCTGGCGCAAACAGCATCAGCGTCGCCGAGCTGGCGATGGGACTGATGATGGCGCTTGCCCGGCATCTTCCCGCCGCCGACGCGGCGATGAAACAGGGCAAGTGGGAGAAGAAGAAGTTCCTTGGCGAGGAACTTCGCGACAAGACGCTCGGCCTCGTCGGGTTGGGCCGGATCGGCCAGGAAGTCGCGCGCCGCGCGGCGGCGCTTCAGCATGCGCGTGATCGCGCACGATCCGTTTATCTCAGAACAGGTTGCCGGCGGTCTGGGCGTCGAGCTCGTGTCGATGGATGACCTGTTCGCGCGGGCTGACTATATTTCCCTGCACATGCCGTCGACGCCGCAGACCAAGCAGTTGATCAATGCGGGGCGGTTGCAGAAAGCGAAAAAGGGCGTCCGGATTATCAACACCGCCCGCGGCGATCTGATTGATGAAGCGGCACTTGCGGACGCCATTGAGGCTGGCCACGTCGGCGGCGCCGGCCTCGACGTCTTCACGAAGGAACCGACCGTCGATCACCGGCTGCAGATGCTGCCGCAGGTGATCGCCACCCCCCACATCGCCGCGTCCACACGAGAAGGCCAGGAACTGGTCGGCGTCGAGACCGCGGCGGCCCTTCGTGACTTCCTGAAAGACGGCCTGATCCGCAATGCGGTGAACTTCCCGTCCGTGTCGTCGGAGGAATACAAGAAGCTGCAGCCGTTTGTCACGCTGGCCGAGCGGCTCGGCACGTTCATCGCGCAGATGAGCGACGGCCGGGCGAGGTCCCTGAGCGTTCGCTACTACGGGGAACTGACGACCAGCCGGACCGACATGCTGGTCAACGCCGTGCTGACCGGCCTGTTCAAGCCGATTCTGTCGTCGGGTGTCACGCTCGTGAACGCGCGGAACGGTTGCGGCCGAGCGCGGAATCGAAGTCGTCGAGTCGCGCAGCACCAGGCCTCGCGATTACACGAGCCTGATCTCGGTCAAGCTGGTCGCCACGGGCGGTGAGCGGCGGGTCGAAGGCGCGGTGTTCGAGCGGAGCGTGCCGCGACTGGTTCTCGTTGATGGCGTTGCCGTTGAAGCGCCGCTCGAGGGAACGATGATCGTCACCTGCAACAACGACCAACCCGGCGTCATCGGCCAGGTCGGCACGATCCTCGGCCGTCACGGCGTCAATATCGCCACCTTCGCGCTGGGTCGGGACGGCGACCGCGCCGTTGGCGTCGTGATCGTCGACGAGCCAGAAGACGCAGCCCGTGCCGGAAGTGGTCGTCGACGAGTTGCGTCAGGTGAAGTGCCATCCGCGAAGCGCGAATCGTCCGCGTCTGACTGCCCTACGCACGCTAGGCACCTTCAGGCACCTTCGGCACCCATGCTATGATTCGCCGTGCACCCTGTTTCGTTCCGTGATCCTTTCAAACGGACGGCACAGGTCACCTCAGTCGCGGTCATTCCCGCCCGGTTCGCCTCCACACGTTTCCCCGGAAAACCACTCGCAGAAATCGCCGGTCGGCCGATGATCGAGCACGTCTATCGCCGCGCGGCCGAAGCCCGCGGCATCGACGCGGTCGTCGTTGCCACCGACGATCAGCGCGTTGCGGCCGCCGTGGAAGGATTTGGCGGCATCGCGCGGATGACCGGCGCACATCACCGGACCGGCATGGATCGCATCGCCGAAGTCGCTCGCGATCTGACCTGCGCGATCATCGTCAACGTGCAGGGCGATGAGCCGCTCGTGGAACCGTCGGCCATCGCGCTCATGGTCGAGGCGCTGAACGACGACCCCGCTCTGCAGATGGCGACGCTCCGCACGCCGATTCGACGCGAGGAGGATTACGAAAGTCCTCACGTCGTGAAGGTGGTGGTAGACGCCAGCGATAACGCGCTGTATTTCTCGCGCGCACCGATTCCGCATCATCGCGGATGTTCCGCCGAAGGCGGAAGCTACGTCGTACAAACATCTTGGCCTCTACGCCTACCGCCGCGACTTTCTCCTCCGCCTCGCCGCGCTCCCGCAAACGGCGCTCGAACAGGCGGAATCGCTCGAGCAGCTGCGCGCGCTCGAGCACGGCCACCGTATTCGTGCGGTGGAGACTCAACACGACTCAATCGGCGTCGATACACCGGAAGACCTGGAACGCGTTCGCCAAACCCTGCCCGACTCGTAGCGCGACCGCGAAGGCGGAAGCTACACGAGCGTGAGGTGGCATGACCCAACGACCTGATGGAAGGCGGCCTGTGAAGTACATCTTCGTGACCGGCGGCGTGGTCTCATCCCTCGGCAAGGGACTGGCGGCCGCCTCAATTGGACGGCTGCTCGAGGATCACGGCTATACCGTTGCCCTGCAGAAGTTCGACCCCTACATCAACGTCGACCCCGGCACCATGAGCCCGTACCAGCACGGCGAGGTGTATGTGACCGACGACGGGGCCGAGACGGATCTGGATCTGGGCCACTACGAACGCTTCACCAGCATGGTGGCGACGCGCAACAGCAACTGGACGACCGGGAAGATCTATCTGTCGGTCATCCAGAAAGAGCGCCGCGGCGACTATCTCGGCCGGACCGTTCAGGTCATTCCGCACATCACCAACGAAATCAAGGACGCCATCCGTCTCGCCGGCCGTGACGTGGACGTCGTGCTGGTCGAAATCGGCGGCACCGTCGGCGACATCGAGAGCATGCCGTTCCTCGAGGCGATCCGGCAGTTCCGCCTCGACGTCGGCCGCGACAACACGCTCTACATTCACCTCACGCTGGTGCCATTCATCGGCACCGCCGGCGAATTGAAAACGAAGCCGACGCAGCACAGCGTCCGGGATCTGCGGTCGATCGGCATTCAGCCCGACGTCCTGCTCTGCCGCACGGACCGGTTCCTCGATGCCGACATCAAGCGCAAGATCTCACTCTTCTGCGACGTGGCCGAAGAAGCGGTCATCACCGCAAAAGACGTCGACACGATTTACGAAGTGCCGCTGGTGTTGAAGGCGGAGGGGCTCGACCAGATCATCCTGAAGCAGCTGGGCCTGCCGCTGACGAGCGCACGGACCGAGGCCTGGGAAGAGCTCGTTGATCGGATCACGCATCCCACCGACGAGCTCACCATCCACGTGGTCGGCAAATATACCGGCTACGAGGATTCGTACAAGAGCCTGAACGAAGCGGTCTACCACGGTGGCTTCGCCCACCGGCTCAAGGTGCGGCTGAACTGGGTCGAGGCCGAGGCGCTCGAACGGGAAGGCGGCGCGGCCGCGCTCGAAGGCTCGCACGGCATTCTGGTTCCCGGCGGATTCGGGTCGCGCGGAACGCGCGGGATGATGAAGGCCGCCGAGTACGCGCGCGAGCACAGCGTCCCCTTCTTCGGCATCTGCTATGGCTTCCAGTGGGCCACCGTCGAGTACGCGCGCAACGTCTGCCACCTGGAAGGCGCGGATTCCACCGAAGTCGACGAGAACGCCCCGCACAAGGTCATTTACAAGCTCCGGGATCTCCTCGGGGTCGACGAGCTCGGCGGGACGATGCGATTGGGACGGTACGCATGCGAGCTGGCGCCCGGTTCCCTGGCCGAGCGGGTCTACGGCACGTCGCTGATCCACGAGCGTCATCGGCACCGCTTCGAATTCAACTGTCTGTACGAAGAACCGCTCGCCGAACAGGGCATGCGCGTGTCGGGCCGTTCACCTGACGGCAAGTTCGTCGAGATCGCCGAGCTCGCGTCGCATCCGTGGTTCCTGGCCGTCCAGTTCCATCCGGAATTCCAGTCACGGCCGCTGCGTCCACATCCGCTGTTCGCAGGCTTCGTCGACGCGGCGTACCGCCACAAGACGGGGATGCTGACCAGCTGCCGGAGTATCGGTAGCGAGCCGCTAGAATAAGGGCGTGCATCCGGTACAGGTTGGAGCCTTCACGATCGGGGGCGGGCAGCCGCTCGCCTTCATCCTCGGCCCCTGTGTCATCGAGAGTCCTGCGCACGCGCTCGATCTCGCGGTGGCCATCCGGGAGATCGCCAGCCGCTGCTCCGCACCGGTCATCTTCAAAGCCTCGTTCGACAAGGCGAACCGGACGTCCGGGTCATCGTTTCGAGGCCCGGGGCTCGACGCGGGACTTCGCGCGCTTGCCGACATCAAGGCGCGAACAGGACTGCCGATCCTCACGGACATCCACGAGCCCGGACAGGCGGCGGCAGCAGCCACGGTGGCGGACATCATTCAGATCCCGGCGTTTCTGTCGCGTCAAACGGATCTCCTCGTTGCCGCCGCGCGCACGGGGGCCGTCGTCAATATCAAGAAGGGACAGTTTCTGGCGCCGAACGACGTGCGCCATGCCATCGCCAAGGTCACGGCGTCCGGCAACCAGCGCGTGCTCGTGACGGAGCGCGGCGTCAGCTTCGGCTACAACGACCTGGTCGTTGACGTGCGGGCGTTCCCGATGCTGCGCGAGCTGGGCTACCCGGTCGTCTTCGACGTGACGCACAGCCTGCAGCTGCCGGGCGCGGGCGACGGCGTGACCTCCGGCCTGGCGCAGTACATCGAGCCGCTGGCATCCGCCGGCGTTGCCGCCGGCGTCGATGCGATCTTCATGGAAGTCCATGAGGACCCGGCGCGCGCCAAGAGCGATGCCGCGAATGCGCTCCGCCTCGGTCACCTCGAGCCGCTCATCCGCAAGCTCCAGCGCATCGACGCGGCCGCCCGTGAACGCGCGATTCCTGCGAAGCCGCGGCCGTACCCTCGGGAGTCCGCGCGTGAACAAGACGGTGGCGGCGGACTTCGCACTGGCGCGCCAGGTCCTGCAGACAGAGGCTGCCGCGATCCTGGCGCTTGTCGACCGCCTCGACGAACGCTTCGAGCGCGCCGTTCGCCTGCTGCTCGAGTGCCACGGCCGCGTCATCGTCACCGGCATGGGCAAGTCCGGCATCATCTGCCGGAAGATCGCGGCCACGTTTTCAAGCACCGGCACGCCGGCATTCTTCCTTCATCCGGCCGAGGCCATCCATGGCGACCTCGGCGTCCTCCAGTCCGATGATGTGATCGTCGCGCTGTCGCATAGCGGCGAGACCGAGGAGCTGCTGCGGCTGCTCGAGACGATCAAGCGGCTCGGCGCGCGGTTGATCGTGATCACCGGCGAGCCGCAATCGACCCTCGCGCAGGCGGCCGACGTCGCCCTCGACTGCCACGTGTCGAAAGAAGCCTGCCCGCTGAACCTCGTTCCCACCGCCAGCACGACGGCGGCGCTCGCGCTCGGCGACGCACTGGCGATGACGCTGCTCGTGACGAAGGGCTTCCGCCAGGAGGATTTCGCCAACCTGCATCCCGGGGGCAAGCTCGGAAAGCGGCTGATGCGCGCCGGCCAGCTGATGCATTCGGGCGACCAGGCGCCGAGCGTCGGTGCCACAGCCGAAATGCGCGAAGTGATCTACGAAATCTCGCGCAAGAAGCTCGGCATGTCCTGTGTGACAGACGAGGCTGGCCGTCTTGTCGGGATCATCACCGACGGCGATTTGCGGCGACACATGGCCGACACGCCGAACATGCTCGCGCAACGGGCCGCTGACGTGATGACCCGCAATCCGGTTACGATCCCGCGCGAGGCGCTGGCCGCTGAGGTCTTGAATACGCTCGAACGCCATAAGATCACGTCCGTCGTCGTCGTGGACGACGAGCAGAAAGTGCTGGGCGTGGTCCACCTGCACGATCTGTGGCGCACTGAGATGATCTGACGGCTCGACTCCCAATCCAACACGTGGTCGATTACCTTCCGCTCCTCGCCGCCCTGCTGGGGCTTCTGGCTGGCCTTGTCGTGGGCAAGGCATGGGAGCGGTACAAGCTGCGCGACGGCCGATGGATCGATCGCCGCCGGCTGCGCGAAACGCCGCACTACATGCTCGGGCTGAACTTTCTCACCGAGCATCAGGTCGATCAGGCGATCGAGGAGCTGACCGCCGCCACCAGCACCGACACCGACGCGCTCGAGATTCAGATGATTCTCGGCAACCTGTACCGGCAGAAGGGTCAGGTGGCGCGGGCGATCACGGTGCACCAGACGCTGCTGCAGCGCACCAACCTGACGCGGCTGGAGCACGCGTACGTCCTGCTCTGCCTGGGGCTCGATTTCCGCCATGGCGGGTTCGTCGATCGCGCCCTCGAAGCGTTCCAGGAGGTCGTCCAGCTCGATCCGGAGAATCGCTACGCATTGGTCAACCTGCAGAAACTGCACGAGGATCAGCAGCAGTGGGCGGATGCCGAGCGCGTGCGGGCGCAGATTGCGCGCATCGACGGCCAGCACCGGGCGGAGAATCAGCAAATCCTCGGATTCCTTCGCAACCAGCTCGGCACCGAAACCGCGCGCAGCGGCGACACGGTGGCGGCCTCCGCGATGTTTCGCGAAGCGATCGACATCGATCCGAAGACGGCGCCGGCGCATCTCAACCTCGGCGACATGCACTTCGAGCGCGGCGACATTCCCGCGGCCATCGCGGCCTGGGAAGGGCTGGTGCAGACGATTCCCGAGCGTGCCTACCTGGCGTTCGAACGCCTGGAGCGGGCCTACAAGGCCTCTGGAGCGCCGCAGCGATTCGTCGCGCTCTGCGAACAGCTCATCGCACGCAATCCGCAGGACTGGCGGGCGCGTCTGGCGCTCTCGCGCCACTACGCGGCGGCCGGCAACGCGCGCGACGCCTTCGATCTGCTGCTCTCGTCGCTGCCCCACAACCCGCACGGCCTGGTCGTTCACCAGGAGATCTGGCGAGCGCTGCTCGAGCTGGGCCTGAACGCCGACCTCGTCCGGCGCTACGTCGCGCTGACGCGCGACGCGGTGTTCTACCTCGACCCGCACGTCTGCACGCACTGCCGGTACCGGAGCACCGAACTGCTGTGGCAGTGCCCGCAGTGCCACGAGTGGAATACATTTATCGAGGAACGGATCGCGCCGGCGAAAGAAACGACCGTGGCGGAGAGCTAATGATCGGCATGAAGAGAGTCGCTCTGACCGGCGGCATCGCCACTGGGAAGAGCCACGTTCGCGCCGTGTTCGCGGCGCTCGGCGTGCCGACCATCGACGCGGACGTGCTCGCGCGCGACGCGGTCGCGCCGGGGTCGGCCGGCTTCGAGGCCGTGAAGGCCCGGTTCGGCCCGGGCGTGCTCGACGTCAACCGGCGGCCTGGACCGGCGAAAGCTCGGCGACGTGGTGTTTGCCGACGCTCAGGCCAGGCACGACCTGGAGCAAATCATCCATCCCGGCGTGATCGCGGCGATCGACCGCTGGTTCGCGTCGCTCGACGCGTCGGCGCATCGTTTCGCGATCGCCGATGTCCCGTTGCTCTTCGAGGCCGGGCGCGAGCGTGACTACGACGTCGTCATCGTCACCGCCTGCCAGCTCGAGACCCAGATCCGCCGTCTGATCGCGCGCGACCGGATCACCGAGGCCGAGCCCGACAACGCATCGGCGCGCAGCTGCCCCTCGAGGAGAAGGTTCGGCGCGCCGACCACGTGATCAAGACCGATGGACTTGTCGCGACCACCAACGCGCAGGTACACGAGCTCTACAAGCGCCTGATGTCCACCCCCACCTGACGGATATCACCGGCGCGCGATCTGATCCTGAAACTCCTGCGTACCGAACGCCGATCCGCTGATGGAACGCGGTGCTGAACTGGGCGCCGGCGGCCGGGCGCCTGTGCCATCACACAGCCGACGGGCTGAGGAGGATAACGGCAAACGCTAAGGCGCCGATCCTGGATCTAGCGGCTGTCGTGACAGGATCATTCAAGGCGACGGCGGCTTCGTCAGTCCATGCCGGTGGGTCCGATTTTCCACGCCGCCGATCCGTGATAGGCCGCCTCGAGCATGCTCGACGGCCCGGCGAGCCAGCGCCTGATCGCACCGGGCCCTCGAAAAGCACGCCGGAAATGGACACCGCGCGTTTCCGCGAACCTGCTCTCGCTGCGCGCCTCGGCGGACCACTGCGCAACCTTCTCCTTCAGCCGCGCGTCGCCAGGCGCCGAGCTTCAGCGCCGCTTGTACGTCGCGACCGCATCGCGAATCCGGCCGCTCCGGTACTGCAGTTCGCCCAGAAGAACGCTGCATCGGTGTACGACGGATCGAGCTGATAGCGTGCGCTGGAACTGCCGCTCGGCCTCGGCGTTCTGCCCCAGCATGTAGGCGCTGACGCCGACGCCGAAAGCGATCGCCGCGTTGCGGGGCGCCAGCTTCGCAGCGCCGCTGAACGACGACAGCGCGTCGGCGAAGCGGCGCTCAGCGAGCGCCTTCGCTCCTGCCTCGGCCAGTTTGACCGCCTCGACGGACAGTCGCCTGCGCCGCCACGCCCGACGGGCTGAGGAGGCAAGCGGCACACGCGAGGGCGCGCGATCTCTAGCCAGCAACGCGAGCCCGCGCCGCCGCGAGGGTGTTCTGCATCAGCATGGTGATGGTCAGCGGACCGACGCCGCCGGGCACCGGCGTCAACGCGCCGGCGACGTCGGCGACCTCCGGATGCACGTCGCCCACGAGCAGCGAGCCCTTCGACTCGAACACGCGCGAGCCGCGGGTGGGATTCGGGATACAGGTCCGGCAGCGACGGCCGCGTCGGCCACGCGGTTCACGCCGACGTCGATGACCACGGCGCCCGGCTTGACGAAATCCCGCCGAATCAGGCCGGCCTTGCCCACCGCCGCCACCAGGATGTCCGCGCTGCCGGCAGACCCCCGCGAGATTCGGGCGTGCGCGAATGCGCAATCGTCACCGTGGCATCGCGGTGCAGCAGCAGCATCGCCATCGGCTTGCCGACGATGTCGCTCCGGCCGATGACGACCGCGTGGCGTGCCGGCGATCGTGATGCTTCTCGCGCATCGAGCAGCTCGATGACGCCGCTCGGCGTGCAGGCCACGAGCTTCGGCCGCTTCTGCACGAGCAGCCCGACGCTCTCGGCGCTGAACCCGTCCACGTCCTTCTCGACGGCGATCGTGTCGAAGACCCGCTGCTCCGCCCCCGCGCCCATCGCCTTCGGCAGCGGCGACTGCACGAGGATGCCGTCGTGCACCGCGCTCTCGTTCAGCGCTCGACCAGGCCGAGCACGTCGTCGAGCGACGCCGTCGCCGGCATCCGCTCGAGGTCCACGCGAAAGCCCGCCGCGGTGCCGGCCTTCACCTTGTGGCGGACGTAGACCTGGGAGGCAGGATCGTCGCCCACCAGCACGATGCCAAGCCCGGGCGGCCGTCCGTGCTGCGCGGTGAACGCCTTCGACCTGCGGCTTGATCTCTTCCTGCATCCGTGTGGCGAGCGCCTGTCCGTCGAGCACCCGTGCGCTCATGCTGCGTCCGTACCCTGGCGCGCACGCGTCCGCTGCACGCCTGACCGTTCCATCATCGTGTCTCCCGTGCGATTCGCCCCAGAGCCGGCGCGATCTGCCGAACGGGTCATTCTGACTGCTGCGTTGACTTTTCACGTCAGTTACCAGATTCTCCAAGGACATGAGACATCGTTCAGCGCCTCGAGCATCGCGCGTGCGCGTCGACCGCGTGGCTGCTCCTCGCCGCCGTGTTGTCGTCCACGGTCGCGTGCGAGCGCAAGTCGGGCGGAGCCGCCGACACGACCGGCGACATTGTCGTCGGCTTCTACGGTTCGCTGACCGGCGACGGCGCCTCGTTCGGGCAATCGTCGCAGGAAGGCGCCGAGCTCGCCGTCGACGAGCTGAACGCCGCCGGCGGCGTCCTCGGCCGCCAAGTTGCGGCTCCTCGTGGAGGACGACCAGAGCAAGCCGGAGGAAGCCTCCAACGCCGTCACCAAGCTGATCACGCAGGACAAGGTCGTGGCGGTGATCGGCGAGGTCGCGAGCCGCCGCTCGCTGGCCGCCGCCCCGATTTCGCAGCGATACCAGATTCCGATGATCACGCCCGCCTCGACCAACGAGAAGGTGACCGAGGTCGGCGACTATGTCTTCCGCGTCTGCTTCATCGACCCGTTCCAGGGCGAGGTGCTCGCCAAGTTCGCCTACAACGACCTCAAGGCGCGCAAGGTCGCGATTCTCAACGACATCGCAGGACTACTCCGTCGGCCTCACCGATTCGGTCGCGCAGCACTTCGCCCGGCTCGGCGGCCAGGTCCTGCCGCCGGTGAGCTATTCGAGCGGCGACGCCGACTTCAAGGCCGTGCTCACGCAGCATCCGCAGCGAAAAGCCCGACGCCCTGTTTGCCACGGGCTACTACTCCGAGGCGGCGATCATCACCCGGCAGGCGCGCGAGCTCGGCATGAAGATGCCGATCCTTGGCGGCGACGGCTGGGTCGGCGACGCCTTGCAGAACGGCCGCGAAGCGCTCAACAACACGTACATCTCCAATCACTACTCCGGCGATAACCCGGATCCGATCGTCCAGAACTTCGTCAGCACCTACCAAGAAACGCTTCAACCGCGACCCCGACGCCATCGCCGCGCTCGCCTACGACGCGATCAAGGTGCTCGCCGACTCGCTGACCCGCGCCCAGTCCACCGAGGGGCCCAAGCTGCGCGACGCGATCGCGTCGGCGGACGTCCCCGGCGTCACCGGGCGTCTGAAAATGAACGCCAAGCGCAACGTCGACAAGCCGGCGGTCGTGCAGGAGGTGACCTACGCCAACGGCAAGGTGAAGTTCATCTACAAGACCACGATCAATCCCGGCTAGCGTGGACACTGTTCTCCAGCAGCTGATCAACGGCCTGTCGCTCGGCGCGATCTACGCCCTCATCGCGCTCGGCTACACGATGGTCTACGGGGTCCTGCGCCTGATCAACTTCGCGCATGGCGACGTCTACATGCTGGGCGCCTTCGCCGGCTATTACCTCGCCAACGCGCTCGACCTCGACGCCTCCCCCTCGATCCTCGGCGCCATCGTCGTCACGCTCGGGGCCATGGCGATCTGCGCCGTCATCGGCGTGCTCATCGAGCGTTTCGCCTACCGCCCGGTACGCCACCACTCGCGGCTGACGTCGCTCATCACGGCCATCGGCGTCTCGCTGCTGCTCGAGTACGGCGGTCAGGTCGTCTTCGGCGCCAATCCGCGATTCTTTCCGCAGATGATTCGCGCCGAGGTCTACTCGGTCGGCGGCGTGCAGATCACCAACCAGAACCTGCTCATCATCGTCGTCGCCATCGTCGTGATGTTCGGGCTCGAGTTCATCGTCCATCGGACGCGGATCGGCAAGGCGATGCGTGCGACCTCGTTCAACCTGTCGGTGGCCAAACTCATGGGCATCAACACCGACTACGTGATCGCCTTCACGTTCGCGCTCGGCTCGGCGCTCGCGGCGGTGGGTGGCGTGATGGTGGCGCTCGCCATTCCGAGAATCGATCCGCTGATGGGACTGATGACCGGCCTCAAGGCGTTCGTCGCGGCGGTTCTCGGCGGCATCGGCAACATTCCGGGCGCCATGATCGGAGGCGTGCTCATCGGTCTGCTGGAGACGTGGCTCAGCGCCACGGCCTACTCCACGTACCGCGACGCCGCGGCGTTCGCGGTGCTCATTCTGATCCTGCTCTTCCGGCCGGCCGGCATCATGGGCACGGCGACGGTCGAGAAGGTCTAGGACGCCCGTCCTTCGCATGCGGGTGACGACGAAGATCCTCGCGACGGCCGCCACGGTCGGCGTCCTGCTCGGCCTGAACTACCTGTTCGAGTATGGATTCGGCGATTTCCGCATCAACGCGTACTACGCGCGCATCCTCAACCTGATTGGCATCAACGTCACGCTGGCCGTCAGCCTGAACCTGATCAACGGGCTCGCCGGTCAGTTCTCCATCGGCCATGCCGGCTTCATGGCGGTGGGCGGCTATAGTGCGACGTTCGTCACGGTCTACTACGGCCGCGCGATTGCCGGCCTGGTCGGATCGTCCCTGGACGATGCGGTCGGAGCGGCGGTGGTGATGACGATCAGCCTGCTGACGGGCGCGGCGGCCGCCGCCGCTGGCGGGTCTGGCAGTGGGCATCCCGTCGCTGCGCCTTCGTGGCGACTACCTCGCCATCGTCACGCTCGGGTTCTCCGAGATCATCCGCGTCATCATCTTGAATATTCCTGCGGTCGGCGGCGCAACCGGCTTTACCGCCGCCATCCCGATCACGAACTTCTTCTGGATCTTTGCGGTGGCGGTCCTGACCATCGTGATCGTCCGGAACATCGCGGCGTCGACGTTCGGCCGCGTCCTGGCGACGATTCGCGGCGACGAAATCGCTGCCGAGGCGATGGGGATCAGCACGACGCGCTACAAGGTCCTGGCATTCGTCATCAGCGCCGCGCTGGCTGGGGTCGCCGGCGGCCTGTCGGGACAGCTGTTCGCGAATCCGCTGAACCCGCAGAACCTGAACTTCGTTCGCTCGATCGAAATCATCGTGATGATCGTCATCGGCGGCATCGGCTCGATCAGCGGGGCGGTGTTCGGCGCGACGGCACTCACCATCCTGCCCGAAGCCCTTCGCCGCCTGGATCAGCAGTTTCCCGGCCTCCGCATGGTCGACCTACGCCCTGCTGCTCATTCTCACCATGATCTTCCGGCCGCAGGGGCTGTTCGGACGGCGCGAGTTCGGCTGGCCTGGCTGCGGCGGCGCGGCCAGGACCGCCCGGCGGCGGCGATCAAGTGATGGCCGGCGGCCCTGCTGGAGACACGCGCCGTCACCAAGCAATTCGGCGGCTTGACGGCCGTCAAGGCGCTCACCCTGCAGGTGCAACGCGGCGCCTTGTACGGACTCATCGGTCCCAACGGCGCCGGAAAGACCACGGTCTTCAACCTGCTGACCGGTGTCTACGACGCGACCGACGGCGAGATGCTCTTCGAAGGGGCCCGCATCGACGGGCGCAAGCCGTACGAGATCACGCGCCTCGGCATCGCGCGCACGTTCCAGAACATCCGCCTCTTTCCCGACCTGAGCGTGCTCGAGAACGTCATGACGGCGCGGCACCTCCGCAGCCGACAGACGCTCGCCGACGCGATCCTCGGCACGCCGCGTCATCACGAGGAGGAACGCGAGATCCGGACACGATCGATGGCGCTGCTCGAGATTTTCGATCTCCAGCACCTGGCCGACGAGACGGCCACCAGCCTCCCCTACGGCAGCCAGCGCCGACTCGAGATCGCCCGCGCGCTGGCCACCGACCCGCGGCTGCTGCTGCTCGACGAGCCGGCGGCCGGCATGAATCCGCAGGAGGCGCTCGATCTGATGCGCGTGATCCGGCGGTTGCGCGACGAGTTCGCGCTGACGATCCTGCTGGTCGAGCACAATATGAAGGTGGTCATGGGAGTCTGCGAGACGGTGCACGTCATCGACTACGGCGAGACGATTGCGATCGGGCCGCCGGCGGACATCCAGAGGAACCCCAAAGTGATCGAAGCGTACCTCGGCGGCGCCTGAGAGCCGGACGACCGATGCTGACGCTCGAGAACGTCAACGTCTACTACGGCGGCATTCACGCCCTCCGCGACGTGTCGCTGCGCGTCGAGGCCGGCGAGGTCGTCACGCTGATCGGCGCCAACGGCGCCGGTAAGTCCACGACGCTGCGCGCCATCACCGGCCTGCTCACGCCGCGCAGCGGCCGCATCCGCTTCGAGGGCGCGGACATCACCGGCCTGCCCGCTCACCAGCTCGTGGGGCGCGGCATCTCGATGGCGCCAGAAGGGCGCGGGATCTTCGCCAACCTGACGGTGCTCGAGAATCTCGAAATGGGCGCGTACCGGGTCCGCGATCAGGCGCAGATCCGCAGCGACATCGAGCGCGGCTTCACCTTGTTCCCGCGACTGCGCGAGCGCGTGAAGCAGCGGTCGGGCACGTTGTCAGGCGGGGAGCAGCAGATGCTGGCGATCGCGCGGGCGCTGATGTCGCGGCCGAAGCTGCTGCTGCTCGACGAGCCGTCCCTCGGCCTCGCCCCCATCGTCTGCCACACGATCTTCACAACGATCGACGAGATCAAGGCCGCCGGGACGACGGTCCTGCTCGTCGAGCAGAACGCGAACGCGGCCCTCAAGCATTCGGATCGCGGGTACGTGCTCGAGACCGGCGCCGTCACGCTCGAAGGCAGCGCCGCGGCCATTGCCGGCGATCCACGGGTCCGCGCGGCGTATCTCGGCGAATAGCCACGCGCCCGAACTCACTCCAGCGCGCGCAGATACGTTGTGACGCGAGCCTCCGGGTCGCCGCCGACAACCAGTCCGAAATGACCGCCACGGCGGCTGCACCAGCGGCGATCGCCGATCGCGCGTTGTCGAGCGTCACGCCGCCTATCGCCACGACCGGCATCGAGCCCGCCAGGCGCGACGCTGCCGACACGAGATCGAGCCCAACTGCGCTGTAGCCAGTGTCCTTGGTCGACGTCCGAACACAGGCCCGACCGCACATAGGTCACAGAGCGGTTCGCAGTGCCGCCTTCAACCTGCGCCACGGTGTGGGTCGAGAAGCCGACAATCGCGGCGGGCCCGAGCTGCTCACGCGCGGCCGCAGGGGGCAGATCCTCCTGGCCGACGTGAACCCCGTGCGCGCCGGACAGACGAGCCACGTCGACCCGGTCGTTCACGATGACGCTCGCGGCCTCGTATTCTCGCCAGGGCGACGAGGCGCTCAGCCAGCTCCAGAAACGCTCCAGAGGCCAGTTCCTTGGCGCGAAGCTGAAGCACGCGCGCTCCCCCATCGAGAAATGCGCGCGCGAGGTCCAACGGCGCCCACCCGGCGCTGGACGCCACGTGCATGTCGACGATCGCGTGAAGGGGATGGGCGCGGGAGGTCGCTCACCTCTGGCAGCTTACTTCGCGGCCCGAGGCGGCGTTCACCGGTACAATATCGGCGACATCCATGAAGGCACTTCGCTTCGTCCTCGTCGCCATCCTCGCGTCGACCGCGATCCTCACCGCTGGTCAGTCCGGCCGGGGATCACAGGCGCGGCCACAGGCAGGGCCGCAACAAACACGGCCGCAGCAGCCAGAGCCGCAACCAGATCCCCAGGAACCCGTCGCCACGTTCCGGGCCAGGCGTGCGCGCGATTCAGGTCGACGCCGTCGTCACCGACGAGGACGGCAACCCGGTCCGCGGCCTCACCGAAGACGACTTCGAGCTCATCGAGAAGGGCAAGCCACAGCCGATCACGACATTTGAAGCCGTCGATATCCCGATCGAGATCCCAGCCTCCCGACCTGGCCGACTCCGACGTCGTCACCAACGAGGGCGACGGGCGCATCTACCTCATCGCCATCGACGCGATCAGCGCGCCAACGCCGCGGCACGCGAAGAAATGAGCTGCGCGAAGTTCTTCGACAGACCACTTCGGCCCGAGCGACAGTCGCGGCCGTCATGCTGCTCGATCGCGGCCACATGAACTGCCGGGCCAGGACTTCACGTCGAACCGGCGCCTGCTGATCGATGGCATCGACAGCTTCATCGGCTACAACGAGAACGAGGAGGGCGAAGCGGTGCGTACCAGGTTCCGCGTCGCCTATTCGCCAGCCCCACAGAGCGGCCGGCAGCGGGCACCAAAGCGTCCAGCGCCGTGCGGCCCAGTACGAATCCCAGGTCCTGGGCTCGCGCAATCGCATGGGCCGGCTGAAGGATCTCACTGAATTCCTGATCAAGATCCCCGGCCGTCGCAAGGCGATGATGCTGATCACCGAAGCGATCGGCTTCGATGCCACCGACTTCAAGGACTACAAGGGCACGGCGATGACTCCCGCGGCGCAACTGCGCGCACGCGCCATGACCGCAGCGACGCGAGGAAACATCGCGGTCTATCCGATTCATCCCGGCGGCGCGTCCCCCGACATGCTCGTGTCGGGCCCGGACACCGGAACGTGTGGTCAGAGCAGCGCCTGGCGCGCTCAGTCAGGCAACGCTGGAGCTGCGCACGCTCGCCGCACGCCACCGGCGGCTTCGCACACGTCAACTCGAACAACTTCAACGACTCGTTCACGCGCCTGGTGCCGGGAACAGAGCGTCTACTACATGCTCGGCTTCAACTCGTCACAGGACAAGGATGACGGCCTGCTACGTGCCGGTCAAGGTGACCGTGAAGCGACCGGGCCTGCAAGGTGCACGCGCGCGACGGGCTACATCGCGCCGTTCAAAGGGCAAGCGACAACGTCACTCGCCCAGAGCGAACCGCGCCGGTGTCGGAGCAGCGCTCGCCAGCCCGATCCCCGTGCGGCGGCGTCACGATTCGCGCCTTCGCGGCGCCGTTCAAGGGCAAGGGCAAGACGGCCGCAGTCGCTGGTCGCGCTGGAGATGGACGCAGCAGCGCTGGGACTGGCGAGGAATCAGCCAACGGCGCGCTGCGCGGATTCGATCGACTTGCGGCTCGTCGCGACCGACGTCCGCGCGAAAGTCCTGCCGCAAATCCGTCAGGTCGGCAACATCACCGTTCCCGCCGATGCCGCGCCGAGGTCGAACGCGAGGGTCTGCATATCCTCACGCAAGACCGACCTGGAGCCCGGCCGCTATCAGCTTCGGATCGCGCTCGGCAGCCGCAACGCGGCGGCAGCGTGCATCTCGATCTCGATGTGCCGGATTTCAGCAAGAAGGAACTGACGATGAGCGGCGTCGTGCTTCGCGGGCCGAGGACCCCGAAGGCGTGTTCCTGCCAGCGGGGATCCCTGCAGGCGCTCGCGATCCAGGCGCCGACGACCGTGCGGGTCTTCAGAGACGGCGATCGGGTGCCGTGTTTGCCGAGGTCTACGACACGACCGGCGGGCGCGCCCACACGATCGATGTCAGCGCGGTGTTGCGCAGCGAGGCCGGCGACGTCACGCCGGTCGGCATCAGCATCCCGCTCGTCCGACGAGTTGACGAAGAACGGCGGCACGCTGCGATTCGATGCGCAACTGCCGATCGGTAAACTCTCTGCCTGGTCGCTACGTGCTGTCGCTCGAAGCCAAGTCGAGCGCCGGTGGAGAACCTGTCGTGCGGACCATCCCCTTCCGCGTCCGCTAGCCACGCCTGCGCTCGCGGCCAGCGATGGTTCAGCGGGTAGACTGGGGCATCTTCATGAACCGTATCCGGACCGTCCTTCTGGTCGCCATCGCGTGCGCGCCGATTCTCGTCGGCGCGAGTCGCCCGACCACGGCAGCCTCAGGAACCGACCCCCACGTTCCGCGCCGGCGTCCGCGCGATTCAGGTCGACGCCGTCGTCACCGACGAAGACGGCAATCCGGTTCGCGGGCTGACCGCCGACGACTTCGAAATCGTCGAAAAGGGGAAGCCGCAGGCCGTCACCACTTTCGAAGCCGTCGACATCCCGATCGAGCGGCAGCTGCCGGACCTTGCCGATTCCGACGTCGTCACCAACGAAGGCGACGGGCGCATCTATCTCATCGTGCTCGACTCGATCAGCGCCGAGAACGGCATGTATGCCGAAGCGGATCCTGCGACGGTTCTTCGACGAGCACTTCGGCCCCGGCGATGTCGCGGCGGTGATGCTGCTCGATCGGGGCCATACGAACTCCGGCCAGGACTTCACGTCGAACCGCCGGCTGCTCATCAACGGCATCGACCGCTTCATCGGCTACGGCGAGGGCGAACTGGGACAACCATCTCCGGGTTCGGCCTCTCCGTTTAACAACGAGATGCAGTCTCGCCGCGAGCCGCTCTACGCCGTCAATCGGATGGGCCGGCTCAAGGATCTGACCGAGTTCCTGATCAAAACGCCGGGCCGGCGCAAGGCCATGGTCTGATCAGCGAGGCGATCGGATTCGACGCCACCGACTTCATGGACTATCGTGGAACGTCGATGAAACCCGCCGCCCAGCTCGCGCACGCCGCCATGACCGCCGCGACGCGCGGCAATATCGCGATCTACCCGATCCATCCTGGTGGATGCCGCAGGCGGTCGGGTCTGGAGGCCAACGATGGAGCTGCGCACGATCGCGGAGGCCACCGGCGGCTTCGCGCACGTCAATTCGAACAACTTCGGCGACACCTTCACGCGTCTCGTGCAGGAGAACAGCGTCTACTACATGCTCGGCTTCAATTCCTCGGCAGGACAAGGACGACGGCCTCTACGTGCCGGTCAAGGTGACGCGTGAAGCGGCCGGGTCTGCGCGTGCACGCGCGCGAGGGCTACGTCGCGCCCGTTCAAAGGCAAGGACACCGTCAGGCCGCCCGGACGTCGCCCCGGCGTCGAGTCCGCGCTCGCCAGTCCCGTCCCGATGCGGCGGCGTCCCGCTTCGCGCCTTCGCGGCGCCGTTCAAGGGAAGCGGCAAGACGGCGGCGATTGCCGTGGCCCTGGAAATGGATCCGCAGGCGCTCGGGCCTCATCGAGTCGGCCGAACGGCGCTTTGCGTGGCCCGGTCGACGTGCGGCTCGTGGCGACCGACGTCCGCGCGAAGCGCGCTGCCGCAAATCCGCCCAGGTCGGCACGATCACCATTCCCGCCAGAACGCCGCGCCGACGTCGAGCGCGACGGTCTGCGCGTGCTGACAAAGACGGATCTAAGCCGGGACGCTATCAGCTCCGCGATTGCCGTCGGCACCGCACAGCGCGGCGGCAGCGTCATCTACGATCTCGATGTTCCGGACTTCAGCAAGAAGGACCTGGCGATGAGCGGTCTCGTGCTTCGTGGCCGCAGACGAGCCCGAAGGCGTGTTCCTGCCTGCCGGCGATCCGCTCGAGGCGCTGGCACTCCGCGGCCCGACGACGGAGCGGTCTTCGCGAACAGACGACATCGTGTCCGTCTACGCCGAGATCTATGAGCACGACCGGCGGTAAGCCCCACGACATCGAGGTCACCGCGGTGCTGCGCAGCGAAGCCGGCGCAGGTGATCCCGGTGGCATCAGCGACGGTCTCGTCGGACGGACCTGAAGAAGACTGGCAACATGCTGCGAGTCGAACCGCAACTCCCGCTGGCCGGATTACCGCCAGGCCGCTACGTGTTCTCTCTCGAAGCGAAGTCGAGCGCCGGCGGCGACCCGGTGACGCGGACCGTCCCGTTCCGGTCCGATAGTCAACTCAGGCCGGACTTCGGCGCAGCTTGCTTCTGTCTTCGGCGCCGGCATGAACCGGTCCATGAAGCCGGTGCCGAGGCGGCCCGGCCTGAAATCCGGATCGTTCAGGATCTGCAGGTGCAGCGGCACGGACGTCTTGATGCCCTCGATGACCGTCATCTCCAGCGTCCGGCGCATCCGGGCGATCGCTTCCTGCGCGATCGCGGCCGTGCACGATGATCTTCGCGATCATCGAGTCGTAATACGGCGACACCGTGCACTCCGAGTGCGCGAACGTGTCGACGCGGACGCCTGGGCCGCCGGGCACGCTCCAGGCGTGGATCAGGCCGGGCGACGGCGCAAACGTCACGGGATCTTCCGCGTTGATGCGGCACTCGATGGAATGGCCGGTGAACGTGATGTCGCTCTGACGGAACGACAGCCGCTCGCCGGCGGCGATCCGGATCTGCTCCTTGACGATGTCGATGCCGGTGACCATCTCGGTGACCGGATGCTCCACCTGGAGACGCGTGTTCGTCTCCATGTAATAGAACTTTCCTTCCCCATCCATCAGGAACTCGAACGTGCCGGCGTTGGTGTACTGGACGGCCTTGGCCGCGTCGACGACGAGGCTCCCCATCCGGCGTCGAACCTTTTCGCTCAGCACCGGCGACGGCGACTCCTCGAGCAGCTTCTGATGGCGGCGCTGAATCGAGCATTCGCGCTCGCCCAGGTGCACGAGGTTGCCGTGATGGTCGCCGATGATCTGGAACTCGATGTGCCGCGGGTTGTCGAGATACTTCTCGATGTAGACGTCGCCGTTGCCGAAGGCGGCTTCCGCTTCGCGCGTCGCCGTCCGGAGCAGGTGCGGCAACTCGTCCGGCGTCCGCACCACGCGCATGCCGCGGCCGCCGCCGCCGGCGACGGCCTTGACGATCACCGGGTAGCCGATATCGCGCGCGACCTTCAGCGCCTGTTCTTCGTTCTCGACGGGACCGTCGCTGCCGGGCAGCATCGGCACGCCGGCCTTCTTCATCGCCTTGCGCGCCCGGGCCTTGTCGCCGAGCAGCTTGATGACGCTCGGGTCGGGGCCGATGAACCGGATGTGACAGGCCTGGCAGACCTCGGCGAGGTAGGCGCTCTCGGAGAGGAAGCCGTAGCCGGGATGAATCGCATCGGCGCCGGTGATCTCGGCGGCGCTGATGATCGCCGGCACGTTCAGATAGCTGTCGGCGCTGCGGGCCGGGCCGATGCAGACGTCCTCGTCGGCAAACCGCACGTGCAGCGAGTTCTCGTCAGCCTCGGAGTAGACGGCGACGGTCTTGACGCCCAGCTCGCGGCACGCATGGATGATGCGCAGCGCGATTTCGCCCCGGTTCGCGATGAGGATTTTCTTGAACATCAGCTCGGTCTAATCGCAAACAGCCGTTCGCCGTACTGAACGGCCTGACCGTTCTCGACGTACACCTTCACGATCTCGCCGTCGCACTCGGCGTTGATCTCGTTCATCAGCTTCATCGCTTCGATGATGCAGAGGACCTGTCCCTTGCGCACCGTCTGGCCCGTGTCGACGAACGGCGCCGCGCCGGGCTCGGACGAGCGGTAAAACGTGCCGACGATCGGCGACTTGACGATCGCCAGGTCCACGTCCTCGCTGGCGGGCTCGAGGACCGCGGCGTCGCCGCTGGTCGGCGGCGGCGCCGCCGCCGGGGCCGCAGCCGCGGGCGCGTGGAGCGCCACCGCGGGCACGGCCGGCATCGCACCGGCCCACTGGTTGGGGGAATGCTTGCGCAGGCGAAGCGTTTCGCCGTCGCGCTGCAGCTCGAACTCGGCAAGCTCGTGCTCGCGCATCAGTTCGAGAATCTCTTTGATCTCGTCTACGGTCATCAGTCAGGGATCAGGGCGTATGGCACCGATGTGAGGACCTCGCACCCGCGGGCCGTGACCAGCACATCGTCTTCTATCCGCACGCCCCCCCATCCAGGAAGGTACGCGCCCGGCTCGATCGTAAAGACCATCCCCGGTTCGAGCGGCATCGGCGCGACATCGGCGCGCGGCCGCGTCACCCGCGGCTCCTCGTGAACGTCGAGGCCGAGGCCATGGCCGGTTCCGTGGCCAAACGCCTCGCCCAGTCCGTGCGCCTCGAGGACGCGGCGGGCCGCGCGATCCACATCCGTGGTCGCGATGCCCGGCTTGACGGCGTCGATCGCCGCCTGCTGCGCCTCGCGCACCGCCTGGTGCACGCGGCGCGCTTCCGCGGACGGCGGCGCGACGGCGACCGTCCGCGTCAAGTCGCTGCAGTATCCGTCCAAGACGCCGCCAAAGTCCAGCACCACCAGGTCGCCGCGCTCGAGCAGTCGATCGCCGGCGCGATAGTGCGGAAGGGCCGCGTTCGGCCCGGACGCGACGATCGTATCGAACGCCGGACGCTCGAATCCGGCGTCGCGCATCGCCGCGTCGATTCGCGCGGCGACCGCGCGCTCGCTGGTGCCCGGACGCACCACGTCGAAGGCCGCCAGCGCCACCGGCGTGAGCCGGCGCGCGGCTTCACGAAGCGTCGCCACTTCGCCGTCGTCCTTGACCATCCGCGACTGTTCGACGATCCGCTCCGTCGGCCGGAACGCGAGCGCCAGCCGACGCGCTCCTGCGGTGCGCACCAGCCACTCGTGTCGCGCAACGGTCAGATGTCCGGCCTCGAAACCCGACGCGTGCTGACACCGATCTCCGCCAGACAGTCCAGCAGCGCCTCGTCGTAGCTGCCAGCCACGTCCCACACCTGCATCGACGGGCAGGCGGCCGCGAGTCTGCTGGAGCTGCGCGGACGGCCTCCTGATACCGGAAGTCGACGAGCAGATGCATCGCGCCGGCGGTGGCCACGAGCGTGCCCGCGCTCCCGGCGTGGTTCGTCAGATAGCGGATGTTGGCTGGTGCGGTGACGACCAGCGCGTCGAGGCTGAGCGCCTCGACCGCGCGGCGAACGGTCGCGTGTCGCGCGCCGAGAGATGCGGATGTCGCCAGGGCCATTCGATTGGGCGGGCACCGCCGCAGCGTGCCCGGATCCTCTTCCTACGGGCACGGCCGCGGGCGGCGACACGTCACGCCGCGCGTCGTGCTTCTGATCGTTCCTGCATTGTCGATCACACGTGAGGGTGACCGTATAGGCGCCCCGCGTCAGGGTGTTTCGACTCACGACTATTCCTTCTGTCAGCCCGGCGCCAAGGCCACCGAAGCTCCACGAGTAGAGACACGCTGTTTCCGCACACCTGCCTTCGTCGGTCGTCGCGGACGCGTCGAAGACGATGCCACCGCCCTCCTCTGGTGCCGCAGGCTCGAAGGTGAAGCCGGCGTCGGAGCAGTCGTATTCCTCGGTGTTCCCGTCAGTGCAATCGTGACGTTTCGCGTGAGCGCGTTGTCCGCGTTTGTCCCGAACGGCGTTGCAAACACACTGATCTCCGACGGCGGGGGTCGACAGCGCCGGCGCCGTGACGATGAACGTGGCGCGCCCATCGGCGCCGGTCACGACGTCGACGTGCGACAGAGTTCCCGCTTGACGCGGCGAGGCTCAGGCGCTGCCCCGAAATCGGTTGTCCTGTCTCATTGGTCATCGTCGATTGTCACGACGGACTGGGCGGTGCCGTTGTGCGCGCAGCCGGTCGGGCGAGGCGCTCATCGTCAACTGCTGCGCCGACCCACCTGGTCCGATCAGCCCGGGCGCTTCCTGCTTGTCCACCGTGCACGCGGCCAGGCTGCCAGCCAGCAGCAGCACCGCGCTCACACGCACACATTCCAGCCGTCTTGATCTGCATCACGTCCTCTTACTGGGGATCGCCGAAGTTGCCGAAGTCGACGCCGATCGACCCGGTGGCGCTGATGTCGTTGCCGGCCTGATCGCGGCCGTAGAACGTCACGTCGGCGATGGTGGAAATGATGTCCGGGTTGTTCACCAGCGCGCGCAGCGGCGCCTCCTGCTTCGCCGACGTGCGCACGAGCTGAAAGCCGGTCGACGCGCCCTCGCCGTCCGATGGTGACCGTCACGGCCGAATCGAACGCGAACGGCACGTCCACGCCCGGCGTGTTGCGGCCGTCGGTCCGGCGATAGACCACGCGATAGCGCGTGATCGTCACCGCGTTGAGCGGAGCTCGGCGACCGCAGGCGATCCCCTGGTCCTTCATCACGAGCGCGAACTCCGCGGCGCCGTTGTCGTTGAAGATGGTCGGGACCGTCACCTGCTCGTCCGTCAACCGTCCGATCGACGTTGGTGAGGACGTCGGAGTGGAGCGTGGCGCCGAACTCCTCCGGCGTCGCGCCCGACGCGGCCTCCAGCGACATGATCTGCAGCTGCACGGGGGAACGGCCCTGTGTCGCCAGGTCGCCGCACCCGGCCGACGCCAGTGCCGCTCCGAAGACACGCCAGTGCTATCCAGGACTTGAACATCGCTCTCACAGTCGATCTCCTACGCGATGATTCGCGGCGTGATGAAGATCAGCAGCTCGCGGCTCTCGTCGCTCACTTCGTCCGCTTGAACAGCCAGCCGAGGACCGGGACGTTGCCGAGCCCGGGCGTCCGGGACTGCGCCGCCTGCTCGGTGCTCAGGAAAATGCCGCCGATGACCGTCGTGTCGCCGTTGACGACGCGGACCTGGGTAGTGCGCGCTGCGAGTTGATCGGCGGGTTGCCTTGGATGGCACGGGAGAAGTCCGGCGATCCGTTCTCGACGACGATGCGCATGATCACGGTGTTGGCGGACGGTGATCTGCGGCAGGACCCGCAGGATCAGCGCCGCGTCCTTCCACGTCACGGTCACGGTGTTGTTCGCAACCGTCTGAATGGGAATCTGGACGCCCTGCATGATTTCGGCTTCGATGTTGTTCTGCGTGGACACTCGGGGCGTCGAGAGAATCCGGCCCTTGTTCGAGCGCTCGAGCAACGAGAGCGCCACGTCGAGGTTGAACGATCCGTTGATATTGCCCAGGGCAAGGCCGATCGCCGTCGTCGGGTTCGTCACGGCCTGATTGACGGCGGTGCCGACACCGTCGGGCCCCTGGGGTCCCGAGGCGGCCCGAGACGCTGCCCTGATTGGGGAACGTCAGGCCGGTCGTGTTCCCCAGGTCGGGCGACATTCGACCGTTGACTCCCCAGTTCACGCCGATCTGCCGCGCGAACTCACGGCTGGTCTGGACGATGCGCGCCTCGATTTCGACCTGCGGCTGCGGGATATCGAGCGTGGCGATCAGCTCCATCGAACGCTGGATCCGGCTTTCCAGGTCCGTGATGATGATCATGTTGGTGCGCTCGTCGACCTGCACCTGGCCGCGCGGCGACAGGATGGTGTCCTTGACGAGGATCTGTACGTCCTTGGCCTTGGCGTAGCTCAGCAGCTTGGTGACGGTCCGCAGCTCGCCCGACGAGCGCACGCTCGTCATCGACCTTTCGACGCGACGCTTCTTCTTCCGCGAGGACCGCCAGCGGCGCGACACGAACCACCGAGCCGCGCTGCACGTAGCCGAGTCCGTTGGTGCTGGCGATCAGGTCGAAGGCCTCGTCCCACGGCAGGTCGGTAAGCGTCGTCGTCACCGTACCGGTCACGCGGGGATCGATGTAGATGTTGATGCCGCCTTCCTTGGCGAGCGCCGTCAACACCGCCCGAAGATCGGTGCCGTCGAAATCAAGGCTGACCGGCGTGCCGGTGAACTGGCGCGGCGCCCCTTCGACAGGCAGGGCAGGTGCGCCCTGCTGCTGCGGTGGTGCGGGCGCGGGAGCGGCCGCCTGCGCGGCAGCGGCCATCGCTGGCGCCGCGTTCGCTACGGAGGGCGGCGATTGGATCTGCCGCCTGCTCGTCGAACACCACCGACAGGTCGTTGCCATCTGCTGACGGCTCGAGGCGATAGGACGCCGCGCGCGACAGGTCCATCGTGACCTGTGTGCCGAACGGGGCCGTCGGACTCATCGCAATCCGGACGCGCTCCACCGGGCCCTTGCCGACCGCGGTCGTCCCAGGCATCGCCGACGTCGCAGTCGGCAGGCTCAGCACGATGCGGCGCGGACCGTCTTTGGGTTCCTGAACGTTCGACGCGACCAGCGGCGCGGTCCCGAGGAGCGTCACCGCCGTTGCGGTGCCGCGCTGCGTGACGCGAAGGTCGCGAATCACCGGTGAGAACGTGGTCGTATCGAGCGTCGGTCCCTTCGCCGTGCCGCCTGCCCCGAGCCCAGTCGAGGGGTCAATGCGATCGGCCTCGACGAAGATGACGTTGCGCGCGCTGCGGATGCGCGGGCGGACTGGCTGGCGGAACGTGATGCGCACGCGAGCGAGGGACTCGCCGTCCAGGCTCAGACCGCTCTCCACCTTGACCGCATCGATCGGGTGGCCCTGAGTCGATCTTTACGTCGCCGGCAAAGCCGGTGGCGGCGACATCGCGCAGCTCGACGACCGTGGTGTGCGCATCCGGCTGCGAGGCGACGTACGGCACCGGAGCTGACGCTTCGATGCTGAGGACGCCGGTTCGCGTGATCGAGGCGCGACGTCACGTTCTTGAGCGTTGCCGCGGCCACGCGCGGGCTTTCGGTGCGCGTTCCCGCGACACCGAACGGCGACAACACGAACGCCGCGATGGACAGTGCGAGGAGAAGGGAGTTTCGGGACATGACTATTGAGCCTCTTGCGCCGGTCGAAGTAGTTTCTTGACCTCCCGCTTCTTCTGCGACGGAGAGCGGGTCGTTCACGTCCTGGAGAATGAACATGCGCATCGGCGGTCACGGCGCGCACCGTGCCGTCGTACAGCTGCGTCGCCGGCCCTGACCGTATACGTGCGGTTATCGGCGCCCTTGACGATCGCCGCCCAGCCGTTGCGTCCTGCGAGCACTCCGCGCATCGTGATTTCGTCGACGCCGAGGCCGCCGATGCCCGTCGGCCGAGGGTTGGCCGAGACGCCAGTCACCGAGGTCGTCCGCCGAACCAGGCTGATGAACGGATCGCGACGTCCCGCCGGGTTGTAGTCGTAGCCCTGCGGCTCGAGCGGCGGCGCCGGGTTCGGTGTCGTCGTCGCCGCGGGCGCGACCGGACTCGTGGCGGGCGCCTGGCCGCTGACAGGGACGGCCGCGAGCAGCGCCGCGGCGAGAACCAATAGCGTGGTGCGCATCATGCGCCGCCCCCGGCTGGTGCGCCGGCCGCTGTCGCCGGCTTCGGCGACTCGGAGAGAACGAAGGTGGTTGCCGTCACGTCGATGGTCACCGTGGCGCGCGGGCTCTGGTTATCACGCGCCTTCACCTTCAGATCCGCAACGTTGATGATCCGCGGGAATTTGCTGATGCGCTCGAGGAACATCCCGAGGTCGTGATACGACCCCTCGAGCTGCAGTCCATACGGCCATTCGGTCACAAGAGCCTTCTTCGACGTTGCCTGCGGCTTGAACCCGACGATCTTCAGATTCGACTGCGTGGCCATGGCGTTGACGCGATTCAGCAGATCGGCCACATCCTGCTGCTCCGGGAGCACGGCGCGCAGACGCTCGAGCTGAAGCTGCAACGTCGCGACCTCGGTGCGGAATTCTGGCAGCCGGCGCGCCGTCGTCAGTCCGCGATTGATGTCGGAACGGACCTGCGTGAGCACCGCCTGACGCGTGGCAAAGTCCGCGTTGGCCGGAACGGCGTAGTAGTTCCAGAAGGCCGCCGCGGAGCCAATGCCAATGGCCACGAACGCGCCAATCTGGCCGTACCATGGCAGCTTGCTGAGACTGAGGTTGATCGCCATATCGTGTTTCTCGGTATCGGGGCCGCTGTATGAGGTTCTTTAGCGGGCGGCGGCTCCCCCACCGCCGCCTCCGGCCGCCGGCGCGCCGGCTGGCGTGGCGTCCATCCTTGGTCACTGCCGCTCGATCGACGGTCGCGCGCACCGTGAACTTGATCACTTCCGCGCCCGGCTGTCCCTGGCCGGCCGAGGATCTGCTCGACCGCGTTTTCAAATTGATCGGTTTGGTCAGCAGTCGGGAGTTGCCCAGGTTGGCGACGAACTCGGTCAGGGCGATGATCGTGTTGCAGCGCCCCTGAATCGTCAGCGCGTCACCCTTCTGATCCATGTCCGTGAGCCAGAGCAGGTCGGGAACGCTGCGGCTGATGTGATCCAGCAGCTGCACGGGAAGCGTCTGGCCGGATCGCAGCTGTTCGATCACCTGCACGCGCTGCTGCAGCTGCGACCGGCGGCCTTCGAACTGCCTTGACTTCCGCCAGCACCGACTGGAGACGCTGCAGTTCCTGCTGCGCCGTCACGATGTCCGTCTCGACCTGAGCCGCGTTCTGCCTGATCGAGCAGTACCACCAGCCGATTCCTGCCGCCGACCCGACGAGAATCAGGCTGCAGGCGATGGTGAGCTGCTTCGCCTGAACGGTGAACGTCGGCAGCTGACCGCTTGGCCTTCTGACGCTCGACGCCGAGGAGGTTGATGCGAATCATCGGTCGGCCACCTTTCGGAGTGCGAGACCGACGGCGACCGCCGCGGTGGCCGCGTGATCCGCGGCCGCCGAGCCCAGCTTGCTCGGATCCCAGGCGACGGCACGGAACGGATCGAACTCTTCGACCGGTGTGCTGAACCGCTCCTCGAGCATCTCGCGGAAGCCGTCGACGCGCGACGCGCCGCCGCTGATGACGATGCGGTCGATATGGTCGGACGCGGCGCGTCGCCTTGAAGAAGTCGAACGTCTTCTGAATCTCGAGCAGGACGTTCTCGGTGACCGCGCGCAGCACCGGCTGCGCCTCCTCGAACGTCGCGCCGTCGACCGGGTGTCCCCTTCTTCAGCTGCTCCGCGGCCTGGAACGACAGGTCGAGCTCTTTCTGCACCGCCTCGGTGTAGGTGTTGCCGCCCATCGAGACGTCGCGGGCGAACACGCGACTGCCCGCCCTGAAGAATGTTGATGTTGATCGCGCTGGCGCCGGCGTTGAGCAGCACCACGACCTGCTTCGGGTCGAAGCCGTAGTTCACCTCGAAGGCGTTCTGCAGCGCGAAGGCGTCGACGTCGACGATGACCGGCGTGCGGCCGGCCTGGGCGATCACGCCGGTGTAGTCGCCGATCTTCTCCTTCTTGGCGGCGACGAGCAGCACTTCCATGCTGCCGCGCGAGTCAGGGCCGGTGCCGGCGTCCAGGATCTGGTAATCGAGGTTGACGTCCTGGATGTCGAACGGGATGTACTGCTCCGCCTCCCAGTAGATCGATTCGTCCAGCTCCGACTCGGTCATCACCGGCAGCGTGATCTTCTTGACGATGACGGCGCTGCCCGACAGCGAGGCGCACACGTCCTTCGTCTTGAAGGCACTGCTGCTCGAAGATGCGCTTGATCGAGTTCGCGACCGCGCCGGCGTCGATGATGGCGCCGTCGACGATGGCGTCGGCGGGCACCGGCTCGATGCCGAATGCGGCCACACGGAAGTCTTTGGCTGTCGGCTTGAGCTCGACCGCCTTTACCGCGCTGGAGCCAATGTCCAGCCCGACCACGCTCTTCTGCTTCCGAAACACCGTTACCTCTGTTCCCCGCGGAGGGGGGCTAAACCAGTTGTTTTCATGAACCCGGGCGGCGACCCTGGCCGGGCTCTCCCTTGAGGCCGTCCTCGTTATCGGCTGTTCCAATCCGCTACATCACCGAGACGGTAGCAAGGGGCCATAACCCCAGAAAAACGACGGACTTGGCGGCGTCAGGCTGGTTGACTATTCCGACAACCCTCCGTATCATTGGGGTTTGCGGTTCTTGGGCAAGTCCGTCCAGAGCCCCAGAGGGACCCCTTTACATGCGTACGTTC
This sequence comes from uncultured Acidobacteriota bacterium, assembly GCA_963793705.1. Lineage (GTDB taxonomy): Bacteria > Acidobacteriota > Vicinamibacteria > Vicinamibacterales > UBA2999 > Gp6-AA40. The sequence goes on along the minus strand of CAWCBC010000015.1, from coordinate 123,747 downwards.
GTGGCCAGCGCGAAGAGCGCAGACAGCCGGTGGCATGTCATCGATGCCAAGGACCAGGTGCTCGGCCGTGTGTCGACCCTGGCGGCCCGGCTGCTGCAGGGCAAGCACAAGCCCACCTACACCCCGTTCATCGACACGGGCGACCACGTCGTCGTGGTCAACGCCGGGGCGGTGAAGCTGACCGGGCAGAAGGAATCGCAGAAGTTGTATCGCCGGCACAGCGGTTTCGAGGGCGGCCTGCGTGAAGAGCGCGCGGTTGACGTCCGCAAGCGCCAGCCGGTTCGTCTCGTGGAGGAAGCGGTCCGCGGCATGCTGCCGAAGACCAAGATGGGCGACGCGATGTACCGGAAGCTCAAGGTGTACGCGGGGGCCGAGCACCCGCACACCGCCCAGCAACCAAGAAAAATCGAGGTCGCGTAACCTTGCCGAACATCGAATACTACGGAACAGGCCGCCGGAAGACATCCACCGCCCGCGTGTTTCTCCGTCCCGGAACCGGGACCATCACCGTCAACCACCGAGAGTTCGACAACTTCTTCCCGCACCGATGCGCTGCGCACGCAGGTGCGGCGGCCGCTGCTGGTGACCGAAACCGGTGAGAAGTTCGACATCCTCGCCACGGTGGCCGGCGGCGGCGTCAACGGCCAGGCCGGGCGCGATCCGGCTCGGCATCTCGCGCGCGCTCGTCGAGTTCAACGCCGAGCTGCGCAAGCAGCTGAAGAAGGACGGCCTGCTGACGTCCGACTCGCGCATCAAGGAACGCAAGAAGTACGGCCTGGCGGGCGCACGTAAGCGCTTCCAGTTCAGTAAACGTTAACAAGGAACGCCGTAAGGCGTTCCGGGAGCAGGAGGAACTTTGCCCGGGATTGCGATGAAGGATCTGCTGGAGGCCGGCGTGCACTTCGGCCACCAGACGAAGCGGTGGAATCCGAAGATGAAGGAATTCATCTTCGGCGAGCGGAACGGAATCTACATCCTCGACCTGAACAAGACGGTCAAGAAGTTCCGCGACGCAGAAGAGTTCGTCACCAACCTGGCGGCAGACGGCAAGACCATGCTCTTCGTCGGCACCAAGCGGCAGGCGCAGGACGTCATCGCCGAGGAATCGCAGCGCTGCGGCATGTTCTTCATCAATCAGCGCTGGCTGGGCGGCCTTCTCACCAACTTCGCGACGATTCAGCGCAGCCTGGGCCGGCTCCGCGACCTGGAAGCGATGGTCACGCCGGGCACCGACGGCCGCTTCGAGACGCTGTCCAAGAAGGAAATCGCCCGAGCGGACAAAGAGAAGCGGAAGCTGCTCAAGAACCTCGAAGGCATCCGGCCGATGTCCCGGCTGCCCGACGCGATCTTCGTCGTCGACACGCGCAAGGAGAAGATCGCCGTCGACGAGGCCCGCAAGCTGAAGATTCCGGTGATCGGCATCGTCGACACCAACTGCGATCCGGACGAAGTGGACTACGTCATCCCGGGCAACGACGACGCGCTGCGTTCGATCCGGCTGTTCGCGTCGAAGATTGCCGATGCGATCATCGGCGGTCGCCAGATGCGCGAGTCGCGGATCGCCGAGGAAGACGCGCAGCAGGCGGAGGAAGCCGCCGCGGCGGACGCCGCCGCCCGCCTCCGGACCGCGGTCCGGCCGCAGCGCCGCACCGAAGCGACGCCACGCCGGCCGGCGCGTAGACACAGCGATCACGCAGGATCACGCGCCGGCCTGCGAGCCGGCGCTTTCTTTGTACTGGCACGTGGCACGTTGGGAGCTTGAGGCAGATGGCGACGATGGAAATTTCAGCGGCACAAGTGAAGCAGCTTCGCGACAAGACGGGCGCCGGGCATGATGGAGTGCAAGGCGGCGCTGACCGAAGCGAACGGCAACATGGACGAGGCGATGACGCTGCTGCGCAAGCGCGGGCTGGCGCAGGCGGCCAAGCGCGCCGGCCGCACCACGGCGCAGGGCACCATCGGCAGCTACATCCACATGGGCGGCAAGATCGGCGTCCTCGTCGAGGTGAACTGCGAGTCGGACTTCGTCGCGCGCACGGACGACTTCAACAACCTCGTCAAGGACGTGGCGATGCACATCGCCGCCGCCGCGCCGCGCTGGGTGCGCCGCGAGGAGGTGCCCGCGCCGCGAGGTCGAGAAGGAAAAGGCGATCTATCGCGCGCAGATGGAGAAGGAAGGCAAGCCGGCGAACGTGATGGAGAAGATCATCGAGGGCAAGCTCGGGAGCTTCTACTCGCAGTTCGTGCTGCTCGACCAGCCGTTCATCCGCGACGACAAGGTGACCATCAGCCAGCTCGTGGCCCAGGCGAGCGCCAAGACCGGCGAGAACATCCAGGTCAGCCGGTTCGTGCGCTTCCGGGTCGGGGAATCGGCTGAATAGACTCATCGGTGAGGCCCAGGGTCCACGACCCTGGGCCTTCCGTGAAATAATCGAGCTTCGATGTCCGTGGACTCCCCTGCGACTCCCATCTACAAGCGCGTTCTTCTGAAACTGTCCGGCGAAGCCCTGATGGGCGACCAGCAGTTCGGCGTCGATCCGGCTGTGGCCACCCGCATCGCGCGCGACGTCGGCGCCATCCAGGCCCTCGGCGTCGAGACGGCCATCGTCATCGGCGGCGGCAACATCTTCCGCGGCCTGGCGGCCAGCGCGCGCGGCATGGACCGCGCCACCGCCGACTACATGGGCATGCTGGCCACGGTGATCAACGCCCTGGCGCTGCAGGACGCGCTCGAGCAGCAGAACGTGATCACCCGCGTGGTCACCGCCATCGAGATGCGGGCGGTCGCCGAGCCGTTCATCCGCCGCCGCGCCATCCGCCACCTCGAGAAGGGCCGCGTGGTGATCTTCGCCGCCGGCACCGGCAATCCCTATTTCACGACCGACACGGCGGCCGCGCTGCGCGCCATGGAGATCAAGGCCGAGGTCATCCTCAAGGGCACGAAGGTCGACGGCGTCTACACCGCCGACCCGATGCTCGACCCGACGCGCCACGAAATACTCGGCGATCTCGTACCTGCAGGTGCTCGAGCGGCAGCTCAAGGTGATGGACGCCACGGCCATTTCGCTGTGCATGGACAACAAGCTGCCGATCGTCGTATTCAACCTGCGGCGAGGCCGGCAACATCAGCCGCGTGGTGCTCGGCGAGCCGATCGGCACGACCGTCAGTCTGGTCGAATTAGCGCCAGCGCAGATGGCATGGAATTCAGCGATCTGAAAGGCATGTTCGCGGAAGTCAAGACGCGGATGGACGGCGCCATCGAGCGCGTCCGCCGCGACATGGCGAACGTCCGCACCGGCCGCGCCACGGTCGGGCTGCTCGACGGCGTGCACGTCGAGGCCTACGGGTCGAAGATGCCGATCAACCAGGTCGCGACGCTGTCGATTCCGGAGCCGGCGATGATCGTCGCGCAGCCGTTCGACCCGTCGCTGATGGGGGCCATCGAGAAGGCCATCCGCGCGTCGGACCTCGGCCTCAACCCGGCCAACGACGGCAAGGTCATTCGGATTCCGATCCCGTCGCTGACCGACGAGCGCCGCAAGGAGCTGTCGCGGCACGTGCACAAGCAGGCCGAAGAAGGCCGCAACGTCGTTCGGCAGGTGCGCCGCGACGCCAACGATCGGCTGAAGAAGCTCCTCAAGGAGCACAAGATTTCAGAAGACGACGAGCGGAAGGGCCTCGACCAGGTGCAGAAGATCGACCGACGATCACGTGAAGATGATCGACGAGCTGCAGAAGAAGAAGGACCAGGAGTCTGCTGGGACAGTCGTAATCGCCGAACGACACGCCCAGCGCGCGCGCCGTCGGTCACGAGGTCGTAGTCGAGCGGCACGGTCTTCAGTCTTGCCGACGACCTCGCCGAGCGGCACCGGCACGAGGTCGGGCGGATGGTTCGCCACCATCTTGCCGAACTGCCCCTTCAGAATCAGCTCCACGGCCTTGCCGCCGAACCGCGTGGCCAGCGTGCGATCGAACGCCGTCGGCGCTGCCGCCGCGCTGCAGGTGGCCGAGCACGACGTAGCGCGTTTCCTTGCCGGTCAGCTCCCCCAGCTGCTTGGCGCACCCGCATGCCTTCCCCGCCGAGCCGCTCGGCGTGGCCGCCGTGCGCCTCCTCGATGACCGCGGCCTTCCCGTCCTTCGGCGTGCGCGCCTTCGGCCACGACGACGATGCTGAAGCGCGCGCCCCACGCGTCGCGGTCGCGGATGCACTCGGCGACCTTCGTCGAGGTCGTACGGAATCTCCGGAATCAGGATGACGTCGGCGCCGCCGGCCACGCCGCTGTGCAGCGCGATCCACCCGGCATAGCGGCCCATCACCTCGACGACCATGATCCGGCGATGCGCTTCGGCCGTCGTGTGCAGCCGATCGATGGCATCGGTGGCGAAGCTCGACCGCCGTGTCGAACCCGAAACAGCTCGTCGTGCCGACGATGTCGTTGTCGATCGTCTTCGGCACGCAGACGAGCGGAATGCCCTTCTTGTAGAACTCGTAGGAGATCGCCAGCGTGCCGTCGCCGCCGATGCAGACGAGCGCATCGAGCTCCATCTTCTGGAACATCTCGATCACGCGGTCGGCGTAGTTGAACGTGCCATCGGGCGTGGCGATCGGCTCGGCAAACGGGTCGCCGCGGTTGACGGTGCCGAGGATGGTGCCGCCGAGGCGCAGAATGCCGGTGCACGTCGCGCGGCGTCGAGGATGCGCGACTTCTCCGGGTAGATCAGGCCGTCGAAGCTGTCCTCGAGGCCGACGACCTCGACGCCGCGAGTTGTGGGCCGCCTTGACGACCGCGCGGATCACCGCGTTGAGGCCGGGCGCATCGCCGCCGCCGGTGAGGACGCCAATCTTTTTAATCGTGGGCATCGATCGGTGCCGATGTGCGCAGTCACGTTGTCGCTGCGTGGCCTTACGACTGCGTGCCGCGTCAGCGGACGCTCGGTGGCTTGCCCAGCCGAAGCTCACGCTTCGGCGTAGGCCACGGTGAGCGAAGGTTGGTGGACCGCAGGAGGATCGAACTCTTGACCTCCGCATTGCGAACGCGGCGCTCTCCCAGCTGAGCTAGCGGCCCTGGTGGAATGGAATGAAGGCGCAGCCGCCGGGCAAGCGTCTCGGCCGCACGCGCAACAGCGAGTTTACCACGCGAAAACCTGCCTCCACTACTCGCGAGCGCGCTCGAACGTGAGATACACGGGCGCCGCGCCCAGGAACATCAGCATGCCGAACGTGCCCCACCCGGCGCGGTTGATCGCGACGAAGCGGGCGTGTTCGCCAGGCTGCAGCACCACGTCGTGTGTCTTCCAGAAGAGCGTGTTGTGGGCCCGAATGCGGTGCGGTCCGGCGGGCAGCTCGTGCGAGATGGTGTCGCCGAAGCGCAGCATGCCGACGTCCTTGCCGTCGACCTGCACGAAGACCTCGCGGAACCCGACGTCTTCGCCGCCTCGCGGCTGACGGTGATGCTCGCCAGATAGTTCGAGCCGGCGGAAGTCCGTGACGAGGTCGGCGCCAAGCCGGCTTCCCGGCGGCCGCGGCAACGCAATCGCGTCACGCAGCTCGAAGAACACGACGACCATCCTACCGAATCCTGACGACGAATGAAGCTCGGCGGGACGCGGGCAGCAGCGCTTGCAGCGTCTCACTGGAGGTCCGGTTGCGGCCGTTCGTGTGGAGGGACTAGATGGGCATTCTTGGATGGATTCTGTTCGGTCTGGTCGTCGGCGCGCTGGCCAAGCTCGTCATGCCGGGCCGTGATCCCGGCGGCATCATCATCACGATGCTGATCGGCATCGCCGGCGCGGTGCTTGGCGGCTTCGTCGGCCGATCGCATGGGCTGGTACGGCGAAGGTGAAGCGGCTGGATTCCTGATGTCGTTCATCGGCGCGGTCGCGCTGCTGGCGCTCTACCGCATGTTTATCGGACGGCGGCGCGCCATCCTGCCCTGAGACCGGCGGGCGGCGCGTTAGTGTCACAATGCTGGGTGGCCGGCGGTCCACACGATCGCCGGCCGTCCAGTGCCATCGACGACGACTCGACTCCCTCTCGGTCGCGCGCACATGCTGGCGTCCACCGCCATGCGCGATGCGCAGCGCGCCGGGCTCCCCGCGCAATCAGTTGACGCCGCTGGGCAGCCTGCGACGGTTTGCTCCCGGCTGTCGGCGACGTGTCGCTGCTCGCCGTGGCGGCCGCCGCGCGATCACGCCGAAGTCCTGACCGCGTTTGCGCGCCTCCCCGCCGTCGCGGCGATCCTCGCGCGGTCGGCATCCGCACATCACGATTGGCAACGAGCGGGGGGTCATCGTCCCTGCACGTGGCGGTGCCCGAAGAGGCCGGGGCGGCCCTTGTCTGGCACACGGGCTCGCGCGCACACACGAGTCAGCTGCAGGACCGCGCGCAGCGCCAGGGATTGACGTTCGACAAGGGACGGCTGCTCGACGGGCAGGCGCATGCCCTCGTCGCCGAGACGGAAGAGCGGTTCTACCAGCACCTCGGGCTGCCGGACATTCCGCCGGAGCTTCGTGAGGGCGAAGACGAGATCGCCGCCGCCGAGCGAGGCGATCTGCCGACGCTCGTCAGCACCACGGACATCCGCGGCGATCTCCACATGCACAGCACCTGGAGCGACGGCCGCGACACCATTGATCAAATGGTCTTCGCGGGCCTGCAGCTCGGCTACGAGTACGTCGCGATCACCGATCACTCGGAGCGATCGCTCTCCTCGCGCCAGCTGGCGGCGGCCGACATCGCCCGGCAGCGGGCCGACATCGACAAGGTGCGCGCCGCGGGCCAAACGCGTGCAGGTTCTCCACGGCATCGAAGTCGACATCATGCCCGACGGCTCGCTCGATTTCGACGACGAGCAGCTGGCCGGGTTCGACATCGTGCTGGCGTCGCTGCACGACCACGCGGGCCACGACGGCGCCGTCCTGACCGAGCGATACCTGCAGCGCGATCCGCCACCCGCTCGTGAACGTCATTACGCACCCGGCCAACCGGACTCCCGGTCGGTTCGAACGGGTACCGCGTCGATTTCGACACGCTGTTCGCGGCGGCGGCTGACACCGGAACCGCGATGGAAGTCGACGGCGCGCCGGGGCATCTCGACCTGGACGGGTCGCTGGCCCGCCGCGCCGCGGCCGCTGGCGTGACGTTGGTGATCGACAGTGACTGTCATCGCTCGGATGCGCTGGGCGGCAGATGCGATTCGGCGTCGGCACGGCGCGCCGTGGCTGGATCGAGCCGGCACACGTGCTCAACACGCGCGGCATCGACGAGGTGCGGGCGTTCGTTGCCAGGAAACGTGCGCGAGGGTGACGATGACACCCCTGAAGGGGTGCCCTACCAAGGTCGCAGGGCGTCCCGTCAGCGGCGCCGCGGCGCTGGTCGCGTGCGTCGTCGCGACCCTCGCCTTCTCCGTGTACGCGCGCACGCTGCTGCCCGGCGTAGACCTCGGCGACACCGGCGGCTTTCAGGCCGCCGTGCTCTGGCCGGAAACGAGCGCGCGCCAGGCCTACCCGCTCTACTACTCGCTCGCCCGTCCGTTCGTCCTCGCCGTCAGCCCAGATAATCCCGCACGCGGCCTGAATCTCTTCTCCGCCGTGTGCGGTGGCCTCGCCATCGGCCTGCTCACGTATGTCGGCAGCACTGCTGAGCGGCAGCGCCCTCGCCGGCGCACTCGCGGGACTGCTGCTGGCGTTCTCGCACACGTTCTGGACGCAGTCGGTGATCGCCGAAGTCTATGCGCTGCATATCGCGCTGGTCGCCGGCTGTCTCCTCGCGCTGTACGCGTACCAGCAGCAGCCCACCCAGCCGCGGCTGGCGGTGTTCTTCGCCGTCTACGCCGTGTCCTTCGGCAATCACCTGTCGATGATCCTGCTCCTGGTGCCGTTCGCGGTGTTCCTGTTCGCCGTGCACCCCCGGCCACGCGACCTGCTGCGCCTGAACACCGTCGGCCTTGCGCTGGGGATCGCACTCACGGCCGCCCTGCTCTACGCGCCCAACTTTCTGTTTGTATGGACGAACATCGACGCGCCGTCCGACTGGGGCGACCGCGTCGCAACGTTCTGGTTCGACGTGACGAAGGCCGACTGGCGCGGCACGATGATGGCCGGCGTCGACCGGAGCGAGTTGATCGAACGCGGCAGCGATGTGGCTCTGGGACGCACGCCTGCAATTCGGGATCGCCGGGCTGACGGTCGCGGTGCTGGGGATGCTCCGACTCTGGACCATCTCGCGGCCGTGGGCGCTGCTGCTCGCCACGGCGTACGTCATCAACACCGTATTTGCCATCACCTACAACGTCGGCGATCCGCACGTCTTTTTCCTTCCGGGACACGCCTTCACCGCACTCGCAATGGCCGCGCTGTTTTCCCGGCGGCACCCCATAAAGGGGCGCCCTACGGACAGCGAACGTAGGGCACCCCTCTTCGGGGTGCCGACCTGGAGTATTCAACTCGCGACCATCGCGCTCCTCGCCTATGCCGGCTGGCGCGCATGGGACACGTGGCCGAGCGCCAATCGTCGCGGCGATCACCGGGCCGACGTCCTCGTCGGACGCATCACGGCCGGCGTGGCAGACACCAACGCCGTCCTGCTGTCGGACATGGACTGGCAGTCCGAGAACGCCCTGCTCTACTCCGCTCGGTACGAGCGTCGACAGATCGCCTGGCGCCGCGCCTCAGAGGTGCTGCTCCATCTGCCGTTCCTGGTGCGCGACAACCACACGATCGGGCGCGATATCGTTCTTGTCGGCAACGCCGCAGCCCGGATCGCGGCGGCATACGGACCGCTCTTCCCGTTCGCCGCGGACAGCATCGCCGCGACTGGCATGGCCGATCGCGCGGCCGACATTCCCCGCGGCACGCCGTTTGTGCTGGCGCTCCTCGAGCCAACGCCCAACGAGCATCTCGACGCGGACGACTTCGACGCCGCGGTCCTGACGCTGGCGGGGCCGTCGGCTCCGCGGCGGAGCACATCACGATTTCAGATCTGGGCGGGGGTCGCCGGGGAGCCCGGCGCCGTACACCACGAGTCGAATCGTCCCTTCAGGAAGACCTTCTCAATCCTCGGCGACCCGTTCTCCGGTCAGAATCGAATCGTGGCTGCCCTTTGAGACGTTCCGCCGGGCCGGATTCGGCCACGTCTTACGCGGGCGGGAGCACGTCCTCACCATCGAGCGCGGCGTCAGCCTCGTCTGGTTCGAACGTGACGGTTCGCCGGCGGTCGCTTATGCAGCCGGTCTCTACGCGCCTCAGGCCCGATTGCGCATTCCGTCGTCTGTACCTCAGCAGGTGGCGATGGTGCCAGGTGCTATTCTCGAAATAGCGAAACGCCGTGAAGGCGTTTTGCCAGATGTAGCGCCCCTCGACCCCGCTCGGACAGGTCGCCAACGATTGATTGCCGTGACTCACAGACTGATACTCCTGATCGCTCTTGTCGTCAGCGCCGCACTCCCATCGGCGCAGACCAGAAAACCCGCCGGAAGCACTTGCCAAAGAGTTGCAGGCCCGCTACCAGTCGATTCGCGACTTCTCGGCCGATTTCGTCCAGAGCTACCGGGCGGGCGTGCTGAAGACGCGGACGCAGGAGAGCGGGACTGTGGCCGTCAAGAAGCCCGGCAAGATGCGATGGACGTACGCGAAACCCGAGCGCAAAGAGCTCGTGTCAGACGGGGTGAAGCTCTACTGGTATGTGCCTGAAGACAAGCAAGTCACGGTGAAGGACGTCGACAACCTGGCCAGCACTCCCGACCTGTTCCTCAGCGGACGGGGCGACATCGCGCGGGACTTCACCGCCAGCTACGTCGACACACCTGCCTCCGGCTCCGTTTCGCTCAAGCTCGTTCCGCGCCGGTCCGAGCCGGAGTACGAGTACCTCATCGTCACGCTCGATCCGGTCACGCTGCAGATTCGCGCCCTCACGACCCGCGACCATCAGGGCGGTGAGTCGACGCTGACGTTCACGAACATGAAAGAGAACAAAGGCCTTTCCGACAAGGACTTCGAGTTTCGCCCGCCTCGAGGCGTCACCGTCCTCACCGACGCCACCCGCTGACCGAGGCGGCGACCCTATTCGATCTTGGCGACCTGCGCGCCCAGCGAGACAAGCCGCTGAACGACGTTGCTGTAGCCCCGCTCGACGGTTTCGAGCGGCGCCACGCGCGTCTGACCTTCCGCCGCCAGGCCGGCGGCGATCAAGGACATGCCCGAACGCAAGTCGCGGCTGTCGAGCACGCGTCCACCGCGCAGCCGCGTCGGACCGGTGACGATGATGCGGTGCGCGTCGGCGAGGAACATATCGGCGCCCATGCCGCTCATCTGCTCGAGGGCGAACAGGCGAAGCTCATACATCCAGTCGTGGACCAGCGTCCGTCCCTCCGACTGGGTGGCCAGGACGGTCACCAGGCTGACGAGGTCGCTCGGAAACGCCGGCCAGAGTCCCGTCGTGATCCGGCGGACCGCTTTCGGCTGTGACGGCTTCACCTGGAAGACGCCGTCGCGCATGCCGCACTCGACGTTCATCCGCTTCAGCACCGAGGCCACCACCTCGATGTCCTCGTCGCGAGCGCCTTCAATGGCGATCTCTCCACCGGTGATCGCGGCGACAACCGCCCAGCTGCCCGCTTCGATGTAGTCGCCGCCGAGACGATGCTCGGCGCCCTGCAGCTTCCCGATGCCTTCGACGCGCAGCTTGGAACTGCCGATGCCGGCAATGCCGGCGCCCATCTTCACCAGGAACTCACACAGTTCCACGACGTGCGGCTCGGTGGCGGCGTTCCGGATCTCAGTACGTCCGACGGCAGAGGCCGCGGCCAGCAGCGCGGTCTCCGTCCCGGTCACCGACGCCTCCTCGAGGTACATCGACGCCGGCTTCAACCCCTCCGGCGCGTGCAGCGCATGATCGGGGCCTCCGTCGTCGTGGGCGCCCATGGCGCAGAGTGCCTCGAGATGCGTCGAAATCGTGCGACGCGCTGGAAAGTCGCCGCCGGGCGGGGCGATCGTCGCGCGCCCGGTGCGGGCGAGCAGCGGACCCAGGAGAAGCACCGACCCGCGCAGGCGCCCGACCAGGGCACGATCTGGTTCGTACGTTCGGATCGACGGCGTCTTGACGCGCAGCGTCGTCGTGCCGATGCCTTCGACTTCGGCGCCGACGTCGAGCAGCAGCCGCGCCATCACTTCCACGTCGCCGATGCGCGGCACGTTCGTCAGCACGCACTCCTGGTCCGTCAACAGGCAGGCGGCGAGCAGCGGCAGCGCGGCGTTCTTGTTCCCTTCGACGGAGACGCGGCCTTCCAGCCGGTGGCCGCCCTCAATCAGGAGACTGGACATTCCACGTTCTCATTTCTCTCGTTCGTTCCATGTTGGAATCGTGGTCGATTCGCGTCAGCTGGTCAGCACATCAAGATCGTGATCGCGATCGAATCCGACGAATACCGGCTCCGGCCGCAGGCTGATGCCGAATCGATCCAGCACTCCGCGCTTGATACGCGTCGCAAATCTCAGCACATCACGTGCCGTCGCGCCACCACGGTTGATCAAGGCCAGCGTATGTTTGGTTGAAATCCCGACGCGCCCATCGCCGTCACCGCGCGCAAACCCGCGCGCTCGATCAGCCAGGCGGCCGACAGCTTCACGCGTCCCCCATCTGCTGGAAACGCAGGCGGTTGCGCCCCGGCGACCATGGCGACGCGATCGCGATCGTGTTCGGGAACGACGGGATTCATGAAGAACGATCCGACGCTCCGCGTATCGGGATCGCGCCTGATCGACAACCATTCCCTTGCGCCGACGGACCGCCATCACGGCATTTCGCACGTCTTGAACGTCTGGTGTCGATACACCGGCGCGCGCCAGGTAATCGACGATGTCCGGATACGTGGCGGTTGGCGGGCCCGGTCGCAGCCGGAACGTCACGTCGCATGATGACGAACCGGCCGTCATCGGCCTTCTTGAAGCGGCTCGTGCGGTACGAAAACCCGCACTCGCCGGCGGTCAACGTGACGAGCGCCGCCGCCTCGCGATCGTAGGCAGTCAGGCGCTCGATGCGGTGAGCCACTTCCTGTCCGTAGGCGCCGACGTTCTGGATCGGAGTCCCACCGACGGTTCCAGGAATGCCGGACAGGCATTCCAGGCCGGCCAGGCCGCGCGCCACACATTCCGCGACGATTTCATCCCACGGTTCTCCTGCGCCAACGGTCACCAGTGCGTCTTCGCCGTCCCGCGCGTGCGCGCCGCCACGAACGTCAACGTGCACGACCAGACCATCAAATCCCGTCGTCCGCGATCACCAGGTTGCTGCCGCCGCCCAGCACGAAGAACGGCACGCGCATGGGACGCGGCTCCACCGGTGCGCCCGATCCACGTCGTCGGCCGTCTGCGCCGTGCAGCGAACCATCGCGCCGGCCCGCCAATGCCGAGCGTCGTCAGCGGTGCAAGCGGTTGCCGCTCCAGAGCGCCGCGCAGCAGGTCAGTCGAAGGCAAGGAGCCTGGCTTCCTGTGCGACGAGTGCTGAAAGCGCTTCCGACCGCGAGCACACGCGGAACTCGATCCAGTCGCCCGGCGCAAGCTGCGCGGCAAGCGGAATGTCCGCCGTGATGACGACGGCGAGCTGCGGGTATCCGCCGGTGGTCTGGCGATCGGCCATCAGCAGGATCGGCTCGCCGGATGCCGGCACCTGGATGCCGCCGATGAACGCCGCGTCCGAAATCATTTCTCGATCGGCAAGCCGCGGAATGGGACCACCCTGCAGCCGGTAGCCCATCCGATCCGACTGAGGCGAGACGATGAATCGCGTGCGCTCCAGGATGTCGAGCGCATCGGTCGGGAAGTATTCGTTCTGAGGTCCCGGAAGCACGCGGACGCGGGCTCCGCCGGCGCGAACGTATGCGGCCGCGTCCGGGATCGCCCTCCGCCGGCCGGTGTCGAGGCGACGTTCCGCGCCGAGTCCAAGTCGATCGCCCTGCAGCAGCGTACGGCCGTGGCATGCCACCCATTCGGCTCAGCACGTGCGTCGGACCGGCTCGCGAGGACGCGCGGAACGTCGATCCCGCCATCGGCGGCGATATACGCCCTCGCCCCGAGCGCGCGTTGCGAGAAGCGGAGCACCCCGCCTGCGGGAGCACGACACCGGCGCACAGTGCGGCACGCGCGCACCGTCGAGCGTGGCACCGAGATCCGCCCCGGCAATCGCAAACGTCGTTCGCTGGTCGAAGCGCAGTTTCGGACCGGCGAGCGTCGCCTCCAGCGCCGCCATGCCAGGCTCGTTGCCGACGAGGGCATTGGCGGTTCGGTAGCGCGATCCAGTCCATCGCTCCGCTCACCGGCACGCCGCTCGACTGATGCCCCCAGCGGCCGCTGTCCTGTACCGTCGTGAAGAGCCCTGGCTCGATGACGGTGATCGACCGCGGCGCATTCGTGGACTGCTCGCCGTGCCGCGACGCTCGTGATCTCGCTGCGGGCCTCGTGCGGCTGGGCATGAAACCGGACGACATCGCCGGGCGACAGCAGTGCCGCCGGCCACTGTTCGGCATCGAACATCGCGGTCCTGGTGTGGCCGATGATCTGCCAGCCGCCCGGAGAGTCCAGGGGATACACGGCGGTCTGCTGACCGGCAATTCCCACCGACCCCGCGCGCACGCGCTCGCGCGGCGATGCCCGCCGCGGCGCGGCGATCGTCGTCATCGACCGACCCGAGGTACGCGAATCCCGGAAGAAAGCCGAGCATGAACACGCGGTAATCGCGCTCGGCGTGCCGCCGGACGACCGCTTCGGCGGTTTGTCCAGCAAACGTCGCGACATCACCGAGGTCCGGCCCCCACTGTCCGCCGTATTCGACCGGGATTTCGAAGCGTGCGCCCGGGCGGTGACGTCACCGGCTCATCCGCAGCGCGCTCGAGGCTCGCCTGCGACGTCCCGGATTCCGTGATGAGCGGGTCGAAGTACACCGCGACGGAACGGTAGGTGGAGATGACGTCTCGAACGCCGGCATGACGTCTTCCCGGACGGCCGCGGCAATGGCAATGGCGCGCGCGTTGACCTGGACGTCGATGACCGGTTCGAGCTCGAGCAGCAGCGCCGAGTCGCCGGCTTCCTTAATCGCCGGCACCGTCCTGGAGCGCTCTCAGCAGTTTCCGATGGATGCCGCCGAAACCGCCGTTCGACATCAGCACGACGACGTCACCGTCGCGATGCTCGCGCACGATGGTCGCGATGATCTCGTCGTTGTCGGGGATGTGGCGCGCCTGCCGCCCTGTCGCTGCAGGTCAGCCACCAGCTTGCCGGCGTCGAGTCGCTCCGCCTCGGGCAGCGACGAGCGGAACACCGCCGCGACGATGACCTCGTCCGCGGCGCCGAACGCCGCGGCGAACGCCTCCTGAAACACGCGCCGGCACGACGACGCCGAGCGCGGCTCGAACACGGCCCAGATCGCGCCGATCCGGGATAGCCCGCTGCGCAGCGCGGACAGCGTCTCGAACACCGCAGTCGGATGATGCGCGAAGTCGTCGAGAATCGTGACACCCCTGGCGACGCCGACGGTCTCGAGGCGGCGCTTGATCCCCTTGAACGCGCGCAGCCCGGCGGCCAGTTCGTCCTGCCCCAGCCCCGCACGCGCGCCGACGGCGATCGCGGCCAGCGCATTACGGACGTTGTGTACGCCGAGCAGCGGCGACTCGAACGCGCCGTACGGCTCGCCGCCGCGCCGAACGCGCAAAGCGTGTGAGCCCGTCGCGCGTCATCAGATCGTGCGCCTGCCAGGTCGCGCCGTCGTTCAAGCCGAACGTCTCGACCGGGCTGACGGCCGTGGCCTCGAGCGCCGCGGCGTCCGGGCTGTCGCGCCCGAGCAGCAGCAGCCCGGTCCGCGGAACGAGATTCGCGAGGCGCCGGAACGCCAGCCGGACCTCGTCGAGGTTCGCGTAGATGTCGGCGTGATCGAACTCGATGTTGTTGATGATGGCGATGTCGGGCAGGTACTTCAGGAACTTGGCCGTCTTGTCGAAGAACGCGCTGTCGTACTCGTCGCCTTCGATGACGAAATGCCGCCCGCCGATCCGACGCGGTAGCTCGACCCCGCCGTCGCCGAAGATTCAGCGCGATGCCGCCGACGAGCACGGTCGGGATCCAGCCGGCCGTGCGTCAGCAGCCACCCGGTCAGCGACGTGGTCGTCGTCTTGCCGTGCGTGCCGGCGACGACCACCGATTCGGCGCCCCAGAGAAACTGGTCGCGGATGATCTCCGGCAGCGAGCAGTAGCGAATCTTGCGCTCCAGCACCGCCTCGAGCTCCGGGTTGCCGCGCGAGATGGCGTTGCCGACGACGACCAGATCGAGGTCCGCGCGTGATGTGCGCCGCGTCGTAGCCGCTGAAGGTCTGGATCTGTTCGGCGGCGAGAAAGTCGCTCATCGGCGGATAGACGTTCTGATCCGATCCGCGAACGTGTGGCCGCGGCTCCTGAGCAGCGCGGCGAGCGTGGCCATCGCCGTCCCGCAGACGCCGATCAGATGGATTCGCTTGCGGTCAGGCAACGGGGGCTTCCTCGACGACGAGCGACGGATGCGGGCTGGTGACCAGTCGAACGCTGACGCCCAGCGGCAGCGTCCAGCAGGGTCCTGCGGTGTGGCCCGACGGAAACCCGAAGACGACCGGGCCGGAGAAGTCTCGCGTGAGCCGGTGCACGACGTCACGCGTGGTGATGCCGCCGCCCGGCTCGTCGCAGGATCGCATCTCGCCGAACACCAGGCCGCCGCACGCCCCAGCACCCCGCTCAGCCGCAGCTGCGTCAGCATGCGGTCGATCCGAAACGGCCGCTCGTTCACGTCCTCGATGAACAGAATCGAGCCCGCGCGGCGGATCGAACGCGTACGGCGTTCCCAGCGACGACGACGAGCTGCGTCAGCGTGCCGCCGAAGAGCGGGCCGACCGCCTCACCGGGCTGAAGGACCAGCAGGCCATCCGGAGCCAGCGTCAGCCCGGCCCCGCCCTGCACCAGCGCCATGAACGAGCTCTCGTCATACCCGGCTGGTCCGCGCGAGAGCCGCCGGTCGAGCATCGGGCCGTGCAGCGCGGTGATGCCGCACTGGCACGTCAGCCACGACAGGATCGAGGTGTTGTCGCTGTAGCCGATGAACAGCTTCGGCGACGCGACGATGGTGTCACGATCGAGAAACGGCAGCAGCTGGACGCTGCCGTATCCGCCGCGCGCGGCGATCAGCGCGCGCGACGCTCGGGTCGCGCCAGAACCGCAGGAAGGCGCCGGCGCGCAGCTCGGGAGTCCCCGCCAGGTAGCCCGCCTCACGGGCGAAGACGGTTTCGTCGTACACCGGGACGAAGCCGAGACGCCGCAGCTCGGCGACGCCCGCGTCGAACTCGTCGCGCGCGAATGCGCTGGCCGGCGAGACGATGGCGATGCGATCGCCAGGCGTGAGGGCGGCTGGCAGGCGGCGGCTCACAGGAAGCGCGACATCTCCTCGGCGATGCGCTGATGCGCGTCGCAGCCGAGCACGTGCTGCAGGCGCGGCGCGCCGCGGCCCGAGCCGACCGGTGCGGCCAGGAATCGCTCCTTCGCGTGGCGGAGTCGCGTCAGCGCATCTTCGAGGCGCTTATACGGAATGCGGCCGTCCTCCACCGCGTGGACCAGCGCCTCGAGTGTCGCCGCCTGGGCCTCGACGTCGCCGCTGCAAATCAGCACGCCGTCGCAGCCGGCGGCAATCGCCTGCACCGCCGCCTCGGGCACGGCGTAGGACTTGCGCGATCGCCTTCATCTCGAGGTCGTCGCTGAGGATCACGCCCTGATAGCCGAGCTCGTCGCGCAGCATGGCCTGCACGATCCGCGGCGACAGCGTGGCCGGCCGCTCCTCGTCCAGCGACGGCACCAGCACGTGCGCGGTCATGATGAACGCGACCTCGGCGCGAATCGCCTCCCGAAACGGCACGCATTCGACGCGCCGGATCCGATCCGGCGGATGCTCGACCAGCGGCAGAGTCGAGGTGCGAGTCGACCGAGGTATCGCCATGCCCGGGAAAGTGCTTGCCGCACGCGGCGACGCCGTTGTCCTGCAGCCCGCGAACGATGGCCGCGCCCAGACGCGCGACCAGCGTCGGCGTTCTCCGCCAGCGCGCGATCGCCGATGACCGGGTTCTTCGGGTTGGTGTGGATGTCGAGCACCGGCGCGTAGTCGAGCGTGATGCCGACCGCCCTCAGCTCCGCCGCCAGCGCGGCGGCGAAGCGCGACGCGAGCTCGACGCTGCCGCTGCGTCCGAGCACCGCCATCGGCGGCCACTCGGTGAATGGCTTGCGAAGGCGCGCGACGCGTCCGCCTTCCTGGTCGACGCTCACCCAGAGCGGCAGTTCCGACGCCAGCGCCTGCGACGTCGATCGCCAGCTCCGCGACCTGCTCGGGCGCCTCGATGTTTCGCGAGAACAGAGTGACGCCGCCGAGCGAAAACTCGCGCGCGAGCGAGCGGATTTCAGGACTGATGGTGGTGCCGGCGAGACTTCCGATCAGCAGCTGACCGATGTCGCGACGGATGGCCGAGGGCACCGAGCCATTATAGAGAACGCAGCCGTCTCAGTTCTCGGAAGGTGAACGACAGAGTTCTATAATTCCGTTCCGTGAATATCGCGACTTCTGCCCCGACGCGCATCGATCTGGCGGGCGGCACGATCGACATCTGGCCGCTCTACCTGTTCCATCCGGGCGCGCAGACCATCAATGCGGCCATCAGCCTGCGCGCCCAGGCGCGTATCGAGACGCGCGTCCGACGACCGCATCGTCATCCGGTCGGAAGACACCGCCACGACGGTCGAAGCGGCCCGCTGGCAGGACCTGCGCACGCAACCACGGCTTCGGCTGCTGTCGCTGCTGGTGCACTTCTTCGAGGGGCATGGCATCACGCTGACGACGACCAGCGAGTCGCCGGCGGGAGCGGGCATCGCCGGGTCGTCGGCGCTGAACGTGGCCGTCTGCGCGGCGCTGGCCGACTGGCAGCGCGACGCACTACGAGCCCGAGGCGCTGCTGCAGATCGCGATGAACGTCGAGGCGCAGGCGATCAACGTGCCGACGGGCCTGCAGGACTACCGGCCGGCGCTCTACGGCGGCATCGCGGCGCTGGAGCTCGAAGTCGACGGCGTCCGCCGCGTGCCGCTCGATGTCGACCTGCAAGGAACTGCAGCGCCGCATCGTGCTCTGCTACACCGGCGAGCCGCGCAACTCCGGGACCAACAACTGGGAGATCACCAAGAAGCACATCGACGGCGACCGCCACATCTTCGACTGCTTCGAGCGGATCCGCGACACCGCCGCGACGATGCGCGAGGCGCTGACGCGCGGCAACTGGGACGGGGTCGGCACGGCGATCGCCGACGAGTGGCAGAACCGCAAGCGGCTCGCACCCGGCGTGACCACCCCGGCCATCGAGCAACTGATCGCACGGGCCACGCACGGCCGGCGCCACCGCGGCCAAGGTCTGCGGCGCCGGCGGCGGCGGCTGCCTCTTCTGCTACGGCCCGCCCGAGCGTCGAGCAGAGATCGCCGAGGCGCTGGCCGCGGGAGGCGCCACGATCCTCGACTACACATTCGAGCAGCACGGGCTGGTGCGTGGATAACCGCGCCATCGCGCAGGTGCTTGGCGAGATCGCCGACCTGCTCGAGATCAAGGGCGAGAACGCATTCAAGATTCGGGCGTATCGATCGGCGAACGAGACGATCGCCGCATGGCCGGACGCCGTCGCCCGGCTCGACGATCAGCAGCTTCGCGAGATCCCCGGCATCGGCAAGGACCTCGCGGCGCGCATCCGCGAGCTCGCCGAGTCGGGAGCGTCCCCGTACCACCAGGAGCTGCTCGAGCGAGTTTCCGCAGACGATCCTCGAGCTGCTGCGACTCCAGGGCGTCGGACCGAAAACCGTCGCCCTGCTCTACTCCGCACTCAACATCGGCTCGATCGACGCGCTCGCGGCCGCCGCGCGGGACGGTCGCCTGCGGTCGATCAAGGGAATGGGCGCCAAGAAGGAAGCGCTCATCCTGAAGGCCATCGAAGAGCGCGAGAAGGACGCCGGCCGGCACCTGCTGGCCGACACCGCCTCCGTCTCCGCGGAGCTCGTGCAGCTATCTACACGAGCGCGCGCCGGCCGTTGATTTCATTCCCGTGGGCAGCGTGCGACGCGGCTGCGACACCTGCGGCGACATCGACATCCTGGCGGTCGGAGGCGACCCGGTCCTGATGGAGCTGCTGCTGCAGCATCCGCGCGTCGAACGCGTGCTCGGGCACGGTGACACGAAATCGAGCGTGCGGCTGCAGGGCGGCTACCAGGCGGATCTCCGCCTCGTGCCGGCCGAGAGCCGCGGCGCGGCCATGCAGTACTTCACCGGCTCCAAAGCCCACAACATCGTCGTCCGCGACCGGGCCCTCCAGCGCGGCCTGAAGCTGAATGAATACGGACTGTTCCGCCTGGATGACGACCACCGTATCGCCGGCGAGTCCGAGGAAGGGATCTACGAAGCGCTCGGTCTCGAATGGATCGCGCCCGAGCTGCGCGAGAATCGCGGCGAAATCGAGGCGGCGAGCCACGGCGCGCTGCCGCGCCTGATCACGCTCGCGGACCTGCGCGGCGACCTGCACATGCACACGACGGCCACGGACGGCCGTGACGATCTGGACAGCATGGCCGCGGCGGCGCAGCGGCTGGGCCATGAGTACATCGCCGTCACCGATCACAGCAAAGCGATGGCGATGTCGAACGGGCTCGACGAGCGCCGGGCGCTGGAGCATGCCGCCCGCGTCCGCGCGCTGAACGGCCGCTACGAAGGCCTGACGCTGCTCGCAGGTATCGAGTGCGACATCCTGGCCGACGGCACGCTGGACCTGTCCGATGATTGCCTGGCGCAGCTGGACTGGGTGGTGGCGTCGGTCCATTCCCACTTCGGCCAGGAAGAGTCGCAGATGACCGAACGCCTGCTGCGCGCGCTCGAGTGTCCATGGGTCGACGTGCTCGGCCACCCCACCGGGCGGCTCCTGCTGAAACGAGAGCCAGCGCGCGTGAACATGGATCTCCTGACTGCTGCGGCGGCACGCCTGGGCGTGGCGCTCGAGATCAACGCGCAGACTGCCCGGCTCGACCTCAGCGACACACACGCCAGGCTCGCGCGGGAGCGCGGCGTGCGGCTCGTCATCTCCACCGACGCCCACTCCGTCGGCGCACTGAACAATCTCCGCTGGGGCGTCCAGATGGCCCGCCGGGCATGGGCAACCCCGCACGACGTGCTCAACACGCGCGGCCTCAACGAGCTGCGCGACAGCCTCCGGCGCAACAGGCGGGCCCGTGGCTGACGATCGCAAGCCGGTCGGTTTCGTGTCGCTGAAGTCCGTCACGGGCGGCACGACCCGATCCGGCGGCCGCGCTGGCCGAGATCCGCGAGATCTACTTCAAGACCTCCCGACGCACGATCGACAACGACTTCACCCACGCCATCGAGCTCCTGAAGTCGGTGCCCGACGAGGAGATGCGGGCCAAGGCGCACGTCTACATGGAAGGCCTGGCCGAGATGGCGAGGGAATGGGGAGAGAAACCGGAAGTGGAAAAGTCGAAAAGTCGAAAAGTGGAAAAGTGCGGAGAGAACGGAGACCTCGGAGGAAGCGGTAGGCGTCCGCCGAGCGCCGGCGAGACCGCGAGTCGAAGTCCGTGACCGAGGCGGACTCGCCGACTATCTATTCAGCACGATCTTCTGGCGCGCAGTCATCCGCAGCACTTCCGGCACGTTCCGATCCGTCGAAATCGTCCGCAGGTCCCTTTCCGTCAGCCGCACCAGCAGGTTCATCGAGATCGCCACCGGCGTCTTCGGATTACGCGTCAAGGCCGCCACGATTCGCCGTACCGCTTCGTCCATGCCCGCGAGTTCGCGATGATGCGGAGAATCTCTTCCGACATGCTGGCCATTTTGGCAATGCTCTCGATTTCGGACTCCGTCATCTTCGGGCTGCTCAGCACGGCCACGGAGACGATCTTGTTCGGATCGCGAATCAGAATCGCCCGCTCCTCGCGGCTCCCCTTCATCGCGAGACCGACGCGCTGCGCGACGTTCATCGCCGCAATCCGCTGAAGCGTCGTCTGGGCATCCTCGTCTTTCGCGGCCGGCGTCGGCTCTGGAGCCGTATCGATCAGCGGCGCGTCGCTCTCGGCCGGCGCAGCGGCTGTCGCCACGACAACACCGCGCGCCGCGAAAAACGACCGCAGCTCGGCGCTGACGTCTTTCCGCGCCAGAAAGGCACTCAGCGGCTCGACGGGAATCGACTGCAGCGTCGCTTCTGCGGCGGCCGCAACGTCGGCGTCGGCGTCATTGAGCAGCAGGATCAGCAATTCCAGCTGCTCGTGCGCACGCGGGGCCAGCACACCGCGTGCGGCAAGCAGTCGCAGTTCGACCGGGGCATCGCCCCGGCGGAAGGAGTCGACCAGCGGCGTCCGGACTGCGCCCTCCATGACCTTACCGGCCCACCTGGCGCGCCAGCACCGACAGCCCGTAGATGAGCGCAATGGGAATGAGGATGGCGACGACAATGAGCGCGCGCCGCATCAGTTGCGACGGCGGGTCGGTGTCGACTTCCCCGGAGCGGGCGTAGGGACTGCCGCCCGTCACAGACGCGTCGGGGAATCGAGCGATGAATTCCTGAACGGTCGCCTCCGGATCGGCGCCGATCTGCTCGGCGTAGGCGCGGACGAGCCCGCGCGAGTAGATGCCGCCTGGCAGCAGCGAAATGTCGTTGCGCTCGAGCGCCTCGAGCGTGCGCACCGAGAGCTTGGTGTTATCGGCGATGTCGCGCAAGCCGATGCCGCGCCGTTCGCGCAGCCGCTTCATCCGCTCGCCGAAGTCTTGCTGGGGATCCAGAGGATCTGCCATGTTAGGACCCGCCATCCAGGGTGTCAAACGCGCGTGTGATGTGTTCGATGCGCAAGCGGCAGCGGCAGCGCGCCGTCCGCAAAGAACCAATCGCCGCCACGCCCGCGGCGCCGGCGCGCGCGACGAGTCGCGCGTTGTCGGCGGTCACACCACCAACGGCGAGCACGGGCACCGGCGTCGCGCGCACCGTGTCGGCCAGCGCCGTCAGCCCGACCGGCACGTGCCCCGGCTTGGACGATGTCGCGAAGACCGTTCCGAAGATCAGATAGTTGACGGAATCATCCGCGGACGCGCGAACCGCGTCCTCGACGCTGTGCACGGACCTCCCAACCAGAAAGCCCGCCGCGGTCATGGCACGCGCGCGCGCGGCGGGATACGAATCGCTTCTCAGGTGAAGCCCGTGCGCACCGGCCGCCAGCGCGACGTCAAGCCGATCGTTCACGAGCACGCGCGCCCGGGTGCCCCGCACGGCGCGGACGCAGCGGCCCACGCACCGCCGCCAGCACGCGATCGTCAACACCCCGCTCGCGAACCTGAATCAGGTCCACGCCCGCCCGCGCGGCAGCACCGACCGACTCGACCAGTGCGTCGGGATCGCGACCCGCGCCGAGCCGGCCGTCGGTGATCAGGCAGATCACCGGGCGCATCTATTGATAGGTCCCTTTCAAGATCGGGTCTGGCCAGGCGCCGCGCCGCCAGCAACGACCGTAACTCCGACGCCGCCGCGACGATGTTGACCAGGCCCAGACCGCATATGGCGCCGCGCACATACGCGTTCGTGATCACGACGTGAAGCATCGGCAGCAAGGCGGCGAAGTAATTCCGGTCCCAGAACTGCGACCACGGAACCACCGCCAGGACGAGCCCGACTTCCACGAAGAAGACGATCAGGACCAGCCGGATCATCCTCGGCGCTCGCTTTCCGCCCGCCCGAGGACGTCGAGACGCTCGCGGACGTCCCGGTAATCCGGCTCGTCCGACTCGATTTCCATGAGCACCGCCAGCGCGCGGGCGCGTTCACCGACGCCGTCCAGCGCCACGCCCAGCTCGTACAGCACGGCGAGCCCGGCATCGCGCGACGGCGCCGGCACTGCCGCGGCCCGCTCGAACCATTCGATGCCGGCATGGGCGTGTCCGCGGGTCACGTACTCGCGCCCCAGCCGCGCCGCCGCAGGGAACCGAAGCGCGGGAACGCGAGCCGCCTCCTCGAGATCCGCCAGCCCGTCAGCCACCTGACCATCCTCAATCCGCTGTCGTCCGCGCTCATATAGTTCGGCCGCTTCGGCCACCGTCCGATATTCCGCGGCGCGCGGCCGCATCGCGTCGAAGCATGGCATCGAGATCGGCCGACGCCGCCGGCGCGCGGCCTCCGGTCGACGGCACCACTGTGTGACGCGGTGACGCCCGCAGCGCGGCAAGAGCCTCGTTGAGATCGATCTCGACGGGATCGCTCTGGCTGATCGCCTGCCTGCTGGGAGTCTGCGGCGCTCTCCATCTCTGGCATCGAGGTCTCGACTCGACGAGATCCGGCTCGAGCTCGATCGCCGAAGACCTCGATCTCCTCCGTCCATCACGAGCACCAGCTCCGCGTCTGGCGGCGTGTCGGCCGGAGCCGACTCGGCGTGCAGCCGCTCGCAGATGCTCCGCAGCGCGTCGTCGGGATCGTCGACGCCAACCAACTCGAGAGCGCGACGCAGACGGGCTGCATGAACCGGCGAATCGGGTGCCCGTGCGAGGAGCGATTCGGCGATCGTCTGCGCCTCCGGCCCCTGTCCGCTCTCGAGGTACGCGTCGGCCAGGCGCTCCTGTGCCTCCTGCACGACGTCGTCCTGCCCTGCTTCACCGGCGACTTGCACCAGCTTGAGCAACGCGGGAATATTCGGCCCGTGAACGAGGAATGACTGCAGCACGTCGACCGCTCGATCCCAATCAGACTCGCAGCACCGCATCCTCGACGACGACTTCCATGCAGTTGAAGGCTCGCGCCGGCTCGCCGGCGCGTCCGAGCTCACCAGCGAGGCGCAGAATATCGGTCGACCGGTCCGGCGCCACCGTGATGAACCTGGTCAACGTTCCGCGGGCGGCGGCGTCATCCTTTCTCACCAGTTCGATCTGCCCCAACGCCAACAACAGATCCGGATCGCTGCCGGCTGTCTCGGGGTCGAGGAAACCGCCGGCGTCTTCCAACTGTCCGGCGGCGACGTATCGCCCCGCCAGCTGCCGCCGCAGATCGACGTCGGCCGGGTCGAGCGACACCATCTGGGTGAGCGCGTCCAAGCGCGGCAGCGTCCCGCCCCGCTTTCTGCAACTCGCTGGCCGCCGCTCGAAAGAGGCTGATGGCCTGCGGCTTGTCCCCAAGCGCCTTGGCGGCACGTGCGCCGGTCAGGATCGTCTCTGCATCCGCCTCAGGCAGCGTCGCTAGCCGCACCAGACAATCCGCGGCCCCTTGATCGTCGCCGCGCTCGCTGCGCAGTTCCCACAGCCGGCGCAGGTACGCTCGCGCATCCGCCAGCAGTTCCTGAGCCGCGGCGATTTCGGCGAGCCGCAGCAGCGTGTGCTCGTGGTGCGGCTGGGCTTTCAGCGCCTTCTTGTAAACGGCGGCCGCCTTCGGAAAGAAGCCCTCGCCAAAGAGATGATCCGCAATCTGGACGAACTGCGCGACGGCGCGATCGACATCGCCGGCGCGCAGATACAGATCGCCGAGCGCGTTGATGGAGTTCCAGTCGCGAGGCTGTTCTTCGACGAGGCGGACGTACTCCGCGATCGCCAGATCGAGCCTGCCCTGGCGCTGCAGCTTCTCCGCCTGTCGAAGCGTCGATTCGCGATCAATCGGCACGGTGTACGCCCCTCACGACACACGGCTCCGGGGTCGATGTGTCGTCACTCGAATTCAGCAGGGGGAGGATGCTCCATCGTATCAAACAGGCTGCTCTGCGGCTTGAACGATCGGCGGTGCAATGGCGAGTATCCGTAGCGCGCAACCGCCGCCAGATGTTCTGCCGTCGCGTACCCCTTGTGATGCGCGTAGCCGTAGCGCGGGTCGCTGGCATGGTGGACCAGCATCTCGCGATCGCGCGTCACCTTCGCGACGATCGACGCGGCCGCGATGGCGGTGCACCGCCGGTCGCCCTTCGGCACGCCGCGCTGCGCGATCAGCAGATCGGGAATGCGGAACGCGTCGACGAGGACCATGTCGGGCAGCGGGGCGATCGCCATGACCGCGCGGCGCATCGCCTCGAGCGACGCGCGGTGGATGTTCAGCTCGTCGATCTCCGCGGGCTGGACGGCAGCGACCGACCACGCCAGTGCCTTCCGGGTGATCAGGTCGTAGAGGTGCTCGCGCTCGAGCGCGGTGACGGTCTTCGAGTCCGCGAGGCCGGGAATGTAGCGCGCGGGATCGAGGATGACCGCGCCGGCGACGACGGGGCCGGCCAGGCAGCCGCGCCCCACCTCGTCGCAGCCGGCAACGCGATAGAACCCCCAGCGCCGCATGGCGTTCTCGAGGGTTCGCATCGCGCGAACGCGAACCATGGCGTACCGGTGTTCAGGCTTTCTTGGTTTCCTTCATGCGCGCCGCCTTCCCCTTCAGCTCGCGGAGGAAGTACAGCTTCGCGCGACGGACGCGCGCCGAGCGCACGACGTCGACCTTGGCAATCGTCGGCGAATGCAGCGGGAAGATGCGCTCCACGCCCTGGCCGAACGAGACCTTGCGGACGGTGAACGAGGCGCGCGCGCCGCCGCGGTGCTGCCCGATCACGATCCCTTCGAAGATCTGGATGCGCTCCTTGTCGCCTTCGCGCACCTTGACGTGGACGCGCACCGTGTCACCGGACTTCATCGCGGGCCGTTCGCCAGCTGCGACTTCTCGACCAGCTCTATCGCGCTCATCGTTCGACTCCTTACGTTTCAGTGACGGGTCCGCTCGGCAAGTCACTCAGCCTCGCTGGAACTCGCCCTGTCACTTGCGACTTTCGCGAATCTCGTCCAGCAGCGCCCGATCCTCGTCGTCGAGCGCCGCCTCGTCCAGCAGCTCCGGCCGCCGCTCCAGCGTCCGCGCCAGCGCCGCCTTCCGCCGCCACCGCCGGACCTCCGCATGATGCCCCGACAGCAGCACGTCCGGCACCTTCAGTCCGCCGAACTCCGCCGGGCGCGTGTAGTGCGGGTAGTCGAGCACGCCGTCCGCAAACGAGTCCTGCTCGACCGACTGCTCGTCGCCGACCACGCCGGGAACCAGCCGGCTGACCGCGTCGACGACGACCAGCGCCGGCAGCTCGCCGCCGCTCAGCACGTAGTCGCCGATCGACAGTTCCTCGGTGGCGACCAGCTCGCGCACCCGCTCGTCCATCCCTTCGTATCGGCCGCACAGCAGCACGACATGCGAGAGACGGCTCATCCGCACGGCTTCGGCCTGCGAAACGGCCGCCCCTGCGGCGACAGCAGCACCACCGCGTCCGGCGCCCCGCGCCTGGCGCGAATCGTCCTCGACCGCCCGCGCCAGCGGCTCCGGCTTCATCACCATCCCGGGCCCGCCGCCGTACGGCACGTCGTCCACGCTCCGGTGCCGATCGGCCGTGTAGTCGCGCAGATCGTGCACCGCGACGTCGATCAGCCCGCGTGCGATGCCCCGGCTGACGACGCCTTCCGCCAGGCCCGCCTGCACCATCCGCGGGAAGATCGTGACGATGTCGAACTTCATTTGCCTGACCGGCTTAGCGTATCGGTGTCATCCACGTCCGCGACGCACGTTCAGCTCCAGCAGGCCCTCCGGCGGGTCGATCCGGATGCGCCGCGCGGCGACGTCGATCTCCACGCAGATATGCCGCGCGAACGGAATCAGCACCTCGCCGCTGGGCCCGCGCACCGTCAGCACGCTGCCCCCGGCCCCGCCGTCCACCCGCTCACCTCGCCGATCGCTCGCCGCGCAACCGTCTCGACCGCGCAGCCGACCAGCTGATGCTGGTAGTACGCGCCCTCGCCGAGCGGCTGCAGCGTATCTTCCGGCACCCGCAGCTCGAGACCGGCGAGCCGCTCGACGTCCTCGATGCTCGAGAACCCCTCGAACCCGATCACCGGCCGGCCGTTCTGCACGCGTGCCGACGTGATCGTCAGCGCCTCGTCTCCGCGGTCCGACCGCGTCCACATCGTCGCGCCGCTGACGAACCGCTCCTCGACGAAGTCGGTCTCGGGAGTGACGATCACGTGGCCGCGCAGACCGTGCGGTCGCGCGATCCGCCCCACCAGGACCATGTCATCCCAGGCGGCCATGAGCAACTCCCGTTGGACGTTGGAAGTTGACCTCCGTCAGTCCCGTATATCGAGCTGCGCGCGCTTCCCGTGCTTCTCAGCCGTCAACGCGACGAGCGTGCGCAGGGCCGCGGCCGTGCGTCCCTGGCGGCCGATGATCTTGCCCATGTCGCCCGGCGCCGTCGTCAGCTCGAGCACCGTCATGCCGCGACGCTCGGTCTCGGTGACCCTCACCGCATCCGGGTTATCGACCAGCGCGCGGACGACGACTTCGACGACCGCGCGCAGCGGATTCGAGGAGACCGCGTCGTCGCCGCTCGTCACTGAGCCACGCCTGCCGACTTGTCCGCCGGCGCCTCGGCGGAGGCCGACAGATCGCGCGTCAGGTGCTTGGCCAGCAGCGTGCGCACCGAGTCGGACGGCCTTCGCGCCCTTGCTCAGCCAGTGCTGCATGCGCTCCCTGTTGATCTCGACCTTCGCCGGCTTCGACGCGCGGATTGTAGGTTCCGAGGTTCTCGACGAAGCGGCTCTGCAGCGCCGACCGCGCCTCGGTGACCACCACGCGGAAGTACGGCTTCTTCTTCGAGCCCACCCGCGTCATTCGAATCGATAACATCTACTCAACTCCCATTCCGAACGCCCGACTCCCAAGACATGCTCCCGACGATTCCGTTTGGAAGTCGGGAGTTGGCATTGGGAGTCATCGTGTCTTGATCAGCCCCCAGGGGCCGCCCTTCTTCCGCTTCTTGCCCGTGCCGCCGCGAACCCGCCGCCGCCCTGCGGCATCGGCGGCAGCTTCATGCCCTTCATCCCCTTCATCGCCGGCAGGCCGCCCTGCCCGATCATCTGCAGCACGCGCTTCATCTCGGTGAACTGCTTCAGGAGGCGATTGACCTCCTCGACCGAGGTGCCGCTGCCGCTGGCGATCCGCTTGCGCCGGCTGCCGTTGATGATCTTGTCGTTGCCGCCGCTCGTCGGGCGTCATCGAGCCGATGATCGCCTCGACGCGCCCCATCTGCTTCTCGTCCGGCTTGTTCTCCGCAAGCTCCTTGAGGTTGCCCAGCCCCGGCATCATCCCGAGGATGCTTTCGAGCGGCCCCATCCGCCGGATCGTCTTCAGCTGCTTGCGGAAGTCGTCCAGCGTGAACTCGTTCTTCCGCAGCTTCTCTTCGAGCTGCTCGGCCTCGCCCTGGTCGATCGCCTGCTCGGCCTTCTCGATGAGCGACAGCACGTCGCCCATGCCGAGCATGCGGGACACGATGCGGTCGGGGTGAAACAGCTCGAGATCCTCGAGCCGCTCGCCGCTGCCGACGAACGCGATCGGCACGCCGACGACCGAGACCACCGACAGCGCCGCGCCGCCGCGCGCGTCGCCATCGAGCTTCGTCAGCACGACGCCGGTCACGCCGACGCGGCGGTTGAACTCGCCGGCGCTCTTGATCGCGTCCTGCCCCGTCATCGCATCGGCGACGTAGAGCAGGTCGGACGGCTGCACGGCGTCCTTGATCGCCTGCAGCTCGTCCATCAGGTCGTCGTCGATGTGCAGCCGCCCCGCGGTGTCGACGATGACCGTGTCGAAGCCCTTGTTCCGCGCCTCGGCCAGCGCGCCCTTCGCGCGCGCCACCGGATCCATCGTCTCCGGCGCGAACACCTGCACGCCGGCCTGCTCGCCGACCACCGAGAGCTGCTGGATCGCCGCGGGCCGCCGCACGTCGGTCGAGACCATCAGCGGATGCTTCCCCTGCCGCTTCAGCCACTGCCCGAGCTTGCCCGACGTCGTCGTCTTGCCCGATCCCTGAAGTCCGAGCAGCAGCACGACGCGCGGTGTCGGCGCGTCCTTCCGCAGCCCGCCTTCAGCGTCGCCGAACAGCGCGAGCAGCTCGTCGCGCACGATCTTGATGACCTGCTGCCCCGGCGTCAGGCTCTTGAGGACCGCCTGGTCCATCGCCCGGTCGCGGACACGGTCGATGAACGCCTTGACGACCTTGAAATTGACGTCAGCCTCGAGCAGCGCCAGGCGAATCTCGCGAAGCGCGGTCTCGACGTGCTCCTCGGTCAGCCGGACTCTCGCCGCGCAGCGACTGAAAGACGTCCTGAATGCGGGTGCTGAGCGATTCGAACATGCTGGGTCGCCTGGGTTGCCTAGGTCGCCTGGGTCGCCTGGGTCGCCTGGGTCTGCAGGCGCACCTATGCCACCCAGGCTACCCAGGCACCCACTACCCAACGCGCGCAAACCCTTATCTTAGGCCAGTTTGACAGGGACGGGCAACCACTCGACGACCCGTATAATCGTGACGCTATGACTGCTCGCCTGGCTAATTGTGGACGAATTGCGACCGGAATCGCCGCTCTTGCGCTCCTGCTCGCGGCCGGCGATGCGGGCACAGCAGCAGAGCGTGCCCGTGGGATCGACGCTGGGCACGGTCGGATCCGGGATCGCGGGCGAAGGGTCCACGCCGGGGAGCCGGAACGCGCCGACCGGACCGTCGCCGCGCCTGCCGAACGGCCGCCCCGACTTCAATGGCGTCTGGGATCACGCCTACGTGCCCGACATGAGCCTGTCGGCAAAGAATCCGGCGCAGCAGGTCGGCCCGGGGACGCTGCCGCTCACGACCGCCGGGCTCGAGAACATCAAGAGCTACGACCCGGAGAAAGACGGCGACTACACCGGCATGTGCATGCCCTACGGCCTGACGCGCTCCTTCAACGGGCCGTTTCCGATCCAGATCATGCAGACCGACAAGCACGTCGGGTTTCTGTTCGAGCTGGGCACGTGGTTCCACGTCGCGCCGTTCAAGGACGCCCATTCGGCCGAGCCCGAACCCGACGTGGTTCGGGGAATCGATCGCGAAATGGGACGGCGACACGCTGGTCGTCGACACCGTCGGCTTCAATGGCTGGAGCAGGCTGGACACCCGCGGGCACCCGCACAGCGACAAGTTGCACGTCGTGCAGACGTTCCGGCGCTACGATGCCGGACACATCGCCTACACGGTGACGGTCGACGATCCCGTCTACTACACCAAGCCGTGGAAGAACGAGCGCACGTTCACGCTCACGACGGGCGAGCTGATCGAGTATTCGTGTCAGGAAAACAACCGGTCGCTGCTGGAAGGTCGAATCAAGCCGTGGACGGTTCCGGGCTCGGAGCCATTGCGTAACCCAGTGCTCGGAAAGCGGTAGTTCAGGATTACATGGCTGACTCACTCGTAGATATCGCGACCAGAATCGGCATTCCTGTCGCCCGCAGGCATATCTTCCTCTGCGCCGAGCAGACGAAGCCCAAGTGCTGCGACATGGAACGCGGCGTGGCGGCGTGGGACTTTCTGAAGCGCCGGCTCAACGAGCTTGGCCTCGCCAACCAGGGCGGCATTCTCCGCAGCAAGGCCAACTGCCTTCGCATCTGCGAGGGCGGTCCGATTGCCGTCGTCTACCCGGAGGGCGCGTGGTACCGGCGAATGCGATCCGCCGGCACTGGAGCGGATCATTCAGGAGCACCTGATCGGCGGGCGCATCGTGGAGGACCTGCTGATCACCTCACATCCGCTGGACGAGGTCGTGACCGTGACGCGGACTGCCGCTGCGCTCGTCGCTGGCTGGCTCGCTAGCGCTGCTCGCTCTGCTCGACCAGCGCGCAC
This sequence comes from uncultured Acidobacteriota bacterium, assembly GCA_963793705.1. GTDB lineage: Bacteria > Acidobacteriota > Vicinamibacteria > Vicinamibacterales > UBA2999 > Gp6-AA40. Next base: position 92,985 of record CAWCBC010000015.1, on the reverse strand, counting down.
CTGAGGCACGACAGGCAGCCCGCAGCGCAGGCACCGCCAGCCGCGCCGACCCCGGGCACCGAGAGCGGACTCGCCACCTTTCAGACGCGCTGCACGATGTGCCACGCGAATTCCGTGAGCGAGCGCACCGGCGTTCGCGGCGCCGAACGGGCGCCGACCACCGACGTGATCCGGCAGATGTCGCCGGAGCGCATTTATCAGGCGCTGACAACCGGGTCGATGCAGGAACAGGCGAAGGACCTGAGCGACATCGCGAAAGTGCGGCTCGCCGAGTTCATGAGCAGTCGTCCAATGGGCAGCGCGAAGGCAGGCGACGCCGCCGCCATGCCGAACAAATGCGCGTCGAACGCGCCGCTGACCGATCCCGGCAAGAGTCCCTCATGGAACGGCTGGGGAAACGACCTCGCCAACACGCGCTTCCAGCCTGCCGCTGCCGCGCGACTCACGGCGGCGCAAGTGCCCCAACTCAAACTGAAGTGGGCCTTCGGCTATCCAGCCGGCGTGTCGTCGAACGCCCAGCCGACGATCGTGTCGGGGCGCGTGTTCGTCGGCAGCGACAACGGCTACTTCTATTCACTGGATGCCAGGACAGGCTGCGTCTACTGGTCGTTCGAGAACGGCTCGATCATTCGCAACGCTCCAACAGTCGGTCCGATAACCGGCCAGGGTCCGCCCCGGTACGCGGTGTTCTTCGGCGACGGCCATGCCAACGTCTACGCGCTGGATGCACAGACGGGCAAGCAGCTCTGGAAGACGCGCGTCGATTCCCATTTCGTGGCGCGGATCACGGCGGGCGTGACGTATTACAACGGCAAGCTGTTCGTCCCCGTGTCCTCCTCCGAGGAGTTCAGCAGCGGCAACCCGGGCTACTCCTGCTGCACCGCGCGCGGGAGCGTCGTCGCGCTCGACGCCACTACGGGCAAACAGATCTGGAAGGCGTGGGTCATTCCGGAGGAGCCCAGGCCGTACAAGACGATGGCCAACGGCGTGGTGCTGTACAAGCCGGCGGGCGGCGCGGTCTGGAATTCGCCGACCGTCGATCCCGTTCGTAACGCGATCTATTTCGGCACCGGCGACGCCACCACCGCGCCATCACCGGTGACGACCGACGGCATCATGGCGGTCGATATCGACAGCGGCAAGCTGCTCTGGTCCTTCCAGGCCACCGCGAACGACGTGTTCATGGGCGGCTGCAGCGGCACCGAGCGCAGCGAGGCGTGCCCGACGCCGATGGGGCCGGACATGGACATCGGCAATTCGCCGATGCTGATCACGCTGCCCGACGGCAAGCGCGCGCTCCTCGGCGGCACCAAGAGCGCCGACGTCTTTGCGCTCGATCCGGACGACAACGGCGCGCTGATCTATCGGGTGAACGCGGCCGGAGGACCGATCAACGTCACCGGGACGCGCCGGCACGAGGCTCGATCGTCTGGGGCGGCGCCACTGATGGTCAGCGGCTGTACTACGGTGCCGGCGGCGCCGGGCTGGTCGCGCTGCAGCCGGCAGCCGGCGACATCGCCTGGTCGTTCACCGGCGCTGCCGCGCCAGGTGGACGCGGCGCCGGGCTCGGCGCAGCGCCAACGGCCATCCCAGGTGTCGTGTTCGAGGGTGGCGGCGACGGACGCCTGTTCGCGGTGTCGTCAACCGATGGGTCGCTCCTCTGGCAGTTCAACACCGCCCAGGAGTTCAAAACGATCAACAACGTGATGGCGCGCGGAGGAGCGATTGCCTCCTCCGGCGCGGTGATCGTTGACGGGATGGTGTATGTCGGCTCGGGTTACGCCATCAACAGCGGCGCGACGGCGGGCAATGTGCTGCTCGCTTCTGGAATCGACTGGTAGGTCGACTGACTGTAGAGGCCGACCTTCAGGTCGGCCTTTCTATTTCGCGACCTTCAGCGTCACGTCCACCTTCACCACTTCACCGGTTACCCGGTCGGCGGCCGCGGTGAACTGACGCGTCTGTCCGTCGCGCAGCACGAGCGTTGTTGCTCGACGCTGAAGTTCGGATCACCGGCAGACGTCGTGGCCGATCCGCCCGCTTGGGCGTGTACGACCGCGTCGTCCTGGACGGAAATCCAGATCTCGAATCGAGCCTGCCGGCGTCGAGCCTGCGGCCGCGCTGCGTCGATGCATGGTGCCGACGGCCTTATTGTACCGGACCGCGAGTGGGAATTCAGCGGCTTGCCGTCCGGCCGCCACCGGCGGGAATGCCGTCGTCGGCAGCGGCACTTGCCCGCCCATGCGCAGCTGGGTCAGCGGTGCGTCTCGACCTGCCCGTATTGACGGCGTTCACCGTCAGCGCATACGGAAGGCTGCTGATCTTCTTGTCGCCCTGATATCGCGAGATCACGACTCTCGATATCCAGCGGAACGACGCGGCCTTCGCTTCTCCGCGCGAATAGCGTCTTGTCGCTCCGCGCTCCCGGACTTGCGCGCTTGGCTACTTCCGCTGCCTGTGCCTCCTGGATACATCTCGGTCGCCGTCCGGCGCTGCTCGTCAGCAGCCGACGGCTTCTGCTGCGCGTGCGCCGGCACGCCGAGAGCCAATGCCAGACCATCGCCAACGTCGCAACACGTTTCATCACCACTGACCTTCTCCTTCTGCCTGGACCCGCGCCAACAGCGGCAGCGGGTCGATCACGAGGGCTCGATGGACAGTTCCCGCACCGTCAGGGACTGACGACCGCAGCTGCTGGAAGCCGTCTCGGGAACCGGCGGCAACCGCGCCCTTCTTCAACAGCGATGGCAATGTTGACAAACGCGCGGCGCTCGTCGTGCCGAAAACAGCGGCCGGCTCAATCGCAGTGGCACTTCGTTTGCTTGCAGCTGCGCGGTCGAACTGCGCGCACCGGAGGGCGCGTAGCCGACCGTTCAACTGGCTGGGCGCTCTGACAGCCGGGCCCTGACCGGCGTACATCGGTGCCGTCTGCGTCACGACTGCGACTGACCGCTTCGATGGAACTTCGTCATTCCGCATCAATCGCGGAACGACGACCGCCAGCACGACTCCGACCACCGCCATCCGACCAGCGGCTGCATGCCCACGTCCCCATCCCGGTCACCAGAGGCCAGACGCCACGTGCGACGGCTCCGGTTCGGCGGCGACGCGCGTCCGCACCCGCGCAAGGAACTCCGGCGACGGCTCGATGCTCAGAGCCGACTCGATGTCGCGATCGAGCTGCGAATCGCCTCAACGGGCGCTGTGGTCCGGTGCCATCCATGACAGTGCTTCCTTCAATTGCTGCCGAGCGGCAAAGAGCCGCGACTTCACGGTTCCCTCGGGGAGCTCCAGCAGCGCGGCGACTTCCTTGATGTCGTGCCCCTGGATGCCGGCGAGGACGATGACGATGCGGAGCTTCTCGGAGAGGCCGTCAATCGCTCGCCACAGATGGCCGGCGCGCTCGCGCGCTTCCAGGCCGACCTGAAGGTCGGCCTCTACCGAACGACTTCCGGCTGAACCGGAAGCCACGATCGGCGCGATCCTCCCGCGCCATACGGCGCCGGTTCGAGCGCTGCCGATCGAGCGCCATCCGCCATGTCATCCGCACCAGCCAGGCGCGGAAGCGCTCGCGGTCTCGCAGCTGACCGAAGCTCCGATACGCCTTGGCGAAGGCCTCCTGAGCGACGTCTTCGGCGTCCTCGCGGTTGCGGAGCACGCTGTAGGCGACGCGTACGGCCAGCGTGGACGACTCGACGAGCCGCGCCTCGAACTCCCGGGCCAGATCCTGAGTCGCACGGTCAGGTCAGGCGGATCCCAGGGGTGAATTTGTGCAGCCACCTCGGCGCGGTCATGCATGTCGCTTCACCGGGCTAGACGCCGCTGGGGAGCGGCTGGTTCGGTGGCCGCCCCAGTTGGTAGTTGGCTAGTTAGCTGGCTAGTTCGTAGTGAGCTGGAGCTAGTGCTTCCGTGGACTTCGACTACCAACTAGCCAACTAGCTAACTAGCTAACTAGACAGACGACAGCCGATGCCCCAGCTTGTCTTTCTTGGCTTTCAGGTATTTCCGCGTCGAATCGCTGGCGGGGATTTCGAGAGGCACGGCCTCGGACACCGCCAGGCCGTAGCCCTGCAGTCCGACGAACTTTCGCGGATTGTTCGTCAGCAGCCGCATCGTCTTGACGCCAAGGTCGCTGAGGATCTGCGCGCCGATGCCGTAGTCGCGCTGATCGGGTTTGAAGCCAAGGCGTTCGTTCGCCTCGACGGTGTCGAGCCCCTGATCCTGAAGCTCGTAGGCACGGATCTTATTGGCGAGCCCGATGCCGCGCCCCTCCTGGTTGAGATACAGGAGCACGCCGCGACCTTCCTGGGCGATGCGGGCCATCGCGGTGTCGAGCTGCGCGCCGCAATCGCAGCGCGCCGAATGAAACACGTCGCCAGTCAGGCACTTCGAGTGCACGCGGACCAGCACGTCCTTGCCGTCGTCGATATCGCCGCGCACGAGCGCGATGTGCGTTTCGCTGTCGAGCTGATTGGCGAAGGCGAAGATGCGGAACGCACCGTGCGCGGTCGGCAATTCCGCGACGGCGACGCGCTTCACGAGCCGCTCGGTCTGCATCCGGTACTGAATGAGGTCCGCGATCGTGATGATCAGCAGGCCGTGCTTCCTGGCGAACTTCGTCAGCTCCGGCACGCGAGCCATCGTGCCGTCCTCGTTCATGATTTCGCAGATGACGCCGGCTGGATACGAGCCGGCCATGCGCGCCAGATCGACGGCGGCTTCGGTCTGACCGGCGCGCACGAGCACGCCGCCATCGCGCGAGCGAAGGGGCGACACATGGCCCGGTCGCGCGAGATCAGACGGTGTCGTGTCGGGGTCGATGGCCGCCAGCACGGTGGCGGCGCGGTCGGCCGCCGAAATTCCGGTGCTGACGCGGTTCTTGGCGTCGATCGGGCACGCAGAACGCGGTGCCGAACGGCGTCGTGTTGGCGTTGACGGCCAGCGGAATCTCGAGCTCGTCGAGCCGCTGCCCGGTCATCGAGAGGCAGATCTGGCCGCGCCCGTAGCGCGCCATGAAGTTGATCGCCGCCGGCGTGACTCTTCTCCGCGGCAATCGTCAGGTCCCCTTCGTTCTCGCGATCCTCGTCGTCCACGACGATGATCATCCGGCCGGCGCGAATCTCGGCAATGGCGTCGTCAATCGACGCGAAGGGGGTGCGTTTGCGCGCGCCCTTTGGCGATCCGGATCTTGGAGTGTTTCGTCGTCATACGCGAATGCAACTCGCGACCGCGCGCGCGCGCCACGTACTTGCCCACCACGTCGCATTCCAGGTTGACCTTCGCGCCGACCTGCAGCGAGCCCAGGCTCGTGTGCGTCCAGGTGAACGGAATGATCATGACATCGAAATGGTCTTCGTCGAGCCCCGCCACGGTCAGGCTCACCCCGTCCACGGCAACCGAGCCCTTGAGCACGAACAATGGCGCAAGCACGGGCGAAAACGCCACGGTCAGCCAGCGGGCGTCGCCCTCCGGCCGGATGTCGCGCACGGTTCCGATGCCGTCGACGTGGCCCTGGACGAAATGGCCGCCAAACCGGCCATCTGCCCGCATCGCGCGCTCGAGGTTGACCGGCTGATCGGCCTGCAAGACTCCCGAGCGTGGTGACCCTCGCCGTTTCGGGTCCGATATCCGCGTAGAACGCGTTCGCCTCGCGCTGTGCGGCCGTCAGGCAGACGCCGTTCACCGACACGCTTTCGCCGTCGGACAGATCGGCGGCCATCGCCGTTCGGATCCCAATCCGGAGTCCGCTGCCGGTCTGTGCGACCTGGCCGACTCGCCCGACGGCTTCAATGAGGCCGGTGAACATATCCCTCGATGATGACATCGGGCCCGAGCGTGTCCACGCGCCGATCAAACAGCGCGAACGTCGAGAACGCGCGGTGCGTCGAGCGGAACGCCGTGCTCTCCGAGCGCGTCCGGTGCCACATAGAGTTGGACGTAGTCCACGAGCTTCGCGTCCCAGACGGCCGCGTGAAGCGCAGCGCCTCCCTCGATCACGATGCTCTGCACCTCGCGCGAATGCAGCTCGCGAAGGGCCGCCTCTATACCAGGCTGCGCTGGTGCGATAACCGTGGCGCCTGCATCCGCCAGCGCCGTCGCCTGCGACTTCCGCTCGAGCAGCGTCGCGGCTGTCGTCAGCACGAGAATCGGCCCGTCAGCGACCGTGGAGAAGATGCGCGCCGTGGGCGGCGTTCGCAGCCGCCGGTCGAAGACGACGCGCGTCAGCGGCCGCTCGCGGTACACCTCCCGAACCGTCAGGAGCGGATCGTCAACCAGGATCGTTTCCGATCCGACGCCAACCGCGTCCACCCACGCCCGATCGTATTGCGCGCGTCGAAGCGCAGCCGCCGAGGTGATCGCCGTCCGCGAGCCAGGTGCGGCGCTGATGCGGCCGTCGATGCTTGCGGCCGCTTTCAGGATGACGAACGGCCGGCCATCGCGCACGGAGGTGAGGAACGGCTGATTGAGCCGGACGGCAGTCTCGCGGCCCACGCCAACCGAGACCTCGATGCCGTGCTCGCGCAGCGACGCGAACCCTCTGCCGTTCACGCCGCGGAAACGGATCCTCCATCGCCGCGACGACGCGACGGATGCCGGCGGCGATGATTCGCTGGGTGCAGGGGCCGGTCCGGCCGGTGTGCGCGCATGGCTCGAGCGTGCAGTACAGCGTCGCGCCGCGGGCGGCGTCGCCAGCTTCGATCAGCGCGTGCACCTCGGCGTGCGGCTCGCCCGCCCGCTCATGCGCGCCCTGCCCCACCACCACACCCTCATCCGAGACGATGCAGGCGCCGACAATGGGGTTGGGCGTGGTGCGGCCAAGGCCGCGCCGCGCGCACTCCAGCGCGCGATCCATCCAGCGCGCATCTGTCTCGGCCAGCGCTACCACTTCTCCTGAAACAGCGCGTCGACGTATTCCTGCGCGGAGAACGGAATCAAGTCGTCGATCCCCTCGCCGACCCCGACGTACTTGATCGGCAGCTTCAAGTCGTTGGCGATGGCGACGGCGACGCCGCCCTTGGCGGTGCCATCGAGCTTCGTCAGCACGATGCCGGTCACGCCGGCGACGCTGGTGAACTCGCGCGCCTGCTGCACGCCGTTCTGGCCGACCGTGGCGTCGAGCACGAGCAGCACTTCGTGCGGCGCGCCCTCAGCGGCCCGCGCCGCCACCCGGCGGATCTTGTCCAGCTCGTTCATCAGGTTGACGCGGTTGTGCAGGCGGCCGGCGGTGTCGATCAGAATCGGGTTCCGGTTGCGCGCCTTCCCCGACTGGATCGCGTCAAACACCACCGCCGCAGGGTCCGACCCATCCTTGGCGCGAATGATGTCGACATTCGCGCGGGTGGCCCAAATCTCGAGCTGTTCGACGGCCGCGGCGCGGAACGTGTCGGCGGCGCAGATCAGCGGCTGATGGCCTTCACTCTTCAGCAGGTTGGCCAGCTTGCCCACGGTCGTCGTCTTGCCGGTGCCGTTGACGCCGACGATCAGGGTCACGTGCGGCCGATGACCGTTGGACGGCGGCGCCGGGACGCTGTCGAAGACGCGCCGGATCTCGTCCTTGACCAGATCCCGAAGGCTCTCCCCGCGCCGGCTCCTCGCCTTGACCGCGGAGACGATTCGCTCGGTGGCGGCGATGCCAACGTCAGCCGACACCAGCAGCTCCTCGAGCGCTTCGATCGTGTCAACGTCAACCGGCCTCGTTCGCTGCTCCGCTGAGTCCGCCTGCTGGACGATCTCGTCAAAGCGGCTGACGATCTGCTGCTTCGTTTGGGTCAGGCCTTCGCGAAGCCGATCAAGAAATCCCAAGTCTCATACCCCCAACGACGGCAGGTCCGCCTTCGCTGAACTGTTCTCCGGCGGAACCCGCCCCACGCTGTCACCGCTAGCCCGTTTCCGCGCGCTGCGGGCGCAGCATCAGATCCTCGAGCGCCGTGCGCGCGTCCGTGCGCCCGGCCAGCAACTCCTCGACCTGCGCCGTGATCGGCAGCTCGATGCCGACTCGCGCGGCCAGTGCCAGCGCGGCCTCAGAGGTCCGCACGCCCTCAGCCACCATCTTCATTCCCGCCAGCACCTCCTGCAAGGAGCGCCCGTGCGCGAGCTCGATGCCGACATGACGGTTGCGGCTGAGCGCTCCGTTGCACGTGAGCACCAGATCGCCGAGCCCGGCGAGACCGGACAGCGTCTCCCGCTGGGCACCTGCGGCGCAGGCGAGCCGCGAAATCTCAGCCAGCCCCCGCGTGATCAGGCTCGCGCGCGCGTTGTTGCCGAGCCCAAGCCCCTCGACCACGCCGGCAGCAATGGCGATGACGTTCTTCATCGCGCCGCCGATCTCAACGCCGACGACATCGTCCGTTCCGTACAGTCGGAGGTACGACGACCGAAACTCGGACTGGACGCGCTGCACGACGTCAGGCCGCAGCGAGGCGACCGACAGCGCCGTCGGCAGCTCGCGCGCGACTTCGGCGGCGAAGCTGGGGCCGGACAGCACGGCGACCTGCACGCCGTCACCCAGCTCCTGCGTGATGAATCTCGGACACGCGAAAGAGCGTCCCCTGCTCGAGCCCCTTCGTGGCGCTGACCACAATCGACCCGGCCCGGATGTACGGCGCCAGGCGCTTGAGAATGCTGCGCGTGCCATGCGTCGGCACCGCCGACACGATCATGTCCGTGGCCTGCAGCGCCTCTTCCAGATCGGTCGTGACCTGCAGCCCTGCCGGGAAGCTCACGTCGGGCAGATACACGGCATTCGCGCGGCGCGCGCGCATCTCCGCGACGAGCGCGGCATCGCGCCCCCACAGCCAGGCGTCGTGGCCCCGTCGCGCCAGATGGATGGCGAGCGTCGTTCCCCATCCGCCGGCGCCGATCACAGCGATTTGACCGATATCAGGCGCCTCCCACGCGCCGTTCCATTTGCTAATTGGCGATCTGTGATTAGTGAGTCGTTGGTGATTGGTGAATCGGTAATTTGCGATTCATTCGTGACTCGCGATTGATGGCTGATTCGCACTCAATCGCCATTCACCAATCGCCATTCACCAACAATTCACTAATCACACCTCACAAATCACCGATGAGTCTCGACCCGCTGCAGCGCCACGTACGTCGGTCCCTGTGGCGACAGCCGGCTTTCGAACAGTGTAATCGCGTCCACCTGCGTGACCCCGAGAACGACCTCGCTCACGCCGTCCAGGAGCGACGCCGCGCGAAGGCCGGCGGCCTCGCGGACGCGGGCGAGCGTGAGGTGCGGGTTGTATGGCCGATCCTCCGGGGCGACGCCCATGCGCGTCAGGCGCTCGCTGACGGTGCGCTCAACCGCCAGGAGCCGATCGCGCCCCACGGTCAGCCCGGCCCAGACCACCCGTGGCGGTCCCTTCGGCGGAAACGCGCCGGCGCCGGCGACAGTGAGATCGAATGATTCCAATGCGAGGGTTGACCCGAGCGCGTCCCTGATCGCATCGGCCTTCGGATCATCGACATGGCCAATGAAGCGAACGGTCACGTGCAGGCGATCGGCCGTGACCCACGTCATGCGCGCCTGCGGTGCGAGTCGAGCCGCCCTCGCCTGAAGGCGGTCGATGAGATCGAGCGCGGCGGCGACGACATCGGGCGCGAGCTCGACGGCGACGAACAGCCGCATTACGTGAGGATGCGGCGCACCATGTCGAGCGCAGCCTGCGAGGCTTGAAACTTCACGTGTTCCCGCTCGCCGTGAAACCGGAACATCCGCGTCCGTGTGGCGGACGGAGTGACGGCCGCAATCGCCACCGTCCCGACTGGCTTCTCCGGCGTTCCGCCGCCGGGCCCGGCGATGCCGGTGACGCCGACGCCGACGTCGACAGCCGCCCGGGCGCGCGCGCCTTCAGCCATCGCCAGCGCGACGGCTTCACTGACCGCGCCGTGCTGCTCGATGACGCCCGGCTCGACACCGAGCAGATCGACCTTCGCGTCGTTCGAATAGGCGACGACCGCGCGATCCACGTACCGTGAACTGCCGGCGACGTCGGTCAGGCGCGAGGTCAAGAGACCACCCGTGCACGACTCGGCGAGCGCGATGCGGTATCCGCGGGATGCCAGCATGTCGCCGACGACGGCTTCCATGGACCTGCCGTCTGTGCTGAAGACGTCCTCGCCGATGACGGCGCTCACCTGTCGAATCGCCGCGTCGAGCGCGGCCAGTGCGACCTCCGTGGACGCTGCCCGCGTCGCGAGGTGCAGCTCGATCTGCCCCAGCGCAGCCAGGATCGTCGCGGTGATCGGCGGCGTCGCTTCCGCCCACGCCCGATACAGCGGCTGCAGTGCCTCGTCGGTCTGCGACTCGATGCGCCCGGCGATCTTCAGCACCCGGCGAACGAGCGGCGCCCCGGCGGCACGTGCGCGCAACGGCCCCTCGACCAGCGCGATAAACATCGGCTTGAGCTCACGTGGCGGTCCCGGCAGCAGGAGGATGACCGATTCGCCTTCCTCGAGCCACAGTCCCGGCGCGCTGCCACGGCCGTTCTCGATGACGCGCGCGCCGCTGGGAACCATCGCCTGCCGGCGGTTGCTTTCAGGCATCGGCCCCTGATAGCCACGCGCGATGAACCGGGCGCGCAGCCGTGCCGTGATGTCAGCGTCCTCTTTCAGCTCCCGGCCAAGCGCCGCCGCGACAGCTTCCCTGGTCACATCGTCGTCTGTGGGTCCCAGGCCGCCGGTGCACACCACGAGGTCGGCACGCGCCAGCGCCGCACGAAAGACGTGCGCGAGCTCCTCGCGATCGTCGCCGGCAACGCCCTTCATCACGACGTCGATGCCGAGCGCGTTCACCTGCTCGGTAATGAACAGAGAGTTGGTGTCGATGCGAAGCGGCGTCAGCAGCTCGCTGCCCACGGCGACGATCGCCGCGCGCGTCAGCGGTTTCACACGAGCCACCCGGCAGGCGCCACCCAGATCAATCCGCGCATCACGAGATTGCCGTAAATCGCCGCCATCCCATCGTCAGCCATCACACCCAGCCCGCCGGGCAATTTTTCAAAGCCGCCAGACGGCCATGGCTTGATGACGTCGAGTACGCGGAAGACGAGGAACCCGACGATCGCGCCGGTGACGTTCACGGGCAGAAGCGCCAGCGTGATCAGCATGCCGACCACTTCATCCATCACGACGGGGCCGGGATCGACGCCGCCGAAGTGATGCTCAGCCACCGTGCCGCTCCAGATGCCGATGGCAAAGAGCACCGCAATGGCCGCCAGCTCGACTCCAGTCGAGCCCGTGGCGCGGACCGCGGCGAAGACGACGAGACCCGCCGCAGAGCCGAACGTGCCCGGCGCCACCGGGACATAGCCCAGGTAGCCGCACGTGGCGACGAACACGCCAACGCGATCGAGAAGAGAGTGGCCGCGCTGTTCCGGCCCGCCAGGTGACAAGGAGATCGACTACTCGTGAAGGGGACCGACGACGCGTGTGCCCGCGACGCGATCATGGAGCGTCCGCCGATCGCCGGCGAAGAGCACCGGCGCGAACCCGATGCCAACGGTGGCGACAGACGCCAGCGCGGCAAGCGTGCGCTGCACCGCGCGCGAAGGCTCGACGTCGCGGTCGTTTTCGTCGACGACGCGAATCCCGGTGGCCATTTTGCCGACGGTCTGCCCGCCCAGCATCGTGAAGACGCAGAAGTACGAGCCCTTCACCATCATCAGGAACAACGCCAGCGGCACCAGCGGGATCGCCCGCCACGCGGAGAACGGCAGGCCGGCAATCTGGAACGTGAAATAGACGACCACGACATCGATCGACAGCAGGATGACGTGGTCAACGAAGGCCGCCGTGATGCGCCGAACCGGCCCACTGATTTCAAACGCGGCGGACGCCGCGGGTCTTTGGGATGTCGGACGACTCTCCGCGGCCGGCGATTCCGTGCGGGGCATGAGAACGTGACCCGGCTCCTCAGCAAACACCAGCACCGGGTCGTGCTCCTGATCGAGCGAGGATTCTCCGCACCGGTTTCGGCACCGTCCGCAGTCGAGGTTTTTCAGGCGTGCGACGCACCGCCAGCGGGGGCCGCGGCGCGGCCGGCACCTTGATGAGCGGCTCGTCCGAATCGGCGCCGCCAGGGTGAAACAGCGGCAGAACCGAAGTGCCGCGCGGCGAGACGTGCCGGACTGGCGGCTGAGCGGAGAGCGATCGCGTCGGGAGGTAGCTCCACTGGCTCGACGACGATCGGCGCGGCGCTGGATGGCCCGGCCAGCGACATCGCGCCAAGTGCATCCGGTGCCGCAGACGTCGAGCTCGCTGCCGGCCGCACGACATCGAGGCGAGCCTCGAGCTGATGCAGCCAGCGGTCTGCGTCGTTCTCGAACGGTTCCGGCTCGCGGAGCGGCAGTTCCGGATCCCGCGGCGCCACCGCGGCGGACAGCGAAAAATCGTAGCCGCAGTTCTTGCACCGATCGCCGGTCTCGAACCCGAGGTACTCACATTTCGGGCACTTCATCGGACGGCCTCCCCTGCGGTTTGTAACGGTGGTGCCGTGGCGAGGATCGCCGTCTGTATCGCCGCCGTCAGCGTGTCGGCGTCGCCACGGAGCGGGTCGCCACGGTCGATCGACTCGAGCAGCCGGAGCGCGTCGTGCAACTTGCCACCCTCGTACAACGTCCTCGCCCGGGCCAACCGCATCTCTGCAGCGCGAACCACCGGCAGCGGATCCGTGGCGCGCGGGCTGGCAATCGGCGCCGCCTCCGGCCCATCCCCCAGCCAGGACGCGATCGGCTGCGCGCCCAGCAGAATCGCACCGGCAACCACGACGCAGACCAGGATGGTCGCGATCCAGTTCGTGGACGCGGCTACGGGCGACTTGTCGCCATGTCGGCGCTGCGGCGTGCGGCCGAAGACCGCCGGTCCGGCGTCGCCCGGCGACAAAACCGGGACTGCCGCGGCCTGACCCGCCTCGGCGATACCAAGTCTTTCCAGAAACACCAGCGCGGTCTCGGTGCTGCCGTTCGCCACCGCGCGGGTCAACAAATCACGCGCCCCTGCCAGATCACCCGTTCGATAGGCGTCGAGGCCGCGATGCAGCAGTTCGTCCGACTCCCGCTGCCGCTCGGCCAGCGCCCCCCGGGCGCGTTCGATATACGCGCGGGCGCGCCCATGGCCACGCTCGAGGAACGCGACCCGCGTCCAGACGTTGACGGCTTGCTCGTATCTGCCTTCGAAGTAATGGTCGAGCCCGGCCAGGAGCAGCCGCTCGATCAACGCATCGCGGTCCGCATCAGCGGACCCATCACTGCCAGGTGCGGTGCGCAGCGGCTCGGTCATGCGGTCATGCAGCGGCTATGAGCACGGAAGCACGCCTATTATAGGCGCTTATGGCCCTGATTGAGTGCGTGCCGAACGTCAGCGACGGGCGTCGTCCCGACGTCATCGACGCACTCGCGGCGGCCATCATGGCGGTCGATGGCGTCCACCTGCTCGATCGATCGTCTGACCCTACCCACAATCGTTCGGTGTTCACCTTCGCCGGCGAAGCCGAGCCGCTCCGGCAGGCGGTCCTCGCCTTGTTCGACGGGGCGATACGCGCGATCGACCTGCGATCACACCGCGGCGCTCACCCGCGCCTTGGCGCCGTCGACGTTGTTCCGTTCATTCCGATCAGCGGCGCAACGATGGCCGACTGCGTGGCGCTGGCGAGGGCGACGGCGGCCGAGGTCGCCGCGCGCTTCCAACTGCCGGTTTTCTTGTACGAGGAGGCTGCTTCGACAGATGCCCGGCGCAACCTCGCCGACATCCGGCGCGGCGAGTTCGAAGGACTCGCCCAGAAAATGGCGTCGCCGGAATGGGCGCCCGACTTCGGCCCGTCCCGACCCCATCCAACCGCAGGCGCGGCGGTGATCGGCGCCCGCGCCCCGCTCATTGCCTTCAACGTCAACCTGACGACGGACCGGATAGACACGGCAAAGGCGATTGCGGCCGCCGTACGGCAGAGCAGCGGCGGACTCCCCTTCGTGAAGGCCATCGGCGTCGCGCTGGAACACCGCGGACTGGCGCAGGTCTCAATGAACCTGACGAACTACGAACAGACGTCGATCGTGCGCGTGTTCGAGGCGGTCAAGCGGGAGGCCGAACGCCGTGGCACGTCCGTCCTGGAAAGCGAGATCGTTGGCCTGGTGCCCGAGGCCGCGCTTGCCCCCGGGCCCGAACGCACGCTGCAGCTCGCCGGATTCCGGCCGCATCAGGTTCTCGAGCACCGACTGAAGGAGTTGCGCTGACCGTATTACGCAAGGCGGTCGTGTCGGCCGGCCGGGTCCGGCTCCGCACGCCGGGAAAGCTCCTTCCGCTCGTACCCTGTCGCTGTCTGCCGCCAGTAGTACTTGGTTCGAACGCCTGCCATCGCGGCATGCACCGCCAGTGCGTGATTCGGTACGTCACGGATCGCGCAGAACGAACTGGCGGCCGTCAATCGCTTCACTCGCTTTCCAGTTCTTCGGCGCGGCGTGCTTCGAACGGACGCCGGCCTGGCCGACACGACCGCCTTGCGTTACGGATATCCGCGCAAGCCAGGAACGTTGATTCCTCTTGCCATTTCAGCTACATATGTAGTTGACTACGCCACTATGGTAGTTCATATATGCCGCGACGGCCGACGCTGAGCCGCATCGAGCTGCGCATCATAGAGGTGCTGTGGACGCGCGGCGCCTGCTCCGTTCGTGAGATTCACGAGACGCTACCCGAGAAGGGACGACCCGCGTTCACCACCGTGGGGACTATGGTGTACCGCCTGGAAAAGAAACGGGTGCTCCGGTGCGTGAAGCGGATCAACAACGCCAACATCTTCGAGGCCGCCATTTCCCGGGTCGCCGCGCATACCCGGCTGATCGATGACTTGCTCGCGCTCTTTGACGGTCATGCGAAACCCGTGATGGCGCGGCTGGTCCAATCGGGCAAGTTGACGTTGGACGACATCCGCGAGGCGGAAGAAGCCGTCAAGAAGATTAGGAAGAAAGGCGGGAATCGATGATCGAATCGCTGTCGTCAGCATTGATGGCCCACCTATGGCAGTCGACGCTGGTCATCGGCGTTGTGTGGCTGATGACGCTCGCGCTGCGAGGGAATCGGGCGCGCGTGCGTTATTGGCTCTGGACGGCCGCCTCACTGAAATTTCTCGTGCCTTTCTCGTGGCTGATCGCGCTCGGTGCACAGTTCGAATGGCGCACCGCCCCGGCTATCGCACAGCCCGCCGCGACGTTCGTCATCGAAGACATTCTGGCGCCACCTGTTGTTGCTGCGGTGGCGTCTGCACCGACGGCGCAGCACACGTCAGTCTTGCCGTGGGTGCTGGCGGCGGTCTGGCTGGTGGGATTCGTTGGCGTGATGTTCTGGTGGTGGCGTCAGTGGCGTCTGGTACCGCGCGGCGCTGCGCGATGCGAGACCCATCGAGTCAGGATCGCGCCTCCGAGGTCGCCGGACTCACGGTGATGTCGTCGGCGTGGACGTTCGAGCCGGGGGTGGTGGGGCTCTGGCGGCCGGTCCTGTTGTTGCCCGACGGCCTCGTCGATCGGCTCACCGCTGCCCAATTGAATGCCGTGATCGCGCATGAGCAATGTCACTTACGGAGTCACGACAATCTCGCCGCGACCGTCCACATGCTGGTTGAGGCGATCTTCCGGTTCCATCCGTTGGTGTGGTGGATCGAACGACGGATGATCAACGAGCGCGAGCGCGCGTGTGACGAGGCGGTCCTGGGCGCGGGCAACGACCCTGATGAGTACGTTGCGGGCATTCTGGCCGTCTGCAGATTCACCCTGCGGGCACCTCTCGCATGCGTTGCGGGAGTAAGCGGGGCTGAACTTCGCTCGCGCATTGAATCAATCGTCCGGATGAAACTGGGGACACGTATGACGCTCAGGCGTCGCGTTGCGGTCGCGCTCGTCGCTGGTGTGCTCCTTGGCGTCCCGATCATTGCCGGCGTGGTGCGAACGCCGCTTCTCGCTTTGGCTCAGGGGCCGAACGCGGCCGTCGTCTTTGAGGTCGCTTCGGTCAGACAGAACAACTCGGGTCAGACCGGCACCCGTATCGAGGACGACCTGCCGCCGGGGCGATATACCACGACGAACGCGACGCTCAGATTACTGATTCGCCAGGCGTACGGGATTTCGGAGAACCAACTCCTTGACGCACCGGCATGGACGGGAACGGAGCGTTTCGATATCGACGCAAAGCTTGAACGAGAGCCACCCAATCGTCCCGGACGGTGAATTGGGTGAACGCCAATTCGCTCTGCAAGCGCTGCTGGCGCAACATTTCAAGCTCGTGGTGCACCGCGAGACGCGTGTAGTCCCCCTGTATGCGCTCGTGATGGCGAGGGCTGATCGGAAACCCGGCCCGACGTTTAAGTCATCGGCAGCGGACTGTTCTCCTGACGCGATGCCGGCGCGGATCGCCGCCACGCAGGCGGGTAAGCCGCTGGCCTGCGGAACGCTCGTCAACATCGGCCGGATTCAGTTTGGCGGCCGCACAATGGTGGACCTCGCCAGAACCTTATCTTCGCTTCCTTTTATTGGCCGAATCGTGGTCGATCGGACCGGCCTGACGGGCAAATGGCAGTTCGAGCTTAGTATACGCCTGACCTTGATCAGCTCCGCCGCAACCCGGCGGGAACCAGCACCGTTTGATCCGAACGGGGCTTCGCTGTTCGCCGCCTTTCAGGAGCAACTCGGCCTCAAGCTGGAGGCGCAGACCGGGCCAGTCGAGGTGCTCGTGATCGACCACGTCGAGCACCTGACGCCGAATTAGTAGGATTCTCAGCAGCTTCGCGTTCCCAAGTTTAGCGACAGCGCTTGTGCAGCGCGGAACCACGCTTCGTTAAGCTGATTCGACTCGCGATGTAGATGATCTGATCGACTGACACATGGCGACCTTGTAGCAGTCCAACGGTCTGTTCATTTCGTTGCCAAATCGATCCTATCCGTCCGCGCATTGGCTCCTCGGCACGGCGGTCGTGTCGGCCAGGCCGGTGTCCGTTCGGAGCACGCCGCTCCCAGAGCCGGAAAGCGAGTGAAGCGATGCTGCGCCGCCAGTTCGTTCCGCGCGATCCGTGACTGACCGAATCAGCAATGGCGGTGCATGCCGCGATGGCAGGCGTTCGAGCCAGGTACTACTGGCGGCAACAGCGACAAGGTACCAGCGGAAGGAGCTTTCCCGGCGTGCGGAGCCGGACCCGGCCGGCCGATACGAGCGCCTTGCCGAGGCTGACGCTTCTGCGTCGTCTTCGACCCGACGCGGGGCGATGCCGAACGACCGCATTTTGCGATAGAGATTGCTGCGCTCGACGCCGAGGACGTCCGCGGTACGCGAGATGTTGCCCTGCTGCGCCGCCAGCGCGCGCAGGATGTACTGGCGCTCGAAATCGTCGCGCGCGTCGTGGAGCGGCATGATCGGCGTCGGTCGTCGCCTCCGGGTTGCGACCAGCCGCGCCGGCGCCCTGATCCAGGAACAGCATGTCGCGCGCCGCCACGCGCTCGCCCGGCACCATGATCATCAGCCGCTCGATGACGTTGCGCAGCTCGCGCACGTTGCCGGGCCACGCATAGCGCTGGAGCGCCTCCATGCGCATCGGCGCTCGAACCGCTTGGCGCGGCGTCCGTACTCCCGCGCCAGCATCGCCATGAAGTGATCGGCCAGCAGTGAGATGTCGTCCGCGCCGCTCGCGCAACGCCGGCACCGAGATCGGCACGACGTTCAGCCGGAAGTACAGATCCTCGCGGAAGCGGCCGGCCTGGATCTCCGCGCAGCAGGTCCTTGTTGGTCGCCGCCAGCACGCGCGCGTCGACGCGGATGCGCGTCGAGCCGCCGACGGCCTCCATCACCTGCTCCTGCAGCACGCGCAGGACCTTGGCCTGGGTCTTCAGGCTCATGTCGCCGATTTCGTCGAGGAAGATCGTGCCGCCGTGCGCCAGCTCGAACTTGCCGCGGCGGTCGGCCACCGCGCCGGTGAACGCGCCGCGCACGTGACCGAACAGCTCGCTCTCGATCAGCTCCTCGGGAATCGCGGCGCAATTGACCTCGACGAACGGCCCGGTGCGCCGGCAGGCTGAGCGCGTGGATGTTCCGCGCCACCAGCTCCTTGCCGGTGCCGTTCTCGCCAAAGATCAGCACGCGGCCGTTGGTCGGCGCGGCCATGGCCACCTGCTCGCGCAGGCGCATCATGCCGGAGCTCTCGCCGACCATCGTGTGCTGCGCATCGACGCTGGCGCGCAGCGCCAGATTCTCCGCTTCGAGGTGGCGCTGCCGCAGCGCGTTGCGAACGACCAGCACGGTCTTCTCGAGCGACAGCGGCTTCTCGACGAAGTCGAACGCCCCCATCTTGATGGCGCGCACCGCCGACTCGACGTTGCCGTGACCCGAGATGATCGACGACCTGCGCGTCGACCTGCCGCTCCCGCATCCGCGCCAGCGTCGCCAGGCCGTCCATGCCGGGCAGCCAGATGTCGAGGACCACGACGTCAAAGACGCGCCGGCCGAGGCGGTCGAGGCAGGCCTCGCCGCTGTCGACGGCGTCGACGTTGTATCCCTCGTCGCGCAGCACGCCGCCAAGCGCGCTGCGCACGCCGGGCTCGTCGTCAACGATCAGGATCGATGGCATGTCGTTCACGTCCGGTACCGTTCGGCGACGTTCGGTTCGACGTTCGGTTCGAGTCGGACGGCCGATCGAACTCGACCGCAGCACCGCTGAACACGAACCGGAACGAGCACGTGATCACGATCAGCATGGTAGCTCGATCGCGAACCGCGTCCCGCGCGGGACGTTATCGCTGACGTCGATGCTGCCGCCATGCTCGGCGACGATCCGCCGGACAATCGCCAGGCCCGAGCCCGCTGCCCCGCTGCTTGGTCGAGTAGTACGGCAGGAACAGCTTGTCGCGCTCGGCCGCCGGAATGCCGGGGCCGTTGTCCGCCACGACAATCCGCACCAGGCTGTTGCCGGCATCGTGCTGCGTCTCGATGTCGATCGTCGCCGCGACGGTCGACCGCTTCGATCGCGTTGTCGACGATGTTGATGATCACGCGGCGAATCTGCTCGGGATCCGCCGACACCTTGGGCAGCGACTCGGCGAAGCGCGTGCGGATGTCGACGTCGCTGAACAGCCCGCGGTAGAGCGCCAGCGCGTCGTCCAGCAGCCCGTGCAGATCCGTCGGCGTCGCCCGCGGCGCCGGCATCCGCGCGAACTGTGAGAACTCGTCGACCAGCCCTTTCAGCGATTCCACCTCGGTCACGATCGTCGTGGTGCACTCGTCAACGAGCGCCCGGGTCGCCTCCGGGGCCCCGGCAAAGTGGCGCTGCAGGCGCTCCGCCGACAGCTGAATCGGCGTCAGCGGGTTCTTGATCTCGTGCGCCAGCCGGCGGGCCACCTCCCGCCACGCCGCAACCCGCTGCGCCCGAATCAACGGCGACACGTCGTCGAAGACGATCACGATGCCGTCCGCCCGTCCTTCCGCGCGCCTGAGCGGCGTCATCATGACCAGCAGATGCAGCTCGCGGCCATCGCGCGACGAGGGAGACTTCCTGCGGAACCGAATCGTCGCGACGCGAGCCGCGATCGGCGATGAGACGCGCGAGCGGCTCCATCTCGGGCGACCCGAACACGGCGGCGGCGCGCAGGCCATCCACGCGCGAATCGATGCCCAGGAGCCGCGTGGCCGCGGAATTCCACGTGCGAATGCGGCCCTCGGTGTCGATGGAGATGACGCCGGTCGCAATGCGGTCGAGGACGGTTTCGACGTACTGGCGGCGGCCTTCGACGTCTTCGTGCTTGCGCTCGAGCTCGACCGCCGAGCGCTCGAGCCGTCGCCGGCTGGTCGCCAGGTCACCCGCCATGCGATTGAACGCCTCGATCAGCGAGGAGAATTCGTCGCCCACCTGGACGTCGACGCGGTGATCGAGGTGGCCGGCACCGATTTCGTCGGCGGCCGTGGCCAGCATCTGCACCGGCCGCGTGATCCGCTTCGCCAGGTAGAGACCCAGCCAGGTCGCGGCCGACCAGAATCATCAGCGTCAGCATCAGAAAGAAGGAGAGGTAGACCGTGGCCAGCGCCGGTTTCTGAACCTCGAGCTGCCGGTAGTCCTCGTACGCGGCGGTCAGGCTGCGCGCGCGCGACGCGAACTCGCCCGTCAGGTATTCGCTGGCGATCAGCACGCCGCGCACGGGTCCGCCCGGCGACGAGCGGATCGGCACCGCGGTGCGAACCAGATCGCCACCGTTGGGCAATTGCAGCTGCTCGACCAGATCTTCGGCGCGGCCGGTCTGCGCCACCTGCCGCGCCAGGCGCGTCGGCGCCGCCGCGCGAATAGCCGCGAGGCACGACCGGCGCCGCGACGTCAACGACCGGCGCCTCGACCTGGCCGCGCGGGCCGACCCGATAGATCTCGACCAGATCGATCCGTTCCTGCGCCACGTCGGCGGCGACGATGTCCCGCGCGGCGGCGGCGTCGCCGCCGACGTCAACGCT
Organism: uncultured Acidobacteriota bacterium; assembly: GCA_963793705.1. GTDB lineage: Bacteria > Acidobacteriota > Vicinamibacteria > Vicinamibacterales > UBA2999 > Gp6-AA40. The sequence continues at coordinate 72,513 of CAWCBC010000015.1, read as the reverse complement.
GCTGAGCCGCCTCGCCAGGCGCTGCGCCACGGACGACACGACCCGCTGACGCTCGCCGTAGTAGTCGCTGGCAATGTCGCGCGCCGACGACAGCATGTTCGCCATCGGCGCGTTGAAGAACTGATCGATGTTCTTGCGAATCAGCTCGCTGCCGACGATCAGCACGAGCAGCGCCGGAATGAGCGTCATGCCGAGCAGCGCGGTGACGAGGCGGGTGCGGAATCGGGCGAACGGGATCGCCCGGCGCTGTTCGACGACAAGCTTGATGATGTTGCGCGCCAGCACGAACAGCAGCGCCAGCAGCATCGTCAGGTTGGTCGCGGAGAGGGCGTACAGGACGAACTCGCCGAGGACGTCGGGAGCGACCGCGGACGACCGGCCGGCCAGATACAGCAGCCCCGCCAGCGCCGCGATCAGCGCGACGATGCCGATCAGAATCAGCTTCGTGTTGTCGAGGAACGGCTTGCGCCCCACAGCCTAGTCCTTGGCGCTGAGGAGATCCTTGAGCTCGCTCATGAACTCGCCCACGTCGCGGAACGAGCGGTAGACGGACGCGAAGCGGACGTAGGCCACCTTGTCGAGGCGCTTCAGCTCCTCCATCACGATGGCGCCCACCTCCTCGGTGCCCATCTCCTTCTCCGGGCGATCCTGCAGGCGCGCTTCGATCTTGTCGGCGACCGATTCAATGGCGGCGATGCTGACGGGACGCTTCTCGCAGGCCTTCAGCAGCCCGGCGACCAGCTTCTGCCGCTCGAACCGCTCGCGCGTGCCGTCCTTCTTGATGACCATGTACGGGATCTCGTCGATCCGCTCGTAGCTGGTGAAGCGCCGGCCGCAGTCGAGACACTCGCGGCGCCGGCGAATCACTTCGCCTTCCTTGCTTTCGCGCGAGTCGACGACCTTATCGCCGAGATGAGCGCAGAACGGGCACTTCATCAGACTGAGTCACTTCCTGCTTCTGCTCGTGAGTATCGTCCTGCTTCTGCTCGCTCACCGTGCCGGCCATCGCCTTGAGACGGCCGAAGCTGAGGCCGTCCTGCGCCATGAACACGAGACCCGAGCAGAAGCACAGGCATGAACGCGATGGCGTGGACGACGATCGCCGCGGCGACCGCCTGGTCGTTCGGCGCGCCGAAGAACGAGGTCACGCCGAAGCGGTAGGCCTCGTGATAGCTGCCGACGCCGCCGGGCGTCGGCACCGCGACGCCCACCACCAGGAACAACTGCAGGAGAAACGTCCCGGCAAACGGCATCTCGATGCCGAACGCGCGGGTCACGGCCCAGGTTTCCGCGGCGATCGCCAGCCACAAGCGGAAACGACCACAGCAGCGCCATCAGGAACCCGCGCGGCTCACGAGCGACCGCAAACCCGGAGCTGAACGTGCTGGCCAGCTCGCCAAGCCGGAGCGCAATCCGCCGCGGGAGCACGCGGTCGGTCGAATGGACGAGCGTGCCAATACGCTCCGGGTGCGACGCCAGTACCCACATGATGACGAGCAGGGCCACGGCCACAGCGCCGCCGACGGCCGCCGAAATCTCGATCGGCGCCAGCAAGTGCGGCTTCCAGGTCGACGTGTCGGCAAATCCCCACACGTAGATGGCCATCAAGGCGAGCACGGCGATCAGGTCGAGCACGCGCTCCATCACGATGGTGGCGAACGTCGCCGTGAAGGGCAGCCCGTCCTGCCGCGCCACCAGGTACGGACGGAGGAGGTCGCCGACACGCGCCGGAAGAATGGACAGGGCGGCAAACCCGATGACGCCGGCCCGGAACACGGTACGAAAGCGCGTCGGACCGATCGGCGCGAGCAGCTGCTGCCAGCGAAACGTCCGAATCCAGAACGTCGTCGCCACGAACATCAGCGCCAGCACCAGCAGGCCGACATCCGCGGTGCGCACGTGCTGCCACACGTCGGCGAGGTTGGCGCCACGAAGGAACCACCCGAGAAGGGCGATTGCCAGAAGCGACACCGATGCTGTGCGGATACGTGCGTTCAATGCTGTGGGCCGGGTCGCACGGATGATTCATGTGACGAGCCTGCCTCGCGAAGCGGACTGTCGCGCGCGAGCGGCGGCCACACAATATATCAGGCTGATCGTCGACGAGGGCCGTTCCTCTTGCGTACGGTTGCAGCCGTCGAAGCGTCCCGGTAAGATGCCCGCCTTCCAGGAACACGCGTGCCCCTCGCTGCTCCCCTGCTCGAAACACGGCTGAACGGCCTTGCTCCGCATCGTCAGGGCAAGGTCCGCGACATTTTCGATCTCGGCGACTCACTGCTGATGGTGGCCACCGATCGAATATCGGCGTTCGACTACGTGCTCGGCTCGGGAATTCCGGATAAAGGGAAGGTGCTCACGCAGCTCTCTGCCTTCTGGTTCGAAAAGACAGCCGGCATCGTTCCGAATCACCTGCTGACGATGGACGTGCGGCGAGTTTCCGATCGAGATGCGGGCCCACGCCGACGTCCTCGCCGGCCGCTCGATGCTCGTCAGGAAGACGAATCCGGTGCCCATCGAGTGCGTCGCGCGCGGATATCTGTCCGGGTCGGGATGGAAGGAATATCAGGCAACAGGAGCCGTGTGCGGCGTCGCGCTGCCGCCAGGCCTGCGCGAGTCCGATCGACTGCCCGAGCCGATCTTCACGCCCGCCACCAAAGCCACCACGGCCACGACGTGAACGTCAGCGAGGCCGAGGCGGCGCAGCTCGTGGGGCAGCCACTGGTGCAACGGCTGCGGGAACTGACGCTCGCGCTCTATCGGTTCGGCCTGGCCCACGCCGAATCGCGCGGCATCATCCTTGCCGACACCAAGTTCGAGTTTGGTCTGACTGATACGAACGAGATCATCCTCATCGACGAAGCGCTGACTCCGGACTCGTCGCGCTATTGGCCACGTGACCAGTACGCGCCCGGGGGGCCGCAGCCCAGCTTCGACAAGCAGTACGTGCGCGATTACCTCGAGCAGATCCGCTGGAACAAGCAGCCGCCGGTTCCATCGCTGCCCGACGAGGTCGTGATGCGCACGCGTCGAGAAATATGTCGAGGCGTACCGCCGCCTGACCGGGAAGGAACTCGCCTGATGCCGCTCAAAGAACAACTCGAAGGACTGATCGACGCCATGGTGTCGAAGGGTGTGCGCTACACGGAAGCGCAGCGGGAGTTCGAGAAGAAGTTCATCGCCCACGTCCTGTCCCGGTCGGACGGAAACCTCGGCAAAGCGGCCGAGGTGCTCGGCATCCACCGCAACACGCTGACGCCGCAAGATGACGGAATACCGGCTGAAGCGCAGCGCCTAAAGCGTTCGGGTCGTTCGAACGTTCGAATCGCTCGGGTCGTTCGACGCCTTGACAGGCCTGTCCCCTCTTACTAGACTTGGCAGTCGCGCCTACTGAGTGCTAGCACTCAGTGCGGCCACGCGCGATCGACAGTCGCCCGTGGGGCGGGTGCCGCCGGAGCCTGGATCCAGCGCAGGCGGACCCGCCGTCCACTGGCACACCACCAGACAAGTTCGGAGTCGAAGAGACATGAAAGTCAGACCGCTACACGACCGCATCATCGTTCAGCGCATCGACGAAGGCGAGCAGAAGGTCGGCGGGATCATCATCCCCGACACCGCCAAGGAAAAGCCGCAGCAGGGCAAAGTCATCGCCGTCGGCAAGGGCAAGGTCAAGGAAGACAACAGCCGCCAGCCCCTCGACGTGAAGGATGGCGACACCATCCTGTTCGGGAAGTATTCAGGGCAGGACATCAAGGTCGACGGCGAGGAATACCTCATCATGCGCGAGGAAGAAGTCCTCGCCGTGCTCGAGTCGAAGTAGGGAGTTCAGCGACACATGGCAAAGCAGATTATTTACGGCGAGCAGTCCCGGCAGGCCATCCTGCGCGGCGTCAACCAGCTGGCCGACGCGGTGAAAGTCACTCTCGGCCCGAAGGGCCGCAACGTGGTCCTGGACCGGAAGTTCGGCTCCCCCACGATCACCAAGGACGGCGTGACCGTCGCCAAGGAAATCGACCTCAAGGACCCGCTCGAGAACATGGGCGCGCAGATGGTGCGCGAGGTCGCGAGCAAGACGTCGGACACGGCCGGTGACGGCACGACGACGGCCACGGTGCTGGCGCAGGCGATCTACCGCGAGGGCGCGAGGAACGTCGTCGCCGGCGCGAACCCGATGGAGCTCAAGCGCGGCATCGAGAAGGCCGTCGAAGCGATCGTCGAAGAGATCAAGAAGATGTCGCGCCCGGTCTCGGGCAACATGGTCGCCCAGGTCGGCACCATCTCGGCCAACAGCGACGCGACGATCGGCAAGATCATCGCGGAAGCGATGGACAAGGTCGGCAAGGACGGCGTCATCACCGTTGAAGAGGCGAAGACGCTCGAAACCTCGCTCGACGTCGTCGAAGGCATGCAGTTCGACCGCGGCTACCTGTCGGCGTACTTCGTGACCGACGCCGAGCGCATGGAAGTCGTGCTCGAGAACCCGGTCATCCTGATCCACGAGAAGAAGATCAGCTCGATGAAGGACCTGCTGCCGGTGCTCGAGCAGGTGGCGCGCCTCGGCCGTCCGCTGCTCATCATCGCGGAGGACATCGAGGGTGAGGCGCTGGCGACCCTGGTCGTCAACAAGCTGCGCGGCACGCTGCAGGTGGCAGCGGTCAAGGCCCCGGGCTTCGGCGATCGCCGCAAGGCGATGCTCGAGGACATCGCGATCCTGACCGGTGGCCGCGCCATCACCGAGGATCTCGGCATCAAGCTCGAGAGCATCAAGCTCGAGGACCTCGGCAAGGCCAAGAAGATCACCATCGACAAGGACAACACCACGATCGTCGAGGGCGGCGGCACCACGTCGGCGATTGAAGGCCGCGTGAAGCAGATTCGCGCGCAGGTCGAGGACACCACGCTCCGACTACGACCGCGAGAAGCTCCAGGAGCGGCTGGCGAAGCTGGTCGGCGGCGTCGCCGTCATCAAGGTCGGTGCGGCCACCGAAACCGAGATGAAGGAGAAGAAGGCGCGCGTCGAGGACGCGATGCACGCGACGAAGGCGGCGGTCGAGGAAGGCATCGTGCCGGGCGGCGGCGTCGCCCTGGTGCGCGCCGCCAAGGCGCTCGACAAGCTGAAGCTCGAAGGCGATCAGAAGGTCGGCGTCGAGATCATCAAGCGCGCCATCGAAGAGCCGATGCGCTGGATCGCGACCAACGCGGGCCAGGAAGGCTCGATCGTCGTCTCGAAGGTGAAGGAACAGAAGACCAACGACGAGGGCTTCAACGCCGCGACCGAGGTCTACGAGGATCTGGTCAAGGCCGGCGTCATCGATCCGGCGAAGGTCGTTCGCAGCGCGCTGCAGAACGCATCGTCGATCGCGTCACTGCTGCTGACGACGGAAGCGCTGGTCTCGGAGATTCCCGAGGAGAAGAAGGAAGCGGCGGCGGCGGCCACTCGCACGGCGGCCCCGGAATGGGCGGGATGTACTAAGTCGTTCGGAGCGTTCGAACCGTTCGAGTCGTTCGAACCGTTCGAATCGTGCTGACGTTCAGGCGGCGCCCCGCAAGGGGACGCCGCCTTTTTCGTTTAGAGAAGCTGCAGGATGTCGTAGACCGCGTGCGACATCGGGTCGTAGATCACCGCATGACCCTCGATGACGCCGCGTCGATAGTTGCCCGGCAGCGGCGTCAGGATGCGGTCGAGACTCGACGGAAACGACTCCATCTTCCCCTGCCAGCCCGGGGGCAGCTGTCCGCCGCGCGCCACCTTCTTCTGCAGTCCGGGCGGCAGGCTGCGGACTGGTGTCCGTAGTGCGCCCGGATCACCTCGATCTCGCGCGGCGAGAAGACCACGCTCACGGTCGGGCGAACGACGATCTCGACGTCGCTCACAGGTTTGGTAGCGGTTCTGGCAATTTTGAAATTGCCGGCGCCGCGGCCCTGGGCCGCGTGAACAGGTGCAATTCCCACAAATAGGCCGGTAATCACGAGACAAATCAGCGATCTCATAGGTGCCCCTCCAAAGGCATTGCGGATCGCTGGTGCAGGAACCTGACCGTTCGGATCGTTCGGATCGTTCGAACCGTTCGAGTCGTTCGTGGCCGTTCGAGTCGTTCAGAGTCGCTGTGCCACCGTGCGCAGAACGTCCGAACGCGACGTCGAACGATTCGAACGATTCGAACGACTCGAACGTCGAACGTTCAGTTCAGCGTGAACGTCACGGTCACGCGTCATGATCACCTGCACGGGCACACCGTTCAGGAGCGTCGGCGTAAACCGCCACTGACGCACCGCCTCGAGCGCCGACGCATCGAGCAGCGGCACCGAGCGCAGCACCTTCGCGTCCCGAACAGAACCGTCTTCGCCGATCAGCGCTTCAAGAATCACGACGCCGCTGACGCGCGCCGCCTGCGCAATCGGCGGGATACGTCGGCGCCACGTGGTGAACCTTCTGCGGTGGGCGGATGTTACCGCCGACGCGCTGCGGTGGCGGTGGCACGACCGCGCGCGGCGCGGGTGCCGGGGGAGCGGGCCCGATCGACTCCCCGATCGCATCGCCCGGCGACGCCGAGGATCGACGCCCTCGCCGATCGGCACTGCGTCCGCGCACATCGAGAGGCTCCGGCGCCAGTGAATCAGGCTCCTCGATCGGCGCCGCATCGCGATTGACGCGCGGGCGCCTGGCTGAGCGAGCGGCGTGCACCGGCGGCGGCTGCACCTCCGGCACATCGCGGCGCGCTCATGATGAACGTGGTGTTCGCGGCGGGTCAGGCAGCTCGGTGGTCGCAAAGATGCGCACGACCATCGCCATGCCGATCATGGCCGCGTGTACGAAGAACGAGAAGACAAACGTTCTGGTCCGCATAGGCCTCCTTGTCGGAGAGGCCCATCGCCGGCGTGGGCGTCACTACCGTTCGACACCACTTGCCCGAAGCGGTTCCAGATCACCTCCTGGTCCTTCGCGCCGCGTCGTGGTGCATGCCCGCCGGATGCAGGATGAATCCGCCTGATCGTCTGCGGGTGTTCATACAGCGTCGCGTTCTCCCACCATTTCTTCGAGCGGCCGGCCTCGCGTTTCGATGCCACGCGTGGCGACGACGATTGCCGCGATCGCCAGCGGGATCGAGACGAGCAGCGCGGGACGGAGCATACCAGTCGAGACGCTGATGAGGCCCGTCACCGTGCCGATGGCGCCGAGCAAGCCGCCCAGCTTGCTGCTTCCCGCCGAGAACCCGCTGCCGGTGCCACGCAGGCGGGTCGGGAACACTTCCGCGGTATACGGCGAGAGCATGGCGATCACGCCGCCGGTGGCCGCGTACAGGAGCGCCAGCATCGAGACGATCGCCACGCGATTGCTCGCCGCCGACGGCGCCATCCACGCCAGGCCCAGGACGCACGCAATGGACGCGATGGCAAACAGCACCATGCTGCGCCGGCTGCTCCACATGCCGTAGGCGTACGCCACGAGCACCGTTCCCGGAATGGCCACAATCGCCGACAGGAACAGCAGGTAGGACGAGGTGCCGGCGCTGAAGCCGGCGCCGCGCAGGAACGTCGGCAGGAACGAGATGAATCCCCAGTTCACGGTTCCCCACGCCAGGCCGTATGCGAGCACGACCACGGTTTGCGCCAGAAACGGCCGCTGGAACAGCGCACGCACTTCATTCCACTGGAGCGGCGGCTTGCGCAGGAGCGTCTCTCCGGTCGACGGCGGACCGAGCTCAATCGCGACGCCATAACGCGCCATCACGCCGCGCGCTTCGTCCACGCGGCCCCGATCGAGGAGGAACCGCGGCGATTCGGGAATCCAGCGGTTCAGGATCAGCATCAGAATCCCGGTCGGCAGGTTCATCAGCCAGAGGACGCGCCACGACCACGACGGCTCGAGCAGCGTGGCGAATCCCGCGGCCGCGAGCGTCCCGCCGACGGTGCCCATGCCGCCGTGCAGCACCACCAGCCACCCGCGCGACTTCGCCGGCACCGACTCGGCCATCAGCGCGTAGACGATCGGCAGCATGCCGCCGGCGGCGAGCCCCATCAGAAAGCACATGACGAGGTTGGCGGCGAACGACGGCATCGCGCCGCAGATCGACGTACCGATGAACATCAGCGACGCAAGCAGGATGGCCGCCCGTCGTCCGAGGCGATCGGCCAGGACACCCCACACCACCGAGCCGATCGTGGTGCCGGCCAGCGCGCAGATCAGCAGCCACGCCGTTCGACCAGCGGGGATCCCGGTACTCGGACGACATGCCCGGGAGCACGAAGCCGAGCGTGGCCGGCTTCATGACGTCGATGATCAGCGCCACGCCAAGCACGAACAGCAGGCCCCAATGCGCGCCGGTCAGCGCGGCGTCGTCGATGGCCCGGAGGTGATAGGTCGTCGGCCGCCGCGCGGCAGCGGGCACGGGGACGAGCAGTCCCCACGTGGCCAGCACCATCCCCGCCGCCACGAAAAACATTCCTGCGACCATCACGCGGCTCATCGGCATGCCGGCCATGTGGAAGTGCATGTCGCCGGCGGCGAGATAGTCGGGAATGTGTGCGAGCACGCCGAGCGTGACGAGCGTGGCGCCGGTCCAGAAGGCGACTGGTCGATGGAAGCTGATGCCGTGGGTCACGCGGGGATTATGACTGGGGTCGGTGCGAGGGGTGCAATAGTGGAAAGACTCTAGGTGCGAAGGCGAATCGCGGTCGGTGCGAGAGGTGCCGTAGGGGCCGACCTTCAGGTCGGCCCTAGAAGTAATCGGGCGCGTTCCCCCGCTTCCACTTGATATTGCAGCCGACGCTCCCCTTCTGATCCTGGGAGACAGGCGTGCCGGCCAGCACCGCATCAACCGCGGCGCGGATGTCGCGTCCGGTCACCGGCATCGGCGGGTTCGTGCGCGGCCGGCTGTCGTCGAAGCGTCCGCGATAGACCAGCGTCCGGTCCTGGTCGAACAGATACAGGTCGGGCGTGCACGCCGCACGAAACTGCTTGGCCACTCCCTGGGTTTCGTCGAACAGGTACGGAAACACGTAGCCCGCACTCGCCGCCTCGTCCCGCATGCCGTCGGGTCCGTCTTCCGGGAACGCGGCGACGTCGTTCGAGTTCACCGCGACGATCGCGAGACCACGCGCCGTGATACTCGCGCGCGAACTCGGCGAAGCCTGTCCGGATGTGCGTGACGAACGGGCAGTGTCCGCAGATGAATGCGACGAGCAGCGCCGGCGCGTCACGGAAGTCGTCCGTCGAGACGATGCGGCCGTCGAAGTCAGGCAGGGAAAACGACGGCAACCGCGTTCCGAGCGGAAGCATCGTTGAGGGTGTGAGAACCATGATGACTTGATAATCCGCCGACCTTCAAGTCGCCAACTCCCAAGACTTCAGAATTCGGCGTTGGGAGTTGGGAGTTGGGAATTGACGCGCTTAGCGCAAATTGAAGTCGAGTTCGATCTGAATCCGGACCGCGACGGGCTCGCCTTTGAGCATCCCGGGCCTGAATCGCCACTGCGCCGCGGTTTTCTTCGCCTCTTCGTCGAGACCGAAGCTCTGATCCAGTGACCGGACGATTTGAATGTTCGTCACGGAGCCATCGGGCAACACGACTGCGGACATGATGACCGTGCCCTGTACCTTGGCTCGCATCGCGTCCGCCGTGTATTTCGGCTTCGGCTGATACGTCGCAATCGGCGAGGTGACGCCGTTGCCGATGTTGTAAACGCCGCCGCCGGTGCCGCCGCCGCTGCCGGGGCCAAGTCCTGAACCTTGGCCGGGTCCAACACCGGTCCCCGTCCCGCTGCCTCGCGAATTGGTGTTCGCGCCCGAGATGTCGCCGGGCGCTGTCGTTGGCGCCGCACCCAGGGTCAGGAGCGGGGCATTCAGCAGCTCTTGCGGCAAGGTATCCGGAATTTTCTCGGGCTCCGGTATCGGGACCGGCGGCGGTTTTTCAACGGGAACGTTGATCTTGTCCTCCGCCTTCACCTGGGCCTGCTTCGGAGGATCCGGGCTCTTGTTTCCACCACCGCCGCCGCCTCCCGGACCTGGGTCCACGAGGTAGACGATGTCCTCGAGACGGCTGGGAAGAATGGCCTGGTAGACCTTCTCCGGCAGAAGTCGAACAACCAGGAGCAGCAGCGCAATCGCGGCAATATGAACGATCGTTCCCGACCACACGCGGAGTCCGCTGGTTTCCTGATCGCTGAACAGCACGCGGATGTCCGCGCCATCCCCTTCCGGACGAACGGACAGATGGGACGTGGGTCGCGGCGACTTAGGCTTCGCTGGGCGAAGGGCTCATGTACGCAGGGCTGCTCGTGAGATTCATTGTCCACGAGCCGGCGGCAGGGTGGCAAGGTGCAAAAGGAATACCTCAGATACAGGACGCAAGGAACGGTCCCTTGGTTCAGCGGAGGTTGAATTCCAGCTCGATGTTCACCAGAACGGGCACCGGTTCGCCCTGGCGTGTCCCCGGGAAGAACCGCCACTGCCGGGCGGCGTCGATGGCCTTCATATCGAGGCCAAAGCTGCGATCCAGGGATCGGATCACCTTGACGTCTGTTACCGATCCATCGGGCAACACGACGGCCGACACCACGACTACCCCCTGAATCTTGGCGCGCATCGCGTCGGCGCTGTACTGCGGGTCCACTTTCAGCCGGATCCGAGGTGGCAACACGCCGTTACCCACCTGATAGGGTTCGTTACCGATTCCGCGGGGGCCGGGCCCTTTGTCCAGTCCGACGCCGCCATCACCGGGGCCTCGCGAGTTGGGGTTCGATCCGGTGCCCAGGATGTCGCCAGGCGCGGTCTGAGCAGCACCAGCCATCGGCTGCGCGGGAATCGCCGGCGACTCGACTGGAGGCTCAGTAATCTTCTCCGGCTCCAGCGGCACCGGCTCGGGCGGCGTGAACGCGGGCACCGAGATTTCCTGCTGCCCTTTCAACTCCGCTCGCGGTGGCGGTTCGGGACTCCTGTTGCCGCCACCCCCGCCGCCGCCAGGCCCCGTCTGGACGAGCCAGACGAGCTTCTCTGACAGACGCTGCGGAATCATGGCGTCGTAGACCTTTTCGGGGACCAGTCGAGAGACGAGCAGGAGCAACGCCACCGCGGCGATGTGGACAATCGTCCCGGAAAGGACCCGCGTGCCGCTGGTGGCCTGGTCGTGGAACAGAAGGCGCACGTCGGCGCCTTCGCCTTCCGGTCGGAGCGAGAGGGAGGCCGCCGCCTTCACATCCCCTTAGACCCCGGAACCGGCGCTCTGGTCGGGTCCGATGCCCCCCGGGAAGCGCAGGGGGGTCAGTCGTTCCAGGTTGCTTCGGCGACGGATGCAGCCCCGTTACGGCTGAATACTTCTTGGGCTGCCGGGACTGCGGACTGGTCTACGTGGGCACCAATCAGGATCGCGCCCTGCTCGATCTGCTGCTGCCAGCGATCCGCCTCGGCGCGCTCGAGTCCAGCCTGGTGGAGCGCCCTGGCGATCCCGCCGGCAACGTGTCCGGCCGCCTCGCCCAAGCCCGCCGCCAGCGGACCGTCCACCACGATTGGCCCGATTCCTGGAAGCACGAGCGCGATCGCCGCGAGCAGGTGGCCGCTCAGCTCACCCAACCGGGACGCAGCCCGCGAGTCTTCGATTTCTGATCCCGGCGACGCGCCAGACGCCTCGGCCAGGGCACCCTCCTCGTCGTGCGATGCGCGCGACCACCGACACGCGCTCGCGTGAGATGCCCAGACCGCGAAGGTCCCGTGCCGCCGAGGCGGCGGACGCAGGATCGTCAAAGAGCGCCAGAACGAGAGGATGCATGTGGAGACTCTACTCTGTCATGTAGCCGTCCCGCGCCCGGACCCGAAGCCCCGGGCGCGAGGCCTTCATGACAACCTTGATCGATCGCCACTCGCTCTGGCCGCGCTGGATCGGCTTCTCCGGCGTGTAGCCAAGCAGATACTGGTACCGCAGCTCGCGCGCGACGGTGGCCAGCGTCGTTTCGAGCTCGCGGGCGTCACGCAGCAGGAACGATCGGCCGCCAGTCAGCACGGCCAGCTCGGCGAGCAGCGGCGGACGCGTCTTGCCGAACGCGATCGGATAAATGAGCGCATTGCTGCGGCGCGCCCGCTCCATGACTTCCGCGGCCTTGTGCTGGCTGTAGCGGTCCGTTCCGTCCGAGAACACGACAATCGCCTGGCGCCCCGGCTCCGGCTCGAGCCGATCGAGCGTGGTGACGATCGCGTCGTGCAGCGCCGTGGTGCCCCAGGCGTCGAGCGCGGCGATCGCCCGCGACTGCGACGTCCGGTCGGCGGAGAGCGGCGCGATGACGTCGGCCTCGCTGCTGATCGCCACGACCATCGATCGATCGCCCGGCTTCAGCTCGCGGAGGAACGCCTGTGAGGCCTGCTTCGCCAGCTGCAGCCGCTCACCCGCCATGCTGAAGCTGCGGTCGACGCCGAGGGCGACGGTCAGCGGAAACTCGCCGGCGACGAACGTCGTCACCTCCTGCGGCACACCGTCTTCCAGGACTTCGAAGTCCGATTGGCGCAGACCGGTCACCGGTCCGCCCTTCGCATCGGTGACGGTGGCGTACACCTCGACGAGCTGGACACTCGACGAGAACTGCGGCAGCTGTTCCTGTGCCTGCCCCTGTGCCTGCCCCAGAAGAGCTCCAGCGGCAACTACTGCCATGATGAGAAGCGGTGCGAGGATGCGAGTCATATCGGCCTCAGGCCCGTTCGTTCAAAAGGCGTTCCGCGGGCCGCATGGTACAATTGCCGCGCATTCGGGTTCCGGAATCGCCGGCGTCCGTACCGCAGCACAGCACAACAGGCAATCGCGCCAAGAAGAAAGAATAGAGTGACTTATGGGCAAGCTTGGCATTCCAGAGCTGCTGATCATCCTGGTGATCGTGATCCTGATCTTCGGCGCCAACCGGCTGCCTGAGATCGGACGCGGAATCGGCAGAGGGATCCGGAACTTCAAGGAAGCGACGAACAAAGACGGCGGCGGCGGGCCCGACAAGTCGTAACGGGTCGTCGCGCGTCTCAGCGTCGTCCGCCTTTCCCTTTCTTCGCCAACCGCTCCCGTCGCCCCGGCCGTTGCGCGCGTTTCTGTTCGCGCTTCGGCGTGACCTTGCTGCGAACCGCTCCCTTCGGCCGCTCTTCCCGGCGCACCGCCTCGAGAATCTCGACCATGCCCAGATCGACCTGGCGTCGCTCCATGTCGACGCGCACCACCTGCACGGCCACCTTGTCGCCAAGCCGGTAGATCTTCTTCGTGTTCTCACCGCGCAGGACGTGCTGCTGCTCGACGAAGCGGTAATAGTCGTCCGCCATGCTGGAGACGTGGACCATGCCCTCCACGTAGTGCTCGATCAGCTCGATGAACAGACCGTAGGACGCGACGCCGGTGATGTAGCCCTCGTACTCGTCGCCGACCTTGTCCGCCATGAAGCGGACCTTCTTCCACTGCAGCAGCTCGCGCTCGGCCTCGTCGGCCCGCCGCTCCATCTCGGACGCGTGCTTGGCCGTTTCCGGCAGCTCCTCTTCGAGTTCTTCCCGGCGCGCCGGCGTCATCTTGCCGTGCCGGGCCAGGCGCAGCATGCGGTGAACGATGAGGTCGGGATAGCGCCGGATCGGCGACGTGAAGTGCGTGTAGTGCTCGGCGGCCAGGCCGAAGTGGCCGAGGCTGGCGGCGTCGTACCGCGCCTTCTGCATCGTGCGCAGCATCAGCGCCGCGATCGGCCGCTCTTCCGGCGTGCCGCGCATCCGGTCGATCAGCTGCTGGAAGTGCTTCGGCTTCGGCGACGGGCCGCCGGCCAGGCCGTAGCCGAGCGTCGTGATGAACTCCTCGAACGCCATCACCTTCTTCACGTCCGGCGCCTCGTGCACGCGGTGCAGGGAGGGCACGTCGTTCGTGACGAGGTGGGTCGCCACCGTCTCGTTCGCCAGGAGCATGAACTCTTCGATGATCCGGTGCGCGACGTTCCGCTCGCTGGCGACGATGGCCTCGATTGCGCCGAATTCCGACAGGATGACTTCCGCCTCCGGCAGATCGAAGTCGATCGACCCGCGGCGACGACGCCGCTGGTGCAGGATCTCGAACAGCTCGTGCATCAGCTCGAACATCGGCACCAGCGCGCTGATACTTCGCGATGGTGTCCGCGTCGCGATCGGTGACGATGGCGCTGACGGCCGTGTAGGTCATCCGCGCGTCGCTGTTGATCACGCCGTCGTGCATCTCGTAGCGCACGACGTTGCCGCGGCGATCCACCTCCATCAGGCATGATTGCACCAGGCGATCGACGTTCGGATTGAGACTGCACAACCCGGTGGCCAGCTCCGCCGGAAACATGTGGACGGCGCGCTCGGTGAAGTACACCGACGTGCCGCGCTCGTAGGCCTCCTCGTCGAGCGCGCTGCCTTCCTTCACGTAGTGCGAGACATCAGCGATGTGCACCCCGAGCCAGTAGTTGCCGTTCGGCAGCCGCTCGATGGTGATCGCATCGTCGAAGTCGCGCGCATGCTCGCCATCGATGGTGACCGTGGTCACCTTGCGGAAATCGGTGCGCCCGCGGATGTCCCGCTCCTTGACGGCGCCGCCGATCTGGCGGGCCTCCTCCACGGCTTCCTCGGAATGCGTGTCGGGAATGCCGAACTTGCGGATGATGATCTGCGTGTCGACGCCTGGTTCGTCGACGCGCCCGAACACCTCGGCGACCCGTCCGACCGGACCGCGCGTGGCTGTCGGCCACCGCGTGATCTCGACCAGCACCATCTCGCCGGGTTCGGCGGACGATGACTGGCCGGTCGGGACGTGAATATCCGTCAGCACCCGCTTGTCGAACGGCACGACGTAGCCAAGACCGCCGGGGTCGATCTCGAATCGGCCGACGATGGTCTGGCTGCCACGCTCGAGAATGCGGATGATTCGCCCCTCGAGCCCTTTCGGTGTCTCCCGCTCGACCCGCGCGACGACGCGATCGCCGTGCATCGCCTCGAGGAGATTCGGTGCTCGCGATGTAGACGTCCTTGCGCTTGCCCGAGCGTCCCGAGTCGAGCCGTGTTCCGGCACGACGAAGCCGAAGCCGCGGGGGTTCGTGGACAAGCGTGCCCACGACGACATCCATCTTGTCGGGCACGCCAAAGCGATTGCCGCGAACCTGGAGGAGCTCGCCGGCGGTGACCAGCGCCTTCAGTTGGCGCTTGAACGCGGCTCGCTCTTCGCGGGGAATCCGAAGGATCTGAGCGAGCTCTCGAGCGGTGGCGGGATGGTGGACGCGGTCGCGGATCTGTTGAAGGAGGGTCATCGGGCTTGCCCTGAGCGAGCCCGCTAGGGCGAGTCGAAGGGTCACGCGACGAGAATAACCTGCAAGTCGCCGACGTTCGTGGCGGTGGGTCCTGTCTTAATCAAATCTCCAAGCCTTTCAAAAAACACATACGTATTGTTGTCGTTGAGGAATTCTTCCGGCGCCAGGCCCGCCGCCTGCGCGCGCTGCAGTGTGGATGAGTCGACGATGGCGCCCGCCGCATCAGTTGGCCCGTCGATGCCGTCGGTGCCGATGCTCGCGGCCGCGACGTTGCTCCCGAGCGCGCCGAGCGCCGGTCCCCATCGCGAGCGCGAACTCCTGGTTGCGGCCGCCCCGGCCACTCCCGCGCACCGTCACCGTCGTTTCACCCGCGGAAATCACGCACAGCGGACGCGGCAACGAGCCGGCGTCGGCCGCGACGCGCGACACGTGGGCCAGCGCGGACTCACGCGCCTCCCCGGTGACCGGCTCGCGGATCACGAGGACGTGATAGCCGAGCGTCCGGGCCGCCAGCTCGGCGCCGTCGATCGCGCCGCGCTGCGGGCCGATGACCCGGGCGGTCGAACGCTGGCAGCCGCGCATCAGCCGGTGGCCGGCGTTTCCGGCAGCGCGCCTTCCGCGCCTCGCTGGAGCCGCTCGACCACCGCGCGCGGATATACGCGTCGATCCTCCGCGGGCGCCGAGAATGGCGAGGGCCTGTGCATAGGTGCTGTCATCCGCGACCGTCGGACCAGACGCGATGACCGAGAGGTCGTCGCCGACGACGTCCGACACCGCGAGCGTCAGCACCGCGCCCCGTGCCGCCGCCGCGAGCTGGCCGCCTTTGATGGCGGACAGGTGTTTGCGGACGGTGTTCAGCTCATGAATGTCCGCGCTCTGCGCCATCAGCGTGCGGGCCGTGGCCTGCTTATCCGCCAGCGTGATGCCGTCAGCCGGCAGCGCCATCAGCGCGGAGCCGCCGCCGGACAACAGGACGACGAGCAGATCCTCAGGCGTCGACGCTCGCGCAATCTCGAGCGCCCGCCGCGCAGCGGCCACGCTGCCTTCGGTCGGCAGCGGATGACCTGCGTCCTGCCATTCGGCGCCCTCGGCAGCAGTGCCGGTCGATGCGGGCCGATCCCGAGCATCCGGCGCATCGGCACGCTGGTCGATGAAGCGAAGGCGTTGAGCATGACGCCGGCGGCCTTGCCGGCGGCGATCACGTCAACGGCGGTTGCGCGCTGGAGCGGCGCGACGATGTCAGGCGTCGTCGAGCGCGCGGCGCACGAGGCCACCGGCGTCAACGCCGTCGATGGCTGCACGAACAATTGTGGTGAGGTCCTCGCGGAGCCTGCGAGTCGAGAGTGTCAGTTGATTTGGCGGGGATCGGTCCAGGCGGACAGCCCGGTGACGACATCGAATTGCCTGAGGAGCCGGCCGACGACCTCGTCGGCATCGGCCTTGGAGCAGAGCCGGTCGAGCTGGCCAATGACTTTCACGAGCGCCTGCTCGACATCGTTAATGGCGCGCTCTGAATAGAACTCACGCTGCTGCTCCAGACACCGCTGGCGCTTGAGGAATTCTTCACGATAGAAATTGGATACGGAATGAAATACCGGCTCGCAAGGCGGGCGCGAATCGGTCAGGAAGCGGGATAGACGGTTCCGCGACGCAGGCATTACCTGAATTGTTCCTCCAGTCTAGCTACCGCGCTGAGCCGGTGTCAACGCGGGTCCGCGGAAAGTCCGCCATACGGCAGCGGACCCGGCATCGCGCCTAGCCCGCGTGCCGGGCCGCCGCAAAGCCTCCGGCACTGCCGACGATCATCCCGCCCGCCAGCAGGTACGCCACCAGCCGCAGCGGCAGGAACTCAACGGTGCCGCCGGCCAGGATGGCCTGGATATTCGTGCCCCACCAGGCCACAACAATGGCAAAGCCCGCCCACAGGAGCATCAACGCCACGAGCGCGGCGATACCGCCCTGCAGGAAACCCTCGGCGACGAATGGGCCGCGGATGAAGGACAGCGGCGCGCCGACCAGCTCCATGATCTGAATTTCGTCGTGTCTCGCGTGCAGCCGAAGGCGCACCACCGTGGCCACGGTGACCGCCGCGGCCAGCGCCATCAGCGCCGCCAGGGCCAGCCCTGCCGCGCGCAGGGTCCGCAGGGTCCCGGCCACGCGCCCCAGCCACTCGCTGTCGTAGCCGACGTCAGCCACGCCGGCGGCGGACGCGAGGCGTCTGACGAGGGCGGCGGCACGCCCGTCGGATTCGGCCTCGGGCCGCAGCCGCACTTCGACCGATGCGGGAAACGGGTTGTCGTCGAAGTTCGCGGCGAGCGACGCCAGCTCGGCGAACTCGCGGCGGAAATGCGTCAGGGCCTCAGCCTTCGACACGTACTCCCGGCCGACGGCGACTCCGCTCTGATCGATGATCGCCTCGATCGCGCCTCGCTCCTCGGACGTCGCATCGTCGCGCAGATAGACCGAGAACTCCGCCGCGGACGACCAGCGCGCGAGCAGACGCTCGCCGTTCCACGTCAGCAGCAGCAGCACTCCGAGCACGATCATCGCCAGCGAAATCGCCAACACCGCGAACGCGCCGGAGCCGCCGCTGCGCAGCACACTCGCCCATCCCAGGCGCAGCGCATACGCCAGCGCCCTCATGCCACTTCCACCACGCGGCCCTGATCGAGCGTGACCGTGCGCCGGCCAACCAGCCGAATCAGTTCGCGATCGTGCGTCGCCACCAGCACCGTCGTTCCGCCGGCGTTGACCTCGCGCAGCAGGTTCATGATTTCGAGCGACAGGTCAGGGTCGAGGTTGCCGGTTGGCTCGTCCGCGAGCACGAGGCTCGGGCCGTTGACCAGCGCGCGGGCAATCGCGACGCGCTGCTGCTCGCCGCCGGACAGGTCCGACGGATACGCGCTCAGACGATGCTGGAGCCCGACCCACTTGAGCACCTGAAACGCACGGCGCCGCTGCTGGGACTCGGAGACCCCCATCACCTCGGGGACGAAAGACACGTTGTCGACCACCGTGCGCGTGGGAATGAGCTTGAAGTCCTGGAAGATGAAGCCGATGCTGCGCCGATACTCCTGAATCTCGCGGCGGCTGAGGGTGGCGAGATTCAGACTGTTGACGACGAGCTCGCCGGAGCTTGGACGCTCCTGCATCAGCAGCAATCTCAGAAGGGTCGATTTGCCCGCGCCGCTGGGACCGGTCAGGAAGACGAACTCGCCCTGAGCGATGGTCAGCGAAAGGTCCTGTAGCGCATACAGACCTCGGCTGTACATCTTCGAGAGATGGCGTGTTTCGATCACGCGCTATGCACCCGGGGCGAGCCGCCTATTCACTTTGATTGGAGGAATTCGATTATAGCGCGATCTCGGTAGGTGGTCGATCGTTAGTAGTTGGGCACGACGCTTAACGGTCGGCCTCTACGAACTGCCAACTTTCTATCTCGAGCTCGCGCTTCTTCAGCAGATCGCTGGCGAGCTTCGGATTCGCCTGCCCCTTGCTTCCCTTCATCACCTGGCCGACGAGAAAGCCGAAGGTCTGCATCTTGCCCGCGCGGTACCTGCGCGACGGCATCGGCGTTGGCGGCCATGACGCCGCGGATGATGTCGAGCAGCGCGGATTCGTCGCCGATCTGGGCGAGGCCTTCGGCCTGGACGATCTCGTCGGCCGATCGGCCCGAGTCGTACATCTTCGCGAACACGTCCTTGGCAATCGAGCTGCTGATGGTCCCCTCGTCGATCAGCGCGATCAGCCCGGCCAGCCGGTCGGCCTGAAGCGGCTGGGTGCCAATCTCGTGGCCGCGCTCCTTCATCGTCCGGAGCAGCTCACCCATGACCCAGTTGCTGGCGGCCTTCGCGTTGCCGGCCGCGGCAGCCACCGCTTCGAAGTAATCCGCGAGCCCCGCGGATCTGTTCAGCACGCCGGCGTCGTACTCCGGAATCGCGTACTGCGCGACGAAGCGCCGACGGCGCGCCTCCGGAAGCTCGGGCATGGTGGCGCACGACGCGGGCGATCCGTGCCTCGTCGACGACCAGCGGCGGCAGGTCGGGCTCCGGGAAATACCGGTAGTCGTGCGCCTCTTCCTTGCTGCGCATCGAGTTCGTGCGGCCGGCCGCCGAGTCCCAGAGCCGCGTCTCCTGCACGACGCGGCCGCCGCCCTCGAGGACCTCGATCTGCCGTTCGATCTCGTAGTCGATCGCCTTCTCGACGTAGCGGAACGAGTTGACGTTCTTCACCTCGGCCTTGGTGCCGAAGGCCGCCTGGCCGCGCGGGCGCACCGACACGTTGGCGTCGCAGCGCAGGCTCCCCTCTTCCATGTTGCCGTCGTTGACGCCGAGCCAGACGAGGATGTCGCGCAGCCGCGAGAAGAACTCGGCCGCCTCCGCGGCGGAGCGCAGGTCGGGCTCGCGAGACGATCTCGATCAGCGGGACGCCGCTGCGGTTGTAGTCGATGTAGGTGCGGCGATCGGAGTCGGGAAAGCCCTCGTGCAGCGACTTCCCCGCGTCCTCTTCCATGTGGATCGCGGGTCAGGCCGATGCGCCGGGACGCCCCGTCGACGGTGATGTCCAGCCCGCCGCCGAGCGCCAGCGGCCGCTCGTACTGCGAGATCTGGTAGCCCTTGGGCAGGTCCGGATAGAAGTAGTTCTTGCGCGCGAAGATCGATTCGGGCTGAATCGCGCAGCCGAGCGCCAGCGCGGCTTTGATCGCGTGGTCGACGGCCTGCCGGTTCAAGACCGGAAGCGCCCCGGGAAGCCCGAGGCACACCGGACATACCTGCGAGTTCGGCGCAGCACCGAACGCGGTGCTGCAGCCGCAGAAGATCTTCGTGCGGGTCTGGAGCTGGGCGTGGATCTCGAGCCCGATGACGGGCTTCGATACTGGCGGTCACACCCGCGGGCCGGCGTCTTTCACCGCCGCCGCGACGTCCTTCTCGAACGTCTTGAAGTTTTCCGCAAACATCGCCGCGAGCTTCGTCGCCTGCTCGTCGTACTTGCCCGCGTCGGGCCACGTCCCGCGCGGATCGAGCACGTCGTCCGGCACGCCGGGACACGCTGCGGGCACGTCGATGTTGAAGATCGGGTGCCGCGTGTACTCGACGTTGTCGAGCAGCCCGGTCAGCGCCGCGGTAATCATCGCCCGCGTGTGCGCGATCTTCATCCGGCTGCCGACGCCGTAGGGACCGCCCGTCCAGCCGGTGTTCACCAGCCAGACGCGCGCCTGGTGCCTGGCGATCTTCTCGCCGAGCATCCGCGCATACACGTTGGGATTCAGCGGCAGGAACGGCGCGCCGAAGCAGGTGCTGAAGGTCGCCTTCGGCTCGGTCACGCCCTTCTCGGTCCCGGCCACGCGCGCGGTGTAGCCGGAGAGGAAGTGATACATCGCGCCGTCGGGCGTCAGCCGCGCGATCGGCGGCAGCACGCCGTAGGCGTCGGCCGTCAGCATCACGACGTTGCTCGGATGTCCGGCGCGACCGGAGAGCTCGGCGTTGTCGATGAAGGTGATGGGATAGGAGCCGCGGGTGTTCTCGGTGAGCGAGGCGTCGTCGAGGTCGAGCGTCCGGGTCTCGGGGTCGATGACCACGTTCTCGAGAATCGTGCCGAAGCGTTTCGTCGTCGCGTAAATCTGTGGCTCCGCCTCGGCCGACAGCTTGATCACCTTGGCGTAACAGCCGCCCTCGAAGTTGAAGATGCCCGTGTCGCTCCAGCCGTGCTCATCGTCGCCAATCAGCCGGCGGCGCGGATCGCTCGAGAGCGTCGTCTTGCCGGTGCCCGACAGGCCGAAGAAGAGCGCGGTGTCGCCATCGTCGCCGACGTTGGCCGAGCAGTGCATCGGCATGCACGCCCTGCAGCGGCGAGCGTGTAATTGAGGATGGTGAAAATCGACTTCTTGATCTCGCCCGCGTAGTGCGTGCCGCCGATCAGGACCAGCTTGCGGCCGAAGTGGACGAGGATGAAGACCTCGGAGCGCGTGCCGTGCCGCGCCGGATCCGCCTTGAACTTCGGGAAGTCGATGACGGTGAATTCCGGGCGGTGCGTGGCGCGCTTGCCCGGATCGTTTTCCGGCAGAAACATGTTGCGGGCAAAAAGATTGTGCCAGGCGAACTCGTTCACGACGCGGATCGGTATCCGGTACTTCGGGTCGGTGCCGCCCCAGGCGTCGAGGACGAACAGGTCCTTGTCCTGGGCGTAGGTCATCATGTCGCGGTGCAGGAGGTCGAACTTCGCCTCCTCGATCGGCTTGTTTACCGCGCCCCAGTGGACGTGCTGCTCGCTCTGCGGCTCCCGAACGACGAACTTGTCATTGGGCGAGCGGCCCGTGTGCTGTCCGGTCCGGGCGACGAGCGGCCCTTCGGCGGCCACCTGGCCCTCGCCACGGCACAAGGCCTGCTCATAGAGCGCCGCGGGGCTCAGGTTCCAGTGGACGTGGCCGGAGCGGACAATTCCCAGAGCCTCGAGCCCGTGCGCCCGCTCAACCTGTATCGTCATCTCTACTTTGACTCCCCGAAAAGTGCCGATCGTACCGTATATTGAAGCAGCAGTAAACGTTGCGGGACCGCAACCCGTAATCCTGAAATGAGAACCCAGGCGCGAGGCGCCGCCACGCTCCGCTCGACCGCTCCGGCGGTCCGCGTCCGTTCGAAGGACTCGGACATCGCCGCGGCCGTGAAGGCGCTGATCCTCGCCGGCGACCGCGAGGCCGCCCGCGAACGGTTCTCGGATCTCGTCGCCACGCAGCAGCGCCGCGCGGTCCGCATCGCGTATCACTACCTGCGCGACGCCTACGACGCCGACGAAGCGGTGCAGGATGCGTTCGTGAAGGTGTTCACGCACATCACGACCTACCGGGAAGACCTGCCCTTCGAGGTGTGGTTCACCCGCATTCTCGTGAACGCGTGCCTCGACATCGGCAAGGCGCGGGCGCGGCGGCTCCGCTGGGTCATGCCCATCTCGGGGCAGAGCGAGCAGAGTGTCCCGGATCCGGTGGCGCTGCAGCCGGGTCCAGAGGCGCGGTTGATGTCGAGCGAGCGCGCGCAACAGATTGCCGCGGCGATCGAGCAGCTGCCCGATCGGCAGCGCGCGGTGTTCACGCTGTGCCATGTCGCCGAGCAGAGCACGAGCGAGGTGAGCGCGGCGCTCGGCGTCAGCGAAGCGACGGTACGCGTGCATCTGTTCCGCGCGATTCGCCGCTTGCGCAAACTGCTCTCGCCGTCGCTTCGTGGGGCGGACGCCTCGCTTCGTGGGCCGGACCTTGTCAGGTCCGCCAATGAGGTCGCATGAACGATCAACATATCTCCGACGACCGCCTCATCGAGATCTGCATGGCCGACGCCGACGCCGCCCGTCGAGCAGGCGCACCTGGCGGTGTGTCCGCGCTGCGCGGCCCGCTGCGTCGAGATCGTCGGCATCCTGTCGGAGCTCGACGAGGCGGCGACGAACGAGGCCGGAGAGGTCTTCCCTGACGAGCGGCTGGAGCGTCAGCACGCGCGGATCCTGCAGCGCGTCGAGCACGACGGACGCCCAGGGCGCCTGGTCGCTTTCCCGGCACATCAATCGACCACCACGATCCTGATGCCGTCGCGCCCGCACATGCGGTGGGCGGCCGGCGTCGCCGCGGCGGCCTTTGCTGCCGGTGTCCTGACCGGGCAGCTGACGCACAACTTCACCAGCCGCATCGACGCGTCGCCCTCGCATGTCATCGCCAACGAAGCCGACCAGGCACCGCTGCGCGCCGTGCCGACGACATTTTCCGAGGAGGAATTCCTGGGTCAGATCGAGGTCGCGGCGTCGCGCAACGGTCCCGCAGCCCTGCGGCCGCTCGACGCAATGACGCCCCGGGCCGGGGAAGCTCAGTAGGGTGGCCCGAGCAGGATGAGTAGTCCGGGTCGCCTAGGTGCGCGCTAGTCCTAGGCAACCAGGCGACCCAGGCAACCCAGGCAACCCAGCTATCCGAACAGTAAGCCAGCATGCCGCCCCTGATCTTCAGGAAGGGCCTCGACCTCAAGCACGAAGTCGCGGACGTCCTCGCCGGCAGCTACGGCAGCGGGCTGGTCGCCGCCGTCAAGGAATCGAACTATCAGTACTCCTCGGGACGGCTCGTCGTGCACCTCGCTCGCGAGTTCGGCTTCTGCTACGGCGTCGACCGCGCCGTCGACTACGCGTATCAGGCGCGCCGGAAGTTTCCAGACCGGCAGGTGTTCCTGACCGGCGAAATCATCCACAACCCGCACGTGAACAATGAGCTCCGCGCTCAGGGGATCCGCTTCCTCAGCGATCCGACCGAGTCGCTCGAGCGGCTGACGCCCGATGACGTCGTGATCCTGCCGGCCTTCGGCACGACCGTGGAGCTGCTCGAGGATCTGGTCGGCCGCGGCTGCACGCTCGTCGACACGACCTGCGGTTCGGTGCTGAACGTCTGGAAGAACGTGAAGCGCTACGCGGACGACGGGTACACGTCGATCATTCACGGGAAGTACTGGCACGAGGAGACGCGCGCCACGGCGTCGCAGGCGCTGCACGCCGACGGCGGCGGCTACCTCGTGGTGCTCGAATCACGCCGAGGCCGCGACGGTCTGCGACTACATCCGCCACGGCGGCGACGCCGAGGCCTTCCTGCGCCAGTTCCAGCACGCCGTCTCGCCGGGGTTTCACCCCGACACGCATCTCCAGCGCATCGGCTGCGCCAACCAGACGACGATGCTCAGTTCGGAGTCGCTGGAGATTGGCGAGATGTTCCGGCAGGCGATGCGCGACCGCCATGGCGAGGACCAGCTGCCGTCGCGATTCCGCGCCTTCGACACGATCTGCAGCGCCACCCAGGACCGCCAGGATGCGGTCATTGCGCTCCTCGACGAGCAGCCCATCGACCTGATGGTCGTGATCGGCGGCTACAACAGCAGCAATACCTTCAACCTCGCCCGGATCTGCGCCGACAAGCGTCCGACGTACCACATCGCGGATGCCGCCGGCCTGGTGTCGGCCTCGGCTATCCGGCACAAGCCGATTGACGGAAAGCACGAAATCGCGACCACCGGCTGGCTGCCGGACGGCCCGGTCGCCATCGGCCTGACCTCGGGCGCCTCGACTCCGGACAACATCGTCGAATCGGTCATCCGCCGGCTCGATGAGCTGGCCAACGGAACGGCTGAGCTGGAGGATGCGGGCCTTGCGGCGACGTAGCGCCTTCCACTTCACTTCTTCCACTTTCCACTTCGCGACGCGCGTGTTACCGTATCTGCTTGCACCTACGGCAGTAAACGCCGTCTGAGGTGCGGTCGTAGTTCCACCTGTAGTCAACATGAAATCTAGTAAACGTCTCCTCGGAATGGCCGCGCTGGCACTCGCGGTGCTGGTCTCGACGTCGACACATGCCGCCCAGGGATTCAAGTGGTGGCAGTCCGATACCTACAAGAAGGAGCTGGGACTGACGGCGGAGCAGACACGCCGGATCGAGGAGATCTTCCAGAAGGCGCTGCCGACGCTGAAGGACCAGAAGACGGCGCTCGACCAGGCGGAAGAGAAGTTCGAAAAGCTCGTTGAGCGCGGCGACGACAAAGACGGTGATGGAGCAGGTCAATCTCGTCGAAGCGGCACGCGCCGATCTGAACAAGTCGCGCACGCTGATGCTGCTTGGGATGCGCAAGGTGCTCACGCGCGATCAGTGGGCCAAGTTCACCGCACTGCACCAGGCCTCGCAGAACCCGCCCGTCAAGAAACCCGAGCGCACCAAGTAACCACATCCATTTCTGCCTTATGACCATGCAGCAGGCTTTCCGCATCATCGCCGCCCTGACCACGATCGGGGCGCTCACCAGTTCCCAGTCGTTCGCGCAGAGCACCGAGGACGGCCGTCGCCTCGACGAGATCGCGCGTACCGCCGCGCAGCAATTCGCGGCCGCCCGCGCCGCCGAAGCGGATCAGACGCGGCCCACCGTTCCCCCGCCTCCCCCGGGCACCGTCGTCGAGCTCACGCTCGACAGTGCGACGGAGCGCGCGCTGGAGCGGAACCTCGATATCGCCGTCGAGCGGCTCAACCCGCAGACCTACGACTTTTCACTCGCCGCGCTCGACGCGAATTACCGGCCGACGCTGACGTCGAACTTCAGCATGCGCAGCCAGACCGCGTTTGCGCGCAGCCAGACGGCCGGCGGCGACGTGCTCGTCACCGACACGCTGACGAACAACTACGGCGTCGTCGCAGAACCTGAAGTGGGGCGGCGGCAGCTTCGCGGTGGGGTTCAACAACAACCGGCAGGAGCAGTCCGACGCCTTCGCGACCAGGAACCCGGCGCTGAACACCAACCTCACGGCAGCGTTCGTGCAGCCGCTGCTGCGGAACTTCCGCATCGACGGCACCCGCGCCGCAGCTGCAGGTCACGCAGCTCAATCAGCTGATTTCGGAAACGGCGCTGCGCGCCACCATCACGCGCACGCTCGCCAACGTGCGCAACGCCTACTGGGATCTCGTCTACGCGATTCAGGCAGCCGAAGTGGCCGAGCGGTCGCTGACGCTGGCGACGCGGCTGGTGCAGGACAACCAGGCGCGGGTCGAGGTCGGCACGCTGGCGCCGCTCGACGTCGTCCAGGCGCAGGCGGAAGAGGCGATGCGCCGCCAGACGGTGGCTCAGACCGTTGCGGCACGCCGGACCGCCGAGCTCGCGCTGAAGCGGCTGATCGTCAACGGCACCGACGATCCGCTCTGGACGGCGACCATTGAGCCGATCGACCGGCCGACCTACTCGTCCGCGCCGATCGATGTCGGCGCCGCGGTACGCCGCGCGCTCTCGACGCGCACCGACCTCGAAACGGCGCGCCGGCAGCTGCAGTCCAACGACATCTCCCTTCAGAGCCTGACTGACGCAGCAGCTTCCGGCGCTCGATCTGACCGCGACCTACGGGCTGGCCGGCATCGGCGGGCCGCAATTCGTGCGTCAGGGACTCGGCGGCGTCGTCACCGAGATCATTCCGAGCGGCTTCGGCGACGCGCTCGGGCTCATCACGGATCGTCGCGCGCCCACGTGGAACCTGGCGTTGAGCCTGAGCTATCCGATCGGCGCCAGCCCGGCCGAGGCAGGCGTGGCCCGCGCCCGGCTTCAGCAGCGGCAGACCATCGCGCAGTCCCGCGCGCTCGAGCTGCAGATTGCGACGGAAGTCACCAACGCCGCGCTGCAGGTTGAAGCCACGCGGGAGCGCCTCCAGGCCGCGACCGTGGCGCTCGAGCTCGCCGAGAGGCGGCTGGACGCCGAGCAGAGCCGTTTCGACGTCGGCCTGTCGACCAACTTCTTCGTGGTGTCGGCGCAGCGCGACCTCCGC
Organism: uncultured Acidobacteriota bacterium; assembly: GCA_963793705.1. Classification (GTDB taxonomy): domain Bacteria; phylum Acidobacteriota; class Vicinamibacteria; order Vicinamibacterales; family UBA2999; genus Gp6-AA40. Next base: position 45,951 of record CAWCBC010000015.1, on the reverse strand, counting down.
GATGCGCAGAACGCGGAGTTGCGCGCCCTGCTCGACTACCGGCGCGCGCAGGTTGATTTCGAGCGCGTCCAGGAGATTCCTGCCGCGGGCGGCGGCGGAATCACTACTATTCAGGGCAGTGGCGGCCAGGCGCCGCGCGCGAACGCCGGCGGTGGCGGCGGATTCGGTAACTGACGATTCGGTGATTTTTGACAATTCGTTAACGACAAGTCGCTCACAGATCACGGATCGTTAGACACCTGATGAAAAAGCTCGCATACTCGCGGTCCTCGTCGCGGCTGGGGTCGCCGTCTACTACTACACGGACGTGTTCGACAGGAGCCGGCAGCCGGAGCCGCGCAGAGCGGCGCCGGCGCGCAGGGGCGCGGTGGACAGGGCCGTCAGGGTGGCGGACAGGGCGGCGGATTTCGGCGGGGGTGGCCGTGGCGGCGGCCGCAGCGGGCCGATGACGGTCGAAATCGGCACGGCGCACCGCGCGCTCGATTGCGCAGGAGCTGACGGTCGTCGGCAATCTGATTGGCGAGAGCACGGTCTCCGTTGCCCCGCGCGCCGCCGGACGGCTGGAGGACGTGTCCGTTCGGCTCGGCGATCAGGTCGCGACGCGGCCAGCGCATCGCGAAGATCGAGGACTTCGAGCTGCGTCGAGCAGATCAAGCAGCAGGAAGCCGCGCAGGAAGTCTCGCAGGCGACCATCCGCCAGCGCGACGCGGACCTGGCGCTGGCCAAGACCAACCTCGATCGATCGAGGAGCCTGTTCGAGCGGCAGCTGATCGCGAAGCAGGCCCTCGACGACAACGAGTCGCGCTATCAGTCGGCGCAGGCGCAGCTCGACCTGGCGCGCGCGCAGGCGCAGCAGTCGAAGGCGCGGCTCGACGAGCTCAAGATCAACCTCGCCAACACGATCATCACCTCGCCCGTCAACGGCTTCATCTCCCGGCGGCTGGTGGACCCGGGCGCCTCCGTCGGCCAGAACGCGCCGGTCGTCGAAGTCGTGGACATCTCGCGCGTCCGCCTGATCGCCAACGTCGTCGAGAAGGACCTCAAGCAGCTCCAGTCCGGCGACACCACGCGCGTCGAAGGTGGACGCCTTCCCCGGCGAAATGTTCACGGGCCGCATCGCGCGCGTCTCGCCCGTGCTGGATCCCGCGACGCGCACGGCGCCGATCGAGATCGAGATTCCCAACGGCACCTACCGCCTGAAGCCGGGCATGTATGCGCGCGTCGGCATCACGCTGGACACGACGAAGGATGCGCTGGTCGTCCCCGCCAACGCGCTGGTCGACCTCGGCGGCCGCCGCGGCGTGTTCCAGCCGCTCAGCGAGACCGCCGTGTTCCGCGCGGTGCAGGTCGGCACCGAGCAGGGCGACATCGTCGAGATCCTCGGCGGGCTGACGGAAGGCGACGAGGTCATCACCACCGGCAGCCGGCCAGCTGCGCGACGGCGATCGCATCAGATTGCCGGTGGCGCGGCGGCGGACGGGCGGACGCGGCGGCGGTCTCAGGACAGGCGACACCAGATTCGGCGTCCGCGCGCTCCGCGGCGGTAGCGGCACGCAGCGCCAGACCGCGGCCAGAGTAGCCGGCGCGTCCGGGCGGCAGCGGCAGGTCGGCGCGGCGATCCAGGGCAGACGCGAGAAGCGGCGGCACGGGCGTCGAGCAACGCAGCCAGCAGCCGTTGAGCAAACGGGCGGTCGGCACAGTCCGAGCAACTCGTCAGCCCGGCAACCGGCAACCATCAGTGACCGAGACTCCTTATGAGCATCCCTCGCTTAGCGATTCAACGGCCCGTCACGATGTTCATGCTGAGCGCGGTCATCACGCTGCTCGGCCTCATCTCGCTGACTCGCCTTCCCGTCGATCTGATGCCGGAGTTCCAGCAGCCGACGCTGAACATCCGCACCAGCTACGCCGGCGTCGGCCCGCTCGAGATGGAAGAGCTGATCACGCGGCCGATCGAGCAGGCGGTCGGCGCCGTCCCCGGCCTGACCCGCATCGAGTCCTCCTCGTCCGAGGGCAACAGCCAGGTGCAGCTGAACTTCGAATGGGGTTCAGACCTGGCCGAGTCCGCCGACGAAGTCCGCACGCGCATGGACCGCATCCGCGGCGCGGCTGCCCGAGGACGCCGACCCGCCGACGATTCAGAAGTTCGACCCGAGCCAGCTGCCGGTCGCGCAGATCGGCATCGAGGGCGACTACGACCCGGTGACGCTGCGCGAGATGGCGCAGAACGAGATCGCGCCGCGCTTCGAGCGCATCGACGGCGTCGCCGCCGTGAACGTCAACGGCGGCCTGCGCCGGCAGATCCACGTCGACCTGTCGAAGGAAAAGATCACCGCGCTCAACCTCTCGGTCAACCAGGTCGTCGCCTCGCTGCGCCAGGAGAACCAGAACACGCCGCTCGGCGAGATCTATCAGGGCGACGCCACGTTCCTGGTCCGCAGCCAGGGGCAGTTCCAGAGCGTCGACGACATCCGCAACCTGGTGGTGATGACGCGGCAGGGCGTGCCGGTCTACCTGCAGGGACATCGCCGACGTGCAGGACACCACCGAACAGCGCCGCCAGTTCATGCGCATCAACGGCCGCCCGGGGATCCAGATCCAGGTGCAGAAGCAGTCGGGCAAGAACACCGTCGAGGTCGCCGAGCTGGTCAGGGCCGAGGTCGAGCGCGTCAACCGCGAAGTGCCCGGCATGCAAGATGACGGTGACGCAGGACAACTCGCTGTTTCATCTAGCGCGCGATCAACAACGTCCAGGAGCACGCGATCGTCGGCGGCATCCTGGTCGTGCTGATCATCTTCCTGTTCCTGCGCGACTTCCGCTCGACGCTGATCGTCTGCACGTCGATTCCGGTGTCGGTCATCGGCACGTTCGCGCTGCTCTATTTCGGCGGCTTCACGCTGAACACGATGACCTTCGGCGGCCTGGCGCTCGGCATCGGCATGATTGTCGACGCGGCGATCGTCGTGCTCGAGAACACCCACCGGCACCTGCACATGGGCAAGGACCGGATGACCGCGGCGATCGACGGCAGCGAGGAGGTCTGGTCGGCCATTCTCGCCTCGACGCTCACGCACATCGCCGTGTTCCTGCCGCTGCTGTTCCTCTCGGGCACGGCCAGCATCATGTTCACGCAGCTGTCGGTCGTCGTGATGTTCTCGCTGATCATGTCGCTCTTCGTTGCCGTGACGATCGTGCCGGTGCTCTGCTCGCGCTGGCTGAAGACGCCGGACGAGGAAGCCGCAGCCACGGGCATCATGGCCCGGTTCTACCGCGTCAGCGAGCGGTTCCTGGACGCGGATGGACGAAGGCTACCGGAAGGCCATCCACGTCGCCCTGCAGCATCGCCCCACGGTGATCGGCAGCGCCGCGGCGCTGGTCGTCGCTCGCCGCCGTGCTCTACCCGAGAGTCGGAACCGAGCTGGTCACGCAGACCGACGAGGGCGAGGTGAACATCAACGCCGAGCTCGCGCTCGGCACGCGCATCGAGCCGACCGAAGCAGGCGCTGCCTGACCATCGAAGAACGCGTCAAGGAACTCGTCCCCGAGGCCACCACGATCATCACGCAGGGCGGAAGCGGCGGGAACAACTGGTCAGGCGGCGGTGGCGGCGGCGGCAACACGCAGCCGCGGACAGATCCGCCTCATCCTGCTGCCGCGCGACGAGCGCGACGCGCACGAACGAACAAGTCGCCATCGACCTGCGCCGGCAGCTTGCCGGCTCTGCCCGGCGTCCTCGTTCGCGCCAACCCGTCCGGCGGCAACAACCAGATCATGCGGTTCCTGAGCGGCGGCGGCACGAACAACCAGGGCCAGGCGAGCCGCCTGCAGCTCGAAATCCGCGGCCACGATCTCGACGATGCGCGGCGCGTGGCGCAGGATGCGCGCGACGATGATGGAAGACACCCCCGGCATTGCCGACGTCAGCGTCAGCCGCGAAGAAGGCCGCCCGGAGATCGCCATCCGCGTCGATCGCCCGAAGGCGGCGATGCTCGGCATGTCGGTGCAGAGCGTGGCCTCGACGATCCAGACCAACGTGGCCGGCACGACCGCCGCCCAGTTCCGCGAGCGCGGCAACGAATATCCGGTCGTCGTGCGGCTGCGCGAAGCGGATCGCGAAGAGATCTCCGATGTCGGCGACGTGCTGCTCAGCACGCCCGACCGGCCAGGTGGTGCCGGCCAAGAACATGCTGGCGGTCAGCCGCGAGGCCGGCCCGACGCAGATTCAGCGCAAGAACATGGAGCGGATCACCCGCGTCAACGCCGAAATCGAGATTCCGCTCAGCGACGCGGTCAAGGCCGTGCAGGCGCGGCTCGGCCGAGGTGCGCGTGCCGCCTGACTTCTCCGTCGGCTTCGGCTCCGAGATCGAGGAGCAGGCGCGTTCGTTCGCCCAGCTGCGCACGGTCCTGATCCTGGCCATCCTGCTCGTCTACGCGGTGATGGCGTCGCAGTACGAGTCGCTGCGCGACCCGTTCATCATCATGTTCTCGGTCCCGGTCGCGGCGATTGGCGTCGTCGGGTCGCTGCTCCTGACCAACACGTCGTTCAGCATGCAGGCCTACATCGGCATCATCATGCTGGCCGGCATCGTCGTCAGCAACGCGATCCTGCTGGTCGACTACATCAACACGCTGCGCCGCCGCGACAAGCATGCCGATCCGCGAGGCGGTCGAGCTTGGCGGCCGCACGCGTCTGCGCCCGATTCTGATGACGTCGATCGCCACGATGCTCGGCCTGGTGCCGATGGCGATCGGCCTCGGCGAAGGCGGCGAGCTGCAGGCGCCGCTGGCGCGCGTCGTCATCGGCGGGCTGTTGACGTCAACGCTGGTCACGCTCGTGCTCGTGCCGGCGATCTACACCCTGTTCGAGGAAGGCTGGAGCGGCATCTGGAAGCGCAAGCCGAAGCACGCCTGACGCGGCCACGGTGACCGTGGTGTCCGGCTCCAGCCGGCCATCAGGCTCGCGACCGAGCTCGACACTGCTTTACTCGCCGTTCCCAGGAGAATTCAGCATCTCGTTCTCCTGGGCACGGTCATCGTCATCGTCCTGTTCTCGCTGCCCCGAGTTCCCCGCCAGTACGCTGACCTCTCGCACCTGACACCGCGTATCACGCAGCCGGCCGCTTACGGTTCGGACACGATCGCGGACATGTACGGGGCCAAGGTGGTCCTCAACGACGTCGCCGATATGTATGCGAAGGCCCGCCTCGAGCAGACGCCGCTCGAGGCGGCCACGTGGACGAAGGAGGAATCGGCGCCGTATCCCCCGGCCGTGCGGCTGACGCAGGCCGCGATGTTCGCCGCTCGGCGAGTGGACGGGCATCGGCTTCTACGGCCTGACCGCTGCTGCTCGCGGCGCTGTTCCTCGCGACATCCGCGCTGGTACTTCCTGCAGACGCGCTGGTACCTGTTCCCGCTGCTGTATCTGAATTTCGCGTTCTTTGCCGATCGCTTCGTCTACGTCCAGGACGGCTCGTACCTGGTGATGCTCACGTGCGTCATGGGTGCGCTGGTGCTGACGCGCCGGCGCCACCGGGCCGCTCCCCTGCTGATGGCGCTGGCGACGACGATGAAGCTGCTGCCGCTCTCCTACGCGCGTACATCTGGCGGATGCCGCCGGCGGATGGCGTGGTGCTATGCCGTCATCCTGATCGCCGGGCTCGTGCTGCCGTACTTCGTCTGGGACAACTATCTCGACATCTATCGGTTCGCCAACGAGCGCAAGGGCAACGACTGGCTGGACATCGCCGGCGCGCTCCTCTTCGTCGCCCCGTTCACGCTGGTGCTCTGGTATGTGGAGGAACGCCGGGGCTTTGATGCGGAAGATCGCGTGGGCTGGGGGCTGGTGCCGTTCGCGATGCTCGCCGCGATGCTGGCCAACTCCGGCCGGCACCTGCTGATCGCGCTCATCGTTCCCGACCAGCGCGCGGGGCGCAACCTCGCCGCCGCCATCGGCCTGGCGCTGCACAGCCTGATGCCGGGCGTCGTGCGCCTCGGCTCACTGACTTACGTGACGACCGGCGTGCTGTGCGTGGTGCTTGTCTGTGAGTTGCAGCAAATCGGGTGGCCGGCGGTCGTCGATGACGTTCGGCACCCGCTTCGTACGCTGCGCCTGATGCTCGTGGGACGAGCTTAGGAGCTAAGCGGAGGAAACGGTTTCACAGGAGGAACGGAGAAAACGAAGGCGAACGGAGGTCTGATTCCTCGTCAGCCAAGAGCGGGAGATCAAGAGATGGCCGTTCGATTGGTCGGCGTGCGAAGCACGCCGACTGCCACGATGTAAGCGAACGCAAATACAAGCCGCTGATGACGCCAGGTGCGGTTCGTATTCGTGTTCGCTTACATCGCGGCAGGCCGCCTTCGGCGGCCTATCGAACGGCCACTCCGTGTCTTCTGCTTCGTCAGTCCGTTGTCTCCGTTCTGTTCCTCCTGTGAAACCGTTACCTCCGTCTACTCCGTACCCTCACTCCAGTGAATCGAGTCGCTCAACAGTTCCGACAATTGTTCGCCCGGTCACCGGATCGATCCAATCCGGCGCGATCTCGGCCAGCGGCTCCAGCACGAACCGCCGCTCGCGGAACCGCGGATGCGGAACGACCAGCCCCGGCTCGTCGAGCACCGCGTCGCCGTACAGAATCAAATCGAGATCGAGCGTGCGCGGCGCGCCGCCGTAGGGACGCGTCCTGCCGAAGTCCTGCTCGATAGCCAGCAGACGCTCCAGCAGCGCGTGGGCATCGAGCGAGGTGACGCCGACAACGGCGGCATTCAGCACCGGCGCCTGGACTTCGGTTCCGACGTATGGCGTGTCGTAGAAGGACGATGCGCGGAGGTTCCGCACCCACGGCTCGAGCGCCTGGATGGCGGAGTTCAGTGTCGCGCGGCGGTCGCCGACGTTGCTGCCGAGCGCGATGGCGACGCTCGGAAGTCTATTCCATCCACCGATGCGGCAGGACGCGCTCCGACGCGCTCCGCCAGGCTGGTCCGGCGCCCGAGCAGATCCTCGTCGCCCGCAGCGCCCTGTTCGAACAGGCGCTCGTGCTCCAGCGACTCACCCAGCACGACGTTCAGCATCGTCCGGTGCCGGGCGTGGGTCATCACCTCGACCTTCGGCCGCCAGCGGTCCACGAAGGCGCGCAGCGCGTGCGGCATCCTCGCGGAGGATGGGCCTGAACGCCGACGGGTTGAGGCTTCTTTCCCTTCGGCGCGTCCGGAGTAGGAAACGGCGCCGCCGGCGCTGGCAGCCCGACGCCGAACTCCGCCAGCGCGTCCTGGAGCCACGTGATGTGGGTTTCCTCGCGGGCGATCACGTACTGGTACGTGTTGTTGAAATCGTAGTGGCTGACCACGCGCGCCGACGCCTCGTGGCGCTGAAGAATCGCCAGCCGTTCGGCGGTGAAGTCGATGAGAAGCTGGCGGAGATCGTCTTTGTGCACGTCAGGCCTGTTTTTCCTTGCAGCTGATGCAGGAGCGCGTCCATGGAATCGCCGTCAACCGCGCCTCCGAGATCGGCTCGCCGCAGTCGCGGCAGACGCCGTAGGTGCCCTCGTCGATGCGTCGCAGCGCGCCGTCGATGGCCTGCAGGATCTTGGCGTCGGTCTGTTTCAGTTTCAGCTGGATGTGAACTTCGTTGTTCCCGCTCGCCTGATCGGCCATGTCGCCCTGGCGCCCGGAGTTGTTCTCCATCGTCCATTGCAGCGGCTTGGACGCGGTGCCGCCCATCAATTCCCCGCGTTTGCGCAGCAGCTTGTCCCGAAAGGTCTCCACGTCCATGTCACTGGTCCTTGCGCGATTTCCGAAGATGGAACAAACAGCGATTTTACGCTATTCAGCGCGGAGCGTGGCCAGTGGCTTATGTCGCAGCACGTCCACGCTGGCGAGCACGCCCACGGCCGCGACAAATCCCGCAGTGGCGAAGATGCCGCCGATGGTCAACGCGGGAGCGGCCGTCCACGGCAGTTCGAGCGCGTACGTCGCGATCGCCCAGCTCAGGCCAATCGCGCCAACCGCGCCAATCGTGCCGGCAATTGCACCGAGCACCCCGTATTCGAGCAGCAGTGTCGCCGCAATCAGCCGGCTGCTCGCGCCGAGCGTCTTGAGAATCGCGGCTTCGTAGACGCGGCGGAACTTCGTCATCGACACCGCGCCGATCAGAATCAGCGTGCCGCTGAAGAAGCACCAGCCCGCCAACCACGGTGACGCCGAGCGTGACCTTGTCGACGACGTTGCGGATGGTGGTCAGGATTTCACGGAGGTCGATGATCGAGACGTTCGGAAACTGCGCGACCACTGATGCCTGCATCTGAGCCCGCTGTGCGTCGTCCTGCGGACCGCGCACGGTCGAGATGTAGGTGTGCGGCGCCCCGTCGAACGCACCCGGCCGGAAGACGAACATGAACCCGCCGGCGCGGAAGTCCTCCCAGTTCACACGCCGGATGCTGGCGACGCGCGCGGTGATGACCCGCCCGAGCACGTCGAACCGCATCCGATCGCCGACCTGAATCCGCTGCCGCTCGAGGAACCCTTCTTCGATCGAGACTTCGGGCTCAGCGGACGGCGTCGCGTCCCACCAGCGCCCGGCGATGACCTCTTCGTTGCCTTCGAGGTTCGGGCGATAGGTCACCGTGAACTCGCGGGCCAGGCCGCCGCGGCCCCGCACCTGCTCGAACGATTCGAGATTCAGTTCGCGCCCTTCGACGCCGACGACGCGCGCGCGCAGCACGGGAATCAGCCGCGGCGCCGGCGCCGCGCCGTTCTGCGAATCGAGCAGCGCCGCCACCTGGTCGCGCTGCGCCGGCTGCACGTCGATCAGGAACATGTCCGGCGCGTCCGCGCCGACCTGGACCGAAAAATCGCGGAGGAGATTCGCCTGAAGCGTCCGCACGCCGAGGATGAAGAACGCCCCCAGGCCGACGGCGAGGAGGATGACGCGCGTCTGGTTGCCGCGCCGCCCGACGTGCAGCACCGCATGCCGCAGCGCAAACGAGCGGGCATGCCGCAGCGGCTGAACGGCGCGCACCAGGATGATGCCGGCGACGTGCAGGACGACGGCAACGGCGACGAATCCGGCGGAGAGCACCAGGCCGACCGTGAGCGACCCCGCCTGCCATGCGGCGACGCCAACCAGCGCCGCGGCCACCGCCGCCGTCACCATCCATTTCAGCCAGTCGAACCGCATGCCCACCGGCGAGTCCTGCCGCAGCAGCAGCCCCGGCTTCACGTGGCGGATGTCGAGCAGCGGCACGAGCGAGAAGAGCATCGACACGAGCAGTCCGATGGCGAGGCCCTGCACCACGGCCGCAGCGGTCAGACCGTAGTCGGCCTGCAGGAGCGCACTCACGTCGCCGACGAACGACGGCAGCGCGGCAATGACGCCTGCGGCGAGCGCGACGCCGAGGACGCTGCCGGCCGCTCCCAGGACCACGACCTGCGTCATGTAGATCGCCAGGATGCTGCCCGTGGTGCTGCCGACGCACTTCAGGATGGCGATGCTTCGCACCTTCTGCTGGACGAAGACGCGGGTGACGCTCGAGACGCCGATCCCGCCGAGGATCAGCACGACGAGTCCCACCAGGCTGAGATAGTTCTCGGCGCGCGCCAGGTTCTGCCCCATGCGATCGGCGTTCGACCAGTAGCCGCGGCCGCGGACGAACTCGTTGGCGAATGCCGCGCGCAGATTCGACTCCGCCTGCACCGTGCCGCCGCGAGTCATCATCAGCAGGATCTGACGCGACGCCCGGCTGCCGAACGACAGCAGTCCGGTCGATGGGACATCGGCGTAATCGATCAGGATGCGCGGCCCGATGCTGAAGGCGCCGACGCTCCGGCCGGGCTCCTCCTTGATGACGCCGCGAATCTCGAACGGCTTGGTCCCGATGAAGATCCGATCGCCAACCTTCAGCTTCAGCTGCGCCAGCAGTTCGGGCCTGACCAGCACTCCCCCGCCGCGAAGCAGTTCATGGGAGTAGCGGCCCGATTCCAGCGTCAGCGTGCCGTAGAGCGGGAACCTCGGCTCCACCGCCTTCATCTCCACCATCTTGATGCCCGGCTGGCCATTCGCCGGCCGCACCATCGTCGCCAGCTCGATCGCGTTGACCACGGTCGTGACCCGCCCCGATTGCCGCTCGCGCTCGACTGCCGTCAGCACGTTGTCCGTGAACGCGCGATCGCTGGTAATCACGAAGTCCGCGCCGGTGAGCGTTCGCGCCTCGCGCGTCAGACCGTTGCGGACGCTCTGGATCACCGACCGGATCACCACGATGGCCATGACGCCGATGGCGATGCAGATGAAGAAGAACAGCAGCCGGTGCCACGAGGCGCGAATCTCGCGAAGCGCCATGCGGACGACAAACGCTCATCGCAGCGCCTCGGCGGCCGCGGCGGGATTGACCTGCCGCCCGTCACGGAGCTCCAGACGCGTGTCGGCGAGCGCGGCCAGCTCCGCGTCGTGCGTCACCAGCACCAGCGTCGTGCCGCGCGCGCGATGGACGCGCATCAGCAGCTCCATGATGTGGCGTCCGGTCGCTGAGTCGAGATTGCCCGTCGGCTCGTCCGCCAGCACGATCGGCGGATCGTTGGCGAGCGCGCGGGCAATCGCGATGCGCTGCTGCTCCCCGCCCGACAGCTGCGATGGATAGTGGTGCGCGCGATCCGTCAGGCCAACTTCGTGCAGCAGCTCGCGCGCCCGCGCCGTCGCGTCCTTCCGGCGGGCAATCTCCATCGGGATCAGCACGTTCTCAAACGCGGTGAGCGACGGCACGAGGTGAAAGAACTGAAACACGAAGCCGATCTTCTCGCCGCGCAGTCGCGCCAGCTGGTCTTCGCCAAGGCTGGTGATGTCGGTGCCGTCGACGACGATCGATCCGGAGGTCGGCGCGTCGAGCCCGGCGAGCAGCCCGAGCAGCGTGGACTTGCCGCTGCCGGACGGACCGACGATGGCGACGAACTGGCCGGAGGGGATCGTGTAGTCGAGCGGATGGAGGATCGTCAGCGGTTGCCCGCCGCTGTCGACGGTCTTCGATACGCCGCGCAGCTCGATCATCGATGTGTTCGTACTCGTAGTGTCCGCCTTCAGGCTGCTGAGCAGTGTTCGGCTTTAGCCGGACCTCCTCGAGCAGCGGCTTCAGCGACTTCCAGAGCGTCCGCTCCACAATCGCGCTCCCTCCGCGGTCGGGATGGATGCCGTCCGCCTGGTTCAGCGCGGAATCGCCCGCCACTCCTTCGAGAAAGAACGGCATGAACGCGACGTCGTGCTCGCGCGCCAGGTCGCGAAACACCTGGCGAAACTCCGAGGTGTAGGCAGGGCCGTGACTCGGCGGCGCCTCCATGCCGGTCAGCAGCACGCGCACGCCACGCTGTTTGGCGGTCGTGATGATCTGTCGCGAGGTTCTGTTTCGTCGTCTCGACCGGCAGCCCGCGCAGCCCGTCGTTGGCGCCCAGCTCGAGCACCAGCACGCGCACGTCGCCGCTCAAGGACCAGTCCAGCCGGCTGACGCCGCCGGCTGACGTGTCGCCGGATACGCCCTGATTGACGACCTCAACGTTGTAGCCCTCCGCGTCGAGTCGCTTCTGAATCAGCGACGGAACCGACTGCTCTTTTGCCAGCCCGTAGCCCGCGGTCAGGCTGTCACCAAGAAACACGATGCGCGGCCGGCGGCCGGCAGGGACGTCGACCGCGGACGAGCCGCGCGACCGGCACCGGGTCGCACCGGCTCTCGGTTCGCGGCATCGCGCGTCATGCGCGATCGTGCTCACGCGCACAACACGCGACAGCGCCGACACGCGACGAGCATGACGCAGTGCAGGCGACGTTTCATCGGGTGCAGATTTCCTATGTTAACGTGTGTTTCTTGACCCCGCCGTTCCGCGTCACGCCAGGCCCAATCGCCGACGCCTTCGAGCGGATGTGCACGCGCCTCGACGAGCATCGGTTTCGCCGATGCGCTGTGGACGCGGCGTCTCGATGTCTGGACTCAGCGACGCGGCCATGCAGGACAAGATCCGCAACCGTCTCGGCTGGCTGACGGCGATCGACGCCGTCGTCCCGCACCTCGCGCGGCTGCGCGCACTCGCCGAATCGATCCGTGCCGAGCGCGCTGACCGACGTCGTGCTGCTCGGCATGGGCGGATCGAGCCTCGCGCCTGAGGTGCTGCGTCAGGTGCTCGGCGTCGCTCCCGGCTATCCCCGCTTCCGCATGCTTGATTCCGTCGACCCCGACGCGGTCCGCGCGGCGTTGCAGAACGCCGCGACCTCGCTCTTCATCCTGGCCAGCAAGTCGGGATCGACGATCGAGCCAAACGTCATGGCGGCCGAAGCGCGCCGCACGTCTCGTCGAGTCGGGTGTCCCGCGCTGGGCGTCGCGATTCGTGGCGATCACCGACGAGAACACCGCGCTGCACCAGCGCGCGCGCGACGAGCAGTTCCGCGAGATTTTCGTCAACCCGTCGGACATCGGCGGCCGCTACTCGGCGCTGTCGCTCTTCGGCATGGTGCCCGCCGCGCTGATGGGGGCGAATGTCGACGACATCCTCGACCGATGCGCGGGCGATGGAATCGGCCTGCCGCGTCCACCACCGTCACGCGCGAATCCCGGGTCTCGCGCTGGGCGCGTTCATGGCCGCCGGCGCGGCAGTCGGGCCGCGACAAGCTGACGCTGCTCCTGCCGAAGCCACTGGCCTCGTTCGGGCTCTGGGTCGAGCAGCTCGTCGCGGAGAGCACCGGCAAGCAGGGCAAGGGCATCGTTCCGATCACCGGCGAGGTCGCCCGATGCACCGCTCGGATCCGATCGCGCGATCGTGGCCATCTCGTTCGGCCGGTGAACCGCCCGACACGCCCGCTCGACGTCGATTCGCGCAGTCGAACGTTCCGCTGATGGAGCTCGAGGTGCCGGATGAATGCGCCATCGGCGCCGAGTTCCTGCGCTGGGAAGTCGCCACGGCGGCCGCCGGCCTGCTGATGGGGATCAACCCGTTCGACGAGCCGAACGTGCAGCAGGCCAAGGACGCCACGCACGCGCTGCTGGAAGGCTACCGGATCCAGCCGGGACGCCTCCCGGCCCGCGAGCCGCACGGCGCATCGAGCGGCGTCGCGCTGACGCTGAGCGCAGCCGCCGAGCAGGAGCTTCACGGCGCCGGCGCCGAGCACTTTCTCCGCGTGTTGCGCGGCCGGCGACTACTTCGGCCTGCTCGCCTACCTGCCACCCGACCGCGAGCCGTTCGACTCCGCGCTGCAGGAGCATCCGCGCCGCAGTCGGCACGGCCAGCGGCTGCGCGACGATGTTCGGGTACGGGCCGCGATATCTCCACTCCACCGGCCAGCTGCACAAGGGCGGCGCCAACAACGGCGTCTTCGTCATCGTCACCGCCGCGGCGCAGGAGGATCTGCCGATTCCTGATGAGCCGTTTTCGTTTGGTGTGCTGGAGATGGCGCAGGCGCTTGGCGACTTCGAATCGCTCGATCAAGCACCGGCCGCCGCGCGCTGCACGTGCACCTGCCGCGGCGCGATGTCGATCTGCTGAAGCGGTCTTCGATCGCTTGCTGAAGAGCTTAACCACGAACGAGCTCGAAGATCACGAAGAGCAATCGCTGAAGTCTTCTTCGTGGTCTTCGATCCTTCGTGTTCTTCGTGGTTCAGGTCATTCCGACGCACGACGACGGCGGTGATGTTGTCCGTGCTGCCGGAGCTCAGCGCGCGCTCGACGAGCTCGCTCGCAATCGCCTCCACGCCCTCTGATCGCCGGAGCTGGGCCGCGATCGCCTCGTCGTTCACGACCCCGTGCAGGCCGTCGCTGCAGAGGAGCAGCGTGTCGCCGGTGGCGAACGGCGACGAGCCGACGGTCGGCTCCATGTCCTCGCGCAGGCCAACCACCTTCGTCAGCACGTGACGCATCGGATGGCGCGACGCCTCCTCTGAGCCAATCGCGTCCGCGGGCAGCACCTGCGACACCCACGAGTCGTCGTTGGTGAGCTGCTGCAGCGAGCCGCCGCCGCATCAGATAGATCCGGCTGTCGCCAACATTGCCGAAGACGATCGAGCTGTCGTTGACGCAGGCCGCGACGACGGTCGTGCCCATGCCTTCGTAGGTCGAATTCGCGGCAGCGGCGTTGAGGACCTGATCGTTCGCCAGGCACATCGCCTCGGCCAGCGTGGCTTCGTTCGTTTCACCGGCGTCCGAGATGAACTCGTGGAGGGTTTTGGCGGCGAGCGCGGAGGCCACCTCGCCGGCGTTGTGGCCGCCCATACCGTCGGCCACCACAAACAGACCCCGGTCGGGGTCGAGCACCATCGCGTCTTCGTTGATTCTTCCGGCGACCCCTGTGGGAAACGCCATGGGCCGCCAGCAGCATCGGCTGGGGATTATAGCTGCTCTCGACCGGTTGGATACTTTGTATACTCCAGCCGTGGCGACCCAGGCAGGTCCTGCCGTTCTCACGCGTGCGACTGGCGCGCTCGAGCGCGGGCGCGGGGCCGAGGCGGCGCAGCTGCTTGCTCCCGTCCTGCGGTCGGGCACGCTGAATCGCGCAGGACGAATTGACCGTCCGTGCCGCGCTGGCCGAAGCCTGGCTGCTGCAGGACGACCTCACGCAGGCCGCCGCCGCGCTCGGCCGCACGCCCGACACGCTGCGCGAGCAGATCTCCGACGCGCAGCTGTCGACGCTCTGGCGCCTGCACGGGCGCATCACCTTCGCGCGCGGCGAGCAGTCGCGCGCCATCGCGCTGCACTCGCGCGCGCTCAAGCACGCCGAGCTGGCGCACGACTCGCGCGCGATCGGCCTCGCGCACTACGAGCTGGCCCTCGGCTACAAGCAGGTCGGCGATTCGGGCATCGTCCGCGAGCACCTCACCGAAGCCGCATCGGCGCTGCACGCCGCCGGCGATCGCCGGCATCTCGCGCTCGTGCACTCGCTGTCGGCCGTGCTGCTCGCGCAGTCGGGCCGGACGGACGAAGCCACCGCGGCGCTTCGCCAGGGCGAACGCCTCGCGATGGCGATTCACGCCGACGACGTGCTCGCGGGAATCGTGCACAACCAGGCGAACGTCGCGCTGATGCGGCACCGCCACGACGAGGCGCTGGCGCTTGCCGAACGCAGCGTGAGCCTGCACCAGTCGCTCGGCTCCGGACACGGCCTCGCCGTCGCGCTGGCGACGCTCGGCCAGATCTTCGTGCAGCTCGGCGATCTCGAGCGCGCCGAGCAGATCCTGAACCGCACGCTCGACGTGCGCAGCCCGGTGCCAGTTCCACGAGACGACCGGCGCCGTGTTCGACACGCTCGCGCAGATCCACCTGATGCGCGGCTCGTACGAGCGCGCCGGCGAGTACCTGCGGCTGGCCAGCGACGCCTACGGCGCGTACGGCACGCAGACGATGCGGTGGTACGAGTGGTCGCTGAAGGTGCTCGGCGTGAAGCTCGCCATCCGGCGCGGGGCGTACGACGAAGCGCTGGCGATGGCCGACGAGCTCGCGCACGCCGCCGGGCGTGCCGCCGTCGGAAGCGATTCAGGCCGACCTTGCGGCCTGCGAAGCGCTGGTCGCCGCCGGGCGGCTCGAGCGACGCGGAGCAGCGGCTGCACGCCTGCGAGGACCGGCTCGATCCGCGCGGCACGCCGGGAACGTGGGGCGAGTTCCTCCGCATCCGCGGCCTCATCCACGAGCAGACGTCGCGTCCGTCCGCGGCGTACCACGACTTCGCGCAGAGCGCCAACGTCTTCGACCTGCTGGGCGAGCGCTACCAGGCGGCGCTCAGCCACCTGTCGCTGGGACGCCTGGCGGCCGAGGCCGGCTCGATCGGCGCCGCCGAGCGGTATCTCGAATCTCGCGGAGGCCGTGTTCAAGACGCTCGGCGCGCAGCGCGATCTCGACGAAGTCGCCGCCGCGCGCACCGTGCTGTCCGCGCGCGCCGCAGCAGGCCGGAAGCGCGACCTCCAGTCGACGCCGACGAAGCCATCGTCCGGCGGCTGGTCGACGCGGCGATCTTCCCCGAGCTGCTCGCGCGCGAAACAGCGACGGCGCTGCTCGAAACGCTCGAGGCCGGACGCGGTGGTCGTGTTCGTCGCGCCGCCGGCCGGCGAGCTGCGCGTCCTGGCCGCGCTCGGGATGCGACGCCGAGGTGGCCCGCGCGCTCGCGCGCGCCGCCGCCCAGGGCACGCGCGAGCACGGCGGCCATCTGCTGCACCGAATCGCTCGGGCGCGATCACGATGGTCCGCGCTTCTGCGCGATCGTCGCCGGCGCGCGGCAGAGCGACGCCGACCTGCGCCGGTTCCGCATGTTCGCCGCGGTGGCGCGGCAGGGATTCGAGCTGTGCGGCGCCCGCGAGCGGCCGCCGCAGGTCGCCGAGCAGGCAAGCGAGCGATCGCTCGAGCCGCTGCTCCCCGGGTTCGTCTGCGCCAGCGCGGCGATGAACCGGGTCGCCGACCAGATCCAGCGCCTGCAGGGGCACAACCTGACCGTGCTGATCACCGGCGAGAGCGGCACCGGCAAGGATCTCGTCGCGCGCGCGATTCACGTCGGCTCGCCGCGCAGCGCGGCGATGTTCCTCCCCTACAACTGCACGACGACGACGCGCGAGCTGGCCGACAGCCAGCTGTTCGGCCACCGGCGCGGCAGCTTCACCGGAGCCGTCACCGATCAGCAGGGGCTGATCCGATCGGCGGCGGGCGGCACGCTGTTCCTCGACGAAATCGGCGACCTGCCGCTCGACATCCAGCCGAAGCTGCTGCGCTTTCTCGAGCAGGGCGAGATCATGCCGGTCGGCGAAACGCGGCCGCTGGCGGTCGACGTCCGCGTGCTTGCCGCCACCAACGCCGACCTCGAGCAGCGCGTCAGCGAGGGCAAGTTCCGCGAGGACCTGTACTACCGGCTGAGCGTCATCCGCATCCACGTGCCGCCGCTGCGCGAGCGGCGCGAGGAGATTCCCCACCTGAGCACCTTCTTCCTGCGCGATGCGTGCGAGCGGCTCGGCAAGCCCGACGTGCATCTCAGCTCGGCGACGCTCGACCTGTTTGCGCGGTACTGGTGGCCGGGCAACGTCCGCCAGCTGCGCAACGAGATTCAGCGGGCGGTCGCCATGAGCCCGCCGGGCGGCACGATCGAGCCGGAACAGCTCTCGCCCGACCTCGCGGCGCCCGGAGCCGGGAACGGCGGCCGGCAGGCCGGGATCTGACGCCGGCGGCGTGCCAATCAAGCCGGGAACCTGGCCAACGCCGTCGAGCGGATCGAGCGGGACCTGATTACGGCGACGCTCGGGCAGCACCGCGGGGAACATCTCCGAAACCGCCCGCGTCCTCGGACTTACCCGCCGGGGCCTCTATTTGAAGATGCGGCGGCTGGGGCTCGAAGGCCGACATTGGCGGATACCTAGTAACCAGGTATACAGGCCATGTGGATATCTAGTATCCAGACTGGCGCTGCGTCCCAGCGCGACCACTCTGTCATATTCCGTTTTGATTCAACAGTTTAGCGAGATCGCATTCTTGCGCCCGCAGCGACCCGGCACCAGCGGGCCTCGACCTTGATAAGGAGTCAGGCAGACACACATTTCTTCCCAGAGGGAGCACAAGGTGACTTCAACCCGCCGACGATTCGAAACAGAGCGACCACCGACCGTCCAGCAGCGCATTGGCGACCGCCGCAAGGTCAGCGTGCCTGGGCCGTCTGACCTGGCGCGACGGCAGCGGGACGCTGCGCTTCGTGTCGGTGATGACGCGCGACGTCAGCGACGTGGACGCGTTCGTCGAATGCCACATGCCGGCGTCGATTCCGCTGTATCGGCTGGTGCACTTCCAGGTGGAAGCGCCCGCACGCGGCGGGAAGCACATCCCGGAAGCGCTGCAGCGCGGCAAGGTGCTGTCGGCGGTCTACCGCGTGGGCCCGTATCAGTCGGCCACCGGCACGCCGCAGGGCTACGCGCTGCGGCTGCTGGTCGAGCCCAAGCGGGACGACGGAACGCGCGAGCCGCTCGCGGTCGCGAACTAGGTCCTGTCGGATTGCCGACGCAGTCGCCGGACCAGGATCCCGCACCGCACCGGACTAACCTAGGTCTTCTTCCGCCAGTACCTCGCCAGCCCGAGCCAGAGCTGCTCGAACGGGGCGGCGACGGGGTACGCGGCGATCTGCACCTCGGTCATCTGCCGCCGCATCTCGTGCCGGAGCCGGTCCGCAAACGTCCGGCTCCTCTCCTCGTCCGATCCCGGCTCCTCCAGCGTACGGCGCACCCAGCGCGCCATCTCCTCCAGGTTTGCCACAGCGTCTCCAGGTGCGGCCGCACGTTGCCGACCGGCCCGAAGTGCGTGAGGAAGAGCGTGTCCGGCGACCACGCCTCGATCCGGTCGAGGCTGCCCCGCCACGTCTCGACGTCGATGTCCGGCGGCGGCGTCGGCGGCAGCACGTAGCCGCCGTCGATGCAGACGCCGGCCGTGTCGCCGACGAAGGCCACGCCGCTCGCGCGATCAGAATAGCTGACGTGATGCGACGCGTGCCCGGGCGTGTAGGCCACCTCGAACGTGCGGCCGCCGGCCTCGACGCGCTCGCCGCCGGCCAGCGATGACCAGGTTCTCGCGTCGGCACCGGCGCGATCTCGCCCCACAGCCGGTCCATGTCGTCGCCGTACAGCCGCGTCGCGCTGTCGATCAGCTTCTGCGGATCGACCATGTGCGGCGCGCCGCGCTCGTGCACGAACACCGTGATGTGCGGGTGCGCGCGGACGATCGTGCCGGTCGCGCCGGCGTGATCGAGGTGGATGTGCGTCAGCAGGATGTGGCGCACGTCGTCCCAGCGCACGCCGTGCTCCTGCAGGCCGAGCTCGAGCGTGGACAGACACGTCGTCGGCCCGGGATCGACGATCGCGACGCCTCCGTCGGACTGCACGATGCCGCTCGCGATCGCGTGCGGGCGGCCGAGGAACTCGAGATCGATCCACGACAAGCCGTGAGACAAAACCGCCATTGGAGGGCCGATTATACTGGTGGGTCTCGAGTCGCCATGTCCGCCGTCGATTCATCCGCCGTGCTCACGGCAGTGGCGCGGCTCGTGGCCGAGGCCCCGAGCCTGCGCGACCTCGTGTCGCGTCTGGCCCTCGCCCTGCGCGAGTCGGTGCCGTTCGAGCGGCTGCACGTCCTGCGGCTCGATCGCGCCGAGTCGTTCGTGCTCTACGTCGTGTCGCCGGACGGCGACGTCACGATCACCGGCCATCGGATCGACGGCGAGAGCATCGCCATCGACGCGGACGACGCCAACGCCCGCTCGCGGATTCTCTGCACCGTCCGGCAGGGCACGCGGATGCACGGCGCCGTCTGGGTGTCGTCGTCGCAGGACGCACGCCTTCACCGACGAGCATCAGGCGCTGCTCGACAGCGTCGTCGACCTGCTCGGGCGTCGCCTTCGAGCACAACGGCCATCGTCGACCGCGAGACGCTGCGCCGCGAGCGGATCGACAGCCTGCGCGGCCTGCTGCACACGATGGCCGAGTCGCTCGACATCCGCGGCCGTGTTCGCCGACGTCTCCGACGTCGTCCGCGGCGGCCTGCCCCACGACATCCTGGCGATGACCTCGTGGGGCGAGGACGGCGCGTCGTTCCGCATCTACGCGCTGGCCGGCGCCGAGGTCGACGACCCCGATCTGCTCGGGCCCGTACACGCTCTCCGGCGACGACCGCGCACAGCTCCAGCGCGACGCCTACGTCGTCCGCGACGTCGAAGCCGAGGTGCCGCGCGACACGGTGCGCGGCCGCATCTTCAGCCACTTCGGCGTCCGGTCGGCGCTGCGCGTCCCGCTGCCGCTCGGCAGCGAGGTCTTCGGCTCGCTGTTCTTCCTGTCGCGGCAGACCAACGCGTTCATCGACGACGACGTCGACTTCGGACGACGGGTCGCGGACCACCTGGCGCTGGCGCTGTCGCACGAGCGGCTGGCCGAGGCGGCGCGGCGCGATGCGGAGGCGCGCGAGATGGCGGCGCGGCTCGAGGCGCAGGTCGCCACGCTGACGCGCGAGCTCGAGTCCAGCAGCGGCCATCGCCGCGTCGTCGGCCGCTCGCGGCGCTGGAAGGACGTGCTGGCGCAGGCGGCGCGCGTGGCCCAGACCGAGACGACGGTGCTGCTGACCGGCGAGTCGGGCACCGGCAAGGAAGTCGTCGCGCGGTTCATCCATCACGCGTCGCGGCGCAGCGACGGTCCGTTCGTCGCCATCAACTGCGCGGCGCTGCCCGACCAGCTGCTCGAGTCGGAGCTGTTCGGCCACGAGCGCGGCGCGTTCACCGGCGCGGTGGCGGCCAAGCCGGGGCGCATCGAGCAGGCCAGCGGCGGCGTGCTGTTCCTCGACGAAGTCGGCGAGATGGCGCCGACCGTCCAGGCCAAGCTGCTGCGCGTGCTCGAGGAGCGCGAGTTCATGCGGCTCGGCAGCACGCGCGTGCTGCGCGCCGACATCCGCGTGATCGCCGCCACCAACCGCGACCTGCACGCGGCGATGCAGCGCGGCGAGTTCCGCGAGGACCTCTATTACCGGCTCGGCGTGTTCGAGATCGCGCTGCCGCCGCTGCGCGAGCGGCTCGACGACATCCTCGAGCTCGCCGACGCCTTCCTCGAGCAGATCGGCGAGACCGTCGGCAGGCCGGCGGCCGGCATCGCGCGCGACGCGAAGGATCAGCTGCTCGGCTACACCTGGCCCGGCAACGTGCGCGAGCTGCGCAACGCCATCGAGCGCGCCGTGATCCTGGCCGACGGCGGCTACATCCGCAGCGAGCACCTGCCGGTCACCGGCGCACGGCAGCCGGCAGCGGCGACCGGCCGAGCCGACCGGCGCGGCCGCGACGTTCCCGCCTGGCGGCGTCAACCTCGAGGCGATCGAGCGCTCGCTCGTGGTCAAGGCGCTGCGCCAGGCGCGCCACAACAAGACGCGCGCGGCCAAGCTGCTCGGCCTGACGCGCGCGCAGCTCTACTCGCGCATCGAGAAGTACGGGCTGGCGGAGATCGAGTCCTAGTGGCGTTCCTGCGACCATCCGTCGCGCCGCGCCCTCGGTGCTGGCCGCCGCCGCGCTCATCTTCATCCTGCTCGCCGGCGCCACGTATCAGGGCGTCGCCACCGCGCTCGAGCGCCGCGAGTTCCCGCGCCCGGGCGGGCTGGTCAGCGTCGGCGATCATCAGCTCCACATCTACTGCACCGGCAAGGGCTCGCCGACCGTCGTGCTCGAAGCGCCGGCGGCCGGACTGTCGGCCGCGTGGGGTGAGTGCAGCGGCGGCTTGCCGACGACGACCCGCGTCTGCAGCTACGACCGCGCCGGGCTGGGCTGGAGCGAGACGGGCGACCGGGCCGTTCGAAGCCGGCACGCGTGCCCGACGGAACTGCGCACGCTGCTGACGCGCGCCAACGAGGCCGGGCCGTTCGTGGTCGCGGGCCAGGGACTGGGCGCGGCGTTCGCGCGCATGTTCGCGGCGCGTCCCGACAGCGGCGCCGCCGCGGTGGTGCTGATCGATCCGCCACCGGCGGATTCACCGGGCTCGCGGCCCGACTGGATCGTGCCGGCGTCGCCGTGGCTCGCGCGCGCCGGCGTGCTCCGCGCCGGCCGCATCCTGTCGAGCAAGGCCGACGGCCTCGTCTCGAGCGGCGGCGCGCTCCGCGCGTTCCTGAACCGGCCCGATCACCTGTCGCGGGCGGCCGCGAAGTCGTGGAGTGGAATGAGGTTGTGCGGCAGGCTGCGCAATCGCAGCCCGCCGCTGACGACCGAGGTGGTGACGGTGGATCTCGGGACGCGCGACCGGATCGCCTTCCTGACGAATCCGGCCGCCGTCGATCAGGTCGTGCGCGCGATTGAAGGCGCGGTCACGCGCACGCGTCAGCGCTAGTCCTTAGACTCGTACGCGAACCTTCAGCGGCGCCGTCAGCCGCGTCGTGACGTTGGCGCCGGGCCCGAGCCGCACTTCCTTGCCCTTGGTCGCCAGCACCACGCCGGTGCCAGCCGCGCCGCCGATCGCCGCGCCCTTCGCCGCGCCGTCGCCGCCGCCGAGAATCGCGCCGATCGCCGCGCCCGCGCCGGCGCCGATGCCGATCTTCGTGGCGTCCTCACCCTTCGTCGCCGGCGCGACGTGTGAGGTCGGCGCCGTGGCGATGTCGTAGCTGCTCGTCGCCGACGGTCATCGAGTTGAAGCGATAGGCGATCCGCGCCCGTCCCTTCACGCGGCCCGAATCCGCGACGTCGGTGACGACGCCGGCGAGCGCGGCGCCCATCGGCACCACGGTCTGGCCGTCGACGACCACCGCTTCGCGCACCGTCGCGCGCACCGCGTCCTCGACCTTGCTGGTGTCCGAGGCGATGCTCGACGCCAGGTCCAGGCGCAGCGTCGTGCCGGCGGGAATCGTGACCTCGCGATAGACCGGGATCACTTTGGCCAGCGCTTTTTCGACGGCGCCGGGCTTCTCCGCCTCCGTTGAATCGGTGGACTCCGCGGTTGACGAAGTGCTCTCGGTGCCGGCGCACGCGCCGCACGCCACCGCCACGACGACCACCGCGAGCCATTTCTGGTCACGCATCCTCCTCGATCGCCGTCCGCCGAGCTTCGCGTAGTCGGAACCGGACACAATACCGTCAGATACGCGACGGATCCGTGCGCAAAACCGTGCGCGCGGCCCCAGGGCCAGCGGTAATGCCAAATCGCTGCCGACCTGAGCCATAAGAAGGCCTAAGGGCCAAGGCCCAGGGCCTAAGAAGGCCCAAGTGCGGTAGGGCCGACCTTCAGGTCGGTCCATTCTGGTAAGGTCGCCGTATGAGGAAAGTCCTCTGTTCGCTCGCGCTGATTCTCGCCGCCGCCGCGCCCGCCCACGCGCAGCGGCTGACGGATGCCGTCGTCCCCGAGCACTACACGCTCTGGTTCGCGCCCGACCTCGCCAACGAGACCTTCCGCGGCCGCGAGACGATTCGCGCCGTCCTCACCGAGCCAGGCACGAGCATCACGCTGCATGCCGCGGAGATCGAGTTCGGCGAGGTGAAGATTACGTCCGGCGGCCGGACGCAGACGGCGCGGGTCACGACGAACCCGAAGGCCGAGACCGCGACCTTCACCGTTGCCCAATCGACTGGCCGAAGGCCCCGTCACGATCGAGGTCACCTACACCGGCATCCTCAACGACAAGCTGCGCGGCTTCTACATCAGCCAGGCCAACGGGCGGAAGTACGCGGTCTCGCAGATGGAGGCGACCGACGCGCGTCGCGCGTTCCCGTCCTTCGACGAGCCGGCATTCAAGGCCACCTTCGACATCTCGCTGATGGTCGACCGCGGCGACACGGCGATCTCCAACGGGCGCGTCGTCTCGGACACGCCGGGGCCGGAGCCCGGCAAGCACACGATCGTCTACGCTCGGACGCCGAAGATGTCGACGTATCTGGTCGCGCTGCTCGTCGGCGATTTCGTCTGCCGCGAAGGCTCGTCCGACGGGACGCCGATTCGCATCTGCTCGACGCCCGACAAGCGGGAGCTCACCGGGTTCGCGCTCGAGGCGGCCATCCACCAGCTGAAGTTCTTCAACGACTACTTCGGCATCAAGTATCCGTTCGGCAAGCTCGACATCATCGCCGTCCCCGACTTCGCCGCCGGCGCCATGGAAAATGCCGGCGCCATCACCTTCCGCGAGCGGCTGCTGCTCGTCGATCCGCAGCGGTCGTCGGTATCGGCGCGGAAGACAGTCGCCACGATCATCTCTCACGAGATCGCGCACCAGTGGTTCGGCGACCTCGTGACGATGAAGTGGTGGGACGACATCTGGCTGAACGAGGGCTTCGCCACGTGGATGGCGAACAAGCCGCTGGCGGCCTGGCGTCCGGAGTGGCAGGTCGAGCTCGACGCCGCCGCCGACACGCAGGGCGCGCTGGATGTCGACGCGCTGCCGACGACGCGGCCGATCCGGACGAAGGTCAGACACGCCGGAAGAGATCAACGAGGTGTTCGACCCGATCGCCTACGAGAAGACCGCCGCGGTGCTGCGCATGGTCGAGGCGTACGTCGGGCCCGAGGCGTTCCGCAAAGGCGTCGCCTCGTATCTGACCAAGTTCGCCTATCGGAACGCGGCCGGCGAGGACTTCTGGACTGAAATCGCGCGCGTCACCGGGCAGCCCGTCGATCGGATGATCAAGTCATTCGTCGATCAGGCCGGCGCGCCGCTGCTGACGATTCGGCAATCGTGCGTCGGCAACGCCAGCGAGATCACGGTGGCGCAGTCGCGCCTGCTGATCGCCGCCGACACATCCTCGGAGCCCCGCACCTGGACGCTTCCCGCCTGCTTCAAGACCAGCGACGGCAAGGCACGGTGCGAGGTCATCGAACGGCCGACGCAGGTCGCGAAGGCCAACACGTGCGACAGCGTCTTCGCCAACGCCGATGCGCGCGGCTACTACTTCTCGGAATACCCACCGGAGTCGGTGCGCGCGCTGGGCAAGCGAGCGAACGCCCTGACCCGCGTCGAGCGACTCAGCCTGGTCGGCGACGAGTGGTGGATGGTGCGATCGCTTCGCCATTCGGTCGCCGTGTTCCTCGATCTCGCCGCGGAACTGGCGGCCGACGACACGCCTGCCCTCCTGTCGGCGCTGCAGACCCGCATCGCCTACATCGCGAGCAACATCGTCGACACCGCTCAGCAGGAGCGCGTTTCAGCGGTGGATCCGCGATCGATTCGGCCCCGTGCTGGCCACGCTCGGCATGCCAGGTACCCCGCGCGATCCAGACGACGTGCAGGGCCGGCGAGCGACTTTGATGACGCTGCTTGCTGTCAGCGGCGGCGACGCGGAGGTGCAGCGGCGCGCGCGGGAGCTGGCGTCTCGCTACCTTGCCGACCCGGCGTCGGTCAGCGGATCGCTGGCGCCAACGGTGCTGCAGATCGCGGCGATCTCCGGCGATCGCGCGCTGCTACGATCGGTACGTCTCCCAGCTCGCCGCATCACAGTCACAGCCGGAGGAGTACTACCGCTACTTCAACGCACTCGGCTGGTTTGCCGATCGCGCGCTGGTGCAGGAGACGCTGAAGCGCTCGCTCTCGCCGACAGTGCGCTCGCAGGATACCGGTCTCCTGATCCGCGGGATGCTGCGCCTGCCGTGGGCGCGCGACGAGACGTGGGCATTCATCAAGTCGCAATGGCCGGCGCTGGTGGCCAAGCTCGGTGTGTTCCAGGGCATCCCGGGCATCGTGTCCGGGCTGGACAGCCTGTGCTCGACGACGGCCGCGGCGGACGTCCGCGCGTTCTTCGCGAAGAATCCCGTCGAGGCGGTCGAACGACGCGTCCAGCAGGCGGTTGAAGACATCGAGAGCTGCGCACGGATCGACGCGCGCCAATCCGCGCCCCTTGCCGAGTGGCTGGCCCAGCGCTGAAAGGCCGACGTCAACGTCGGCCTCTACCAAAGCTTGAGGGTTGAGCGGTAGAGGCCGACCTTCAGGTCGGCCTTTCGCGTTATTGCGGAAATGCAGCCGGCGGAACGTCCTGGTACCCCTCGCCTTCGAGCGCCTGCATGAAGGCGACGAGCGCGTCGATCTTCCGCGTCGGTCAGCTTGAGCGGCTTGATCTTCGAATCCAGCCACGGGTTCTTCTCGCCGCCGCGGTTGTAGAGCTCGACGACCTCGCGCAGCGTGGCGATCGAGCCGTCGTGCATATACGGGCGCGTGCTTCGTCACCTCACGCAGCGTCGGCGTCTTGAACGCTCCTCGGTCGCCCGGCCGTCCCTCTTCGCCGAGATCCTTCGAGATCGCCCAACGGCCTTCGTCCTTGAACGTCTTCGTCTTCGGATCCCAGCCGATGCCAAGGTTGTGGAACTGCCCGTCGGTGAAGTTGTTGCTGAGATGGCACTGGCCGCAGTTGGCCTTGCCCTGAAACAGCTCGTGTCCCAGCTTGACCTGCGCCGATACGGCGTTCTCGTCGCGGTTGTATCGCCAGCGATCCCACGGCGAGTTGCCGCTCATGCGCGTGCGCTCGTAATCGGCGATCGCCTTGGCGACGCGCTCCTTGGTGATCTCCGGCGTCCCGAAGGCCTCGGCGAAGTACGGCGTGTAGCCCGGAATCCGCGCCAAGGTCTCGACCATCGTCTTGTGGGTGTTGCCCATCTCGATCGGATTGGCGATCGGTCCGAGCGCCTGATCTTCGAGCGAGCCCGCACGGCCGTCCCAGAAGAAATGCGGATAGAGCGTCACCGCCTGGTTGACGAAGCTCGGCGCCTTGCGTCCGCCCTTCTGGCCGCGGATGCCGGACGAGACCGGCGTCGGCTCCGAGAACGCGTGCTCCGGTCGATGACAGCTGGCGCAGGAGACCGTGTTGTCGCCGGACAGGCGCTTGTCGTAGAAGAGCCAGCGGCCAAGGCGAACGCGCGCCGGCGTCGGCGGATCCGGCAGCGCCGCGAGATTGATCTCGGTGCCGAGCGGACCCGCAGGCAGCGGCGTGATCGGGTTCGCAGCCTCCCAGGCCGGCGGCGCCGTGCGACAGGCGGCCGCGACAAGCAACATGGCAGCGGCCGCTGCCAGCGCCGAACCCGAACCCCGAACCCTGAACCTGAACATAGAACCGAACCTGAACACGAACCGAGAAGCGAGAACCTGGAAGTGTGAACGGAAGCTCAATTGTACAATGCGCCCAAATGCTGGCTTTTCCGCGCCGCGCAGTGACGCTTTTCACGCTCATGGCGGCGTTCGTCGCAGGGGGCGCTTCCGCACAGTCGCGGACCGCGCGGACCATTCGTGTCGAGAGCGCGGCGATCGGCAGCCCGGCGACCGTGGCCGTCCTGTTGCCGGTCGGACTACGACGCGTCCACGATGCGGTATCCGGTGCTCTACCTGCTGCACGGCGGCACGCAGAATCACACCGCGTTTCCGGCGCGCCCATGGTTCACGCGCGACGCCTCCGAGCGCCGGATGATCGTCGTCATGCCCCACCTTCAGCCCGTCCTCTTCTCGGGGCGCGGCGATCGGCCGGCGCCCGTCGAAGAGTTCCTCGGACGCGAGCTGCCCGAGTACATCGATTCGCATTACCGCACGGTGACCGATCGGCGTGGGCGGGCGATTGCCGGGATCTCGATGGGCGGGTACGGCGCCACGCTGCTCGGCGTCAAGCGGCCGGACGTGTTCGGCGCCGTTGGCGCGATCAGCGCAGCGCTCTCAACCGGCGGTCGGCCACAAGACATCAGCGCGCAGGTCGCGACGCTCTCGCCAGATGCGGCGCCCGTACTTCTATATCGCGTGTGGGGTTGAGGATTCCGTGCTCTCGGCCAGCCGCGAGCTTCGCGGCGCAGCTCCGCGGACGTCAGATCCGTTCGGAGCTGCAGGAAGTGCCAGGCGACCACAGCTGGCGGGTGTGGGATCCCCAGGTCCGGGCCTTCTTCGACGTCCTCGCAAAGCTGCCCGGCTGGGCTGCGTCAATAGTGATCGGCGATCCGTCATTAGCCAGTCGTAGATCGCGAGCACGCTGCAGGGATCAGCACCAAGGCCATCGAACGGCACGGATCACGAATCACGGTCACGGAATCTAAAACGCCAGCACCAACCCCGCCGTCGCGCGATTGAACGTCAGCTTCTCGTCGCTGAGCGTGAACCCGAGGATGCCAGTGTCCTGGAACGACTTGAAGCGGCGGACGTCGCCGCGCACGCCGAGATGGTCGCCGAACATGATCATCACGCCGCCGCCGATGTTCCAGCCGAAGTTGTTGCTCGAATCGAGCAGGCTCCCGGTGGTGAGCTCGACGTGTGACTTGATCAGCCCGACGCCGCCGAGCACGAACGGCCGGATGAAGCCGAACTTCGGCCCGACGATCACGTTGCCCATCAGCGTCAGAACGCTGGTATCCACGCCTGGCGTCTTGCCGAAGAAGTCGCGCGCGTAGCCGAACTCGAACTCTCCGCCGCCGATCGCCCCCAGCTTGCCGCCGGAGACGCCGAGGTTGCTGTGTTTGTCTTCGCAGTCCGTCGCGGTGGGGCATCCTGAGTCGCCACCGTAGTTGAAGCCGATGAACGGGCTGATGAATCCCTGCGCAGCGGCGGGGCTGGCGTCAGCGCGAGCGCGCCGACGACGAGGATCACGAGATATCGATATCGCATGAACCCATTATGAGGGCGCTTGTAACCTCATCTGTCGCACGCTCGACGACACGGTCCGAACGATTCGAACGACTCGAACGACTCGAACGATCTATCCGCGCTTGCCATTGCTTTATCGCTTCGAACGGATGGAGCAGCATCAGGATATTGAGGAACAGGTTGTCTCGAATCACCATCGCGACGCCGATCTCCATCACCAGCACGGCGATCACGCTGATCCACCAGCGCACGGACGCGGCAAACGCAAAGCCGAGCATCATCGCGCCGATGTCGGCCATCGAGTTGACGATGCTGTCGCCGTAGTAGTCGAGGGAGATGGTCGTGGCGCGATAGCGCTCGATGATGAAGGGCGTGTTCTCGAACACTTCCCACGCAGCTTCGACCGCGACCGCGATGGCAAAGCGCCATCCGAGCGGCAGGCGGCGCGCGAAGAGCCACGTCAGCGCGAAGAAGCCGATGCCGTGCACGACGTGGGAGGGCGTGTACCAGTCGGACAGGTGCTGAGAGTTCTCCGCGCTCTGGACCACGCCGTGCCACAGCTTGACGACGCCGCACGTGCAGATCGGCTCGCGATCGAGGGCGAACTCGATGCCTGCCGCCAGCAGGACGACCATCACCACGAAGATGACCGGTGCGGTCCGCTTCGTCATCGCGTCTCCACGTCGTCACGCTCGTAGGGCGCCCCTTTCGTGGGCGCCCTTTAGGGGTGCCATGCCCAACCCGCGAAATCGCCAGCATCACCGCACCGAAGGCGCACGCGTAGATCCCGGGACCGGCGAAGGGCCGATTGAAATCGTTGCGGAGCGGCTCACGCGCGAACGCAATCAGGAACAGAACCGGAGCGATAGCAATCAGGATCGACCCCGTGCGACCCACCCAGCGACGCCATTCCTCGCCTGGCTCGACCTGATACAGCCCGAGGGCGAGATTCAGCAGCGAGCCGAGCAGCAGATAGATGTGCGCCGATCGATAGAGCATCCGCGGCAGGTCGGCGACGCCGGCCAGGTGGCCGAGCCAGCGATCCATGTACTGGCCCGTCAGGAGAAAGGCCACGACGCCGGCCAGCCCGATCCAGAGGTGCACTCGCCTCATGACTTTGCAATGTAAAGGACTTCGCAGTAAACTCGATGCGTGTCCGCCGAACACCACTGGACGGCCCTCGACCGCGCCTTCAGCGACGTCCTGTCGCCGGCACAGGCCGCGCACGCCCGCCAGCGGTTCGCCCGACGCGCCGCAGCCTTGAGCGATATCTACTTGCCACGCATCGCCAGCATGCTGCGACACGCAGCTGGCGACCGCAGCGATCTTACGCGTGAAGTGCTCGAGTTGGAGGGCACGCATCGCGCCTTGACGACGGCGCTCGCAGCGGGCACGGGCAGGGCCAAGACGTGGGAACGGCGATGGGGGTCGAAACACGGTATAAAACTGCCGTGGACGTTCCCCATGCCGACGACCGACCTCGCCGTCTCTGACGACGCATCACCGACGGCGACGCGCTGGTCTCCAGCAACGCGCGTCGCGTTCCGCTTCTGCGTCGTCTACTTCGGCCTGACCATTCTCTTCACGCAACTGTTCACGGCCGTCTTCCAGTTGCCCAGCCCCGCGTTCGTGACTGGCGTCCTGGATCTGTTTGCCTTCGTCGGCGAGCACGTCTTCCGCGTCGGCCCGATCACGCTGCAGTTCTCGGGCAGCGGCGACAAACTGATCGATTGGGTCCAGGCGGGCACGCTGCTTCTGATCGCGCTGCTCTCGACCGCGGTGTGGTCCCTCGTCAGCCGGCGCGTCAGCCATCCGCGGGCCTACAAGTGGTTCCGGCTGCTCATGCGGTTCGCGCTCGGCGCCACGATGGTGCGCTACGGCTTCAGCAAGCTGATCCCGACGCAGATGCCGACGCTCTTCCTGTCGCGTCTCGTCGAACCGTTCGGCAACTTCTCTCCGATGGGCGTCCTGTGGACGTCCATTGGCGCGTCGCCGGCCTACGAGTCGTTCACCGGCGCGGTCGAACTGTTGGGCGGCGTCCTGCTGTTCTTCCCGCGGACCACCCTGCTCGGGCGTTGATCTGCCTCGCCGCCGCCGGCGAGGTGTTCGTCCTGAACATGACCTACGACGTCCCGGTGAAGCTGCTGTCGTTTCACCTGGTCCTGCTTGCGCTGCTCCTTGATCGCGCCCTACGCGGGCAACCTGTGCGATCTCCTGCTGCGCCATCGCCCCCTGACGCCAGTGGAGGAACCACCGATCGGCCGCACTCCACGTCGGCGTCGATGGCGCTCGTCGCGCAGGCGGCGTACGGGGTCCTGCTGGTCCTGATCGCCTTTTCCGCGGCCATGTTCGCGTGGTCGCGGTTCGGCCCCGGTGCGCCGAAGTCTCCGCTCTTCGGGATCTGGAACGTGGAGCAGATGACCATCGACGGCGAGCTCCGGCCGCCACTCGTCACCGATGAAATCCGCTCGCGCCGCGTGATCATGCAAACGCCGACCGCGGTGGTGTTTCAGCGGATGAACGACACGTTCGACCGCTACACGGCAGAGTTCGACAAGGACGGCAAGACGCTGAAGGTCACCTCCGTCGACCGCAAGACCTCGTCAACCTGACCTACCGCCGGTCACCGGAACGGCTGGTCCTGGACGGGACGCTGGATGGACGGCTCGTTCATCTGGAGCTGAAGGAGGTGGACCTGAACACATTCCTTCTGAACAGCCGTGGCTTCCATTGGATCCAGGAAGTGCCGTTCAATCGGTAACGCGCAACAGGCTCTTGACGTTACTCGCGGCCGTGGCTACGCTCGCACCATCGCGGAGATTCCAGATGAAGCAGCTCGCATTCGTCGTGTTCGTGCTCGTTGCAGTGGCCGCTGCCTGGTCGGCCGGGTTCGCTCAGGCCCGCGTCGCTGACTTCGAGATCCTTGTCGATGCCCCGACTGGGGAGATGCGGGTGATGTGCTCGAAAGGTTGCGACTGGTCTCCTGGTCTCCGGCTGCGACGTCCGTTATCAACTACCGCTGTGAACGCCAACCGTGCCAGTTACGGTTCAACGGTCGCGGGCGAATCACCGTCGGCATACCCCTCGCTCCGACCAAGCCCGATCGCTGAGAAGTGTGACGGGAGGCGGAAATGAATTGGAGACGCAGCGGCCGGACCGAACTCGATCCAGGTCACGGATTTCACCAAGAGCTCGATTCGAGGCGTTACCGCGAGCGTGGAGTCAGGCTCCGCGTCGCCCGGCGTGCGGTTGACTCGTAACACCCTTGTTACACGAGTTCTCCGCGCAGACTGCCCGCTCGTTACCTGCCTGGAGGGCAAAATGTTCAATCGAATCGCGTCGTGCGCGTTGGCCGTCGCATTGGTGTTTCCCGTGTGCGCAGCGGCACAAGCGCCATTGGGCCGTCTCACCGGGACCGTGCGGGATATCCAGAATGCGCGCCTTCCCGGCGTGACGGTGGAGCTCCGGAATGCCGCGACGGGCGCTCAACAGAGGACGACGACGGATGCGATCGGGGTCTTCACATTCCCGCAGCTGCCCGTCGGCACGTATCGGGTGGACGTGTCACTCACCGGGTTCAAGACGCAAACCTACAACGACGTAGTCGTAACCGTCGGCCAGCAGTTCCGCTGGCGGGCAACTTGCCGTTGGACAGCTCACCGAGGTCGTTCAGGTGACGGCTGGCCAGGAGCCGGTGGCGACGACGATGCCGGAAGTGACTGCAACGGTGAGTCAGCAGCAGATCCTCGACATTCCGCTGCTCGGCCGCGACGTGACGAATCTCATCAAGCTCCAGGCGGGAGTCCCCGGCATCGCCAATCGCGCGTCGACAGCGATCAACGGCGGTCGCCCGACATGGAAACCGGTCACGCTCGACGGCATCACCATCCAGGACAACTTTATCCGGACGAACTCGCTTGATTTCCTTCCGAACCGGCCGACGTCCGACAGCATCTCGGAATTCACGATTACCACTTCTGTGGCCGGCGCGGACACCGCTGGCGGCGCCAGCGTCATCCGCATGGTGACGCCCTCCGGCGGCAACACGCTCCGGGGCAGCGTCTTCGAATTCAACCGCGACGCCAAGTTCGCCGCCAACAGTTTCTTCAATAATGCGGCGGGCGTTGCGAAGCCTGAACTGAGTCGCCACCAGTACGGGCGGTCGAGTAGGAGGTCCCATCGTTCGGAACCGGCTGTTCTTCTTCGGGCATTACGAGGGGTTCCGTCAAGAGACGGCAGCGGAGCAGAACCTCACGATTCCGGCGAACGCCGATTTCATCAACGGCATGTTCCGTTACGTGGCCACCAGCGACGGCACCGTGCGGTCGGTCAATGTCCTGCAACTGAGCGGGCTGACGGCCGACCCGATTGTCCGTAACCTCCTGTCGCTGTTACCCGACGCGTCAAAGGTCAACAACTTCCTTCGCGGCAATCGACTGCGGCCCGACTGCTGAATACCGCGGGTTACCAGTTCAATCAGCAGAATCTCAACAATCGCGATCAATTCACCGGGCGATTCGACTATGTGCTGTCACCGTCGCACACATTCGAAGGGGTCTTCAGCCGCTTCGTGGAGACGACCGATCGCGATGACATCGATGCGATTAGCACCGGTCGTCCCCAGGCCTACACACGAGGGCCGCGCACGCGGTTCGGGGGCGCATGGCGCAGCACGCTGAGTAACAACTTTCAGAACGAAGTGCGTGGCGGAGCGAACCTGACGAGCGTCGCCTTCGTCACCGATTGGGATTTCAGCGGCGGCGTGCTGTATGGCACGGCCCTGGGCATCGACAATCCCGTCGGGGGATTCCGCTCAGCAGGCGCTCCCACGTTTGCGTTTCAGAACCAGGGGCGGGCCTCGGACGTCTACCAGTTCAGCGACAACGCCCATGGTACGTGAAGGGACGCCATCAGCTGCAGATGGGCGGGAGCTGGCAGCGGCACCGCATCAACCCATACAACTTCGCCGGGCAGTTCCCGCAGGTATCGTTCGGTTTCAGTGGGGCCGCTCCTGCATCCGTTCAGCTGACCTCGGCGACGTTCCCTGGTGGGATTAGCGCCGCCGATCTCAGCAGCGCCAATGCCATGGCCGCCTGGCTCGGAGGCATTGTCAGCTCCGTCAGCCAGACATATCAGGTCCGGGACGCCACGTCAGGATACGTTCCCGGATTTCCTTTGGCTGGCATGAAGGATCGGTACCCAGAGGCGGTCCTCAGACGAACGCGCTGATGCCGGTCTCGGCGCGGCCGATGAGCAGCTTCTGGATCTGGCTGGTGCCCTCGTAGAGGGTCATCACGCGGGCGTCGCGGAGGTACTTCTCGGCCGGGTGCTCGTCGACGTACCCGGCGCCGCCGTACACCTGGATGGCGTTGTTGGCGGCGCGGACGGCGGCCTCGGAGGCGAACAGCTTGGCCTTGGACGCGGCCGTGCCGAACGGCTCGCCGCGGTCGATCAGGTCGGCGCAGCGCCAGACGAGCAGCCGCGCGGCGTCGGCGTCGACGCGACATGTCGGAGATCAGCTCCTGCACCAGCTGGAAGCCGGCGAGCGGTCGGCCGAACTGGGTGCGGGTGGTGGCGTACTCGACCGACGTCTCCAGGCAGCCCTGCACGATCCCGACGCAGCCCGCGGCCACCGAGACCCGGCCCTTGTCGAGCGTGGTCATCGCGATCTTGAAGCCCTGCCCCTCCTCGCCGAGCCGGGCCGACTCCGGCACCCGGACGTCGGCGAGGAACAGCTCGGCGGTGGCCTGGCCGCGCAGCCCGAGCTTGCCCTTGATCTCGCGGGCCTCGAAGCCGGGGGTGTCGGTCGGGACGAGGAACGCGCTGACGCCCTTCGGCCCGTCGCCGCCGGTGCGGGCGAAGACCAGCGCCACGTCGGCCCAGGTGCCGTTGGTGATGAACAGCTTCTGGCCGCTGATCACGTAGTCGGTGCCGTCCCGCGCGGCGCGCGGCGGTGAGGTTGCCGGCGTCGGAGCCGGTGTCGGGCTCGGTCAGCCCGAAGCAGCCGAGCTTCGTCGCCGTCGCGATGCCGGGCAGCCACTCCTGCTTCTGCTCCTCGGTGCCGAAGCCGAGGATCGACTTGCCGACCAGCCCGTTGGAGACCGAGACGATGCCGCGCAGCGCGGAGTCGGCGCGGCCGAGCTCCTCCATGCCGAGCACGTAGGTGAGGTAGTCGCCGCCGAGGCCGCCGTACTCCTCGGGGATGGTCAGCCCGAAGAACCCGATCTCGGCCATCTTCGCGATGATCGAGAGGTCGACGGACTCGTCGCGGTCCCACTCGGTGCGGTGCGGACCGCCTCCCGGTCGAGGAAGTCCCGGGCCAGGGCGCGGAACGCCTGCTGCTCGTCGGTGAGGGTCAGGTCCATGAGGCCATCCTGCTCAGCCTGCGGCCTGGCGGGCGATCTCGGCCTTGGCCAGGGAGTCCTTGTGCACCTCGTCGGGGCCGTCGGCGAAGCGCAGGGTGCGGATGCCGGCGTACGCCGCCGCGAGCGGGAAGTCCTGGGAGAGCCCGCCGGCGCCGTGCACCTGGATCGCCTTGTCGAGGATCCACTGCACGGTCTGCGGGGTGGCGATCTTGATCGCCTGGATCTCGGTGTGGGCGCCGCGGTTGCCGACGGTGTCCATCAGCCAGGCGGTCTTGAGCACCAGCAGCCGCAGCTGCTCGATCCGCGACCCGCGACTCCGCGATCCAGTCCCGGACCACGCCCTGGTCGGCCAGCGGCCGGCCGAAGGCGACCCGGCTCGTCGCCCGCCGGCACATCAGCTCGATCGCCGCGCTCGGCCACGCCGATCGCGCGCATGCAGTGGTGGATCCGGCCGGGGCCGAGCCGGGCCTGGGCGATGGCGAAGCCGGCGCCCTCCTCGCCGATCAGGTTGGCGACCGGGCACCCGGACGTCGTCGAACAGCAGCTCGGCGTGGCCGCCGTGCTCGTGGTCGTCGTACCCGAAGCACCGTCATCGGCGCGGACGACGGTCAGGCCGGGGGTGTCGCGGGGCACGAGGACCATGGCTCTGCTGCCGGTGCCGGGAGGCCTCCGGGTCGGTCTTGCCCATCACGATGAGGATCTCGGCCTGCGGGTTCATCGCGCCGGTGATCCACCACTTGCGGCCGTTGAGGACGTACTCGTCGCCGTCGCGCTCGATCCGGGTCGCGATGTTGGTGGCGTCGGAGGACGCGACGTCCGGCTCGGTCATCGCGAACGCCGAGCGGATCTCGGCCGTCCAGCAGCGGCGTGCAGCCAGCGCTCCTTCTGCTCGGGCGTGCCGAACATGCGCGAGCACCTCCATGTTGCCGGTGTCCGGTGCCGCGCAGTTCAGCGCCGGCGGGCGCGAGGTGGCCGGCTGCGGCCGGTGATCTCGGCGAGCGGCGCGTACTGGAGGTTGGTCAGGCCGGCGCCGTCGCCGTGCTCGCGCCGGGCAGGAAGAGGTTCCACAGCCCGCGCGTCGCGGGCCTCGGCGCGCAGCTCGTCGAGCACCGGCGCCGTCGACCACGCCCAACGGTCGTCGAGCGCGTCGAGCTGCTCGTGGAAGACCGGCTCGGCCGGGTCGACGTGCTCGTCCATGAAGTCGAGCAGCTCGCTCGCGCAGCTCCTCGGTGCGGGCGTCGAGCGCGAAGTCCATGTCAGTCCCTTCGTCGTGCTCGAGTGCGTCGAGGCCGGCGGCGATGCAGCGGGTCGAACCCGCGCGCCGATCTGGTCGAAGCCCTCGCCGACGGTCTGGCCCTGCAGGTAGCGGTAGTGGATGCCCTCGAGGATCACGGCGAGCTTGAAGTAGGCCAGCGCCGATGTGGAAGCCCATCTCGCCCAGGTCGCGGCCGCTGGCCGCGGCGTACCTGGCCAGCTGCTCCTCGGGCGTCCGGGTAGCCCGGTGCCGTGCTCACGTCGGCGACCAGGGCGCCGCCGGCGACCGCGGACGAGCCGGTCGTAGACGAGCAGCAGGGCGAGGTCGGTGCGGGTGTCGCCGAGCGTCGCCATCTCCCAGTCGACGACGGCGCGGACCTCGGTCGTCGTGCCGACCAGCAGGTTGTCGAGGCGGTAGTCGCCGTGCACGATCCCGGCGACGGCCGGCGTCCTCGGCGGCACCCGCTCGGTGAGCCGGCGGTGCAGCTCGTCGGCGTCCGGCTGCTCGCGGGTCTTGCGAGCCCTCGAGCTGCTTGCCCCAGCGGCGCACCTGGCGCTCGAGGAAGCCCGGCGGGCCGGCCGAACTCGCCGAGCCCGACCTCGGCCGGGTCGACGGCGTGCAGCGCGGCGAGCACGTCGACCATCCGGCCGGCGATCGCGGCGGTCCGCTCCGGGCCGAGCGCCTCGAGCTGGCGCGCCGATGCGGTACGGCGTCCCGTCGACGCGCTCCATCACGTAGAACGGCGCGCCGATCACGTCCGGCGTCGGCGCAGTGGGCGTACGTCGTCGGGCACCGGCACGTCGGTGTCCGGCCAGCGCGGTCATCGCGGTGTACTCGCGGCCCATGTCGTGGGCGGTGGCCTGCACGTGGCCGAGCGGCGGGCGGCGCACGACCCACCACGAGGTGCCGTCGGTGACCTCGTAGGTGAGGTTGGACTTGCCGCCGGCGATCACGCGGCCGCGCAGGTCGCCGGCGATCTCGCCGGGCCGCTGGCCGTCGTACCAGCGCCGGAAGGCGTCGAGGTCGAGCCCGGGACGTCGTCGTCGGCAGCTCGGTCATGCTGCCCCCGCGCTCGTCGACCTTGCCCTGGAGCCGGCGCATGCCGGCCAGCCAGCGGTCGGTGTCTGGCGCGCGGGCGGCGTAGTAGCCGGCGACCTCGGGGTGCGGCAGCACCAGGAACCGGTCGTCCGTCGAGCGACGGCGACCCACGCGTCGGCGACCTGCTCGGGCGTGAGCGCGCTGTCGCGGGACGAGCAGGTCCTTGCAGCGGCCCGGCCTCGCTCGAGCATCCGGGTCTGCACGCCCTGCGGGCAGATCGCCTGGACGGCCACGCCGCGGTCGCCGTAGGTGACCGAGAGCCACTCGGCGAAGCCGACGGCGGCGTGCTTGGTCACGGAGTACGGCGCGCTGCCGATCATGGTCAGCAGCCCGGCCGCCGACGCGGTGACGACGAACCGGCCGCCCGCCGTCCTCGAGCCAGCGCCGGCACCAGCACCCGCGCGGCGCGGACGTGGGCCATCACGTTGGTGTCGAGCATCCGCGCCCAGCGTCGTCGGGGGCCTGCAGGCTGTCGGGCTGCCGGCGCGCGTCGATGCCGGCGTTGGCCATGAAGACGTCGATCCGGCCGAGCGCGCTCGGTCGCCGGCGTCGACCAGCGCGCGGACGCCCGCGTCGGAGGAGCAGTCGCCCGGCACCGCCGTACCGCCGATCTCGGCGGCGACCGCCGCGGCGGCTGTCGGGGTCGAGGTCGTTGACGACGACCCGGGCGCCCTCGGCCGCCAGCCGGGTGGCCAGCGCCCGGCCGATGCCGTGGCCGGCGCCGGTGACGACCGCGCCCTTGCCCGTCGAACACTCGCCCACGGAGGAGACGCTGTCGGCTGCCCGGTTGGGCCTCGCCGTCAGCCGGTGAACTCGATCGAAGCAGTCAGGTCTTCGATGACGGCGGCAACGCCAGGCGGATACCTCGGGTGCACGCGTTCGTGAAGTCAGTACCCGCGGCCGTCGTGCACGAGGCTGTGCCCGGTGCGATCGCCCCAGCGCAGTACCTGCTCCACCACGGCTCCAGCCGGCTCCCCGGCGAGGACACCGGCTTCCGTCGTCGCCGGGCATGCCGGACCCAGCTCGGCGGCCACGATGGCGTCGAACGCCGCCAGCCGCTCGTCCGGAGGCAGTCGCCGTCCGGGATCGCCATCGAGTTGCCATGACCAGGAAGGAAGCCCGGTCCGCCGAGGACACGACGTCCTCGCCCGGGACCTCGGCGCCCGGACTGAACTGCTCGAGCTCGGTCCACGATCGCGCCGTACTCGTTCACCCGCCAGTCGGGTGGCACCTCGAGCGCATAGCCGTGCCGGGCGGACTCGAAGGGGACCGGCGCGGCGGCCGTATCGTGGCGATGTGCTGGGCGTCAGGGCGTCGCCCTCGGTTCGGAGGACCCGCAGGCGACCAGGCCGGCCGGCCACGAGCGGCAAGAACCGGACGGTGCACACCTGCACATTGGACCGCTGAGGCACCGTGAGGGCCATGCCCTACGACCCAGCGCCGACCGCTACGACTCGATGACGTACCGCCACACCGGACGGAGCGGGCTCCAGCTGCCGCGGCTCTCGCTCGGGCTGTGGCAGAACTCGGCACCGACCGCCCGGAGGAGACCCATCGCGCCATCCTGCGCCGGGCGTTCGACCGCGGCGTGACGCACTTCGACCTGGCCAAAACTACGGTCCGCCGTACGGACCGCGCCGAGGAGAACTTCGGGGTCTACCTGCGCGACGACTTCGCCGGGCTCCGCGACGAGCTGGTGGTCTCGACGAAGGCCGGCTGGGACATGTGGCCGGGCCCGTACGGCAGGGCGGCGGCTCCCGCAAGTACGTCCTCGCCTCGCTCGACCAGTCGCTGAGCCGGATGCTGGACTACGTCGACATCTTCTACAGCCACCGGTTCGACCCGGACACGCCGCTCGGAGAGCCGACGTGTGCGGCGCTCGCCACGCCGTCCGGCGGGCAAGCGCTGTACGCCGGCATCTCGTCGTACTCCGCGGCCAAGTCTCGGGAGGCTGCCGAGCTCGCGCGCTCGCTCGGGACCCGATCTCTGCCACCAGCCGTCGTACGCTGGTCAGCCGCTGGGTGGAGCCTGCTCGACGAGCTCGACACGTAGGGGGTCATCGTGTTCGTGCGCTCGCGCGGGGGTGCTCACCGACCGCTACCTCGATGGTGCCGGTCCGCCGACTCCGGCGCCCGCGCGCGGAGTCTCACGTGCCGCGGGGAGTCTTCGACGAGAAGACGTTGACGCACGTGCGGCGGCTCAACGAGATCGCCTTCCGCCGCGTGGCCAGACGCCTCCGCTCGCGCTGCAGTGGGCGCCGCGACCGAGTGGTCACCGCAGGCCGCGGTGATCGGCGGGCGTCGTCGGTCGAGCAGCTGGACACCAACCTCGACGCGCTGCGTTCCCCGAGCTCACGGCCGACGAGCTGGCCGCGATCGACCAGCACGCGGTCGAAGCCGGGATCAACCTGTGGGCTGGGTCGAG
Organism: uncultured Acidobacteriota bacterium; assembly: GCA_963793705.1. GTDB lineage: Bacteria > Acidobacteriota > Vicinamibacteria > Vicinamibacterales > UBA2999 > Gp6-AA40. The sequence goes on along the minus strand of CAWCBC010000015.1, from coordinate 6,785 downwards.
CGCTGCAGTAGCGAGCGCGCTCGACGGCGCGCGCCGGCGCTCCCACGCACCGACGCCGACCATCACCACAGCGGCCAGCACGCACCCCGGCGACGATGTCGATGACGTAGTGCTCGGCGTAGTAGACCAGCGCCGTCGACATCGCCAGCGGATAGAGCACCAGCAGCCAGCGCAGCGGCGTGCGCAGCCGCCAGATGCCGTACATCGCGACCAGGAACGTGATGCCGGCGTGCAGCGACGGCATCGCGGCGACCGGGTTGCCGACGCCCTGCAGGACCAGGTCGAACCGGTCCAGGCCGAGCGTCGCGCCAGCCCCGGCCGGTGATGCCGCGGCAGGTCGGCGCCGATGTAGCCCTCTCGGACGCCATCCACGGCGGCGCCATCGGGTAGAGGATGTAGACGACCAGCGCGGCGAAGCTGATGGTCACGTAGCGGCGCATCCACAGCAGCCACTCGCTCGCGCTTGCGCACCCACAGCACCGCGGCGATGGTCAGCCCGGCCAGGAAGTGCGTGGCGTAGACGGTGGTGAAGAAGACGTCGTACCAGCGCGGGCTCGCTGTCCTTCAGGCACGGGTCGCCGCACCACGCGTCCTGCAGCCGCTCGGTCGGCAGCGCCGCCGCCGACCGAGCCACTCGTCGACGCGGATCGGCATCGTGATGTGCACGGGCAGGCCCGAGCTCGTCGGTGAGGCCGCGGCTGTAGAAGTAGATGACCAGCCCGACGACCGGCAGCCACCAGTCGCGCAGGAACCGCAGGTGGTAGCGCGGCGGCGCCTCGATGTTCCAGGCGATGGTGCCGAGCCACAGCCAGAGGAACACCTGCACGGTGTCGTTGGGGATGCCGAGCAGCTGCGACCAGACCAGCAGCAGCCACGGCGTAGACCGAGCATCGCGCGCGATCCGCACGCGCACGCCGCGTGACGGGCGGCAGCGCGTCGGTCTTCGGACGACGAGCGCTGCCTCTCGAGGCCCGTGTGACATGCGGGACTTTATGTGACCGCCTGTAGTCGAGCGGGTCGAGGGCGCCGTACGCGTCACCGCGCCGGCCAGCAGGCGCAGGTGGTGGTTGCCGTCGCCGAGCAGGTGGTCGAGCGCGGTGAGCTGGGTGGTGTAGCTGCCGATGGCGTACTCCGCGGTCATCGCCGATGCCGCCGTGCAGCTGGATCGCCTCCTGGCCGATGTGCCGGCCGGCCCGGCTGACCTGCAGCGACGCCCGGCGACGCGGCGTCGGCCACCTCGCCGGGCTCGCCGTCGGCGAGCACCATCGTCGCCCAGTCGCGATGCTGCGGGCCAGCTCCAGCGAGACGTACATGTCGGCCGCCCGGAACGTCAGCGCCTGGAAGGTGTTGAGGGTGACGCCGAACTGCTTGCGGCTCTTGAGGTACGTCGGTGGTCGCCTCGAGCGCGACCTCCATCACCCCGAGCGCCTCGTTGGCCGCCATCGACCCGGGCGATGTCGAGCACCGTGCGCGATGCTCGCGGTGACGTCGCGGCCGCGGCTCGCCCGAGCGGCGTCGCCGCGGTGCCGTCGAGGCCGACCGTGGCGGCCCGGCCGCCGTCGTGGGTCGGGTAGCCGGTGCGGCTCGGCCGCGTCGCCGTCGACCAGGAACAGGCCGGTGCCGCCGTCGGGCAGCGCCGCGCTCACGACGAGCACGTCGGCGCGGGCGCCGTGCGGCACCGGCTCCTTGACGCCGGTCAGCGTCCAGGCGTCGCCGGCCTGCGTCGGCGGTGACCGCCTCGGCGGTCGGGCTCCAGCGCGAGCCCGGCTCGGCGTGCGCGAAGGCGAGCACGCTCTCGCCCGCGGCGAGCGCGCCGAGCAGCTCGGCCTCTGCTCGGCGGTGCCGGCCGCGGCGACCAGGCCGCCGGCCAGCACGACCGACGTCGAGGTACGGCTCGGGCGCGACCACCCGGCCGAGCTCCTGGCAGACGATGCCGACCTCGACCGGCCCGGCGCCCACGCCGCCGTCCTCCTCGGCGAACGGCAGCCCGAGCAGGCCCATCTCGGCCATCCGGGTCCACAGCTTCTCGTCGAAGCCGGGGTCCTCGGCGACCGCCTGGCGGCGGTTCTCGAAGTCGGAGTAGGCCTTGCCGACCAGGCCGCGGACGGCCTCGCGCAGCGCCTGCTGCTCGTCGTCGTAGGTGAAGTCCATCGTCGTCCTCCGCTCAGAGTCCCAGGATCGTGCGGGCGATGATCTGGCGCTGCACCTCGTTGGAGCCGCCGTAGATCGAGGCCTTGCGGAAGTTGAGGTAGAGCGGCGTCGGCGCGCCGCTGCCCACCACGGCGAGGTCGGAGTCGTCGCTCGGCGCCGCTGGCCAGCGAGGCCGGCCCGGCGAGGTCGACGACCAGCTCGCTGACCGCCTGCTGCAGCTCGGTGCCCTTGAGCTTGAGCACCGACGACGCCGGGTGCGGCTTGCCGTCGGCGGAGTTGCGCGACCACGCGGAGCGCGGTCAGCTCGAGGGCGAGCAGCTCGTTCTCGAGCTCGGCGATCCGGGCGCGCAGCCAGCGGGTCGTCGGCGAGCCGGTCCTCGGCCGAGGCTCCTTGGCCCGGGCCAGCGACCCGCTTGGTCGCGCCGACCGGGGCGACGCCGACCCGCTCGTTGCCGAGCAGGAACTTCGCGTAGTCCCAGCCGCGGTTCTCCTCGCCGACCAGGTTCTCGCCGGGCACCCGGACGTCGCTCGAACCACACCTCGTTGACCTCGTAGCCGCCGTCGATCAGCTCGATCGGCCGGACCTCGACGCCCGGCGGAGGTCATGTCGATGAGCAGCATCGAGATGCCGGCCTGCTTCTTGGCCTCCGGGTCGGTGCGGACCAGCGTGAAGATCCAGTCGCCGTACTGGCCGAGCGTGGTCCAGGTCTTCTGGCCGTTGACGACGCAGTCGTCGCCGTCGCGGACCGCGGTGGTGCGCAGCGACGCGAGGTCGGAGCCGGCGTCGGGCTCGGAGAAGCCCTGCGCCCACCAGATGTCGAGGTTGGCGGTCTTCGGCAGGAACTCCTCCTTCTGCTCCTGCGTGCCGAACTGCGCGATCACCGGGCCGATCATCGAGGCGTTGAACGCCAGCGGCGTCGGCACGCAGGCGCGCTGCATCTCCTCGTGCCAGATGTGGCGCCGCAGCGTCGGTCCAGTCCCGGCCGCCCCACTCCACGGGCCAGTGCGGCACCGCGAGCCCGGCCGCGTTGAGGATCCGCATGCTCTCGACGAACTGGTCCTTGGTGAGCTCGCGGCCCTCGGCGACCGCCGTCGCGGATCTCCTCGGGCACCTCGGTGGTGAAGAACTCCCGCATCTCGTCGCGGAACGCGGCTCCTCCGCGGACAGCTCCAGCTGCATGCCGTGCTCCTCGCTGACGTGCTCTGTCATGGGGCTGGGGTGCCTTGCTCACTGGCCAGTACACACCATGCTCGCAACAGGATCGAGCCGGACGGCGTTTGATGGGTATGCAGGCGCTGGCGCAGGAAGGAGCCCGGGTGGCCGAGAGCGCACCGGACTTCGACGGGTGGGTCGCCGTCCCGAGGGCCCGCGCTGCTGCGGCTCGCCTACACGCTGACCGGCAACAAGGCGGACGCCGAGGACGTCGTGCAGGAGGCGCTGGCCCGGGCGCTGCCCCGCTGGGAGCGGATCTCCCGGGTCGGCGACGTGGACGCCTACGTGCGCCGGATGGTCGTCAACGCGCACACGTCGTGGTGGCGGCGGTTCCGGCGGCGCGAGTCCCCGGTCGCGAGCCTCGTGCACGAGTCGGTGGCCCCCGAGCCCGGTGGCCTGATGCCCGACCAGCGTGCCGGCCTCTGGGCCGCCTGCCAGGCGCTGCCCGAGGTGCAGCGGACCGCGGTGGTGCTGCGCTACTACGAACAGCTGGAGTACGCCGAGATCGCCGAGCTGACCGGCGTCCGCGAGGGCTCGGTGCGCTCGCGGGTCTCCCGCGGGCTCGCCGCGCTCTGCACCATGATGGGAGAGATCGATGAGTGAGCGCAGCGGCGATCCTCGAGGAGCGGGCTCACCGAGGCCCTGCGGGAGGGGTCACAGGGCGCCCCGGAGGCGACCGGACTGGCCTTCGCCGCCCGGGGCCGGGCCCGGCAGAAGCGTCGGGTCCGAGTGGCCGGAGTGGCCGCCGGCGTGGCTCTCGCGATCGCCGGTGCCGGTGGGCGTCGTGACGTGGCCCGGCTCCGGTGACGGCGGGCAACGACGCCCCGCACGTCGCGGACCCGCGCACCCGACGGGCCCCACCCTCGACGAGGGCTACCGGTGGGAGAGCTGGCACGGGGTGACCGTGCAGGTCCCGGGCACGTGGGACGTACGGGCAGCCTCAGCGACTGGTGCGCGAACGGCGGCACGATCGGTACCCCCGCGCGTCGAGCGCCCGGGGGCGGTGGCCAATCTCATCCTCTGCGAGCCGGGCTCGACGTACGGCCTGACGCTTCCAGGAGATCGACAACCACGACGACTTCGACGTGGCCCGTGGTGTCCCAGACGAGTGAAGGCTGGCCGGACCCCCAACTACGTCGGGGGACCGGGGTATCGGCGGGGTGCTGGTCACGGTGACCACCCCGGACGTCGAGACTGCGCACCGCGTGTCTGGACTCGCATGCGACAGGATTCCTGCCGCCGGTGACCCGAACGGCTGCCCGGCCCGGCTGACGCCCGGGGAGGCCACCACTCCCGAGGGCGGGCTCTCGGGTCTGCCGGTACGACGAGACCTGGGCGCTGGACCAGAGCGAGGTGCTGTTCGGACAGGACGCAGGCGAGGCGGTGAAGGCCCTGCAGGCGGCGCCAGAGTGCGCACCGAGTGCGCAGGACACGAGCCAGGGCGAGCCAACCGCACCATGTGATCGTGATGGAGGCGACCGGGCATCGCAGCCCGCGTCGACTTCGTCGAGGGGTGCTCACGCGGGTGCAGGTCGACGGCGACGGTGCGAGACCTGACCATCGCCGTCGCTCTATTGGGCGCTCTCTGCCAGGCTGGACCGGCTCGGTCAGCGGCGCCGTGCCCTTGCCAGAGGAGCTCCGTCAGTGGTCGGACCGGGCATGGTCCGCAGGCTGTTCATCCTCCTGCTCGTGCTCGGCGTCGGCGCCGCGGCGGGCGCCGGGTGGCTGGTTGTTCACCGCGGAGCCGGACCGACGAACCGCCGGAGCAGGTGCAGCGCCGGCGTCGTCGGTACGGCCGAGGACGGTTGGCAGCAGCTGGCCTATCAGGAGTTCCGCCTCGAGGTGCCACCGGACTGGGACCGGCTGGAGAGGCCGGCAGCTGCGAGTTCGTCGCCGAGCACTCGGGGACCCGACCGATCTCGGGCCGTGCAACGGATGCCGTAGGGGTGTGGTTCTACGGATCGGCCACCTTCGACCCCGCGACCGGGCCGGGGGTGCACGCGGTGGAGCCGAGCGACGGCCTGCCCGACGGGGGCTGGGGTGGCTACGTCACCTCCGGTGACCTGGCCGTGTACGCGCAGGACCTCGACGCGGAGGTGGTCCAGCGGATCCTCCGCTCGGTCACCGAGCCGAACGATCCGTCTAGACTCGAGGACACCAGTCCAGGACATTAGTCAGGTGCGCGCGGGACACCCGGTCGCGCACAATCCTTCGACGTGGGACATGTGGACGTCGCCGGAGTGCGCTACGAGCTGCCCGACGGCCGGGTGCTGCTCGACGACGTGTCGTTCCGCGTCGGCGAGGGCGCGAAGGTGGCGCTGGTCGGGGCCAACGGCGCCGGCAAGACCACCCTGCTGCGCATCATCACCGGCGACCTCCAGCCGCACGCCGGCGTGGTCACCCGCAGCGGCGGGCTCGGGGTGATGCGGCAGTTGGTCGGCACCGACCTGGGCGCCGAGCCGACCGTCGCCGACCTGCTGCTCAGCGTCTCCCCGCCCCGGGTCCGCGCGGCCGCCGCCGCGGTCGACCGCTGCGAGCGGGCGCTGATGGAGACCGACGACGAGCAGACCCAGATGGCGCTACGCCGAGGCGCTGGCCGAGTACGCCGACGCCGGCGGCTACGACGTCGAGGTCGTCTGGGACGTCTGCACCGTGGCCGGCGCTCGGGCTGCCCTACGACCGGGCCAAGTACCGCGAGCTGCGCACGCTCTCGGGCGGCGAGCAGAAGCGGCTGGTGCTGGAGTACCTGCTCCGCGGCCCGGACGAGGTGCTGCTGCTCGACGAGCCGGACAACTTCCTCGACGTACCGGGCAAGATCTGGCTCGAGCAGCGGATCCGCGAGTCGGACAAGACCGATCCTCTACATCAGCCACGACCGCGAGCTGCTGGACAACACCGCCACCCGGGTGGTCACCGTCGAGCTCGGGCAGCGCGGCAACCGCGTCTGGACCCACCCCGGCGGCTTCCGTCGTACCACGAGGCGCGCACGGACCGGTTCCTCCGCTTCGAGGAGCTGCGCCGCCGCTGGGACGAGGAGCACGCCAAGATCAAGGCGCTGGTGCTCCTGCTCAAGAACAAGGCGGAGTACAACGACGGCATGGCCAGCCAGTACCAGGCGGCCCAGACCCGGCTGCGCAAGTTCGAGGAGGCCGGCCGCCCACCGAGCAGCCGCGCGAGCAGCAGGTCTCCATGCGGCTCAAGGGCGGGCGGACCGGCAAGCGCGCGGTGGTCTGCGAAAGTCGAGCTGACCGGGCTGATGAAGCCGTTCGACCTCGAGGTCTGGTACGGCGAGCGGGTCGCCGTGCTGGGCTCCAACGGCTCGGGCAAGTCGCACTTCCTGCGGCTGCTGGCCGTCGGGGGCAGCGACCCCGACGTCGAGCACCGCCCGGCCTCTGAGGTCCCGATCGAGCCGGTCTCGCAC
>CAWCBC010000014.1:0-176282 GCA_963793705.1 uncultured Acidobacteriota bacterium | reverse complement strand
GCGATGACTCGCGCTCATCTGGCTGAATGCCTCCTCTTCGCCGACGACCGACCATTGCCCGGGCGGAGCCGTCCCGCGACACCGTCGGAGCTCGATGACCTGATCGCCGAGGCTATGGCTGCCGGCAAGCAAGCCGGCGGGCGCCATGGGTAGGGAGCATTTACGGGCTGCGCGCCTGGCTCCACGGCGACAACAGCACCGCCATCCGGCTCATCGACGAAAGCCTGGGTAATGTGCAAGATGAGTGGCACATCGTGCCGTGGCTGGTGTCGGTGCACTGCTGCGCGTCGTTGCCGACCCCACCCCGAAGAGGCGTTCGGCTCGCCCACACTGATCGGACACCACTGCCAACTGGGCGGCCCGCCGCTACGGCGCGGCAATTTGGGAACTCCGGAACCGTCGATCTCCGTCAGAGTCGATCGCCGAAGCCGATCACCTCGTCCGGCATACGCCGCTCCACCGGCACATGCTGCGTACGATCATCGCGCCGGTTGTCTACCAAGCCGGCATGGAGGCGGCGGCCGTGGGCTCGTTGCGAGAGGCCGACGCATTCTGCAGTGCGGCCGGCTTGAACCGTTGCCCTGCAGCGTCGGGTCCGCCACATCCTCCGGGTCGATTGGCGTCAAAGTCCCGAGGGGTTCAGCCCCATCAGCTGTCCCACCGCACCTGGCCAAGACTTGGCATCACCGCTCGCGAGACCAGCAGATTCTGCGACTTGTCACACGCCGGACTAAGCAACGCTGACATCTCCCATCGCCTTTTCATCTCGACGAGAACCGTGGAGTCCCACGTCAGCAACATGCTGCAAAAGACCGGCCTCACCACCCGGGAACAGTTGCCCTCAGCCAACTAGCGCTGAGGACTGAACGCCTAAATCTCACCCCTGCGACTAGCCTCGTAACGCTGCTGGAGGAGTTGGGCCACGTCTTTGCGGAGGTTCGGTGTGCCTTGAGACGGCTAGTGCAGGCAGGTAGCGCGCACAGAGTGCTTCAGCCGAGATCAGCTCTTCTGTCACCGGATGCTGAGCTTGTCCAAAAAACGCTCCCAATGGGTGGTACCAGCGGTGCCTCCGTGGGGAGTCGATCATGCCCTTCATCTGAAGCCCACGGGGTCTTGGGAGGCGAGAACATCGCCCCACCAGTGCGGCATGCAGCCTTCCAGATTTCCCGGATCACCAGCTCCGCATCATCGACACAGCCACCTGCCGACTTCAGGTTGCGCATCCAGCTGAGGTCCTCAAGCAAAAGCCAGCCCGAGGCGCCGCTCTCCATCTCCGACCCCGCCGAAGTAGCACATGGGCGTACGCAATGGGCAGTCAGCGGCGAACTCCGCGATAGAAGCCGATCTCACGCTCGTAGAACCCCATGGAGTGGATCATTGCCTGGGCTTCCGGATTGGGAGCAGAAACTTCGCCACCAGCCGAACCGCAGGCGCGCCAGATTCCGCCTTGTCATAGCTGATCCGTAGTCGCCGGATTTGTCCCTGGCCATGCCAAGATCTGGCCAGCAGGACCAGTTTGGATCGACGTCACCTAGGCATGGTCCACGGCCCCTGCTTGCAGCAGGGTCATCGTCAGTCATCCAGGGGTGATCCTCGTCAGGATCCGCGGAACGCTCATGCAACATCGTCGCGTACATCGGAGCTCGCCAGCGAGATCCATCTCCACGACAGGCGACCGTGAGCGTGGACTTGCCGCTGGTTGCTCGACGCGCCGAGCTGCGATCCTGACTGGCGCAATCGACTCCGCTAGGTGCGGTCGGGCGAGGCATCAATCACGCCAATCAATACGGCGAGCTCGGCGCGACGAGAAACCAAAGGCAGATCCGCGCCCGCATTTTGCATTGTGATCTAAATACCTTCTGACCCCACCAGCTCCGACAACGTGATCGACGGTGAGCAAACATCCCGTGTACGCAATCGGCTCTATTTCCGTGGTCACCTCGGATACGCAACACCTCCGCTGTCAGCAGAGTTGATCTTGACAACTTAGCCATCTCGCCCACCCCGAGGAAGGTCATCATGAGAGATCAGCTGCGGACGTACGCACAGCGCTTGCGGCACGCCCCCGTCGAAAGCGGTCAATTGCTGCCCGCTGCCGCGCTGCAACCACTGATCGGTCCGAATGGGGCCCTGATGTGGACCGACCAGCGCCTGGGCGCGCTCGCTGCGAGGCGTGGCCAAGGGCTCGCCGTCGGGCTCGCCGTCAAGCCTCCCGCAAGATCACACACCCGCGCCGGTACTACCGCGAACCGGGTCACCGGCTGGCTCCCAGCCGTGGACGACGTGGCGGAGAAACTCACCGCAAGGGCCACCGTCGTCGATGTCGTGCAACGGCTACGGCGCCCGACGGCACCCAAGGAGGACGGTAGTATGACGACAGCAGCAAGCAAACCTACCAGCGACCAGTTAGCTGTCGACGATCTTGCCGGAGTCCGAGGCAAGATCATCACCCGATCCGATCCGGGGTACGGCGCGGCCCGGGCCGTCTAAACGGCGCAGTGGACCGAATCCGCTCGCGATCGTCCCGTGGCCGACGTCGCCGATGTCATGGCCTGTGTGGCGTACGCCCGCGATAACGTCTTGCCGCTGGCCATCCGCGGCGGCGGTCATCATGGTGGCGGCTTTGGGGCCTGGGACGGCGCCCTGGTATCGATCTCAGCGGACTACGGAGCACCTCGGTCGACCCGGTCGCCGGCACGGTCCGGGTCGACGGCGGATGTGCCTGGGGGAGTCGACCGCGCCACTGGTCCGTTCGGTATGGCGCGCCGTCGGGCTTCGTCTCCACGACGGGCGTTGGCGGCTCCACCCTCGGTGGCGGAGTCGGCTATCTGACCCGCCGCTTCGGGCTAACGGTCGACAACTTATCTCGGCCGATGTGGTGCTGGCCGACGGGCGCTTTGTCACCGCGAGCGCGGAGTCCCACCCCGACCTGTTCTGGGCGCTGAGAGGAGGCGGGGGCAACTTCGGGGTGGTGACCTCCTTCACCTTCCGCTGCCATCCGGGGTGAGCAGGGCGTGATCATCGGCGGTCCGGTGCTGTACGACCTTGCCGATTCGAGGACCGTCTTCCGCTGGTACCGCGACTTGCTCCCGGCACTGCCCGACGACCTCAACGGCTGGATGGGTGTTGCCCAGGTTCCCGCCGCCCCGCCATTCCCGACATCTATGGTCCCGGACGGTCTGCATCACCACTGATGCTACTCCGGCCCCCATGATCGAGCCGACGCCGCGTTGGTCCGATACGCGACTTCGGTGACCCACTGTTGCTGGGGCTGGCGCCCATGCCCTATTCAGTTCTGCAGTCCGCCTTCGACGCGCTCATACCCACGGGATTGCAGTGGTATTGGAAGGTCGACATCTTCGAGGAGATCACCGACGATGCCCATTGCAGCGCACCGCCGATTCGGCGAGGCAATCCCCGACGCCGCTTTCGACCCATGCACATGTACCCGATCAGCGGCGCAGCGGCTCGGCTGGTCAAAGAGGACGCGACCGCCTTCGCATACCGCAATGGCGGCTGGGTAGGTGTCTTCACCGGCATCGACCCCGACCCCGCGAATCTTCCAGCGGCCAGCTGGCCTGGGCTCACCAGTACTGGCAGGAGGTGCATCCCACCTCAGCCGGTGGCGGCATACGTGAACATGATGATGGAGAATGACGGACGCGACCCGGGTCCGGGCCGCGTACCGCGGCAACTACGAGCGGCTAGTTCATGTGAAGCGGCGCTACGACCCAGCGAACCTGTTCCACATCAACCACAACATTCCGCCTTTCTGACTGGCATGGCGGTTGGGCGCCGAGGTGCCAGGAGAAGATCGCTGTCGGCCAACATTGATTGGCCAATCCCACAACCGCCGGGGGTTTGATCAAGAAGACGACCCCGGCGGCGCGGAGTTCGCGAGAATCGCCGCGTCGTACCACCGCAAGGTCGTGACCCAGATCGTCCAGGAGCTGAGGTAGGTCGGTAAAAGTACAGCAAGTGCTACACCGCGGTCGGTCGACGCCTATTTACGGAACCTGGCAACCACGGTTTCAGTCTTGCCCCGGTCCGGCTTCGATGAGCCTGATGTTGGGTCGGCGACAATCGCCACTAAGCCACACACGCCCGTCAGAGCACGTAGTGCCTGTTCAAGGCGCCGCAAATGCGCGCACCCGACATGGGCCATTCGCGGGCCATTAAGCAGGGCGAAAGGCGGTCATTCACGGTGTTTCCCGGGCAAGCTCCGAAGCCTGGAAACGCGCTCGTGCGCATCCCGAGCGCGACCTTCCAGCTGGTGGCGCGAGTTCGATTCTCGCCACCCGCTCCAGATCATCGCTCCTAGTCAACTCACTTTCGCAGTGTCCGAGTTATTCGAACACCCAGATGACAAGAATGACTAAGGCAGGCCATGCGAGTATTCCGTGATCATCAGCACGCGAACTACCGAAGTACCTTGTCAGGCAGGACTTCATGGGCCGCGAATCGGAACTCCGCCCACTTGATCACGCGAGATGCCGTGCCCAAGTCGTGCCCATACGGAACAAGTCTGCCCAAAGAAGATCTCCCTATCTGGCGCGAGTGCGCGCCAACTTCGACGGTGAACGGCAAAAGCTGACCTCCCCGTCCACCGTCTACCGGCCACCTGGCACACGATCGGGAGCAAGACCGGGCAGCCGTTGCCACCCTGCACCCCAGAGTGACTCGCGACCGCGCCAAATTTCGGGACAGCCTGCCGCACAACCCGTCCCAGCGGCTGCGAGACCATTGTTCATGAGGTCGGCTGAACGCAGGCCGGCTCGGGGTTAGCCCACTACAGCCTTGATCTCGAGGAACTCGTAGAATGCGAAGTCGCCACCCTCGCGTCCGTTGCCGCTCAATCGGGGAGCCGCCGAACGGCGCCGCGGGATCGCCGGCGCCGTTAATTGACACTTGACCGGCCGTAGCCGCGAGGCAACGACGCGGGCTTGAGCGGTGTCGGCGCCATTTACATATGCAGCGAGGCCATACATCGTGTCATTGCTGATTTCGATGGCCTCGTTGATGCTCTCGTAGCCGAGAACGACCAGGACCGGCCCAAAGATCTCCTCCCTGGCGATGGTCATGTCATTGCTGACGTTGCCGAACACCGTGGGCTTGACGAAGTAGCCTCTGTCGAGCCCATCGGGCCGGTTTGGGCCGCCAGTGACTAGGGTTGCACCTTCCTCAACGCCCCTCTTGATCAACCCGTTGATCTTGCTCCACTGGGTCTTGGAGACCACCGGGCCCAGTATGGCGTCGCCGGTCGGATCGCCAACGGTGATCAGCTCCGCGGTCTGCTTAGCTATAGCCAAGGTCTCGGCCATCCGACTGGTTGGGACCAGCATGCGGGTGGGCGCGTCGCAGCTCTGACCGGAGTTCGTCATGACGTCGCGCACGCCACGCGCGACATGTCGGGGAAGGTCATCGTCGTCGAGGATGATGTTCGGGTTCTTGCCGCCCAGTTCCTGGTGATGCTTGACCGTTGCCGCAGCGTCTTGGAGCCACCTCGATTCGGCTCGGTGAGCCGGTGAAGGACACCATGTCCACGTCCGGGTGGCACGCGAGCGCCACACCGACGCCCGGCCCGTCGCCGTGGATGAGGTTGAATCCGACCCAAACAAACTCCCGGCGTCGTCGACGAAGGCCGTTCTAGTGCGCCGCCTGGCGCAGGAGCGCGCCGAACGCCTGTCTCGTCGATGTCGGCGCGCTTGCGCACCTTGATGTGCCGCACGAACTTTCCTTCGCCCTTGAGCAGTCCCCTCGGATCCTTCAGTGCGGCGCCGCCGAAGAAGCCGAACTGCACGTGGTCGGGCGCAGAGTAGACGTAGGCGACCGGGGCCTTCCCCTGCACCCAGCAGCCGTTGCCCCACTTCACGGACTCCTGGAGTTGCGGGGCGACGCGCTTCACGAACTTCCGCAGCCCGAATGACGTCCTGGTTCCTTGGAGGCTGGTCCGCAAGGTACAGGTTAAAACTCGCATAGGCCTTCATCTTCATGGCTCAGAGCACCTCTGTCCGCCTGACTATTCTAAGAATAACCGCGCAGCGCCCACGATCAGCGTAGGCGCAGGCCTGGCGGATAGACCTTGCGCGTGCCGCGGCGCGGCCGTGCCGGACGGCGGCCGACCTGCGTAGCATGCCGACACGATCGCCTGAAATAGATCTCGCCTTCGCGCGTTGCGCTACGAGCGGACAAGTCGGAGCGATTGTCTTGACCGTCGAAGTTCGGTGCGCGGAGCCGGGCCTGCCGCGCCGTAACGCGAAGCGCGAAGGCGGGAGGCTGCCGGCCGGCACGGCCGTGACGCGAGGTCGGTCCGGCTGAAGCCGGACACTACGTACAACCAATGAGATGAATGGCGCCCCGTAAAGGGGCGCCCTACGGAAAGAAAAAGGGCACGAGATGTTCTTCGTGCCCTTCGATCCTTCGTGCCCTTCGTGGTTAACGAAGGTGAAAGCTGTTCGAGGAGTTACTCGACGTCGCCGGTCGGCGCGCTGCCCGCCATCGGCTCCTCCGACGTCGAACGCGTACTCGATCTCGCGATCCAGATCGAGATCGTCCTCGGTCGGCTGCGGCGGCGCCGGCGGCGGCGGCGGCTCGTCCGCCGGGATCCGCACGTGCCGATACCACTCGAAGCCCGTGCCGGCGGGAATCAGCCGGCCCATCGTCACGTTCTCCTTCAGCCCGCGCAGGTGGTCGATCTTCCCGGAGATCGACGCTTCCGTGAGGACGCGCGTCGTCTCCTGGAACGACGCCGCCGAGATGAACGAGTCGGTCGAGAGCGACGCCTTGGTGATCCCGAGCAGCAGCGGCTGCGCCGTCGCCGGACGCCCGCCCTGCCTGGATCACCCGCTCGTTCTCCTCGAGGAACCGGAACTTGTCCACCTGCTCGTCGATCAGGAACTCGGTGTCGCCGACGTCCTCGATCTTCACCCACCGCATCATCTGCCGCGCGATGACCTCGATGTGCTTGTCGTTGATGTTGACGCCCTGCAGCCGGTAGACCTCCTGGATTTCGTTCACCAGGTACTTCTGCAGCTCCTTCTCGCCCAGCACCCGCAGGATGTCGTGCGGGTTGCTCGGGCCGTCCATCAGCTGCTCGCCCGCGCGCACGCGCTCGCCCTCGTGCACGTTGACGTGCACGCCGCGCGGCAGCGAGTACTCCCGCGGCTCGGTCGCCGTCGTCCGGGACGATGATCACCTTGCGCTGGCCCTTGACGACGCCGCCGTCCTTGACGATGCCGTCGATCTCCGAGATGACCGCCGGATCCTTCGGCTTGCGCGCCTCGAACAGCTCGACCACGCGCGGCAGACCGCCGGTGATGTCCTTGGTCTTCGTGGTCTCGCGCGGGATCTTCGCCAGCACGTCGCCCGCTTCCACCGTCTCGCCGTCCTGCACCATCAGGTGCGCGTGCGACGGCATGTGGTACTTGCGGATGACCTTGCCGGCCTTGTCCTTGATCTCGATCGTCGGCTGCTTCTTCTCGTCCGGCGAGTCGACGATGATGAAGCGCGACAGGCCGGTGACCTCGTCGACTTCCTCGTGGACCGTCATGCCCTCGATGATGTCCTTGAACTGCACCGTGCCCAGCTCCTCGGTGAGGATCGAGAACGTGTACGGATCCCACTCGACGAGGACCTGGCCCTGCTCGACCTTCTGCCCGTCCTTCACCTTGAGCCGCGCGCCGTAGACGATCGGGTAGCGCTCGCGATCGCGCCCCTTCTCGTCCTTGACGACGAGCGAGCCGTTGCGGTTCATGACGATCAGCTGGCCGCCTTCCTTGTGCGTCTCGACGACGGTCAGGCTCTCGTAGTGGACCGTGCCCGTGTGACGCGCATCGAGCGTGTTCTGCTCGGAGACGCGCGACGCCGTGCCGCCGATGTGGAACGTGCGCATCGTCAGCTGCGTGCCGGGCTCGCCGATCGACTGCGCGGCGATGACGCCGACCGCCTGGCCGAGCTCGACCAGCCGGCCGGTCGCCAGGTCGCGGCCGTAGCAGCGCGCGCAGACGCCGCGGCGCGACGCGCAGGTCAGCACCGAGCGGATCTTGACCTTCTCGATGCCGGCTTCCTGCACCGCCGACGCCTTGTCCTCGTCGATCTCCTCGTTGACCTCGACGATCGTGTCGGCGCTGAACGGGTCGACGATCTTCTCGAGCGTCACGCGGCCGACGATGCGGTCGCGCAGCGGCTCGATGATTTCGCCCGATTCGACGATGGCCCGCGCCTCGATGCCGTCGAGCGTGCCGCAGTCGTGCTCGGAGATGATCACGTCCTGCGCCACGTCCACGAGACGCCGCGTCAGGTAGCCTGAGTCGGCGGTCTTGAGCGCCGTGTCGGCCAGACCCTTGCGCGCGCCGTGCGTCGAGATGAAGTACTGCAGCACGGTGAGGCCTTCACGGAAGTTCGACGTGATCGGCGTCTCGATGATTTCGCCCGACGGCTTGGCCATCAGGCCGCGCATGCCGGCGAGCTGGCGGATCTGCTGCTTCGAGCCGCGGGCGCCCGAGTCGGCCATGATGTAGACCGGGTTGAAGTTCCGTCCCGACTGATCCATCTCGGCCATCTCGCTGAACATCTCGTCGGCGATCTTCTCGGTGACCTCCGACCAGACGGCGATGATCTTGTTGTAGCGCTCGCCGTTGGTGATCGCGCCTTCGAGGTACTGCTGCTCGACCTTGATGACCTCGTTGCGCGCGTTCTCGACCAGCTGCTGCCTTGTTGGCCGGGATGACCAGGTCGTCGATGCCGATCGACAGCCCGGACCGCGTCGCGTAGGTGAAGCCGAGGTTCTTCAGCGCGTCGAGCATGTCGACGGTGCGCTCGAGACCGAAGTCCAGATAGCACTTCTGCACCAGCTGCTGCAGCCCCTTCTTCTTCAGCAGGCCGTTGACGAACGGGCATGCCCTTCGGCAGCTGCTCGTTGAGGAGCACGCGGCCGACGGTGGTGTTGATGATCTTGCCCTTGACCTCCTGCACTTCGGTGTGCAGCACGTCCTGGTCGTCGCGCGCCGTCGTCAGGTCCATGCAGCGTCCCGGTGTAGCGCAGGCGGATCGGCGTCAGCGTCTCGAGCTCGCCCGCTTCGAGCGCCAGCAGCACGTCGTCGGCGTTGCCGAACGCGCGGCCCTCGCCCTTGGCGCCGGCCTTCGCCTTGGTCAGGTAGTAGCAGCCGAGCACGATGTCCTGCGACGGCACCGCGATCGGCGCGCCGTTGGCCGGCGACAGGATGTTGTTCGACGACATCATCAGCACCGAGGCTTCGATCTGCGCCTCGGGCGACAGCGGGATGTGCACCGCCATCTGGTCGCCGTCGAAGTCGGCGTTGAACGCCGTGCAGACGAGCGGGTGGATGCGGATCGCCTTGCCTTCGACCAGCACCGGCTCGAACGCCTGGATGCCGAGGCGGTGCAGCGTCGGCGCGCGGTTCAGCAGCACCGGGTGCTCGCGGATCACCTCTTCGAGGATGTCCCACACCTCGGGGCGCTGCTGCTCCACCATCTCCTTGGCCTGCTTGATGGTGGCGACGAGCTGCCGCTCTTCGAGCTTGTTGTAGATGAACGGCTTGAACAGCTCGAGCGCCATCTTCTTCGGCAGGCCGCACTGGTGGAGCTTCAGCTCCGGCCCGACGACGATGACCGAACGGCCCGAGTAGTCGACGCGCTTGCCGAGCAGGTTCTGGCGGAAGCGTCCCTGCTTGCCCTTGAGCGTGTCGGACAGCGACTTCAGCGGCCGGTTGTTGGCGCCGCGCAGCACGCGGCCGCGGCGGCCGTTGTCGAACAGCGCGTCGACCGCTTCCTGCAGCATGCGCTTCTCGTTGCGGATGATGACGTCCGGCGCCTTCAGCTCCATCAGCTTCTTCAACCGGTTGTTGCGGTTGATGACGCGGCGATAGAGGTCGTTCAGGTCCGAGGTCGCGAAGCGGCCGCCGTCGAGCGGCACCAGCGGACGCAGCTCCGGCGGAATCACCGGGATGACGTCGAGGATCATCCAGTTCGGCTGGTTGTTCGACTTGCGGAAGCTGTCGACGACCTTCAGCCGCTTGGCGTACTTCAGCTTCTTCTGCACCGAGTTCTCGGTGCGCATCTTGACGCGCAGCTCCTCGGCCAGCTTCTCGATGTTGACGCGCTTCAGCAGCTCCTTGATCGCCTCGGCGCCCATCTGCGCGCGGAACTTGTTGCCGTAGTCCTCGCGCGCCTTGCGGTACTGCTCCTCGTTGAGCAGCTGGTTCTGCTTGAGCTCCGTCTCGCCCGGATCGATGACGACGTAGCCCTCGAAGTAGAGGATGCGCTCGAGATCGCGCAGCGAGATGTCGAGCAGGTGGCCGATGCGGCTCGGCAGCCCCTTGAAGAACCACACGTGGCTGACCGGCGTGGCCAGCGTGATGTGGCCCAGGCGCTCGCGGCGCACCTTGGCCTGCGTCACCTCGACGCCGCACTTGTCGCAGATCACGCCGCGGTGCTTCATGCGCTTGTACTTGCCGCAGAGGCACTCCCAGTCGGTGATCGGGCCGAAGATCTTCGCGCAGAACAGGCCGTCGCGCTCCGGCTTGAACGTGCGGTAGTTGATCGTCTCCGGCTTGGTCACCTCGCCGA
This sequence comes from uncultured Acidobacteriota bacterium, assembly GCA_963793705.1. Classification (GTDB taxonomy): domain Bacteria; phylum Acidobacteriota; class Vicinamibacteria; order Vicinamibacterales; family UBA2999; genus Gp6-AA40. Next base: position 165,695 of record CAWCBC010000014.1, on the reverse strand, counting down.
ACGACCACGACATGATCTTTTCGGGCGAGGCGAGCGAGATGCGGATCGCGTCGAAGTCGGCGCGAAGCGTCGTCTTGCTGTCGTGAAAACTTGGTCTCATGGTTACACCTGCTCCAGTACCGGTTCGCCTTCAGCCACGGGCAGCGGCTTCCACCGGCCGCTTCTTCGTCGAGATCAGCTCGACGTCGAGGCAGAGCGACTGCAGCTCGCGGATGAGCACGTTGAACGATTCGGGCAGCCCCGGCGTGAACGACGCGTCGCCCTTGACGATCGCCTCGTAGATCTTGGCGCGGCCGGTGACGTCGTCCGACTTCGCCGTGAGCAGCTCCTGGAGGATGTGCGCCGAGCCGTAGGCCTCGAGCGCCCACACTTCCATTTCGCCGAAGCGCTGGCCGCCGAACTGCGCCTTGCCGCCGAGCGGCTGCTGCGTGATCAGCGAGTACGGCCCGATCGAGCGCGCGTGGATCTTGTCGTCGACCAGGTGCGACAGCTTCAGCATGTAGATGTAGCCGACGGTCACGTCCTGCTCGAACGCCTGCCCGGTCATGCCGTCGTAGAGCAGCGTCTTGCCGCTCTTCGGCAGCCCCGCCTGCTCGAGCCAGTTCTTGATCTCGTGCTCGGTGGCGCCGTCGAACACCGGCGTCGCGAAGTAGAGGCCGAGCGCATGCGCCGCCCACCCGAGGTGCGTCTCGAGAATCTGGCCGACGTTCATGCGCGACGGCACGCCGAGCGGGTTGAGCACGATCTCCACCGGCGTTCCGTCCGGCAGATACGGCATGTCCTCTTCGGGCAGGATGCGCGCGATGACGCCCTTGTTGCCGTGGCGGCCGGCCATCTTGTCGCCGACCGACAGCTTGCGCTTCATCGCCACGTAGACCTTGACGAGCTTGATGACGCCCGGAGGCAGCTCGTCGCCGCGGCGGATCTTCTCCTTCTTCTCCTCGAACAGCTGGCGGATCACTTCGACCTGCCGCTCCGTCCGCTCCTCGAGCAGCCGCAGGTCGCCTTCGAGCCGCGGATCGTCGCTCTGGATCTTCAGGCGCACCATCTGCTGGTACGGCACCTCCTGCAGCACGTCCGGCGTGAGCACGGTGCCCTTCTTGCAGCAGCCGCTCGCGGCCGTACTCGTCGAACGCGTCGGCGCGCAGCGTCTGGTTGTTCAGCATCTGCATGACGCGCTTCTTCACCTCGTCGTGAAGAATGCGGATCTCGTCCTGCAGGTTCTTCTCCATCATGTCGAGCTCTTCCTGCTCGATCGCCTTCGCGCGGTCATCCTTCTCGATGCCCTTGCGGGAGAAGATCTTGACGCCGACGATGATGCCCTCGATGCCCGGCGGGCAGATGAGCGAGGCGTCGCGCACGTCGCCGGCCTTCTCGCCGAAGATCGCGCGGAGCAGCTTCTCTTCCGGCGTCAGCTGCGTCTCGCCCTTCGGCGTCACCTTGCCGACCAGGATGTCGCCCGGCTTGACGTAGGCGCCGATGCGGATGATGCCGCTGTCGTCGAGGTCGCGCAGGTACGTCTCCGACACGTTCGGGATGTCGCGCGTGATCTCTTCCGGCCCGAGCTTGGTGTCGCGCGCCTCGATCTCGAACTCCTCGATGTGGATGGAGGTGTAGTAGTCCTCCTTCACCATCTTCTCGGAGACCAGGATCGCGTCCTCGAAGTTGTAGCCGCGCCACGGCATGAACGCGACCAGCACGTTGCGGCCGAGCGCCAGCTCGCCGAGCTCGGTGCACGGACCGTCGGCCAGCACCTGCCCCTTGGCCACCTTCTGCCCGACGCGGACGATCGGCTTCTGGTTGATGCAGGTGTTCTGGTTCGACCGCTTGAACTTGGTCATCGGGTAGATGTCAGCGCCCATCTCCTTGCTGACATCGTCCGCGTCGCCCTGCCCTTCGACGCGGACGACGATGCGCTGGCTGTCGACGTAGTCGACGGTGCCGGTGCGGCGCGTCACCACCACGGCGCCCGAGTCGCGCGCGGTGATGTACTCCATGCCGGTGCCGACGTACGGGCTGCGCGCCCGCAGCAGCGGCACGGCCTGGCGCTGCATGTTCGATCCCATCAGCGCGCGGTTCGCGTCGTCGTTCTCGAGGAACGGCACGAGCGAGGCGGCGACCGAGACGAGCTGCTTCGGCGAGACGTCGATGAACTGCACCTCGTCGCGCGGCGCCAGGATGAAGTCGCCGGCGCGGCGCGCGTTGACGCGGTCCTGCATGAAGCGGCCGTCCTCGTCGAGCGGCGCGTTCGCCTGCGCGATGATGTAGTGGTCCTCTTCCCACGCCGACAGGTAGTAGGAGTAGGGCTCGAACTCGACGCCCTTCTTCTTCGACCGGCCGTCGGCGCCGACCAGCTCGTCGGCCTCGACGACGTCGCCGGCCTTGTACTTCGGCGTTGCCGCCGGCGTTGGTGACGATCACGTAGTCGACGACGCGGCCGTCCTTGACCTTGCGGTAGGGCGACTCGATGAAGCCGAACTCGTTGATGCGCGCGTAGCACGACGAGCGACGAGATCAGGCCGATGTTCGGACCTTCCGGCGTCTCAATCGGGCAGATGCGGCCGTAGTGCGTCGGGTGCACGTCGCGCACCTCGAAGCCGGCGCGCTCGCGCGACAGACCGCCGGGCCCGAGCGCCGAGAGACGCCGCTTGTGCGTGATCTCGGAGAGCGGGTTGGTCTGGTCCATGAACTGCGAGAGCTGCGACGACCCGAAGAACTCGCGAATCGCGGCCATCACCGGCTTCGCGTTGATCAGGTCGTGCGGCATGGCCGTCGCCATTTCCTGGTAGACCGACATCTTTTCCTTGATCGCGCGCTCCATGCGGACCAGGCCGATGCGGAACTGGTTCTCCAGGAGCTCGCCGACCGAGCGGACGCGGCGGTTGCCCAGGTGATCGATGTCGTCGACGTTCTGCGGGTTCTTCCGCAGCTTGAGCTGGTACTTGAGCACCTCGTAGAAGTCCTGCGGGTGCAGGATCTTCTCGTCGAGCGGCGTCTTCAGCCCGAGCTTGGTGTTCAGCTTGAGCCGGCCGACGCGCGAGAAGTCGTACTTCTGCGGGTTGAAGAACATGTTCTCGAACAGCGACCGCGAGCTGTCGAGCGTCGGCGGATCGCCCGGGCGCAGGCGGCGGTAGATCTCGATCAGCGCCTCTTCGTGCGTGCGGATCGGATCCTTCTTCAGCGTCTGGCTGATGATCGGGCCGACGTCGTCGCGCTCGGGGAAGAACACCTCGATGCGCTCGACCTTCTTCTCCTGCGCCATCGAGATGACGCGCGGCGTCAGCTCCTCGTTGGCCTCGAGGATCACCTCGCCGGTCTCCGGGTCGACGATGTCGGCGGCGGCGAACGCGCCTTCGAGCGCCTCGTCGGCGACCGGCACCGTCTCGATGCCGGCCTTGCGCAGCGCCGCGAGCGCGTTCGACGCTGATCTTCTTGCCGCTCTGGACCGAGAAGTCGCCGGCCTTGACGTCGGCGGCGGCGCGCAGCCCGACCAGGCTGTCGTTGACCGCCCACATCAGCGACGGGCCCTGGTTCAGGAAGATGCGATCGACCGAGTAGAACGTGCGGATGATCTCGTCGGCGCCGCGCAGGCCGAGCGCGCGCAGGAACACCGAGGCCAGGAACTTCCGCTTGCGGTCGATGCGGACGTAGAGCAGGTTCTTCTGGTCGTACTCGAACTCCACCCACGAGCCGCGATACGGGATGATCTGCGCGATGTAGAGCGTCTTGTCTTCCGAGTGGAAGAAGGCGCCGGGCGAGCGGTGGAGCTGCGAGACGATGACGCGCTCGGTGCCGTTGATGATGAACGTGCCGTTGTCCGTCATCAGCGGGATGTCGCCGAAGTAGACCTCCTGCTCCTTGATGTCGCGGATGGTCTTGACGCCGGTCTCCGGGTCCTTGTTCCAGACGACGAGGCGGATCGTGACCTTGAGCGGCACGGCGTAGGTCATGCCGCGCTCCTGGCACTCGTCGACGTCGTACTTCAGCTTCATCCCGACCGTGTGGCCGCAGATGTCGCAGACGTCGCCGCGCGCCTGGTTCTCGATGCCGCAGCGCGGGCAGAGCACGTGTGGTCGCCGTAGCGGATCGGCGATCAGCGTCGCGCCGCAGTTCTTGCACGGCTTGCGCAGGTGGTGCAGGCCGGACAGCTTGCCGCACTTGCACTCCCAGTTGCCGATCGAATACTCGATGAACTCGAGCGACGAGTTCTCGCGGAAGTCGCTGATCGGGAAGACCGACTTGAAGACCGACTGCAGGCCGGCGTCCTCGCGCTCCGAGGGCAGCCGGTTCATCTGCAGGAACCGCTCGTACGACTTCCGCTGGATCTCGATCAGGTTCGGGATCGGAACCGTGGTCTTGATCTTCGAGAAGTCCTTGCGCTCGCGGTAGACGTTCTTGGGAAGGCTGTACATCGGTGACTGATCCTCGAGGATCGGAAGTCGGACGAAAGCCGGCGGGACGGCCCGAGCGGCCCGCCCTTATGACCGCAGGCTCGTGGCTCTCAGGCTCTCGGCCTGAGGGCCTTGCGCCGAGCCGGCAGCCTCGCGTCTAGGCGATCGTGACCTTGGCGCCGACTTCGTCGAACTTCTTCTTGATCGCCTCGGCCTCGTCCTTGGGCACGCCTTCCTTGATCGGCTTCGGCGCGCTCTCGACGAGGTCCTTGGCTTCCTTCAGGCCGAGGCTGGTGACCTCGCGGACGACCTTGATGACCTTGATCTTGTCGGTGCCGACCTCGGTCAGCGTGACGTTGAACTCGGTCTTCTCCTCGACCGGCGCCGCGGCGGCGCCGCCGCCCGCCGCCGCGCCCGGCATCGCCATCGGCATCGCGGCCGCCGCCGACACGCCGAGCTCGGATTCGAGCGCCTTCACGAGCTGCGACAGCTCGAGCACGCTGATGCCCTTGATGTAGTCGATCACCTGCTGCTGATTCACTTCGGCCATTGTCTCTCTCCTACGCGTCGGCTCGAGGCTCGGCCCTACGGCTGCGGGGCTGTCCGCACGCTCGACGTCGTCTCCGGCCGAGGCCTGACGCCGGAGCCCGAGCCCGACGCTCCCGCTTCCGACTTCTTCTTCTCGCACCTGCGACCAGCACCGACATCAGATCGCGCGGCGCTGCGGCCAGCACCGACACGAGCTGCTGCATCGGCGCCTGCAGCAGGAAGAGCAACTTCGCGTACAGCTCCGGCTTGCCCGGCAGGTTCGCGAGGTCGGTGACCTCGGCCGGCTTGATCGCCTGGCCCTGCACCACCGCCGCCTTGATCTGCAGCGTCGGCGCGCCCTTCATGAACGTCGTCAGCGCCTTGGCCAGCGCCACCGCGTCGTCGCCGGTGTAGGCAATCGCCGTCGTGCCCTCGAAGTGCGTCTCGAGCGCCGTCGAACGTCGTGCCCTTGCTCGCGCGCTTGGCGAGCGTGTTCTTCACGACCTTGTACTTGCGCCTTGGCGCCGCGGAGCTGCCGGCGCAGCTCCGTGACCGCGGGCACGTTCAGCCCGCGGTAGTCCACCAGGATCGCCGTGTCGGCGCGCCTTGAAGGCCGCCGCCAGGTCCTGGAGCTCCTGTTCTTTTTCCGCTCTCGTGACAGCCATCGTCGTCCCCCTAGTGCTTCGCGCCGCTCATCGATGTGCGCGGTGTCGATCGCGACGCCCGGGCCCATCGTGGAGGACACGGTGACTGACTTGAGGTACTTGCCCTTGGCCGCCGACGGCTTCGCCTTGACGACGCTGTCGACGAGCGCGTGGGCGTTGTCGATCAGGTTCTGCGTCGGGAACGACGTCTTCCCGACCGGCGCGTGAATGATGCCGGTCTTGTCGACGCGGAACTCCACCTTGCCGGCCTTGATCTCCTTGATCGCCTGCGCGACGTTCGGCGTCACGGTGCCGGTCTTCGGGTTCGGCATCAGGCCGCGCGGGCCGAGCACCTTGCCGAGGCGGCCGACCGCGCGCATCATGTCGGGCGTCGCCACGACCGCGTCGAAGTCCATCCAGCCGCCGAGGATCTTCTCGACGACCTCGTCGCCGCCGACGAAGATCGGCGCCCGCGTCGGTCGCTTCCTTCTGCTTGTCGGCGCCGGCGATCGCCAGCACCGTCTTGCTCTTGCCGAGCCCGTGCGGCAGGACGACCGTGCCGCGCACCATCTGGTCCGCGTGCTTCGGGTCGACGCCGAGCCGCATCGCCATCTCCACCGTCTCGTCGAACTTGGCGAACTTCACCTTCTGAATCAGGGGAATCGCCTCCTCGATGCGTGTACGGCCGGTCCTGCGACCTGCGCCGCGGCGGCCGTGAATTTCTTGCCGTGTTTTGCCATGTGCCTCCTTGTGGTGCTAACGGAGCGCTCGCGCGTCCTCCCACTGTTAATTGCCAGCGGGTCTACGACTCGCTCGACGTAGCTTCGACGATCTCGCAACCCGGTGAGTCTGTGACCTCGCGATTGCCGTCGCTACCCGACGACGTCGATGCCCATCGACCGCGCCGTGCCTCGCACGGTCTTGACCGCCGCCTCGAGATCCTGGCAGTTCAGGTCCGGCATCTTCGTGCTTGCGCGATGTCCTCGACCTGCTTCGCCGTCACCGTGCCGACCTTGTTGCGGTTCGGCTCGGCCGAGCCCTTGGCCAGGTTCGCCACCTTCTTCAGCAGCACCGACGCCGGCGGCGTCTTGGTGATGAAGGTGTAGCTGCGGTCGGCGTAGACCGTGACGACCACCGGGATGATCAGGCCGTCGTCCTTGGCCGTCTTCGCGTTGAAGTTCTTGCAGAAGTCCATGATGTTCACGCCGTGCGGACCGAGCGCGGTCCCGACCGGCGGCGCGGGCGTCGCCTTGCCCGCGGGAATCTGCAACTTCACCATCGCCTGAACTTTTTTCGCCATAGCTCTTCAGCCACGAAGGCCACGAAGGCCGCGAAGTGACAGACCGCAGAGGTTCGTGTCCTTCGTGCGGCTCCGTCGCTCAAATCTTCTCCACCTGCAGGAAGTCCAATTCCACCGGCGTCGCGCGGCCGAAGATCGTCACCATCACCTTCAGCGTGTTCTTGTCGAGGTTCACCTCGTCCACCACGCCGTTGAAGCTGGTGAACGGCCCCTCGTTGATGCGCACGTGATCGCCCTTCTCGAACGTGTACTTCGGCTTCGGCTTCTCCGCCGCCGTCTTCACCTGCTCGAGGATGTGGTCGACCTCTTCCTTGCTCAGCGGCGTCGGCTTGGTGCCGGCGCCGACGAACCCGGTGACCTTCGGCGTGTTCTTCACCACGTGCCACGCGTTGTCGGACATCGTCATCTCGACCAGGATGTAGCCGGGGAAGAACCGCCGCGCGCTCTTCACCTCGCGGCCGCCGCGCTTCTCGACGATGTCCTCGGTCGGGATCAGGATCTCGCCGATCTCGTTCTGCAGCCCGTACGCCTGCACGCGCTGCTGCAGCGACTCCTTCACCTTGTTCTCGAACCCCGAGTAGGTGTGGACGATGTACCAGTTCTTCGTGCGCGACGTCGGTCATGCACGCACCAAACTGCGCGGAAGATCCAGTTGCACGACCGCGGTCGAACGCCAGGTCGAGGCCCCAGAGGTAGACGCCGAAGAACGTCGACGTCAGGATCACGACGAGCGTCGTCGCGTAGACCTCTCCGCGACGGCCACGTGACGCGGCGCATCTCGTTGCGCACCTCGGTGAGGAAGTCGCGGCTGTTGTCCCACCAGCCGCGGGATGCCGCGCTCGCCGCCGCCCCGACCGGCGCCTTGACTGGCTCTTCACTTGTTCATCGTTGCCTTCATCACATGCGCCGAACTTCGTCGCTCGGTCAGCCTCGTCCGCGCTGCGGTCCGCGTTCCACCTTCGCTGCTGCGCAGCTCGTGCGCTGGCCTGCCAGCCGAAGCTCGCGTCGCAAGCCATCGCGAGCGAAGGCTGGCAGGTCAGGAGGGACTCGAACCCCCAGCCCTCGGTTTTGGAGACCGATGCTCTACCAATTGAGCTACTGACCTGTGCTCAGTGAACTCAGTGCAGTCGCAAGTAAGTCGACTCACTTGCACTGGTCAGTTGCGACTTGACAGCTACTTCGTCTCCTTGTGCGCCGTGTGCTTCCGGCAGAAGCGGCAGTACTTGCTGAACTCCAGCCGCTCCGTCGTCTTCTTCTTGTTCTTCGTCGTGCTGTAGTTCCGGCGCTTGCAGTCGCCGCACGCCAGATGAATGATGTCTCTCATGAGCTGAATCCTAGTCAGAAGTCAGAAGTCAGAAGTCAGGGTCGCTGTCTTCTGTCTCAGTCTTCTGACTTCTATTCCGATGATCTCCGTGATCGTGCCCGGCGCCGACGGTGCGGCCGCCCTCGCGAATCGCGAAGCGCGCGCCCTTTTCGAGCGCCACCGGCGTGTGCAGCTCGCCGTGATCGTCGTGTTGTCGCCCGGCATCACCATCTCGACGCCCTCGGGCAGCTTCAGCGACCCCGTCACGTCCGTCGTCCGGATGTAGAACTGCGGCCGATACCCGTTGAAGAACGGCGTGTGCCGCCCGCCCTCTTCCTTCGACAGGATGTAGACCTCGCCCTTGAACTTCGTGTGCGGCTTGATCGACCCCGGCTTCGCCAGCACCTGCCCGCGCTCCACGTCCGTCTTTTCCACCCCGCGCAGCAGCACCCCGACGTTGTCCCCCGCCACCCCCGCGTCCAGCAGCTTGCGGAACATCTCGACGCCCGGTCACCACCTTCTTCTCCGTCGGCTTGAACCCGACGATCTCGATTTCCTCGCCCACCTTCACCTGTGCCGCGCTCGATCCGCCCCGTCACCACCGTGCCGCGCCCCGAGATCGAGAACACGTCCTCGATCGGCATCATGAACGGCTTGTCCACTTCCCGCTCCGGCAGCGGAATGTAGCGTGTCCAGCGCCTCCATCAGCTTGATCACCGAGTCCACGCCCGCCGCGTCCCCGTTGATCGCCCCCAGCGCGCTCACCCGCACCACCGGCATGTCGTCGCCCTTGAACCCGTAGCTCGTCAGCAGCTCCCGCACTTCCAGCTCCACCAGGTCCAGCAGCTCCGGGTCGTCCACCGCGTCCACCTTGTTCAGCGCCACCACCAGATACGGCACGTTCACCTGCCGCGCCAGCAGCACGTGCTCCCGCGTCTGCGGCATCGGCCCGTCCACCGCGCTACACCACCAGGATCGCGCCGTCCATCTGCGCCGCCCCCGTGATCATGTTCTTGATGTAGTCGGCGTGCCCCGGGCAGTCCACGTGCGCGTAGTGCCGGTTCGCCGTCGCATACTCCACGTGGCTCGACGCAATCGTCAGAATCTTCGTGTCGTCGCGCCGCCCCTGCGACTCCGACGCCTTCGCCACCTCGTCATACGGCACGAACTTCGCCCACCCCTTGTCCGCCGCCACCTTCGTCAGCGCCGCCGTCAACGTCGTCTTCCCGTGGTCGATGTGCCCGATCGTCCCCACGTTCACGTGCGGCTTCGACCGATCAAATTTCTCTTTCGCCATATGCTGTCTCCGCTACAAGGGCAAGGCCCGTGGCTACCCTGACCTGGCTAGCCGTTCGACTCGCTCCGCTCGCTCGGGCACTCAACTCGGTCGCTCGCGACCCTCGCTGGCTTGCCACGAGCGAGCCGGCGCGAAGCGCCGCGAGTCGAAGGCTGGAGCCGATGACCAGGATTGAACTGGTGACCTCGTCCTTACCAAGGACGCGCTCTGCCAACTGAGCTACATCGGCCTTCGCTAGCGCTCGCTACGCTCGCAGCTACGGCCGACAGGTCGGCCGTTCCGCGACCCTGACGCCTTCGCCGTAACCGCTGGCTTGCCAGCCGTAGCTCGCGCACTGCAGCCAGCGCGAGCGAAGGCTGGAGCGGGAGACGGGGATCGAACCCGCGACCAACAGCTTGGAAGGCTGTGACTCTACCACTGAGTTACTCCCGCCTTCGCGGCTCGCGACTGACGCTTCTCGCCGCTTCGGCGGGCAAGCCCGCTGCGCTTCGCGACCACGTCCGCGCACCGCAACTCCATCAATCGCTCGCGTTACCGCTTCCGTCGACTCCGCCAATCACTGCCGACGCGCGTCAGCGTCGTCGCAAAGAGACTGGAGGGTTCCCTCCCCTCCCCACCAACTTCTGTCGCAGCGCGCCAACTTCGCCCAGCGCGCTGGAGAGGAAGTTGGTGGGGAGGGGAGGGTTCGAACCTCCGTAGCCCCAAGGGCGGCAGGTTTACAGCCTGCTGCGATTGACCGCTCCGCCACCTCCCCGAAATTTGTTTCGCCGTGCCTCCGGCGCTCACGCATCTCGCGCGCGACACCGGTAGCAATGTCATGGATTCGTCGTTGTTCGTTCGGAATCCGTGTATCTGGCGCTTCCCTGAAGATGCGCTGACGGTAGCAGTCCGATGGAGCTGGCGGAGGGATTTGAACCCCCGACCGGCTGATTACAAATCAGCTGCTCTACCGGACTGAGCTACGCCAGCCAGACAAAGAGCAAATAATAGCACTTCCCGTGCCAGTCAGGCAAATAGCGCCCAAGCTCTCGGTTAGTGTCAACCGACCGTCAGAATCGCATAAACGCTACGACCTCAACTATTTACGCTGTTTGCCCGATTTGACGCCGCCGCCGCCGCGCTGCCGGACCGCTTCGAACAGTGTAACGCCGGCCGCCACCGACACATTCAGGCTCGCCACGTGGCCCTGCATCGGGATCGCGCGCCGGGAAATCGCACCTCTCGCGCACCAGGCGCCGCAGCCCGCCCTCCGCGCCCAGCACGATCGCGGTCGGCACCGTCGAAGTCGATGGCGTCGTAGCGCGTGTCCGCATCGCCGGCGAGTCCGACGGTCCAGACGCCCGCGTCCTTCAGCTCCTCGATGGCCCGGGCGATGTTGACGACCTCGGCGACCCGGACGTGCGCCACCGCGCCGGCCGACGCCTTGGCCGCCGCGCCGCCGAGCGCCGCCGACCGCCGGTTCTGCACGACCACGCCGTCGACGCCCGCGGCGTCCGCCGTCCGCAGGATCGCGCCGAGGTTGTGCGGATCCTCGATGCCGTCGAGCACGACGATCAGCGGCGCGGACCGCTGGCGCCGCGCACCAGCTCCTCGACGCTGTAGTCGACGGCACGTCGTCGACGTCCGCGACGACGCCCTGGTGCACGCCGCCGCGTGCGCGAGCGCGATCGAGCAGCATCGGGCGTCGACGCGCTGCACTCGCACGCCGCGCTCGCGCGGCCAGCGCGAGCAGCTCGCGCATCCGGCCGCCGCCGCGCTCGCCGACGCGAACGCCGTGACGCGTCCGGCGCGCAAGGCCTCGAGCACCGGATTGATGCCGTAGACGATCATTGCGCGTCGAGCGTCCACGCAGCGGCCGCGGCGAACGCCGCCGCGCGTTCGCGCGCGCTCGAGCGATCGCGCCGTGATCCCGTGAACCGCCGCCGACCAGCGCGCGCCGCGCTCGATCGCCGGCACGGCGAGATCCAGCTCCAGCCCTTCCGGCTCGCCGGTCAGCGCCAGCCGGATCGGATGGAACAGCGCCTTGCCCTTCTGGCCCGTCCGCTCGCGCACGCGCGCCGCCATCGCGCGGAACGCGTCGCGATCGAGCAGCGGCGGCGACGTCTCGCAGCTCGCGCGCCAGCGCGTCGATCACGGCGCGTCGCCTCGCGCGCCTCCTGCGCAATCGCCGGCATCCTCGAGCGCGCGCGCCGCCGAGTAGTCGAACAGGAACGGCAGGCGCGCCGGCACCTGCTCGAGCCGATCGACCGATGCGGCCGCGAGCAGGAACGACGCTCGCCAGGAACTCCAGGTCCGCGGGCGTCGGGTCGGACACCATCCCGGCCTGCTGCAGGTACGGCACCGCGAGGCGCGCGAGGCGCCCGGGTGCCGCGGCCTTCAGGTAGTGGCGGTTCACCCACGCCAGCTTCTCGACGTCGAACACGCCGGCGCTGTGGCCGACGTCCTCGAGCCGGAAGCGCGCGCGCCAGCTCGTCGAGCGGCAGCAGCTCCTCGCCGTCGCCCGGCGACCAGCCGATCAGCGCCAGGTAGTTGGTCAGCGCCTCCGGCAGGTAGCCGCGCGCGCGGAACTCGGCCACCGACGTCGCGCCGTGCCGCTTCGACAGCGGCGCTGTGATCGGGCCCCATCACCAGCGACACGTGCGCGAACGCGGGCGGCCTCCAGCCGAACGCCTCGTACAGCAGCATCTGCCGCGGCGTGTTCGAGATGTGATCCTCGCCCGCGGATCACGTGCGTGATCCCCATCAGCGCATCGTCGATGACGACGGCGAAGTTGTAGGCGGGGACGCCGTCCGAGCGCACCAGCACCGGATCGCCGATGACCTCGGTGCTGAAGCGCACCTCGCCGCGCACGAGGTCGTTGAAGACGACGTCGCGGTTGCCCTCGGGCACGCGGAAACGGATGACGGCCGTCTCGCCGTTCTCGACGCGGCGTCGCGCCTCGTCGCGCGGGATGTCGCGGCAGCGGCCGACGTACTTCGGCGGCCGGCCTGCGGCGAGCGCCGCCTGGCGATCGGCTTCGAGCTGCTCGGCAGAACAGAAGCAGTGATACGCCTGGCCGCGCGACAGCAGCTCGACGGCGTGCGCGCGATAGATGTGCAGCCGCTCGGACTGGCGGTACGGTCCGTGGTCGCCGCCGGCCTCGACCCCTTCGCTCCAGTCGAGCCCCATCCACCGCAGGTCCTCGAGGATGGCCCGCTCGGACTCGCGCGTGGACCGCTCGACGTCGGTGTCCTCGATGCGCAGGATGAACGTGCCGCCCTGCGCCGCGCGCGAGCAGCCAGTTGAAGAGCGCCGTGCGCGCGTTGCCGACGTGCAGCTGCCCGGTGGGGCTGGGAGCGAAGCGCAGACGCATCGACCATCGATCAGCGAGGTCGACCCCGGATCAACAGCGCCACGGCGTGCACGGCGATCGACTCGCCGGCGCCCATCGAGTCGACGCCTTCGTTCGTCTTGCCCTTGACGCTCACCTGCGACGGCGTCACAGCCCAGCGCGCGCCGCCAGCGTTGCGCGCGCATCGCGTCGACGTGCGGCGCCAGCTTCGGACGCTGCGCGATCACCACGACGTCGACGTTGACCACCGCGAAGCCGGCGGCGCGCGACGATCGCCACGGCACGGCGCGAGCAGCGTCGATGCTGTCGGCATCCTTCCACGCGGGATCGGTGTCCGGGAAAGTGCCGGCCGATGTCGCCGGCGCCGGCGGCGCCGAGGATCGCGTCGGTGACCGCGTGGCACACCGACGTCGGCGTCCGAGTGGCCGTGCAGCCCCTTGTCGAACGGAATGGTCACGCCGCCCAGGACCAGCGGCCGGCCCGCGACGAGCCGATGCAGGTCGTAGCCGTTGCCGATGCGCATGGCATGGCGACGCCGGTGCACGCGCCGAGCAGACGCTCGGCCAGCGCCAGATCGTCCGGCGTCGTGATCTTCAGGTTCCGCGGATCGCCCTCGACGAGCTGCACGCGTGACCGGCGCGCTCGGCCAGCGCGGCTTCATCGGTGGCATCGCCGCGCGACATCGCCAGCGCATCGCGCAGCACGTCCATCCGAAACGCCTGCGGCGTCTGCGCCAGGATAGATCTCCTCGCGCGGCAGCGTCTCGACGATGCGCCGCGCCGCATCGCCGCGCTTGACCGTGTCGGTGGCCCGAAGCGCGGCGATCGCGGCGCCGTCTCGACGGCCGCATCCACGGTGCGCTGCGATCAGCGCGTCGGTGACGAGCGGCCGCGCCGCGTCGTGAATCACCACGACGTCGGCATGCCTGTCCACGCGCGCGAACGCACGGCGCACCGAATCCTGCCGGCGCTCGCCGCCTTCGACGACGACCACCGGCTTGCGACCGCGACCGCAGATAGTCGGGCGGATCGGCGGCCAGAGCTCGGGCGGCAGCGCGACGACGATGTCGTCGATCGCGGCAGAGCTGACAGAACGCGTCGACGCTGCGCTGCAGGATCGGCGGCCGGCCGAGCGTGAGCGAGCTGCTTCGGGTGCTCGGCCCCGAAGCGCGCGCCGCGTCCGCCGGCGGCGATGATGGCTGATACGTGTCGGCTCAGGACAGTCGATTTTACTCGGTGTTACTTCGTCGCCAGCGCGAGTCCTTCCGCAATCTTCGACTTGAGCTTGGCGATGTAGCGCGCCGCCTGAGTCGGGTGGATAGCCGGCCGCGCAGAACGCGGCGTTCCACTGCTCATCGGAGAGGCGCGACAGCAGCCGGCAGGTCCAGACCACGTCGGCCGGCGTCACGGTGTCGACGAGCGACTGTAGATGCCGCGGTAATCGAACTCGACGCGATCGCCGTCGACGCCCTTGATGAAGCCCTGCGCTTCGAAGTCCTCGAGATCGTTGCGATTGCCCTGGGCGATGCGCTGCGCCGAGCACGCGCGTCAACGCGGGCGCGTCCGACTTGCCGAGCGACGCGCCGAGATCGCGGACGACATATGCGCCGCACGCCTGTGCCGTCGGGATTCGACGATGTCGTAGATCCGGTTGTTGGAGGTCTTCCAGTCCCAGTTGTTCAGCATCAGATTGGCGACGATCAGGCCTTTGAACGGCTGTGTATGCGCGAACGGGTTCTCGTGCCACGCCCAGTCGCCGGCGACCTTGCATTCGGCAGCTCGGGCCGGAAGCGGCCCGGACCTGGATTGCCCTCAGGACCGTTGTCCATCGTCCACTGCGTGACGTAATACGTCGGCACCTGGTGGTAGCCGATCGCCCAGAGAATGCGGGACACGACGACCTCGGTCTGCGCCTCCAGTGCCGAGCTTGACGCTCCACTCGACGCCGTTGCTGTCGCGCACGTCGTAGCCGGGGCTGTAGCCTGTGCGGTCAGCCTTGACAAACGTGAAGGTCGCGAGGTTCCGGCTTCGGGGCGCCAGCGCGTGGGACCAATCAGTAAGTCGCGCCTCTCGAGATCGGTGGGGTCCTGCCACAGCATCGAGATATCAGCGGCGGCGTCAGGCGTTGTCCGCACGGTCCGGCCGCCCGAGCAGGCCTCCGAGCTGATCGCGAGCGCAATCACCAGAAGGAGTGCGGGCCGGCTGTCGGTGGCTTGCGGTAAGGCCGAGGTCTCATGAGGGATTGTGGTGTGCACAAATCCTGCCCGCTCGGATACGGTCCCGCTGTCGTGCGGATGACCTGCAGCCGCCGAAGGGAGCACCTACGAGACGGACCGTGCGATTTCGGTGCAGCCGGTGAACTCGGACATGCGCGACGACGTGGACGTCGAGGACGTGCGTGAGCCGGCGCTCATCGACCTCGCGCGGCGCAAAGACGACCAGCAGCGCACGCGTCGTCGCGGTCGTCACCATCGTCCGCGCGGAGTCGGACGTCGGATTGCCGAACGGGCCGATCCGATCGGCCAGCGTAATCCGACCGCCCACGTGCACGTCGTCTTTCCGGATGCCCGCGTACGACTCACCCGCGCGCCGAGGCGAAGCTCGACGTCTCCTTCGATCTGGTCCGCGTCGTAGAGCCCGTACGGCAGCTGGAACTCGAGCGAGCACCAGTTGCAGACGTCCACCATGCTGTTGATGCGCGGCAGCGTGTCGCCCTTGCGGACGCGGCGCAGCAGCGCTTCGGATGACGGCCGCGTCTTGGTCGGATCGAGGCCGACGCGCTTGTACATCGTCCGGACGGCGGTGACTTCGGTGGGCGGATTGATCCGCACGGCGGCTTCGGCGGCGGCAAGCGGCGCGTTCAATCGCGGCTCGCGCTCGACGACGGTGGCGCCATCGAGCCACAGCACGCCAGCGCGAACGATGGCAGCGAGATCAGGCGCGACGTGAAAGCTTCAACGGCATTGCTGGGCGCAGCGGCCCGTCGGTGCAGCGTCAACGATCCGACTCCGCGATCGGCGCGATGATGCGACGAACGCGTTCGCCGAATTCCCGCGGATCGGCCTCGGCCATCCCTGTCGTATCGATCGGCTCGTGGACGACCAGCTTCACGTCGCCGGGATACGTCGCCAGCCGGCCCTTCAGCATCACGTGGCGGCTGCCGACGACGGAGATGCGGCACGATGGGCAGCCCGCCTCGAGCGCGAGGTAGAAGCTGCCGCCCTTGAAGCGCCCCACGCGGCCGTCACGGCTGCGCGTCCCCTCCGGAAACACGATCAGGCGACAGGCCAAGTGACGTCAGGCGCGACGCCCAGCCGAAGATTCTCGCGCGATCCGGACGACGACGATCGACGAGCATGTGGCCGGTTCGCCGCAGATGCCAGCCGAGAAACGGCATGCGCCCGAGCGATTCCTTGGCGATGATTCGCAGTTGATACGGCAGCGACCAGAACAGGATCGGCGTGTCGTAGATGCTCTGGTGGTTCGACACGAACACGTAGGTGCGACCGGGCGCGAGCCGCTCGAGCCCCACCACCTCGACGCGCACGCCGGTGGTCGCGAGAATCAGCCGCGACCATGTGCGCGCGCACCAGTGGGCGAAGTAGCCGGTCTTCTGGAACAGGCTGGACGTCAGCGACAGCGTGCCGAGGACGATCGTGTACAGCGCGATGGCGGGGATGAGGAAGAAGACAGTACGCCACCAGTGAACGGAGGAAGTCGGTAATTCAAAATGCAAAATGAAGACGCTCACTTGACCCTGCCGCGGCAGCCGCAGACGGCGGTATTTGCGGACGCGGCCGTCGGCTGATGTCACCGTCCGCCTGCATCGACAGGCGCGGGAATGGGCGCGGGCGCGGCCTGCGCCGCCATCGCCGCGTCGATGAATCGGCCGAAGATCATCTTGCCCGCCGTCGTCTGCAGCACGCTGGTGACCACGACGTCGATCGTCCGGCCGATCATCTTCCGCGCGTTGTCGACCACGACCATCGTGCCGTCATCCAGGTAGGCGACGCCCTGGTTGTATTCCTTGCCTTCCTTCAGGATGAACACCTTCATGACCTCGCCCGGCAGCACCACCGGCTTGAGCGAGTTGGCGAGCTCGTTGATGTTGAGCACGTCGACGCCGCGGAGCTGCGCCACCTTGTTGAGATTGAAGTCGTTGGTGACGATCTTCCCCTGCAGCGTGCGCGCCAGCTCGATCAGCTTCAGATCGACTTCACGGACCTCCGGGAAGTCGACGTCGGAGATCGTCACTTCGACCCCCGACATCTTCTGAATCTTCTGCAGGATGTCGAGACCGCGACGGCCACGGTTCCGCTTCATCGAGTCGGACGAATCGGCGACGAGCTGCAGCTCCTTCAGCACGAACTGCGGGATGACGAGCGTCCCGTCCATGAAGCCGGTCTCGCAGATATCGGCGATGCGGCCGTCGATGATGACGCTGGTGTCGAGGATCTTGTATCGCTTGCGCGGCCCTGTCGCGCGGAACAGGCCGATGATGTTCTCGGGCTTCAGCCAGTCGCCTTTGCGCCCGCCGAGGACCAGCCCGAGGTACAGCAGCGCCAGCAGGATGGCGCTGTGGAGAAACACGACGCGGCCATCGTCGAGATTGGCCCAGTAGAGCGTCGCGCCAATCGTCTTGGCCGTGCCCAGCCCGATGGCGCCGCCGAGCAGCGCGCCCAGCATGTGCGTGACCGAGCTGTTCTTGAGGCGAATCTCGAAGCCGACGATCGCCAGGCCGAGAACGATGCCGAAGAGCGTGTTGACGACGGGACCGCCGATGAGCGGCTCCAGCTGGTGGGCGGAGTAGCCGATCGCGGCAATAAAAAGAATGCGAGCGAGAAGAAACCAGGCCATGGCATAAACCTCAGGGAACCGGCGCTATGAATGGGTGAACGTTAGAACCGCCGGGCCTGAAAATCAAGCCGCCTTCGTCGCGACTGCCGTCTCGACTTCGGCGAACCAAGGGACCTAAATCAATGCGTCGAGCGCCTCCCCCACTGTCCGCACGCCAATCAGCTCGGCGCCGCCGGCGCTCTCCATCGGCCGGATCGAGGTTTGCCGCCGGCATCACGACGCGCGTGAAGCCCATCTGGACGGCCTCGCGGATGCGGAGCGGGGCCTGCGGAATGCCGCGAATCTCTCCGCTCAAGCCGATTTCGCCGAACACCGCCGTCGCCGGAGCCAGGCCACGGTTGCGGACACTCGATGCCACCGCCGCGGCGACGCTCAGGTCCGCGGCCGGTTCCTCAATGGACATCCCGCCCGCAATGTTCACGTAGACATCGTCGCCAGCCAGGCTGAGTCCAGCACGCTTCTCGAGCACCGCCAACAGCAGCGACAGGCGGTTCTGATCGATTCCGATGGCCATTCGCCGCGCGTTGCCGTAGGTGCTGGTGCTGACCAGGGCCTGCACTTCGACGAGGATCGGCCGCGAGCCTTCGACGCAGCAGAGCACGGCGGAGCCTGGCGTGCCGGCTGCGCGCTCAGACAGGAAGAGCTTCGACGGATTCGCCACCGGGCGCAGGCCGGCGCCGGTCATTTCGAAGACGCCAAGCTCGCTCGCCGCGCCAAAGCGGTTCTTGACCGCGCGAACGACGCGATGGGAATGATGCCGCTCGCCCTCGAAGTAGAGCACGGTATCGACAACGTGTTCGAGAACCTTCGGCCCCGCCAGGCTGCCGTCCTTCGTGATGTGGCCGACGAGCACGGTGGGAATGTTCTGTCCCTTGGCGGCAAACAAAAACTGCGTCGCCGCCTCGCGCACCTGGCCGATGCTGCCCGGCGCGGACTGGAACTTGATCGAAAACACCGTCTGGATCGAGTCGATGATGACGAGCGCCGGCTTGAGGCGGGCGATCTCCTCGAGAATCCGCTCGATGCATGTTTCGGACAGGAGATAGAGCGGAGCCTCGCCGATGCCCAGGCGATCGCCGCGGCTCTTGATCTGGTGCTCGGACTCTTCACCGGAGGCATAGAGCACCGGACCGACCTCGCGAGCGAAGTGACCGGCCGCCTGCAGCAGCAGCGTGGACTTGCCGATCCCCGGTTCGCCGCCGAGCAGCACCAGTGACCCCGGCACCACGCCGCCGCCGAGCACGCGATCGAACTCGCCGATGCCGGTCGACAGACGCAGCGCGTTCGCCGTCTCGACTTCCGCGTACAGCTTCGCATTCGAGCCGGCGCCGAACTGGGAGTATCGGTTCTCCGCCTTCGCGCCTGACGGCGCGTCGGCGGGACGCTCCTCGACGAGTGAATTCCAGGCGCCGCAGTCCGCGCAGCGCCCCATCCACTTGGGCGCCTGAGCACCGCACTCCTGGCAGACGAAGACAGTCTTCGGTGGCTTCATACTTCGCTGGCCCAGGCCGCAGGCCCAGGGTCAGGGCTGGTCAAGGAATGAGGCACTGATCATTGTCAGGCCAAAGGGTGACAGGGCAGGTCACGCTAGTCGTAGTGACGCTCGATGCGAGTGCCCAGCCGGCAGACAATCTCCCACGGGATCGTGCCGATCGCAGCCGCGACCTCGCGCGCGTCGATCTGCTGCCAGCTCTCGTCTCCCTGACGTCCGAGCAGCACCACTTCGTCTCCCGGCTGGACCTCGCCGAGGTCGGTGACATCGACGGTAATCATGTCCATCGACACGGCGCCGACGATCGGCGCGCGGCGGCCGCGGATCAAGACGTGACCACGTCCGCCCAGGCGCGTGTCGAGCCCGTCGGCATATCCCGCAGGAACGACGGCGATCGTCCGCGGCGCGTCCGACTCGAATCGCCACCCGTAGCCCACGCCCTCGCGAGGTCGGATGCCTTTGACCGCCACGACACGGCTGGTCAGCGACATGACCGGCTGCAATGGAATGGTTGACGCCAGCGGCGGTGGGACGATGCCGTACAGCAGGAGGCCGGGTCGTACGGCGTCGTACCAGACACGCGAGTCGCGCAGCAGCGCCGCGCTGTTGGAGGCGTGTCGAACGTAGTGTCCGCCTTCAGGCGGACCCGTGGGGTGCCGCCTTCGTCGTTCCGGCTTCAGCCGGAAGCAAGCCGGACACGACGTCACAGCGCAGCATCGAACCGTTCGCGCTGGGTATTGAACACGGGACTCTGCGGGTCGTCCGCCGAGGCGAAGTGCGTAAACACCCCTTCCAGCCGCAGTTGATCGCTGGCGAACACCTCGGGCAGCGTGCGGCGGAGATTGTCGTGGCGGAACCCGAGCCGGTTCATGCCGGTGTCGATCTTGAGGTGATACCCGATCGCCGACCGACGCTTCACCGCCGCGGCGTGCACGGCACGCGCGGCGCCTGGCGTCGAGATCGTCGGCGTCAGCGAGTACTCGAACAACCCGTCCACATCGCTGACGCTCAACGCGCCGAACACCAGCACCGGCACGCGAACACCGGCTCGCCGAAGCACGATCCCTTCCTCGATGTCCGCGCACGCGAGCACGTCCGCGCCCGCCTGCTCGAGCGCCAGCGCCACCCGCTCCGCGCCGTGCCCATAGGCGTTCGCCTTGACGACGGCGATGATCCTGGGAGGTGTTCGTCCCTGCCCCGAGCCTGGTCGAGGGGCCGGCTCAGACGCAAGGTATTGCTGAATGGCTGCGAAGTTGTGGCGCAGCGCGGCGAGATCAACGCGCGCGATGGTGTTGCGGATCACTAGCCGCCGGCCGCGAGATTCGCGAATCGCGTCTGCTCGCGGAGGAAGGCGAGGCGCACGACGCCGGTCGGACCGTTGCGCTGCTTGGCGACGATGAGTTCTGCCGTCCCGGCGTCCGGGTTGTTGGGATCCCGGTTGTAGGCATCCTCGCGGTAGATCAGCACCACCACATCGGCGTCCTGTTCCAGCGCGCCGGATTCGCGCAGGTCCGACAGCTGCGGCCGATGGTCCGCGCGCGACTCGGGCGCGCGGCTCAACTGCGACAGCACAACGATCGGAACCTTGAGCTCCTTGGCGAGCCCCTTCAACGATCGCGAGATCGACGCGAGCTCGAGCGTCCGGTTCTCGAAGCGGCCACGTCCACTCATCAGCTGGATGTAATCCACCACCAGCATATGGAGGCGGTGCTCGGACTGCAGCCGCCGGGCCTTGGCGCGCATTTCCATCACGCCGATGTTCGCGGTGTCGTCGATGAACAGCCGCATGGCGCTGAGCGTTTCGAGCGCGTGCGAGATGCGCCCGTAGTCCTTCTGCCCGATGGCGCCGCTCATCAGCCGATGGCTGTCGATCTGCGCTTCCGAGGTGAGCAGGCGCAGGAAGAGCGATTCCTTCGACATTTCCAGGCTGAAGAAGCCGACCGTGTGATCCGGCTGAACGGCGACGTGCTGGGCCATGTTCAGCACCAGGCTCGTCTTCCCCATCGACGGCCGGGCGGCGACGATGATCAGATCGCCTGGCTGCAGCCCGCGCGTCATTTCGTCCAGATCGACGAAGCCGGTCGGGACCCCCGTGATCAGCCGTTTCTGCTCGAACAGCTGCTCGATCTTCGGGAAGCTCTCCTTCACCAGATCCCGCATCGGAACGAACCCGGCTTTCAGCCGATCGTCCGCCACGGAAAAAATGGAGCTTTCCGCTTCGTCGAGAATCAGGTCCGAGTCCTGATCCGCCTCGTAGGCGTTGGTGAGGATCTTGTTGGCGGCGAAGATCAGGTTCCGCAGCGTCGATTTCTCTTTGACGATGCGCGCGTAGTACTCGACGTTCGTCGCCCGCGGTACGCCGTCTGCCAGCGACGCGACGTAGGCCGGTCCGCCGACATCGTCTATCTCGCCGGCTCTCGAGAGCTCTTCTTTCAGCGTGACGAAATCGATCGCCTGGTTCCGCTCGTTGAGCTGAACCATCCGCTCGAAAATGCGCCGGTGCGCGTCGCGATAGAAATCGCCGCTGTCGATGACCTGGGCCGCCAGGTTGAATGCGTCGTTGTGAACGAGAATCGCACCGAGGACCGAGCGCTCCGCTTCGAGGTTATGCGGCAGCGTACGTTCAGCAGCAAGAACAGCGGTGTCTGGCATTGAGTGAAGAGCGGGAGAGACGAGGAGTGTAACAAACTCCCAACTCCCAACTCCCAACCCAGACCACGAAGCTCCACAAAGAAAATTTTGATTGTGTTCGTGCTCGCGGTCGTTTGGCAGTTGGAAGTTGGGAGTTGGACTTACAGCGACGCCAGCGCTTTCTTTACGCTGTCGTAGTTCGGCTCGTTCCTCGCATCGTCCAGCACTTCGCGATGGCGAACGACGCCGCTGCGATCGATGACGAAGACGGCGCGCTTGGCGATGTTCTTCATGCCAATCATGTCCGGATTGAGCGACGCCGTACTTCGGATCACCTCCTTGTTGTAGTCGCTGAGCAGCGGGAAATTCAGCTTGTTGCTGATCGCCCCACGCCTTCAGCGCGAAGAACGTATCGGTGCTGACGCCGAGCACTTCGGCATTGACTTTGTTCAATTCAGCATGCCGAATCGCGGAACGTGCACATCTCCTGCTGGCAGACGCTGCTGAAAGCCGCCGGAAAGAACGCGAGGACGACCGGTCCCTTCTTCAGCTCGCTCGCTGAGCGTCACGTCCTGCGGTCCTGATTGTGAAGGGTGAAATCCGGCGCCTTGGCGCCAACGTCTACGGACATCTACGTCTCCTCCTCGTATGCGAATCGTATATTCTCACCCGAAATCTTGGTAGTTGGATAGTTGGCTAGTTCGATAGTTGGTAGCTGGTGAGGAGCGAGCGATTGAGCCCAAGCTGCCGATGTCCACGGCAACAGCGGCAGGCATTCCCTGGTATCGCACGATCACGCGCGAGCAGTGGCTGGCGCTGGCCGCCGCCAAACTCGGCTGGATGCTCGACGCCATGGACTTCATGCTCTATGTCGTCGCGCTCAACCAGCTGCGCAGCTATTTCGGGTTCAACGACGCGACCGCGGGGCTGCTGGCGACCGTCGCGCTCGTCATGTCCGGCGTCGGCGGGCTGACGTTCGGCTACGTGGCCGATCGGTTTGGACGCACCCGGGCGTTGATGGGGACGATCGCGCTGTTTTCGATCGCCTCGCTGGGCGCGGCGTCATCCCAGAGCGTGCTGCAGTTGATGTTCTGGCGCGCGCTGCTCGGCCTCGGCATGGGCGGCGAATGGGCATCGGGCGCCGTGCTCGTCAGCGAGACCTGGCCGCCTGAGCATCGCAACAAGGCGATCAGCATCATGCAGTCGGGGTGGGCGCTGGGATACATCCTCGCGTTGCTCGCGGCGCAAGTGATCCTCGGCTCCGCACCATTCGGCGAGGACAGCTGGCGATTGCTGTTCACCCTCGGCATCCTTCCGGCGTTCTTCGCCATCTGGATTCGCCGCTACGTGCGGGAGCCGGAGAAATGGACGCAGGGACGCGCCGCCGCACGCTGCGGCGCCGAACCCGTTCCGCGAGATCTTCGGGCCGGCGCTCATCTCCCGGACGCTGCTCGATCATCGCGCTCGGCGGCTGCGTCCAGTTCGGATACTGGGGGGTCTTCACGTGGCTGCCCGCGTTTCTCGGCCGGTCCGTCGAGGCCGGCGGCGCCGGGCTCAGCGTCGTTCGCTCGCTTGGATGGCTGATCCCCGTGCAGCTCGGCGCGTACGCGGGGTACTTGACGTTTGGATTCATCGCCGACCGGCTGGGAAGACGACGGGCGTTCGTGTTGTTCATGATCGGTGCGGCGATACTCGCACCCGTCTACGGTCAGTTTGCGCGCAGCCCGTTGATACTGATGCTGGCGGGTCCGCTCCTCGGGTATTTCGCGAGCGGCCACTTCAGCATGTTCGGCGGCTTCGTGGCCGAGCTCTTTCCGACGCGCATCCGGGCCACCGGTCAGGGAACCAGCTACAACATCGGCCGGATGGCTGGCGCCGTCGCGCCCTACGTGATTGGTGCAGTGGCGACGGTTCCGGGCGTCGGCATCGGCCTGGCGCTCGGCGTCACGTCGGCGTTCTTCCTGCTCGCCGCGGTGCTCGTCTTCACGCTGCCCGATCGGAGTGGGCAGGCGCTCGATTAATCGTTCGAGTCGTTCGAGTCGTTCGAACGTTCTAACGGTCGGTGATCGTGAACAGTACGCGGCGAGACGCGGTCCGCTTGTCCGCGCGGGCCTCGAACGTGAGGATGTAGTCGCCGGCGTCGAATTCACGGAGCGGAAACTGCCGTCTGATGACCATTTGTCCCGGTACAGGGTACATCGGGCCCACCGGGTACTCGCGCGGCCGGTTCTCGCCGGCGCGCGTGATCTGCGCAACCGTCTGGGTCACTTTCGTGTCGTCGCTGGTGTAGACCTCGACATAGGCGGTCAGCGCGTCGCGCCGCGAAAACGTCCGCGCCGCGGTCGGATGCAGGGTTTGCAGAAAGCGCTGGATCGTCGCGTCCCGGCGGATCATGGCTTGTGGCGCAACGGGCACGCTTGCGATCACGATACCGCTCATCGAGAGCGGCCCCTTGCTGAAGTCCGGAACGTCGATATCGGCCACGACCATCCCGGTCTTGCCGCTCGGCTGATGGGCAACGAACTTGACCTGGTGACGCCCAGCCTTCAGCTGCAACCGATCGACGAACGGCAGCCCTGAACGCTCGACAATCTGGCGCGTCCCGTCCGCGAGATCGAGCGTGGCCATGTGATAGGCACCCGGTGACGTCTTGCCTTCGGCATTCGTGCCGATGAAGCCAACCTCGATCTTCTCCCCGCGACTGAGCACCAGGCCCGAGCCGTGCACCTGGGCGCCCACGAGCACGGACGCGACGTTTCCTTTGCCGCGGAAGGGCGCCGCAAACAGGTCGACGGTGAGCCCGCCCATCGACAGCGGCATCCGCAGCGCTTCCAGCGCGGCTGGTGAGAGCTTTTCTTTCGGTGCGTTCTTCCCGGAACTGGCCTCGCGGGCCGGCGGCCGCTCGCGGCCGGGCGCGTAGTATCCGCTTCGTGGCGCGAACGGTCAGCCCGGGACGATTCACGCGGACGGTCAGGCGGTGGAAGTCGCCGTCGCGATGTTCGACCTCTGGCGTGTAGCCAAGCAGGTAGTACTGGTTGCTGTCGCGGACGAAGCGCTGATAGCCGGCCAGATAGTTGTTGGTATTCACGATCGCATCGCCACCGGTCTCGTCCGCGAGCACACGCTGTCCGGCGATCTGCTTGAGATTCCGGCCCGACTCCGTTTCGATGACCGGTCGATCCGGCTCGCACCCGCGATACCGCCAGTCGCCACGACGTAAATTGCCACGTTGTTTCGCGTCGCCGCCGCCAGCGCGTCGCGCTGATACATGTAGTTCGACGCATCGTTCGACATCGCCGCCCGCCCGTCCGCGCCGATGCGCGGCGGCCCTTCGACGCTGAAGAACGCCGGCGGATCGAAGAAGAGCACAGCCTTTCGCCCCACCATGCGTCCGAGACGATTGCTGACGTCTTCGAGGACCTGATAGGCCGTGCGCGTGGTGTTGAATGGGTTGGGGTTCTCCTCGTCGAGCCGGTCGATCGCCTCCAGCAGCAGCGTGCGGTTACGCGTAAAGGCCTGCGCCGTTCCCATCGTTCCGTGGACGTTGATGATGGCCACCTGATCGTTGGGGCCGAGCGCTTCCTCGATGAATGTCTGTGCCGCAATCCGGGCGCGCGATGCACGCCCGGAGGAGCCGGATCCCGCCGACGAGCCCAGCAGGATGACCCACATGCGCCCGACCCCGGCGTTGGTCGCCACGTCGGAGTCGATGACGCCGGGAATCATGCGGGTGACGGGCGACTCGATTTCCAGATCGACGAATGACGCGGTGGTGACGGTCTGTGGCTTCCCGTCTTCGAGCAGCGTGAAGTCGTCCTTCGTCAGGCCGCGAACGACAGTGCCATTGCGATCGGTGACGCGGACGTCCACCTCGATCGACTGGACGCTGCCGCGAAACACCGGGCTGTCCGGTGGTTGTTGCTGGAGCGGCAGGGCGGCAGGGACCCCTGCGGCAGAGGGTGGCGACCGCTGCAGCGGCGAGGAGAAATCGACGCATATCACACTGCCTTCAGAGGCGCGGCGGTCAAAAGGCTACACCAGTTCGAGCTAGAGGCCAGGGGTTAAACGGAGATCGAGCGTCAACGACTCCCCTTCCCTGATCGCGACCTCGCGCGCCCCGCGGCGCAGCTGTTTCTGGAATTCCGGCGCGAACTGACGGCCCTCTTCGAGCGCCTCGATTGCCGTCGCGACATACCGGCCCGGGCGGAGGTCGCGAATTTCGAACCCGCCGTCCGTATCCGGCCGTGCGATTCGGACCCAACGCGCAGCGACGCGCGGTTCTGTCTGATCGGCGGGCTGCAACACGACCACGTACTGAGTCGCAGGCTTGCCGCTGCCATCCGTGACGTGACCCGCCACATTGGTCAGCTTGTCGGTCATCGTGATTCGGATCCCTTCAACGCCGGGACGCGCCGAAAGGTCGAGTGGCGTGTCGGTCATGTCCTGGCCATCGACGGTGACCGACTTCAGCGTCCACTTCACATTCGCGGGGACGGGCAGGCCGAGATAGACGCGGCCATACAGGTTGCCAAACTGAAAACTGTCGTTCTCGTCGACGGTCCCGAGCATGATTGAGCCCGGCGTCATCGAGTCCGCCGTCTGCGCGGTGACACGAAGCTGGGCCGGCGCGCGGACGACTCGCGGCGCCGAGCCCTCCCAAATCACCCGACCGGCCACGACCGAGCCCTTCGACGTCGTGAGCCGAACGCCCGACACGTCACCGCGGACGCTCAGTGACTGCGCCCCATACTCCGGCGGCGCCTGCGGACCGAGCGCGCCGGGCACGCGATTCCGCACTTCCAGCGCGTACTCGCCCGGCACCACGCCGGAGAAGGCAAAGCTTCCGTCGGCAGCTGTCGTCACGGAGGTGTTGCCGCCAGGCGCCACCGAGAACGGAGTGCTGAGATCCGCCAATCGCGTCCACATCGTGATTTGTGCCGGAGACACCGGTCGGTCCTGCGAATCGCGAACGGTCCCGGTGATGCGCGCCAGTCTGGCCGCCGTCAGCGATACCTGAATCGTTGTTTCCTGGCGACGCCGAGGCTGATCGGTTGTGCCTCCGCCGCGTTGGGCGTGCCCGGGTAATACGTTGGTTGAAATCCCTCAACCGGACTGTTTGGATTCGTTGACGCGCTGAGGAGGCTCGCGGTCGATCGAACGCTGGCGTCAACGATGTACTCGCCAGGCATCAAGCTGAATAGCCGGAACTCACCGCGATCGTCCGTGGCGTCGCTGGTCACGGGGAAAAGGCTTCGCGAGCCAGTCTCGGTGTATCGAAACCGGCGGGCCTGCACTTGCGCTCCCACCAGCGGCTGACCGAATTCATCGATCACACGACCGGTGATCACGGAGCCGCGCGGCAGCGCGAAATCGATCGAGGCCGCGGTTTCGCTGTCCCGCAGCTGGATCGGAGTCCCGCTCTCGTACGGCCGGCGTTGCCCATATTGCAGCCCGACGTAGCCAGGGGCGCTGGCGACGAGCACGAACTTGCCAACTGGCAGCTCCGTGAATTCATAGCGCCCTTCTGCGTCAGTCTGCGTGAGGCGCCGGGACTCAGGATTGTCGGACCACTGCAGGATCATCGTGCACGCGGCGCAGCGGAACGTTGGTCACGGCCGCCACTACACGACCGCGAATCCGGCCGGTGCCGGTCGGCTGCCGTTGCGCCGTATCGCGAGGCGGTGGTCCAGGAGCCGCACCCTGCGCAACGAGACTCGCTGACACCGAGACGACAAGCAGCACAACCAACAACAGCGCGCCTATAAGGGCTTCATCGTGTCCTCCGCACGGCAAGGTGAAATGTTCCGACAACTAATTCGCCGGCACGACAACTCTTCAATCACGAGCGGCCGCGTCACCACGCCGGCGATTCCTCCTCGAGCACGACCAACTCCGCGTCGTCGAACCACGTGGGGTCCAGCGGTGGTGCCTTTCCGAAGCCGCGTCCAGGAAATCGGAGATACAGCGTCCCGACGGAGAACCCGTCAGGGCGAACGCGATGGGAGGAGGCCGCCGCCATCATGGTCAACGGCAGCCTCAGCAGCATCCTCGCCGCGCTGGGGCGGCTGCTGACTGACCAATTGTTTTCGGTGCCGGCCATCAACGCCTCGCCGCTCGAGCGACGTCGGATGGCAAAGGTTTGATCCCGCGTCAACTCCGGGGAGAGCAGTGACTGCGTGCGCCATCGCCGGATGACGACATCGACTGTCTGTCCGTCCCTCGCCGCACGGCAGCGATGTCGAGCCGCGACACACCCCGATCGAGAGACGCACCAGGTGTCACGGGAAGCGTGCCAACCACACGCATCTGCGAAGTAATCAAGTCGACTTTCGCCTCGAGCCGGCTCGACTGGCCGCGGTGTCGGACGAAGTCCTGTTCCCTGATGGTGATCATCGGAGTCCAGGTTTCCCGTGGGTCGAACTCACGGTCTGAGAGGATCGCGAGCCCCCAACGCTGCCTCGACTGCTGGTCCGTTGAATGAAGAAAACCCAGCGGATGGCTGCTTTCGACGGCGGTACGTCCGGAAACCGCAACGTGCTTCGGATACCGATCGAGCGCACCCTTATCTGGGACGGCACGCCGGACAACGTGACGCGCGCACTCACGTACCGCCAGGCTTCGCGCATTTGCCGACTCACGTTCGTAATTTCGCTCGCCTTCGTTCCCCAGGATGGGTCGTGGACGACAACCACGTTGGGGCCCACGCGCCCGGACGGGACCAGCTCGCCTCGAGCGAACGACCACGGCCAGAGCATCGGCACGACGACCATGGCGACAAGTCCGGCAACAGCCAATCCGGCGGCCACGCGCCAGCGACGGTAGTGATACTGATAAACGACGACCGAGATGCCGCACATAGATACACGGCGATCAACACCACGCCTGCCGTGGCGTCCGGCGCTACAGGCGGCGAATAGGTGGGTAGCTCGGCTCTCCAGATCATGGCGAAACCGACCAATGACGCCGGGACATCAGGGCTGCCATGGCAATGCCGAGCGTCGTCAGCACGAGGGTGCCCAGAGAAGGTGTCAGCGCAGCGATCACGTGAGCGAGAGCATCCAGCTGGCGTAGCCGAGCGCAGCGGAAGCGCCTACCTGGACGAGCGCCTGAGGGCGGCGCCGAACAGTGACAGCATCACCAATCGGCGATCACAGGCAGCGCGACCAGTGTGATCAGCAACAAGGAGCAGCTTCGCCCTGAGGAGGCGCCGGTGTCATACGGGCGCGTCAGCCAGAACGGCGTGAATCCGACGAGCGGCTCTTCGAGCACCAGTCGAGCGGCGATCACGGCGATCAGGAGCAACTCGACCGCCCCATCGTGGCCCCATCTGCTCCAGCAGCTGGCCGGTGGCGACGGAATCGTCGGCCGCCACCGCACCGTTCACGACGAGCATCACGCGGACGACCAGGCTTGCCAGTCCCAGCGCCAGTAGCCAGCGCAGGCTGCGCACGTCCTTGCGCATGATGTGCATCATCTGGCTCATTTCGAACTCTCCTGGAGCTGCGCGCGCCTGTGCCTTACGAGTGCGATGAAGATTTGGCGCAGGCTCATCGGTGTCACCTCGATGCGGGCGCCCGGGAATCTTCCAGAGATTCGTGCGTCCGATTCCGCGCCCTGATACGCGGTGTCAATGAACCTGACGACGCGTCCAGCCGTCGTCACGCCCATCCAGGACGGCTCGGGCGCGGGAACAGCCCCCGGCTCGGAAAGCGTCACTTCCACCTGACGGAAGCGACCCTGCAACGTCGTCATCGGCTCAGAGAGGACGATCCGTCCTTCCTCGAGAAACGCCACTGCGTCAACGAGCCGCTCCACTTCCTCGAGGTCGTGGGACGAGATCAGCACGCTCCACTGCTCTTCTCCGGCGCGCTCAGAACTCCGTGCACGAGATCGTCCCGAACGACTGGATCGAGCCCGCTGAAGGGTTCGTCGAGCACGAGGAGCTTGGGGCGGTAGGCAAGCGCGGAGACGAGCGCGGCCTTTACACGTGTGCCGCGCGACATTCGCCCGATCCTCACGTCGAGCGGCAGCCCGAAGTCGTCCACCAGCTTCTGGCACAGCACGTCGTCCCAGGCTGGATAGAACGGACGGCAATAGGCGAGCAGCTCGGCGAGCGTCATCCAGTGAGGTAGCCGCTGGTTTTCCGACACGTAGCCGATCGTTTCGAGCTGACGAGGACCAAGCCGCCGCGAGTCCACGCCAAGCACGCGCGCCTCGCCTGCCGACGGCCGCAGGATATTCATGACCGCGCGGATCGTGGTCGTCTTGCCAGCGCCGTTCGGCCCGAGCAGGGCGAAGATCGTGCCGGGCTCGACGGAGAAGGTGATCCCGCGGACGGCTTCCGCGTGGCCGTACCGGCACGACAAGTTGGCGACATCGATCACACGATTCACAGCGTTCATACCGCCCTCACTTCCACGCCCTACTTCCAAGCTCTGCGAATGACCTCGAGCACGTCGTCCAGCGACATCCCCAGCTGCCGCGCTCGACGATGAGCCGGTCAACCTGGGATGCCAGTAAGGCCTTGCGCGCAGGATTCGCGGCCGGTCGCCATTGCGCGACGACGGTCCCGATTCCCGGCCGCGACTCGAGCAGGCCGCGCTCGATCAGCGTCGCGGCGATCTTCTGTGCGGTATTTGGATTGATCCCGAGCTCCTGACTGAGCGTGCGCACGGAGGGAAAGACATCGCCGGCCACGAGCTGGCCGGTGACAACGGCTTTGGTGACCGCGAACACGACCTGGTCGTGCAGCGGGCGGCCGGGCCGAACGTGGACGCTGAAAGGCAGTCCCATCGCAGGTGTACTGTCTTTCCTCGTACAGTTGGTGAGTCAAGCGGAGAGTGTGGACGGGGCTTAGAGCCCTGGCGTCAGACGCAAGTCGAGCGTGAGAGTCTCGCCTTCACGGAGGGTGAACTCCCGTGCGCCGCGCCGCAACTGTTTCTGGAACTCCGGCGACTGCGGCCATGACGCGTCCGCGAATCTTTGCGGTGCCGGTCAAAGGCCGCTGCGCGGTGTCGCGCGTGGGGAGGCCGGGACGTTGCGCGCCCGTCGGAAGACCTGGGACTGCTCCACCCGGCGCAGGCGCGCCCTGTTGCGGAAAACCTTGCGGTGAAGGACCCGAGACAGAGGAGGAAAGCCGTCGCAATCAGGGGCACCAGCGCGCGCATGATGGTCGCCTCCTACGAACGCTCGAACGACTCGAACGACTCGAACGACTCGAACGATTCGAACGATTCTTAGATTCCGCCGAGACAGAGGTACTTGATCTCGAGGAACTCCTCGATGCCGTACTTCGACCCCTCGCGGCCGAGGCCGGACTCCTTCACGCCGCCGAACGGCGCCACCTCGGTGGAGATGATGCCGGTGTTGATGCCGACGATGCCCGATTCGAGCGCTTCGGCCACGCGCCAGACGCGGCCGATGTCGCGGCCGTAGAAGTACGCGGCGAGCCCGAACTCGGTGTCGTTGGCCAGCGCGATCGCCTCGTCTTCGGTCTTGAACCGGAAGAGCGGCGCCACCGGGCCGAACGTCTCCTCGCGCGCCATCACCGCGTCGGCGTCACGTCGGCGAGCACGGTCGGCTCGAAGAACCGGCCGCCCAGCGCGTGCCGCTTGCCGCCGACGACCACCCGCGCGCCCTTGCTCAGCGCGTCCTGGATGTGCTCCTCGACCTTCTCGACCGCCTTGTCGTCGATGAGCGGCCCCTGCGTCGCGCCGGGCTCGAGGCCCGGCGCCGGCTTCAGCTTCGTCACCGCCTCGGCGAGCTTCGCCGCGAACGCGTCGTAGACGCTGTCCTGCACGTAGATGCGGTTGACGCACACGCACGTCTGGCCGGTGTTGCGGTACTTCGACGCCATCGCGCCTTCGACCGCCGCATCCAGATCCGCGTCGTCGAACACGATGAACGGCGCGTTGCCGCCGAGCTCGAGCGACACCTTCTTCACCGTGCCGGCGCACTGCGCCATCAGCAGCTTGCCGACCTCGGTCGAGCCGGTGAACGACAGCTTCCGCACGATCGGGTTCGCGCGTCAGCTCGCCGCCGATCTCGCCGGCCGATCCGGTGACGACGTTGAACACGCCCTTCGGCATGCCGGCGCGCTCGGCCAGCTCGGCCAGCGCGAGCGCGGAGAACGGCGTCTGCGACGCCGGCTTCAGCACCACGGTGCAGCCGGCGGCGATCGCCGGGCCGGCCTTGCGCGTGATCATCGCCAGCGGAAAATTCCACGGCGTGATGCACGCCACCACGCCGATCGGCTGCTTGATGACGACGATGCGCTTGTCGGGCTGATGGCCGGGAATGGTGTCGCCGTAGACGCGCTTGGCTTCCTCGCCGAACCACTCGAGGAACGCCGCCGCGTAGACGCACCTCGCCGCGCGACTCGGCCAGCGGCTTGCCCTGCTCGATCGTCATCAGCCGCGCCAGATCGTCCTGGTGCTGCGAGCATCAGGTCGAACCAGCGGCGCAGCACCGCGGCGCGCTCCTTCGCCGTCTTCCTGCGCCACGCCGGCAACGCGCGGTTCGGCCGCCTCGATCGCCTCGCGCGTCTCGGCGCGCGCCCAGCTTCGGCACGGTGCCGATCACCTCGCCGGTCGCCGGGTTGTCGACGGCGATCGTGGCGCCGAGCGGCGTTCGACCCAGGCGCCGTCGATGTAGCAGGCCTGGCGGAAGAGTTCGGGTCCCTGAGCGTGACGCCGGTCGGTGCGGTGGTCGATGTCGTTGCCATGAGCTGCTACCTAGCCGGCTGAGGAGCCGGCTACGTACGCAGTGCCGTCGAACTATCTGACCTCAGTCCGCACTACCTCGGGTTGATCGCGTATCCGCCGTCGAACGGCGATGCGCGCGCCGTTGATGTAGCCGGCGCGGTCGGAGGCGAGGAACACCACGATGTCCGCCAGCTCCTCCATCGTGCCCCAGCGGCCCTGAGACGATGCCCCAGGCCTTGCAGATGTCGTCGAGAAACTGCTCCTTGGTCATGCCCTGCTGCTTCCCCATGTTCTCGGCCCAGCCTGCGCGCCACTCGGTCGCGATCGAGCCCGGGCACCACGGCGTTGACGGTGATCTTCTCCGCGCCGAGATCCCGCGCCAGGTACGTCGTCGCGTGATTCATCGCCGAGTTGTTGAGGCCGTGCGTCAGCGCGCCGATGAAGGCGCTGACGCCGGCGATACCGCTGATGTTGATGACGCGGCCGGTCCAGTCGCGCGGCATCGACCGGCAGGAACGCCTGCATCACGCGCAGCATGCCGATCAGCTTCAGGTTGAGGTCGTCCAGCCACTCGGTGTCCGGCCAGGTGATCTGGCGCTCCAGCCGCCGGATGCCGCTGCCGGCGTTGTTGACGACGATGTGGACGGTCCCGAACTCCGCCGGCGCGCCTCGGCCGCCGCCTTCGACCGATTCGGCGTCTGCGCACGTCCGCCGGCACCGCCAGCACCTCACGCCGCTGCTCGCGGCGGATCTCGCTCGGCGGCCTGCTCGAGCGCCTCCTTGCCGCGCGCCAGCAGCACGAGGTTGACCCCCTCGTCGGCCAGCCCGCGCGCGATCGCCTTGCCGATGCCCTTGCTCGCGCCGGTGACGACGGCGACGCGGCCTTTCAGTCGGAGATCCATCGTGCTCCCGGCTCCGCACTCCGAGGCACTGGGGCTACTGAGATCATGATCACGCGCGCCCGGTGACTCGTGCCGGCGGGTCCGTGACAGTGACCCGCCATGATCACGCAGCTTGTCCGCCTCCGCCAGCGCCGTCACGACGTCGTTCAGGAACTCGCGGCGCGGGCGCCGTCGATCACGCGGTGATCCGACGACAGCGTCAGCGTTCACCATCGGCCGGACGCCGATCATGCCGTCGACCGCCACGACGCGATCGGTGATCGCGCCGACGGCGAGGATGCCGGCCTGCGGCGGCACGATGATCGCCGTGAACGCGTCGACGCTGAACATGCCGAGATTGCTGATCGTGAACGTGGCGCCGCTGATGTCGGCCGGCTGCAGCCGGTTGGCGCGCGCGCGCTCGGCCAGCTCCTTGCGCTGCTTCGCGATGTCGCCCAGGCCAGCCTGTCCGCGTTGCTTGATGACCGCGGTGACCACGGCGTTCTCCACCGCCATCGCCAGCGCGACGTTGACGTCCGGATGCATCGTGATGCTGCCGTTGTCCCAGCTGCCGTTCATGCGCGGATGCTGGCGCAGCGCCCGCGCGACGGCCGCCACCATCAGTCGGTGTGCGTCACCTTCACGCCGTGCGACTGCTCGATGACCGGGATCAGCGCTCGCGCGCCGCGTTGAGCGCCGACGGCGTCGACGTCGCGCGCCACGAAGAAATGCGGCACCGTCGTCCAGCTCTGCGTCGTCCGCTCGGCCATGATGCGGCCGATCGAAGCAGATCGCGTCTGGTGCGACGCCAGCTGCCGCTGGTCGGTGCGATGCGGCTGCCGCTGGTCGGTGCAGCGGCACTGGCGCCGCGGTGCGATGGCGATCGGGTGCGGCGAGCACCGCTGCCGCGGCCTTCATGATGTCGTCCGCGAGGATCTCGCCGCCGGGGCCGGACCCTTCAATCTTCGCGATGTCGACGCCGTGCTCGCGCGCGAGCTTGCGCGCCTTCGGCGAAATCGCGCGCGCCGGCGACCGACGCCGGTTCGGCGGCGGCCGGCGCGGCGCCGCCGCGGCGGCAGCGGGCGCCGCGTCCATCCGTTCGGCCGGTCTGTGTCGGCGCCGACGGCTGCGGCACGGTCTCGCCCGGCTTCAGCAGCCAGGCGATCGTCTGCCCGACCGGCACGACGTCGCCCACCTTCGCGGTGATGCCGCCGAGGACGCCGTCGGCCTGCGCCTCGATCTCAACCACCGCCTTGTCGGTCTCGACCTCGAGGAGCATCTCGCCCTTCTTGACCTGCTCGCCATCCTTCTTCAGCCACGACACGAGCTTGCCCGTTTCCTGCGCCATCTCGAGCGCAGGCATCACGACGCAGACGGCCATCTAAGGCTTCGCTCCGACGGGCTTCGGCGCTTCAGCACGAGCCGCCGCGCGCCACCATCTCCCGGACTTCCTTGTTGGGCGCGCGCCTCGGTCTCGCGCACGAGCGGCAGTTGCCCGCCGACCGTGACGAACGGCGCGCCGGCCACCAGCAGCTCCTCGGCCGGGAACCGCGTGATCACCTCGTGGCCGGTCTCCGTCACGACAATCTCCTCTTCGATGCGCGCCGCGCTCGTGCCGTCCTTCGTCGGCCAGAACGTCTCGAGCGCGAACACCATGCCCGGCTTGATCTCGTGCGGATGCTCGAGCGACACCAGGCGGCTGATCATCGGCTTCTCCCAGATGGCCAGGCCGATGCCGTGCCCCATCTGCAGCGCGAAGGCCGCTTCCTCGTCCGGGAACCCGAACTCCGTGGCCTTCGGCCACACCGAGGCCACTTCCGCGGTCGAGCGGCCGGGACGGATCAACTCGATCGAGGCGTCCAGGTAATCGCGGCAGCGCTTGTAGGCATCCACCAGCTGATGCGACGCCGAGCCGATCGCGAAGCACCGGTAGTAGCAGGTGCGGTAGCCCATGTACGAGTGGAGGATGTCGTAGAACACCGGGTCGCCCGGCCGCATCATGCGATCCGAGAACACGTGCGGGTGCGGGCTGGCGCGCTCGGCGGAGATGGCGTTGACCCCCTCGACGTACTCCGAACCCATCTCGTAGAGCGCGCTGGGCGACGAGCGCGACCGCGTCGTTCTCGCGCATGCCGGGCCTCATCGCGCTTGTACAGCTCGTAGTAGGCCGCGTCAACCATCGCCGCCGAGTGCGTCAGCAGCGAGATCTCGTCCTCCGTCTTGATCTCGCGCGCGTCCGACATCAGCTGCTGGCCGTCGACGATGGTGAGGCCCGCCTTCTGCAGCGCGAACAGCACCGGCGGCTCGACGACGTCCACGCCGACCGGCTCCTTGTGCAGGCCGCGCTCCTCGAGCTCGACGTAGATCTTCCGGCGCACGTCCTCGGAGCGGCCCATCTCCGGCGTCATCGCGCCGCGCATCAGCGGGATGCCGGCGCGCGAGCGCTCGCCGAGCCAGTCGCAGTAGAGGCGGTGATGTTTCGCGGCCGAGCCGAAGTCCCAGAGGATCGGCTCGTCGTTCTGCGGCAGCAGCGTGAAGCGGCTGATCTTGTCCTGCGCCCACGTGCCGATGTGCGTGGCCGTGATGTAGCGGACGTTGTTCATGTCGAAGCAGAGCACCGAGCCCAGTTCCGACTCCGCCAGCAGCTTCTTGATGCGTGCGAGGCGCTCGCGGCGCAGCCGATCGAAGTCGATCCGGCGCTCCCAGTCCACCGCCATCGTGCCGTAGGTCTTGATTGCCACTGCATCTCCTCGTTCCCAGAACCGCGGAGGCATTCAGACGTCGGAGAATCGTGCACCGGAACTATCTCTGAGCCTTCCGCGTCTCCGCGGCTGACCGATCCAACCTCGCTACCTATTGCACATCTGCCGCGCGAGGTCGAAGACCTGCTTCTCGGTCGGCACGGTCACGTCTTCGAGCGACGGCGAGAACGGAATCGGCACGTGCATCGCGCAGAGGCGGCGCACGGGGCCGTCGAGGTCGTAGAACGCACCCTCCTGCACCGTCGAGGCCAGCTCGCCGGCGACGCTGTATCGGCCGTACCCTTCGTCCATGACGATGCAGCGCGACGTCTTCTTCACCGATTCGATCAGCGTCTCTCTCGTCGAGCGGCCAGGTCGTCCGCGGATCGACGACCTCGGCGCTGATGCCGACCTCCTCGAGCATCGCGCCGGCGCCGAGCGCCACCTGCACCATGCTGCTGGTGGCGACGAACGTGATGTCGCTGCCCTCGCGCTTCACGTCAGCGACGCCGAGCGGAATGATGTAGTCCTCGTCGGCACGGGCCCTTGACCTTGCGTGTAGCTGATCTTGTCCTCGAAGAACACGACCGGGTTGTCGTCGCGCACGGCGGCCTTGAACAGCCCCTTCGCGTCGTACGGGCGTCGACGGGATCACCACCTTCAGCCCCGGAATGTGGCTCGGCCAGGCGTGCAGCGACTGTGAGTGCTGCGCGGCCGACCGTCGCGTCGCCCCCATCGTGGCGCGGATGACCATCGGCACCTTCCACTTGCCGCCCGACATGTAGTGGATCTTGGCGGCCTGGTTGCCGACCTGGTCCATGATCAGCTCAGGAAGTCGCCGAACATGATGTCGACGATCGGCCGCATGCCGGTCATCGCCGCACCGACGCCCAGGCCGGTGAAGCCGGCCTCGGAAATCGGCGTGTCGATGATGCGGTTCGTGCCGAACTCCTCGACCAGGCCCTTCAGCACCTTGAACGTCGTGCCCGCCTCGGCGACGTCCTCGCCCATCAGGACGACCGTCGGGTCGCGGCGCATTTCCTCGGCGATCGCCTCACGAGATGGCGTCGCCGAAACCGATCTCCTCGTGGCGTCGCGCGTTGGCGCCGCCGTCGCGGTTGCTGCTTCAGGGCATAGATGTCCTCGGTCACCTTGACTCGGATCCGGATAGGAGGCGTTGACCGCGAACTCCACCGCCGCGTCCATTTCTACGACGAGTTTTTCCTGGATCGCGTCGAGCGCCGCGCGGTCGGCCACGCCGCTGTCCATCAGCCACTCGCCGTGCAGCGTGACCGGGTCCTTCTGCGTCACCCACTCCTGCTCTTCCGCCTTCGGCCGGTAGTAGGCGCGCGCGATATCGCCGACGTGATGGCCGTGATAGCGGTAGGTGATGCACTGCAGGAACGCCGGACCCTCGCCGCGACGCGCGCGCTCGATGTACGTGGACGCCGTCTGATAGACCGTCGCGCACGTCCTGGCCGTCGATGGTCTCGGTGGCAATGCCGAACGCCGCGGCGCGCGCCGCCACGTCGCCGGCGGTCGATTCCTAGAAGTGCGTGTACTCGTTGTAGCTGTTGTTCTCGCAGACGAAGATGACCGGCAGCTTCCACAGCTGCGCGAGGTTCATCTCCTCGTACAGCATGCCCTGGCCGAGCGCGCCCTCGCCGAAGAAGCAGACCGCCACGCGACCGTTCTTCAGGAACTTCGACGAGTAGGCCGCGCCGGTCGCGATGCCGGCACTGCCGCAGACGATCGCGTTGGCGCCGAGGTTGCCGGTGGCGGGATCGGCGATGTGCATCGAGCCGCCCTTGCCTTTGCAGTAGCCGGCTTCCTTGCCGAGCAGCTCCGCGAACATCAGATCCGGCGTCGCGCCTTTGGCGAGGCAGTGTCCGTGGCCGCGATGGGTGCTGGTGATGTAGTCGTCGGAATGCAGCGCCTCGCAGATGCCGACGGCGATCGCTTCCTCACCGATATAGAGGTGCGCGAGGCCCGGGCATCAGCGCGCGGGTATAGAGGTCGTTGACCCGCTCCTCGAACAGGCGAATCGCGACCATCCGCCGATACAAGCGCAGCAGCTTCTCTTTTCCGATCTTCATCGCGGGATCAGTCGCCATCTTCGTGGCGGTGGTCATGCGGTGGACTCCTGAAAGCTTGGCGAGCATTGGAACAGGATGGCGAAATCCTGTTCCCCAAGGCCCTGCGCGCGTGCGGACGACAAGAACTCGTTGACCACGGCCCCGGTGGGCAACGTCACCTGCACCTCGCGGGCCAGCTCGAGCGCGAGCGTCACATCCTTTTGCATCATGTTCGCGCTGAACATTGGTTGCTCGGGCATCTTCAGGACGCACGGCCCCTTGTATTGCACCAGCGGCGAAGCGATCGCGCTATTGGTCAGCACCTCAATCGCCGTTTCGCGGGCCACGCCGGCCTTCTCAGCCAGAACGACGCTCTCGGCCAACGCGAGCATCTGGACGGCGATACTGATGTTGGTCGCGAGCTTCATGGACAATGCGAGGCCGTTCTCGCCGATGTAAGTGACTTTCTGGCCGATGTCCTCGAGCAGCGGCTTGGCGCTGTCGAACGTCGCGCGATGTCCGCCGACCATGATCGACAGCTTGCCTTGTTCGACCATCGAGATGCTGCCCGAGACCGGCGCGTCGAGCATGTCGGCGCCCTTTTCCCGCACCTTCGCTGCCAGCGCGCGGCTGGTCGCTGGGCCGACCGTGCTCATGTCGATGAGCAGCTTGCCGGCGCCG
Organism: uncultured Acidobacteriota bacterium; assembly: GCA_963793705.1. GTDB lineage: Bacteria > Acidobacteriota > Vicinamibacteria > Vicinamibacterales > UBA2999 > Gp6-AA40. The sequence continues at coordinate 126,840 of CAWCBC010000014.1, read as the reverse complement.
AGGCCGGCCAGCAGCCCCTCCGGTCCCTGCGACGCGCCTTCGAGCGCTGCGGTGTTGGTCACCATGACGAACGTCGTGTCGGCGGCTTCACACACGGCGCGAGGCGAGGACGCCCACGTCCCCCCCATTGCGACAAGCTCCGGCTGCTTCGCAGGAAAGAGATCGTAGCCGGTCACCGCGTGGCCCTTGGCCAGCAATCGTTTGGTGATCCGACTGCCCATTGCCCCGAGCCCGACAAATCCAAGATTAGCCATGAGTGTTTGCCTTGTGAGTATCCTTCACGATTCCGGTGGTCGGCCCGTTTGGGAGTCGGAAGTTGGGAGTTGACCGGAACCTACTGAATCTTGTCGAGACCTTCCGTGAGCTCGATGTTCGTGCCCCACGGGTCGACGATGAAGGCGATGTTGATGACCGAGGGCGTCAACGCGCCGGAAGGGCACCGACGGCTTGATGCCCTGCGCGTCGAGCTTCGCCAGAAACGCCTGGAGGTCCTTCACCTCGAAGCCGATGTGATCGAGGGCCCGGCCGGTCGTCGCCGCGGTCGGCGTAGGCGTCGCGGAAAAATTGAGAACGACGCCCGGCAGGTTCGCCGAGACGAAATTCGGATTCGCGCCAGCCGCGGCGGTCGCACCAAACACCTTGATGTACCAGTCGCGCATCTCGGCCTGGCCTGCTGCGTCCCGATAGAAGTGAACGTGATGCAACTTCACTGGCTCGGTCTGCGCCTTCATCTCGAGCAGCTCCACCTTCACATCGTCCGGACCAAGCACGTAGGCGAGCGCGCTGACCGCGCCGGCGCCGAGCTCGACGATGTCGCCGTTGACCTTCTGACCCGGAAGCGAGTCCTGCGCCGTGATGTTGCGGAAGCCGTTCGCGGTCACCTTCGTGAGCGTCTGACGCAGGTTCGGAACTGACAGCCCGATGTGATCGTGCACCGAGCCTTTGGTCCCGCCCTTCGCCGCCTGCTCGCGCATGAAGACGAGGACGTTGGGCATGCGGACAATCTCGCGGTTGTCGGTGCCGACCTTGATCACCGTGCCGCCAAGCGTATCCGCCCAGAACTTCTTGTGCTCCGCGGGATTCGTCGCGTTGACGTGATGGTGGCCGTAGGCGATGGGGCCTTCTTTAGCCGCCAGCAACTGCGCAGAGGCGGTGGATGGAAGCAGTAATGCAAGATGCAAAATGCAAAATGCAAACAGAACCCGGGTACCACGTCCTAGCCTGTTGCGGCGGCGTTCACTCACGGTTTGCATTTTGAATTTTGCATTTTGCATTGTGAGCGCAGTATACCCCCTCTGATATATTCGCCGCCCGATGGCACAGGTCGACTCGCCGCTCGCTGAATCCGGCTCCGGCCCGCAGAAACGCCTATGACACGTGTTCGTGCTGAACGCGCCGTGACCGCGGTCGCAGCGCTCGCTTTGCTGACTGCCGCGCCGGCGTCGGCCCAGAACCAGCGGGGCGTCACGCACGCATGCGATCGGGCATGCCTGACCCGTGTCGTCGACACCTATGTGGCTGGCCTCCTTGCCAACGATCCCTCGCGCCTGCCGCTGGCTCCCAACGCCAAGCTCACCTTGAACGACGACGTCGTCCCGCGCGGGCAGGCTGTTCTGGGATCAGGCGGCGTCCGTCCAGGCCCGCATCGACATCGCCAACCCGCGCCTGGGCGACACGGGCACACAGACGGTGATCACCAATGCGGACGGTTCACAGTTCATCTACGCCTTCCGGCTGAAGGTGAAGGACAGCCGGATCGCGGAAGTCGAGGCGATGCTGATCCGCAACGTCGCAGAGGGCGGCCTGTTCGACCTGAAGACGCTGCAGAAGCCGAACCCGAATTTCACGACGCCCATCCGGCCGGCCGAGCAGGATTCCTATTACGACCTCATCGCCGCCGCGGAAGGGTACTGGCGCGCGTTCAACACCAACGGCACGCCCGAATACCGTCCGGCCGCGTTCTGGCCGCACGTGCCGCGCCTGGAGAACGGCTTCAAGACGACCGACGTCGCGCTGCAGGGCACGCCGCCGATGAGCGCGGCGGAGCAGTTCGATGGCGGCTTCCATGCGGGCCGCAATATCTGGGACCTGCGGTACCCGGTCGTGGACGAGGAATACGGCGTCGTGATGAGCGTCGCGCGCTTCGGGCTGAAGACGGGCGTGAAACCGAATCGCCCGGCGCAGGCCGCGGAGCGTCTGGTGGCCGAGTTCTTCGCCGTCCGCAAGGGAGAGATCTTCGACATCCAGGCGGTGATGGTGAACCGCGACGAGAAGCTGCCCTCGGCGTGGGCGCCGGACTACGGGCCCACGCGCGGCGGGTGGGCGCCCATCGCCTGCAACCGCGCCTGCCTCACCGGCTTCGTCGACGCGTACTACCAGGCGCTTGTCGCCAACGATCCTGCGCGCGCTGCCTCAGGCAGCGAAGGCGCGCATTACGTTGAACGGCAGGCAGTCGCCGCTGGCGGCGACCTTCTGGCCGGCGGCGAAGGCCGTGCGCTGGCGGTTCGATGCCGTCAACGAGCGCCTCGGCGATACCGGCACGCAGGTGGTGATCACCAACGACGACGGCTCGGAGACGATGGAGATCGTGCGCCTGAAGGTGGCGGGCGGCGCCATCACGGAGATGGAGATCGTCCGCTGCAACAAGGGCGATGCCGGCGAGCAGTGGTGGGGTCCCGAGCAGCTCGATCCGAAGCCCTCGGCGTTTCTCACGCTCTCCGATCCCGCCGGCCGAACGCGACTCCTACTACGGGCTGGTCGCCGTGGCCGACGGCTACTTCCGCGCCTTCCAGACCAACGGCACGCCGGACTATCACCGCGCCGACCTGCAGCCCGATACGCGGCGCTTCGAGAACGGCGCCCAGTTCACGGGCAACATCCGCAACGGCGTCTACACGACGGCACCAGGACGGATTCGACCGCGGCCGGTTCGTCGGCCGCAACCTGTGGGATCGCCGCTACGCGGTCGTCGATGAAAAGCGCGGCATCGTGCTGGTCATCCTGCGCTTCGGCAAGGTCGACGGCGTCGCAGAATGCCGCCTCGGTCACGTCCATCGATCGGCTGGTGGCCGAGTTCTTCACGGTCAAGTCGGGAAAAATCCAGGAAGTGCAGGCCGTCATGATGAACCGGCCCGACGCGGAGCCCACGGGCTGGGACACGCGCTGGTATCGGCCCCGGCCCCGGCGGCTGGGGCAGGATGCCGACGGGACAGGTAGAGGCCGATGTGGCATGTCGAATCCCTCCGCGCCGAGTCCGGTCTCGCACGCATCGGTCTTCGCTTATCGGACTGGTTCGAACGCTGGTTCCCCGACGCCTTCGCGCTCGCGCTCACGGCCGTCGCAATTGTCTTCGTCGCCACGCTGGCCGCGGGCGCATCGCCGATTGCAGAGCGCGCAGTGGTTCGGGTCGGGCTTCTGGGACCTCGTCGCCTTCACCATGCAGATGTCGATGATCATCGTCACCGGCTACGCCGTGGCGACATCGGCGCCTGTCTATGCCGTCATCCGGAGGATGGCGAGCGTGCCGAAGACGGGTCGCGGCGCCGCCGCGTACGTGGGGTTGTTCTCGATGCTGGCGTCGCTCGTGTCGTGGAGCTTCAGCCTGATCTTCAGCGGCCTGCTCGCGCGCGAGGTCGCGCATCGCGTGAAAGGCTCGGACTATCGCGCGATCGGAGCAGCCGCGTATCTTGGCGTCGGCAGCGTGTGGGCGCTCGGCCTGTCCTCGTCCGCAGCGCTGATCATGGCAGCGCCGGCATCCCTGCCAGACGCAATCGAAAAGATCAGCGGGATCATCCCGCTGAGCGAGACGCTCTTCCTCTGGCAAAGCCTCCTGATCGCTGCGCTGATCATCGTCGCGTCGATGATCGTCTCGTATTACTCCGCGCCGGCGCCGGCGCAAGCGCGCGGGATGGAAGAGATGGGCGTCACCTACACGCCACCCGTGCAGGTGGTCGGCCGCGCGGAGAAGCCGGGGGAATGGCTCGAGTACAGCCCGCTGCTCACCGTGGTCGTATGCGTGCTCGGGTTCGGCTATCTCGCCCGCGAAGTGGCGACGGCAGGCGCGGGGATCCTGCTCGACCTGAATCACTACGTCTTCACGTTCCTGATGGTCGGACTGCTGCTGCACTGGCGGCCACGCTCGTTCGTGAACGCCATCGCCAGCGCCGTGGCACCGGTGGGAGGGGTGCTGATTCAGTATCCGTTGTACGCCGGCATCGTGAAGATGCTGACGGAGTCGGGGCTGGCGACGATGATGGCGCACTTCTTCGTCAATGTGTCGACCGAGCACACCTTCCCGGTGATGATCGGCATCTACTCGGCGTTCCTCGGGCTGTTCATCCCGTCGGCCGGCGGCAAGTGGCTGATCGAAGCGCCGTACATGCTCGAGGCGGCGAAGTCACAGCACGTGCATCTTGGCTGGGTCGTGCAGACGTACAACGCAACAGAGGCGCTGGCGAACCTGATCCATCCGTTCTGGATGCTGCCGCTGGTTGGCATCCTGGGCCTGAAGGCACGCGACATCGTCGGCTACTCGATGCTGCAGTTCGCCGTGCACGTGCCGCTGGTGCTGTTCCTCGTGTGGGCGCTGAACTACACGCTCACTTACGTGCCGCCGGCACTCTGAAGGCCTAAGGGCGAAGGCCTAAGGCCCAAGGGCTGGTCCAGGGATAAGGGATAAGCTCAGGCGGTAGGATCGGCGTTTCTCTGAGAGCAACCGATGACCCGATTGGCGATCTTTGTCATCTGTGGGTTCTTGGGCCGGTCGAAGTGCTCGTAATCGATTCAGCGGAGCGACCGACGGCCAACTGATCCGTCGCGCGCTTTTAAGTCTTCAGCCTGATTCCTTGACCAGCCCTTAGGCCTTGGGCCTGCGGCCTTGGCCCTTTACTTCTTGAGGCGATCGACGAACTCCTCGAATTTCTCGTTTTCCAGACAGATTTCGTCGATCAACTCTGTATCGACGACGATGCGCTGCTTCAGCGTGACGATCCACGGCTTGGTGTAGGCCTTGGGATCGTCAACGGTGACTTTGATTTCGAGGTGGCCGAAGTCCGGACGACGGATTTCCTCGCGCACTTTGGCGGCTTCGGTGAGCACGCTTCCATTCCAATCGATCCACGTATCGTCGCGCAGGCCGATCGTGTCGATCACGAGGGTATCGCCGGACCAGTTCGCCGACGAATATCCCTGCCACGATGGATTCGGATCCTTTGGCAACGGCCTGCCATCGGTGAACACCTGGCGGTATCCGGCGTTCATTTCATTCAGCACGACCAGCAGCTGCGGCGAATGGACGAACTTGAGTAAATGCGGCAGTCCGTACGCGCGCAGGAAATTGTCCGGCAGGCACCTGATGTGCGGATCGTCTATCGCCTCGTTCGCCGTGCGTTCCTTGACGATCGGGATGAGCCACGGTTGATACGGCAACCCTCCTGGCAGATCGACGCCCATGTCCCTCATCTGGCGCGAAGACGTGATGTTCGTCGGATCGCCAGGCTCGTCGCGGGCCTCTGCCGGCGGCGGTCCCGCGCCGTTGCCGCGATTCGGCTCCCGGTCATCCAGAGTCCGGACAGATCCGGCTTGCCGTTCGCCAGTCGCGGCGCAGGCGCTGTCATGTTGACCTTGCCATCGGCCTTCCGCGGCACGCCCGGAGTCGGATTGTTCAGCCACTGAGCAGCCAGACGCTCGGATGCGAACGGCACACCAAGAACCACGAGAGCAACGGTGACACACCGCGCCACGGCAGCCACGGACCGTCGGGTTACACGCATCTTGTCCTCCAGTGACCGGCTCACCCCGTCATGATCGCCGTTATTGTCGTTCGATAGGCGACTTCTTCGTACGCCTCGAGCATGCGTGCTAGAGGCACGCATTGTCGAGGCCAGAGCCTTCGCGTTGTACTGACCCTCGTCGAGCAGGCGAACGAACTTCGGGACGTCGCGCATCGGGCTGGCGCCGCCGGCCTGGCCCGGGTGGTGCGTCACACCGCCAATCGTAAATTGCGTGCCGGGAATCGAGATGTTTCCTCGAACAAGGCTGGTGGTGATCAGATGCCCGCCCAGCGCGCACATCTGATATGCCTGCTGCACCGCCTGAACACCCGTCGGATCCGGGCTCCGCTCCAGCTTCGGCGTCGCGTTATCGGCGCCCGCTGCCTCGATCACGAAGTCTGCGCCGGCACCCGGACGGCGCCCGCCAGGGTTACGGCCGCCCGACCACAGTCGGTCAGTCGGCCACGCGGCCAGCGCACGCACCCGCTCGACGAGCTTCGCCCCTTCCGCGTTCGGATCGAGCACGTGCGTGGCGCCGACTGTGCGCGCGGTCTCACGGCGAACGTGAATGGGATCGATGGCGATGATCGTCGACGCGCCGGCGATACGCGCGCCCTGAACCGCGCTCAAGCCCAGCGGGCCGCAACCGACGACGGCCACGGTGGACGCCGGCCTCGACCGGCGCCAGCGACGGCGAGAGGGCCGCGCCAAGGCCCGCCACACTGACACAACTCAGCACCATCCCGAGATCCACCGGCAGTCGCCTTTGTGAAGACCGGCACGACCCATTCTTCGAACGTCACCATCAGCTCGGCGAGACCGCCGATGTGGGAGTTCTCGAACACCTGGTGTGCCGTCGCTCATGTCGGCGATCGGCACGAGATCGTCGGCGCCGATGGCACTGAGGAACTGGCACATGTCGGAGCGGCCGCGCAGGCAGTGATAACACGACGCCACAGTGCGGAGTTCCCGAGACGCAGAACGCGGTCGCCAACCTGAACACGCCGCACTTCCGGGCCAACGGCTTCGACGATGCCGACCCCACCGTGGCCCTGGATGATCGCCATCTCGTTCATCTGCCGCATGCCCGATCGCGATGGCGAGCGGGCTTGGCGTCGCACCAGTCGCCGCAGCAGGCGGCTGCAGTCCGAGCACGGCAGGTACGTTCGAGTAACAGAGGTTGGTAGCTTCCGTCCGCACAACGACCTGGCGGCCGGAAATTGGCCGGAGCGTCACGTCGTGGAGCGTTGTGCGTCCGGGCCCGGTGCCGCGAGAGATCCACGCTCTGAATCGACGCCGCGTTATGACGGCAGGCGCCTGCGCAGAAACGCGGGCGCCGCCCCCGCGCGAGTAAACGCAGCGCCGCCAGCGGCCGCGCCGCTCTTGAGTAACTTGCCGCCGCGACAGTCGTCCGGTCGTTCCTTCGCGCACGGCCACGCCTTATTTCCGCCGGGTCCGCCTCGATGGATCTTCGCTGCGGCGGGACCCTGGCCTACAACGGCGTATTCTACGAATCGATACCCGACAGCCCGCGCCTGTTCGCGGGCGAGGACAGCTTGATCGCGGTCGGCATCGCCGTGTGCGACGGCGCCGAGCAATCGCTGATGATAGACGTCATGGCTCGGCATCGGCACGCGGGCCAGATCGGCTGCCGCGGCGATCAGCAGCGCGTCTTTGAGGCCGACCGTGATCGGCGAACCGACCTGGTCGTAACTTTCGTCGACCATCTTCTGGCCGTAGACCTTGTACGCGGTCGCCGCGAACAGCCCCTCGACCATCACATCCTGAAAGACCTGCGGCAGCACGCCGTACTTGCGGACCAGCGCAAAGCCCTCCGCCATCGCGACCATGGCGCACCCGAGCACCGCGTTGTTCGCGAGCTTGATCGCCGTCGCGCACTCAGGCCGCGGGCCAGCCGGAAAGATCCTGCGGCCGATCAGGTTCAGCAGCGGCGCGCAGCGTGCAACGGCGTCCTCGGGCCCGCCGGGCACGACGCCGAGCTGGCCGGACGCGGCCATGTCGGGCCGGCCAAGCACCGGCGCCGCCACCAGTGTCTGCCCCGCCTGCGCGTGCGCCGCCTCGAGCGTCCGAATCGCGTCGACGCCGTAGGTTCCCATCGCGAGATGAATCGCACCCTTCGTGGCAGCGAGTCACATAACCCGCCCGGCTGGGTGGCGATGCTCACCACGCTGGCGTCGTCCACGAGCATCGTGACCACAACCTCCAGGCCGGCGCACAATTCGCGCAATGACGCCGTGCCACGAGCGCCGTCGGCAACGAGTGCGTTCACAGCCGCCGGGGCGACGTCGTAGACGGCAAGCTCGTGGCCGCCCGGACAGAATCCGACGGGCCATGCCCGACCCCATTCGGCCAAGACCTATGAAACCGACCTTCATGCACTGAACTCCGGACCGTCGAAAGGCGAGCCTGACAAGGCTCGCCCCACGATCCGACTAACCGGACTTCGACTTCGTTCGCAACAGCGAGAATTTGGGATCCGCGCCGAGCGATTCCGCCAGCGGCAGGCCGAGCTCCTGCTTCACGAGGTTCGTCCCCTGCACCAGCGCCACCATCTTGTAGAACGCATGCCGCCGGCTCATCCCCTCGCGCCCCATCCCGCAATCCGACGACAGAATCAGCCGCTCCGGCGGAATCACCTTCAGCGCCGCCCGAATGACGTCGGCCACTTCCTGCGGCGTTTCGATCTGCAGCGTGTGGTGGTCGATCGCCCCGATCACCACCTTCTTCTCCGTGATCGCCTTCCCCGCCTCTTCCAGGTCCAGCAGGTTCGAGCTCTTCATCTCGAACGTGATCACATCGGCGTCGACCTGGTTCAGGAGCTCCAGCGCCGGCTTGTACGACTGCACGCTGCCAAACATCCGCTGCTGCGACGGGTTGCCCCAGCAGGTGTGGCACCACACTTCCGTCTTCGCCCGCAGCCCCTTCACCGTGTTGTTGAACACCTTGAGCATGAACTCGGGATTGATCACCTTGTCCACGTAGCCGCGCGCCGCCAGCAGGTGGATCTGCGGCTCTTCCATCTGGATCACCGGGCAGCCGGCATCCGCCAGGTCGTGCAGCTCCTCGTTGAACGCGTCGCTGATCGCCATGATCCGGCTGGGAATGTCCGTGTAGTGCTCGTCCTGCACCGCAAACGCCACCAGCTCCGGCGTCACCGTCCCGAACTTCACCGGCCGCGTCGTCAGCCGCTGCGCCGCCTTGAACATCTCCGCATACTGCAGCTCGCCGCGCCCGATCGGCCCGACGATCTTCGGCATCACCCGCGCTTCCAGGTAGTCGTGCAGAATGTGGCCCCGGGGAAACCCGATGCCGCCCGCCCCCACCGCCGCCAGCTTCGGGTGCGCCGTGTCGAACCCGGCCATGTGGTTCGGCGGATAGCTCGTCCAGCTCTGGCCGCCGATGTCCTGGTTGAACCGGCAATCGCCGTCGGTGACGATGTCCAGCCCCGCCACTTCCTGTTCCCGCAGATACACCGACAGCGCGTCGACATACTGCTCGCGGAACCGCGAAATCACCATCGCGTCGAGGAACGACCGGTTCCCCAGGTTTTCCGTATACCAGCTCGGCCGCGGCAGCGAGCCCGTGATCGTCGTCGGCAGAATCTTTCCCGCAGTCGCTTTCAGCATGACGCGGTAGCTTATCAGCGATGAAGGGCGGCACGGATTGATACGCGCGGTGAACTCTGGAAACTCGCCGCGGCGGTGGTCTGCGTAGTGGGGGCGCTGTTTGCGGTTGCGGCACTCTCACCCAGCAAGGCGGCCGGTCCATGCACCGTCGAGCAGGGCCCGACGCTGCTGCCGGACGTACCCGAAGCGAGCGGGCTGGCCGTCAGCCGCCGTCGGCCCGGCCTCCTCTGGACGCACAACGACTCGGGCAACGAGCCGGATCTGTTTGCGCTCGATGCCGACGGCGCGGTGGTGGGCACGGTGCGAGTGCCGATCCGCACCCGCGACTGGGAAGACATCTCGGCAGCGTCCTGCAAGCCCATCGAGGCTGCGCAGGGCAGGCCTGACGCGTGTCTCTACATCGGAGACATCGGCGACAACAGCCTGACGCGGCGCGCCGTTCAGGTCTACGTGCTGCCGGAGCCGGATCCTGGCGCCGAACGGGTCGAGAGGCCGCTCCTGTTCAACGTCTCGTACCCCGACGGCGCACACAACGCCGAGGCGATGTTCGTCGTCGATGGACGGCTGTTCATCATTACGCGGGATCGGACGGGCATCGTCTATGGGACTGCGCCGCTCGACGAGGCGCGGCGCGTGGTGACGCTGAAGCGCATCGGCCAGCTTGGGCTGGTGGCGGTCACCGACGCCGAGGCGTCGGCTGACGGAGCGTCGGTCGCTGTGCGGACATCCGACGAAGTCGTGACCTATCGCACCGCCGATCTCCTTCGCGAGCGGGAGTGTTCGCCCCAGGTCTCGGATACCGATCGAGGGGTTGCGCGAGCCTCAGGGCGAAGGCGTTGCGCTCGGTGAGAACGGGATGCTCTATCTGGCGAGTGAGGGCCGGCCCTGGAGTCGGGCCGGCCGATTGATCAGTCTGCGGTGTAGCGTCAGGCGCCCTCTTTCACCACCTTGACCTTCAGCGGCACCGTCACTTCGCGGTGCAGCTTCAGTGGCACGTCGTATTCGCCGAGCGCCTTGAGCGGCTCGGGCAGGATCAGCTTGCGTCGATCCACCTCGAAGCCCTTGCTCTTGAGGAAGTCGACGATGTCGGATGCGGTCACCGAGCCATAGAGCTGCTCGGTGTCGCCAACACGGCGGGCGATGGCGATCTCGACCGCCGCCAGCCGATTGGCGATGGCTTCGGCTGCCCCCTTCTCCTCCGCCTCGCGCCCCTCCATGATCTTCCGCTCGCGCTCGACGTGCTTGCGGTTGCCGGCGGTGGCTGGCAGCGCCAGCTTCCGCGGCAGCAGGTAGTTGCGGGCAAAGCCGTCGGCGACCTTGACGATCTCGCCGCGCTTGCCCAGGTTATCGACGTGCTCTCTGAGAATGACTTCCATATCAGCCTCGAAAGGCCGACCTGAAGGTCGGCCTCTACCTATCTGTTTACTCTGCGGTGTACGGGATGAGCGCGAGCTGCCGCGCGCGCATCAGCGCCGTTCGCAGTTTCCGCTGGTGCTTCGCGCAGGTGCCGGAAATCCGTCGCGGCAGGATCTTCGCGCGCTCGGGCACAAACGGCATCAGCAGCTTGACGTCCTTGTAGTTGATGTCGTCGATCTTGTCCGAGCAGAACTTGCACACCTTACGGCGGCGGAACATTGGACGCCGCTGGCCGTCCTTGCCCGTCGCGCCTGCGCCCGTCGCGGGCTTGCCGCGGCCGCCTGCCCGAATGCTTCCTGCCGTTCATCGCATATCCTCCCCGCCGAGATCGAAGCGATCGTCACGATCGTCATCCGGCTCGCCGCGCTGACCTTCGCCCGGCAGGCGATCCGCCGGCAGCCCGCGCGCGATCCGGCGGCGCCGCGACGTTTCCGTGCGCCGCTCCCGCATCCGATCGACCACGCCCTGCTCCTCGTCCACGCGCACGACCAGATGGCGGATGACGAGATCGCTGACCTTCAGCCGCCGATCGATTTCCTTCATCAGGTCGCCACCGCCGAGGATGACCTCCAGCACGTAGGTGCCTTCCTTGTGGCGGCCGATTTCATACGCCAGCTTGCGCCGGCCCCAGTTCTCGCTCTTCTCGAGCGTGCCGTTCAGGCGCTGGATGATCGACTCGACCTGCGTGTGCAGTTCGGTGACCTGGTCGTCGGTCGCTTCCGGCGACACGACGTAGACGAGCTCGTACTTCCTGTTCATACGTCTCCTTCTGGACGTTGACTCGCTTCAGCGGCACCCAAGGAGCGCCCTAGTGGCGCACTCGCCGGACTTGCAAGGCGCCCCATGAAGCCCGCGGCTCACGGCCCGCCTCTGCGACGTGGCAAGGAGTCAGTCTGTTGTCGGACTCCGCGTCGTCCGCGTTGTACGTGTTCATCACCTTGACGATGCCCTCCGCGGCGAACATCTCGACGGCATCGGCCGCCCGGGTGATGACCGATTCGAGCTGCTCGCGTTCGGCAGGCTCGAACTTCGCAGTCACATGATCGGCGAGATCCCGTCTCGCGTCACCGCGACCTACCCCGACCCGCAGTCGGGAAAACTCAGTACCGATGTGCTCAACGACCGACCGGAGGCCGTTATGCGTCCCTGCCGATCCGGATGCCCGCGCCCGCAGACGTCCAAACGGCAGGTCGATGTCGTCGACGACGATCAGCAAATCGACCGGATCGACGTCGTAGTAGCGCAGCAGCGGCCCCACCACCTCGCCGCTGCGATTCATGTAGGTCAGCGGCTTGGCGAGCAGCAGCCGCCTTCGCCAAGGCTCGGCGCCCAAGGGCCGAATATCTTGCCAACGAACGCGTCGGGCACCTGCGAGGGCGCCATCGCCCACGTCAGGTTGTGGCGCCGTGCGATGTCGTCGACCACCATGAAGCCGGCGTTGTGGCGGGTGTCCCGATAATCGCGACCAGGATTCCCGAGCCCAACGATCAGCTTCACTTCTTCTCTTTTTCTTCCTTCTCGTCCTTGCCCTTCTTGATGACTTCGGGCTCGGCTCCTGCCGCCGGCGCCGCTTCCGCCGTCGCATCCGCCGCGGCCGTCGCCGACTCCTCGGCCTTCGGCATGACGACGTGCACGATCATCGTCTCGCCGTCGGTGATCGCCTTCCACTTCGGATCCTGCGCGAGATCCTTGACGCGGATCGACTGGTTCAGCATCAGCTCCGTGACATCCACGTCGATGTGGCCGGGAATGTCGGTCGGCAGGCACGTCACTTCGATGTCGCGGGTCACGAAGTCGACGATGCCAGCCTGCAGCTTGACGCCGCGCGCTTCGCCCTTGAGCACGATGGGCACGGTGACCGTGATCGCCTTGTCCATCGCCAGCTGATAGAAATCCGCGTGCAACAGCTGGTGCGTGACCGGATCGAGCTGATACTCCTTGACCATCACGCGCGCCTCGGTGCCGTCCACTCGCAGGCTGATCAGCGTGTTGGCGCCTGAGTCGGAGTGCAGGATCCGCAGCAGCGATTTCGGATCGACCGACAGCGCGACGCCTTCCGGCGCCTTCCCTTCCTTTTTCGATCCGTAGACGACGGCAGGAATCTGTCCGGCAGGCACGCAAGCGGTTTGCCTCGTTCTTCCCGCGACCTTCTCTCTTTACAGCGTCAAGCGTAGCGTCCATAACTCCTACGTTCACCTCCGGCGTTCACTCCGGCTCACTTCTGTTCGTGTTCACGTTCGGTTCTGAAGCTGTCGGTTTCCCGTTCACGACAACCGGGCGAATCGCCCGCCGAACCTGAACACGAACGAGACCGACGCGGAAGCGTGAACTATACAAACAGCGAGGAGACCGAGGTCTCCTCGTGGATATTCCGAATCGCCTGGCCGAGCAGCCGCGCCACCGACAGCACGACGATCTTCTTGCACTGCTGCGCCTCGCCGCGCAGCGGAATCGAATTGGTCACGATCAGCTGATCGAGCGGCGACTTCTCAATCCGCTCAATCGCCGGGCCCGACAACACGCCGTGCACCGCACACGCCAGCACCTGCTTCGCCCCGGCATCCTTCAACGCGGTGGCGGCCTTCTGAATCGTCCCCGCGGTGTCGATGATGTCGTCCTGCAGGATGCACGTGCGGCCGTTGACGTCGCCGATCACGTTCATCACTTCCGCGGTGCCGTCTTCCGTGCGCCGTTTGTCGACGATCGCCAGCTCGGCGTCGAGGCGCTTCGCATACGCCCTCGCCCGCTCCGCACCGCCCGCGTCGGGCGACACGATCGTCAGATCCTCCGCCTGCAGCCGCGCGCAGTACTCGACGATGACCGGCGCCGCGAACAGGTGATCCACGGGGATGTCAAAGAACCCCTGAATCTGCGCCTTGTGCAGATCCATCGTCAGCACGCGGTTCGTGCCGGCCGCGCTGAGCAGGTTCGCCACCAGCTTCGCGGAGATCGGCACGCGCGGCTTGTCCTTCCGATCCTGACGGGCGTAGCCGTAGTAGGGGATCACCGCCGTGATCCGCGCCGCCGACGACCGCCGGAACGCGTCGATCATGACCAGCATCTCCATCAGGTGCTGGTCCACCGGGCTCGACGTCGGCTGCACGATGAAGACGTCGGCGCCGCGGATGTTCTCGTCGATCTGAAACGACACCTCGCTGTCCGGAAACCGGCGCAAGCGGGCCTGACCGAGCGGGATGCCGAGAAAATCGGCGATGTCCTTCGTCAGCTGCGGGTGGGCGCTGCCCGAAAAGATCTTCAGATCGCCAAATCCGGTTGCCATCAGTCCTGCACCGCTGAGCGGCGGTCGCTTCATCTCTTTCTCGTCTGTCCGCGCTTCGTGTCGCCCAGCCGTAGCTGCTTGCGGCTTCGGCGAGACAGCCTTCGCATGGCTTGTCTAGCGAAGGCTGGTTGGGGCGGAAGGATTCGAACCTTCGAATACGGGATCCAAAGACCCGCGCCTTACCACTTGGCCACGCCCCAGTTCGTCTTGGATCTGTAGGGAATCGTCCGCCCCTGCTTCGGGAAACTCTTAGTGTAGGCGAGGTTACCGCCGATCGCCAAACAGAGTTGAGGGCCGACCTGAAGGTCGGCCCCTACGAGCGTGGTTGGTAGAGACCGACCTTCAGGTCGGCCGATCAGGTCGAATCGGCCCAGCGGAGGCCTCTTCGACGGACTTGATGCGGCTCAGCAATCGGTTTTCAGCGATCCGGCGTCGCAGACGGCCTGACGGCGCGGGTGAACGGAACAGCCGACAGATAGTGGCCGACGGCCGTGTGCGAGCGCAGCGCCGCAAGAGTCTCGGCCGCCTCGCCTGCGAGCCCGGCGGGAGGCCGCTCCTCGTCGTCGCCACGCTGAAACACGCCAATCACGTTGCCCCGGTCCTCCGTGTGCCTGAGGTCGATCAGCCGCAGGCCGGCCGCCGCGCCGAGGGCACCAAGGGTGCTGCCCGTGAAGTGATACAGGTGCGCGTAGTGGTACTGGTGGGACGGCGCCTGCACACGCGCGGCGATGTTGGGCACTTCGACCACCAGGTGGCCGCCGCGCCTGATCCAGCCGCGCACCGTCGTCAGCACCGCGCGCGGATCGGGAACGTGCTCCAGCGCGTGAAACATGGTGACCAGGTCCTGCGAGGCCGCGGCAACGGTTGCCGCGTCGACAGCCGCGGTTTGAACCGGGACACGAAGGACCGTTCGCGCAAATTCCGCGAACTCGATCCCGGGATCAAGTCCTGAGGCATCGACGCCGTCTCGCCGCATCAGATAGACGAGCTCGCCCGCGCCGCACCCGACGTCCAGCATTCGCGGTGGCACCCCGTAAAGGGGTGCCCTACGCGGCGACTCAAGGGCGCTCCTTCGTGGGGTGCCCCACGCGGCGACTCGTAGGGCGCCCCTTCATGGGGCGCCTCCAACAACGCGCGGAGCATCGCCCTGCGCTCCGCCGCGCCGAGAAACCCCCGCACGATCTTGCGCAGCGGCGGCGCGCTCTGTCCTTTGTAGTCCGATCGGTACGTCGTCTCGTAATAGGCGTTCATGTCCGCCGCCGAGGGCCGCGGATTCGTCCAGACCAGACCGCAGGTCCGGCACAGAACGGTGCGCAGCGGAAGGCCGTCGCGATCGCGCGTGCCAACGACAACCTCATTGCTGGCACCGCACAGGTTGCACGGCGTTTCTTCGCGCGCCGCGGGCCTTACGACGCGGGGCATCGGTTGGTGATGACGAGAACCTCGGATGGAGCCAGCCTCTCGAGCATCGCGCGGAGCCGGAAGTCGGACGTCCGGTGGCGTCCGATGATGCAGGTCGGCACGCCGAACTCTCCTTTGTACGCGTCGTAGCGATCGGCCGGAAGCACCGCAAACACGCGACGATCGGATCGAAGCTGCTCCGTCAACGTCTCGCGCTCGAGGATGTCGATGTGCCGGCGAAGGTAGTACACCATGCTCGGCAGCGCCACCTGGACATGCGCCACGACATCGCCGGGGCCGGCGCGCTGTTCGATGATCCGGCTCAAGGGAACAACCGGCTTGTACCGCTCGAAGTCCGGCAGCGCTCGTACGGCCAGAATCCAGTTGAACGCGATGAGCACGACCAGGACGGCGCAGACCGCCGACGCGTATCGACGCCGCCACGGCAGGATCGAGATGAAGACGCCCCCCGCCATGGCCACCATCGCCGCCGCCGGGGCGCCGTTGATGGCGTAGAGGGGATCGCCGCCGAACAGATACAGCACCGCGCCACCCAGGACGATCATCACGATGCCGACTACCGTCAGGGTGGCGTTGAGCCACGATTTCGCCACGTCACCCGCCAGCGCCCGCGCCACCCAATCGCCGCCCAATGCCGCGACCGCGGCCACGATCGGAAAGATGTAGAGGTCCTGCTTCGTCTGCGACAGCGAGAAGAACGCGACGATCACGATGACCCAGAGCAGCAGCAGCGTGCGGATGCGCAGCGACGCCGTCTCCTGGCGTTTGCGCCAATCGGCGCGCCAGGCCCAGACGACCGCCGGAAGGCATAGGGACCAGGGAAGCGGGTCGTGCAGCATCACGGGAAGATAGAACCACGGACCTCGCGTCCGATCGCCGATCCTCCCGGTGAAGCGGTCAAAGTTCTCGCCGACGAAGAATTCGGTAATGTAAGTCCAGCCGTGTTGCTGGTACAGCGCGACGTACCAGGGCACGGCGATCGCCAGAGCGATGAGCGTCCCAATCGGGATCATCATGTCGCGCAGGCGGCCGAGCTCACGGTGGACGGCGAGATAGGCGAAGAAGACCAGGAACGGGATCACCGCCGCGACAGGCCCCTTCGTCAGCACGCCGAGACCGACCGACACGTACATCAGCACGAGAAAGAGCCGCCGGCGCGACGGGTAGCGCTCCGCCAGCACGAAGAACAGCAGCGTCAGCGTCATCATCGCGGTGACCGCCATGTCGACGAAGATGCGCCGGCTGAACATGAAGAAGCGCGGTCCGGCCGCCAGCCCCAGCGTGGCCAGCAGCGGCGCCAACGGTGTGCATCGACGCGGCACGCGCGATGAACCAGACGGCGATCAGCATGACCATCGCCGCCGCGGCGATGGCCGCCCGCTCGACGCCGACGGACACGCCGAAGACCTGGTACAGGGCAGCGACGATCCAGTAGCTCAAAACTGGCTTATTGAATCGCGGCTCGTAGTTGAAGGAGGGGTTCACCCAATCGCCGCTTTCGATCATCTCGCGCGGCGTCTCGACGTAGAACGCCTCATTCGCATCCCAGATCGAGGCGTCGTCCAGCTTGACGAAGTACGGGATCGCGGCTGCGGCCAGCAGCACGATCAGCAGTAGCTTCAGGCGGTCGACGGGCCACCTCCGTATCTGCGCGCCTTCGTGGCTCGTATTCACGCGGCTTGGCGGCGAACCGTCGGGCGGCTGCGGCGGGCGTATTCACCGCGATCGAGCGATTCCGTCAGCAGCACGCGCCAGCCGGAGCCCGAGAGACCCTCGACGGCCGCCAGCGCCTCGGCGCGCTTCTGAAACAGTCCAAAGACGGCGGATCCGCTGCCCGTCATCGCCGCGGCAAGCGCACCGGCGCGCCTGAGCGCCGTGCGCATCTGATCGATCTCTGGATGATGCCTGGCGATTGGCGCCTCGAGGTCATTGATCATCTGGGCTGCACGCGACGGCCACGGACCAGGCACGTGCTGCGCTTCGCGGGCACTCCCCCCGCCAGACAGATCGCGCTCCGAGTCGTACCAGTTGTAGGCGTCCGCCGTCGAGACGCCAAACCCCGGCACGAGCAGCACGATCCAGTGCCGTGGCAGATCGGCAAGCGGATAGACCTCGTCGCCGCGGCCCAACCCCAGAGCCGTGCCGCCGGCCAGGAAGAACGGGACGTCGGCGCCAAGTGCCGCCGCCACGTCCACCAGCTGCGCCGGCCGGACGGGCGCATTCCACATTCGCGCCAGGGCAATCAGCGCCGCCGCGGCGTCGGCGCTGCCGCCGCCGAGCCCCGCCTGCAGCGGAATATTCTTCTGCAGCCGAATCAGCACGTCGCGGACCTGGCCCGATCGCCGCAGTGCGCGCCAGAGCGCGTCCGCGGCACGCCAGACAAGGTTCGAGGCGTCCAGAGGCACACCCGCGGCCGTGCATTCGATCGCGAAGGCACCTTCACGCGGCACGCATTCGATCAGGTCGCAGAGCGAGATCGACTGGAAGACCGTCCGCAGTTCGTGATAGCCGTCCAGCCGCGTACCGAGCACACGCAGATCGAGATTGATCTTCGCGTGGGCACGGATCGTCACTGCGAGCGGCTGAGCCACGTCCAGAGTCTAACGTGGTGTTACGACCCGCGTCAGCGCCGGATCCGAATCTCGAACAGTGACGGCCACAGCTTCCCCGTCACGAACAGGCGCTTGCGTTGCGCATCGTAGGCGATCCCATTCAGCACCGCATCGTCCGAGACCGCGCCGCGGGCCATCAGCCCGGCGAGGTTGATCCAGCCGGCGACGCGGCCGCTCTCGGGTGCAATCATCGCAATGCGATCGGTCAGCCAGACGTTCGCGTATACCTGGCCGTCTATGAATTCGAGCTCGTTCAGATCGCGCACCGGCACCCCGCCATCCGTGACCTGAACCTGGCCCGTCACCTTGAGCGTCTGCGGGTCCAGATACCGGAGCGTGGCGGTGCCGTCGCTCATCACCAGCCGGCGATCGTCGCGCGCCAGTCCCCAGCCCTCGCCCTGGTAACTGAAGGTCTGCAGCTGCTTGAAGGACGCCAGATCGTAGACAAAGCCGATGTTGGTGTTCCACGTGAGCTGCACCAGGCGCGAGCCCCAGTCGGTCAGCCCCTCGGCAAAGTAGCGACGGTCAACGCTCACCTGCTGCAGCACCTTGCCGGTCTCGAGCTGGACCTTCCGCAGCGACGACCGTCCATTCAGGCCGGTGCTTTCGTAGAGGACGCCGTCGCGATACAGCAACCCCTGGGTGAACGCCTCGCGATCGTGCGGATAGACGTTGACGACTTCGTAGCCGAAGACAGGCGCGCCCTGGCTCGCTGAGCCTGAGTTGGCGCGAGCGCACAAATGACGACTAGAACAGATAGTGGCGGCGAGCCTTGTCAGGCTCGCCCGCGCGGACGTAACAACGTCCGCGCCACGGTGGCCAGTAGTGCCACTCATGGCCTCTGAGCGGTCCCGCCTGCCGCAGTTCGTCGACGGTCAGCGGCGTGACGCCTTTCGGCTCCTCGACCGTGAATGCCGCCGGCTCCAGAACAGTGTTGGTTTCAATCTGCGACAGCGCGGCAGTGATGCCAACGAGGACATCCGGATTCGTCGAGATGAGCCGCACCGACTGCGGAAACGATCCGGTCCCGGGTGTGTACTCGATCTGCCAGCGATCGCGCTTTGCCGCACTGAGTTGCCACTGCGAGCCGTTGCGACGGAGATACACCGTCGCCGTCCGGCGCTGGGTTCCCTGGTCGGCGCTCTCGACGTCGATGGAGGCGAGCCCGCCGGCATGCAGGCGTCCGGCGGTCGCCCGCGGCCCCGGCACGACACAGCCGGTGAAGACCGCCAGGAGATCCGCGGGGTCCAACGCGACACCGGTCAGCGCGCCGAGGATCGCCTCAGGTGGAGCGTTGCGGATGATGCGGTTTTCCCGTGTCAGCAGCAGCGTCGCGGAACCGCCGCGACCGGCGAGGATGAACACCGGCCCGCCGAACGGCGCCACGCCTTGCAGATGCATAGACGATGGCCGTTCGAATCCGGCGATGACCCGCCCGCGCAGCGGCTCATTGCCCGCACGCCCTGAAAGACCGATTTCCATCGTCAGCGTACGAACGCCCGTGCAGGCCGACGACAACTGCGCGTGAATCGCGGCGAAGTCGGGAAGCGGCGTCCCGAGATCGGACGGAAGCGCAATCGGCTTGGGAAGGGAGGCGCAGGAGGCTAGAAAAACTCCCAACGCCCAACTTCCAACTCCCAAACGGAATGCCCGGGAAGGACTCCGTTGGGAGTTGGGAATTGGAAGTTGGGAGTTGATCACACTACTTCGGAAGCTTCTTCCTGGCTTCCTGGATCTTTCGATCGATCGCTTCCTTCTCGATGCCCTCACCGTTGCCGGCAAGCGCCTTGTTCCATGCGGCAATCGCGTCCTGCAACGCTCCGCGACGGGCATGCACGTCGCCCAGGTGATCCTGAATCTCTGAGTGCTCGGGCAGCTTGCCGCCGCGGCAGCCAGGTACTTCGCGGCGTCGTTCAGATCGCCTTTCTTGAAGAGCGCCCATCCGAGGCTGTCGAGATACTCCGGCCTGTCGGGATCGGTCTGCAGCGCGCGCTGCACCAGCGATACGGCCTCATCGAGCTGATCGCCGCGCTCGGCAAGCAGATACCCGAGGTGATTGAGGACCCGCGCGTTGGCCGGCTCCGCGGCCAGCATCTGCCGAAGCACCTTTTCCGCTTCGCTGATGCGTCCCGCGTCCTGGTACAGATCAACCAGCGTGAATTGCGTCTGCGCGTCCTTCGGGAACGTCTTCGCCGCCTGTTCCGCGACGGCAATCGCTCCGCTGCGATCGCCCGCGTCGAACAGCGCGCGCGCCTGCACCCGCGGGAAGTTCATATCCTCGGGATGCTGCCGTCGCGCTTCTCCGGCGTAGCGCGCGGCTTCCGCAATAATCTTTCGCGTTGTAAAACGCGGCAATGCGCTGGAGCTTCAGTTGACGATCGTTCGGCCGCTGCGTCAGCGCCAAGGTATAGGCGGCCGCGGCCTCGCGCAGCTGGCCGTTCTGCTCGAGATATCGCGCGAGGTCTGGCGCGAGGGCCGGGAGAAACTCGACGACCTCCTGAAGGGTCCCGATCGCGCTCTTCAGATCGCCGGCCGCGGCGTAGGCGGTGGCGAGCAATTGTCTCGCCTGCGGGCTGCCCGGATTCTGCGCGACAACGCGGCTCACCGCCTGAACGGATTTCTGCGGATCGCCGTCGCGCAGATACATCTGTCCCAGCGTGAACTGCAGATTGAGATCGGTGCCGGTCGTGCCGGCCGCCGCGCGTTCCAGGTGCAGAATCGCGTTCTTCACATCCTGCGGCGAAACGGCGGTCCGGCCGGAGGCACCAGGGGCGCTCGCGTAGAGGTAGCCGAGCGTGCGGTTCGCCTCGACGTTGTTCTCGTCGATGGCCAGCGCCTCTTTGGCCGCCTTCTCGCTCTCGACACGGGCGGGAGGATTGCGCCGCGAATACAGTGCGGCAATTTCAGCTTTGATCTCCGCGGAGCGCGGATCGGCGGCAGACGCACGCATCAGCGCGGTGAGCGCGCCCTGCGAATCGCCTTCGCTTTCGAGGCGACGCGCCTGGATGAAGTCGTAGTAGGGATTCGAGGACGCCTGCTGCGCCACGGCGGCGGCAGGGCTCAACCCGAGCAATACCAGGACGAGCGCGGCGCGACGCGGTATGAAGTGTGGCATGACGTAAACGATTTTACTTCAAGATGTTATAGTCCTTCGGATCACGGAGGAACGATGCCCGTCGACGCGGAACTGCTGGAAATCCTGGCCTGCCCCAACTGTAAGACGCCGGTAAAACTCGTCCATGATGGCGCCGCCCTGAAGTGCGAACAGTGCAAACGCGTGTACCCCATCAAGGACGACATCCCGGTGATGCTCATCGATGAGGCAACGGTAGAGCCCTGACCCGGATTCTCCTCGTTAGACTTCGCCTCCTCGGCGACGTCGCGCTGACGACGCCGACCATCCGGGCGCTTCGGCACCGCTTCCCCGACGCACACATCACCTATCTCGTCGAGCCGGCGGCCGCCCCGGTCGTTGCCGGCAATCCGCATCTCAACGAGGTGATCGTCGTCCCGAAGCGTGCCGGGCTGGCCCGCGTCCTCGACGACCTGGCCATGGCTCGCCGACTCCGCCGCGGACGCTTCGACGTGGCCATCGACCTCCACGGCGGGCCTCGCGCCGCGTGGTTTGCGTGGGCCAGCCGGGCGCCGATGCGCATCGGCTACTCCATCGTCGGACGCACCTGGATGTACACGCACGTCGTCGGACGCGCCGCCGAGCTCAGGGCACGACATTCGGTCGAGAACCAGGCCGACCTGCTGGGCCCCCTTGGCATCGATGGGTGCGACTCCGTCCGCGAACCGATGGAGATGGCGGATGACGTGGGCGCTCGAGAGCGCCTGGAGCGACGCCTCGCGGAGGCTGGCATCCATCAGCGTGATCCGCTCGTGGTCATGCACATTGGCGCGGGAAACCGGTTCCGCCAGTGGCCAGCCCAGTCGTTCGCCGCCACGTCCGCCGCGCTGGTGCTCCGGAACACGGGCCTTCGCGTCATCCTGGTGTCCGGCCCGTCCGACCAGGCGGCGATTGCCGCCGTCGCGCAGGAGGCGCGCGCGGAGGCGGGTGCCGGCGGGCGCGCGAGTTCTCGAGGGCCGCTACGACCTTTTCGAGCTGCGGGAGCTGATCGCGCGAGCGGCGGTGTACATTGGGGGCGACAGCGGGCCGCTCCACGTCGCCGCGACCACGCGCACGCCGATCGTCGCGCTCTTCGGCGCAACGCTCCCTGAGGTGTCGCGACCGTGGCGCGATCCGCGCTGGTTCACCGAATCGGTTGATGCCGGAACACTGCCCTGCCGCCCGTGCAATCAGCGGCACTGCGCGCCGGGAGATTTCCGCTGCCTGACGCGCATCAGCACAGACCGGGTCGTGGCAGCAGCGGAGCGGGCGCTACAACACTGGGAGGAGCACCGCGGCCTGTCCGTAGACGGCCCGGTGATGACGGGATCGCGAGCATGACGACGACAACGATGACCGCGCTCGCACGGCCGGCGTTCGGACTCGACCGGGCGGCGCTCTGGCTGCTGCTCGCGTTCGTGGCATCGCTGCAGCTGTCCATCGCCCTGTCGGGAATCTTCCTGACCGCCGCGCTGCTGGCCTGGGTGGCGATTCTGGTGCGCGATCACGCGCGGCCGTCCGCTCCGGCGTTCATGCTGCCGCTGGCCGTCTATGCCGGAGCCACGCTGGTCTCCTCTGCCTTCTCGCTCGATCCAACAGCGAGCTTCTCGGACAGCAAACAGCTCGTGCTCCTGCTGATCGTGCCGATGGTCTACCAGGTGGCGCGCGGACGGTCCGCGAATCTGGCGATCGACGTCATCCTGGCCGTCGGCGCGGTGAGCGCCGCGATCGGCATCATTCAGTACGGCGTCCTGCACTACGACAGCTTGCGCCTGCGGCCGGAAGGCGCGCTCACCCACTACATGACCTACTCGGGCACGCTGATGCTGGTGCTGTGCGCCGCCGTCGCCCGGCTGGTCTTCGGGACTCGTGACCGCACGTGGCCGGCGCTGGTGATGCCGGCGCTCGTCGTCGCGCTCGCGGTCAGCCTGGGGCGCAACGCGTGGGTCGGGGCGTGCGTCGCCGTCGGCCTGCTGCTGGCGCTGCGCGACTTCCGCCTCACCGCCCTGCTCCCGGTGGTCGATTGCGCTGGTCTTCGCGCTCGCGCCCGACAGCATCACCAACCGCATGATGTCGACGTTCGATCTCGCGCGATCCGTCGAATCAGGATCGCATCGCGATGCTGGAGGTCGGCACAGGCATCGTGCGGGATCACCCGCTGACCGGCGTCGGCCCGACGATGGTGCAGCGCGTCTACGAGCAGTATCGACCCGACTATGCGGTGCAGACGGTCAACCCGCACCTGCACAACGTCCCGGTGCAGATTGCGGCGGAACGTGGAGTCCCCGCGCTGCTGATCTGGGGCTGGTTCATCGCCACGGTCGTCCTGTTGCTGGTGCGGCTGTTCCGCAGCGGCCGCGAGCGGCTCCTGACCGCGACGGCACTCGCCGCAACCGCCGCGATGCTGGCCGCAGGCCTCTTCGAGTACAACTTTGGCGACTCCGAGTTCCTGATGCTCTTCCTCGTGCTGATCACGCTCCCGTTTGCGGCGTTGTCCGGCGAACGCGGGCCTGACAAGGCCCGCGCCACAGCTGCTGCGCGCGCCGCCTGATGCTTCTCCCGCCCGTTCCACTCGAACGCGCTCAGCAGATCGCGCGCAGCTTCGCCGGCGCGCACGTGCTCGTCGTCGGCGACGCCATGCTCGACAAGTTCATCGTCGGGCGCGTCACGCGGATCTCGCCCGAGGCGCCAGTCCCCGTCGTGGCGTTCGACCACGAGCTGTATCGCATGGGCGGCTCGGCGAACGTGGCCAACAACGTCGCGGCGCTCGGAGGGTCGGCCACGCTCGTGGCGGTCACCGGCACCGACGAGGGCGCGGCGACGCTCGCGCGCGCGTGCCGGGAGGCCGGCATCGCGCCGGCGCTGGTCGGCGATCCCACGCGGCTGACGACGACCAAGGTCCGCATCGTCACCGAGCGGAATCAGCAGGTGGCGCGCGTCGATTACGAAGTCGATGCCGAGATCAAAGACGAGATCGAGCATCGTCTCATTGCCGAGATCAACAAGCACGCGCCGCAGGCGGCGGCCATCGTGATCTCCGACTATCTCAAGGGCTGCGTCACGCGGGCGGTGGTGAAAGCGGCCGTGGCGGCAGCCGCGGAGCGCGGCACGCCGGTCCTGGTGGACCCGAAGATTCCGCACGTCGACTACTACACCGGCACGACGGTGGTCACCCCCAACCACCACGAAGCCGAAATTGCGGCAAACATCCGCGTGCGCAGCGAAGAAGACGCACGCGGTGCGGCGCGGCTGTTCCGGGATCGGGCGCAATGCCGGAGCGTGCTGATGACCAGGGGCGATCAGGGGATCTGGCTGCTGGCGGAGGACGCCGAGGGATACCTTCCCGCGGCCGCTCGCGAAGTGGCTGACGTCACCGGCGCGGGAGATACCGTCATCGCGACGCTGGCGCTGGCGCTGGCCGCCGGAGCGACCATCAGCGAGGCGGCGCGCCTGGCCAACGAGGCCGCCGGGATCGTCGTCGCCAGATTTGGTCCGGCGACGGTGCGCGTTGCGGAGCTGCTGAAAGCGATCGAAGGGGGCTAGTCTAGCTAGGTCCTACTTTGTCAGATCCGCAGTGAGACCTGTTGCAGTTTGAGCATGCGCTGGAGGTAGTGAGGGCGCGTCACAAAAAGATGCGCGGTCAGGACTTCCTGAAGAATGGCGCGTACGCGCGGCAGCGTGAGGGTGCGTGAGGGCTGACGCTGCCGTTCGACCTGCAGGAAGGTGTAGGCGAGGGCGATGAGGACGGCATGGCGTTGCCAGCCCGGCCACGTGCGGCCTTCAAAGTGATCGAAGCCGAGCTCGTCTTTCAATTCTTGATATTGCTGTTCGATGGCCCAGCGCTGGTGCGCCAGGCGCACGAGGCCCCGCAGCGAGGTCGTGGCCGGAAGGTGGACCAGGTGGTACTTGGTGCGCGGGGTGGCGCCGCGATCCCGCTCGGCGAGTAACCAGACCTCCGGATCCAACCGCCGTCGCCACCACCCATGGGCGGGCGTGACACGCGCCGCCGCAAAGCGGGCCGACCAGAATCGCGCCTGTCGCCCATTGCGCCACGTGATCGTGCGCCACTGCCGGGCGGGCCACGCCGCGACGACCTCGGCCACGCTCCGTGGGGGCGGCGCGTCGGGAGCGAGCGTATTCTTCGTGCGCGCCCGACCGGAGGCGCCCGGGACGGGCTGCGGCGGGCGCACGCGGACGGGCCCGACGAAGACGCCCAGGTGCGAGGTGATGCCCAGGGCATACGGGAGACCGGCCCGATGCAGCGTGGTCCGCAGGGTCGAGTTATCGCCAAACTCCGCATCGGCGAGCACCGCCGTGATCTGAAAGCCCGCGGCCCGCACCTGCCGTACGAGCGTCAGCGCGAGCCGCCACTTCTCCTGGAACCGGGTGGTCGACGGGATGCGCGCCCGCCGACGCGCCGCGGGAGTGAGCCACTCCTCGGGGAGATAGAGCTGCGCGCCGAGCATCCACGCCTGTGCCCCGCTCCACAGCGCGGCGGTCACGGCGACTTGGCAATTGGCGATCTTGCCCAGGGCGCCGCAGTATTGCCGCGCCACGCCGACCGAGTGCGGGCCTTGCTTCGGAAAACTCGTGCCGTCGAGGATCAGGACACCGGCCCGCATCGGCACCGCGACGCGCAGCCGGTGCCACAGGCAATCGGCGTCCCACGGCGCATCGGTGATGAAGTGCTGAAACGCTTGATAGCTCCCTGGCTCACTCACCCGCGCCAGCATCGCGCTCATCGACTTGCGGGGGCTGTCACTCAGCAGGCCGAGGAGGTACCGTCGGAAGGCGCCGCGCTGTGCGCGATGGCCAAACGCCCCCTCGAACGGCTCCAGCCACGTCAGGAACCTATCGATCCACGCGGGCGCATTGCCGGGCAGCACGCGCGCGTAGCGTACCGAAACGCGCGCTCCAGTACAACTGCTCAGTCCTCTTCGAGAATCAGAGGATCTGACAAAGTGGTACTAGAGCAGTTCTCGATTCGGTGTAGCGGGCCCTCAGATTGGCGAGGCGGCCTGGCACATCGCGTCGCGAAGCCGCTCGCGGCGCCGAAGAGCGCTGCGGGGGCGCTGGCCTCGCAGGTCGCTCGGGTCGCCGCGCTTCTCCACCCCACCGCGCAAGCGTGCGCGGCGGGGGCCCCGGGATCGCGCGGCTCAACCTCGCCGAAGTCTCAGCCTCCTCGCGCTCTTTCGACTTCGCTGTCGGCTTGCTCGAAGGCTTCGCGACGCAATGTGCCAAGCCGCCTCGCCAATCAGCGCGTGTGCAGTGGCCTCACCGGGCGAGCCTGATCGTGGCTCCCTGTGAGCGACGTGATCAGCGACGACGTTAAATCGGGCCCGCAGGCGTGGTTGCGCCGACGCCGCTGCTATCGCCACTACCGTCCGACATACCCGGTTACTGACACGATTTGAAGGCTGCCGCACGGATCATTCAAGGCGACGGCGTTTTCGTCAGTCCATGCCGGAGGGTTCGATTTTCCACGTCGCGAACTGGGAGCCGCGAGCAGGCTCGCCTGGTGAGGCTGCCCGACGTGCGGAGCCGGACCCGGCCTGGCATCCTACACGAATCTGAAAACCGCGCTAGCTATTGCGGAGGAGCCGGCGGATCACATGGCGGCCCGCCTCCTCGGCGCGGTCCGCCCTCACGTGGCCCGCGTCCGCCCTCGCGTGGGCCCCGCCCCGCCCTGTCTGCCTTCACGAGGGCCTCGTCCGCCTTCGCGCGGGCCGCGCCCAGCCCCACCCTGGCGGGGGCCGCGTCCACCGCCCTCACCACGGCGTCCTCCGCCCTCCCCACGCGAACCACGTCCGCCGCCTTCACCGCGGCGTCCTCCTCGACCTTCACCAGGAGTGCATGGGTTCGCAGGAGTCTGCGGTTGCGGGTCCTGCGCCAGAACACGCCTTGGCAACAGACCGACCGTACCGAGCAACAGGGCTCCGAGTAAGAATCCGCGACGATTCATCGAATCCTCCATGGGGGTCAGGCGCCACCCACCCCCGGAATCTACCCGAAATGCCCCGGCCACACGCGTGAAATTTCCGTGACCCGGAAAGGGCTACGCCTAAGGCAGATGAGGAATGTGGCGCATGAGCAGCATGTCGCCGAACGACATGTTTTCCATGTGGCGTTTCCACGCATCCCACTCCGCCTTGTGCGCCAAGGGCTCCAGGTGCATCAGGGCCGTTCCGAGGACGGTCCAGCCAAGGTACGGCCAGA
The DNA here is from genome assembly GCA_963793705.1 of uncultured Acidobacteriota bacterium. Classification (GTDB taxonomy): domain Bacteria; phylum Acidobacteriota; class Vicinamibacteria; order Vicinamibacterales; family UBA2999; genus Gp6-AA40. The sequence goes on along the minus strand of CAWCBC010000014.1, from coordinate 99,364 downwards.
ACCACCGCATCATCACGTCGGAGAGGGTTTGGTCCAGGCCAGCTTGCCACGCGATTGCGACGAACCCAGCCGCACCCGTCAACATGCTCGCCGTCGCATAGGGAAGACGGGTACGTTGCCAGGTCGTGACACCGGCAACGATAAGCAACGCGGCGTTCGTGAGACAGAACAGCAGCGTGATCGCGCGCCCAGAAGGTCGAGCGCGAAGAAGATCCCGAACCGGATCGCGCCGTACCGATCTTTGAACATACGCGTCGGAGATTTTGAAACGAGCCGGGAGACCAAGTCAACCCGATTGGCGGGGCCGCGCGAACGTCTCGAGCGTTCCGAACGATCCGAACGATCCGAACGATCCGAACGATCCGAACGATTCGAACGATCCGAACGACTCGAACGCCTCGTTCAGTGCCTGAAATGCCGCCGGCCGGTGAATACCATCGCGAGGTTGTGTTCGTCAGCGGCGGCAATCACTTCCTCATCGCGCACTGACCCCCCGGGTTGAACCACGGCGGTCGCCCCCGCCGCCGCCACGGCATCCAGGCCATCGCGGAACGGGAAGAACGCGTCCGACGCCGCAACCGAACCGCGCAGCAGCTCGGACACGGCACTCGCCGCTTTCATGCGGGCGAGATGGACGGCATCCACGCGGCTCATCTGTCCGGCGCCGATCGCCAGCGTCCGATCGGCGGTCGTGAAAATCACGGCGTTCGACTTGACGTGTGCGCAAATCCGCCACGCGAACCGCAGCGCCTGCCATTCCTCCGCCGACGGCTGGCGCTTCGTCACGACCTTCAATCGACCATCAGGCCAGCTGTCGGCCGCCTCGGTCACGCGGTCGCGGCTCTGCTCGACGACGGCGCCAACGAGCGACCGGAGATCGCGATCGACCTCCGGAATCTGGCTGAAGTCTGTCGTCACCACCCGCAGGTTTGGCTTGGCGGCCAGGATGCGCCGCGCGTCTTCGTCGACGCCCGGCGCGATGACGGCTTCGATGAACGTCGCCACCAGGGCGCGCGCGGCCGCGACATCGATTGGGCGGTTGAGACCGACGATGCCACCGAAGGCCGCGAGTGCATCCGCGTCGCGGGCACGCAGGTAGGCCTCGGCGGCGCCGGCGCCGGTCGCCACCCCGCAGGGATTCGTATGCTTGATCACCGCGGCGGCAGGTTCGCTGAACTCGAGCACAATGCGCAGCCCGGCGTCGAGATCGAGGAGGTTGTTGTAGGACAGCTCCTTGCCCTGCACGACGGCGGCGTCACCGAAGCCGTAGCGCGGATACTCCGTATACCAGGTGGCGCTCTGATGGGGATTCTCCCCGTATCGAAGGTCCTGCACCTTCAGCAGGGCACGCATGCGGAACGCCGGAGAGCCGGTCATCTGTCGCGTGAAGCCGTCGTCTCCGACGTGCACCTCCGCGAGCGTCGCGGCAATGGCGGAGTCGTAAAAGGCGGTGTGGACGAACGCGCGCCGAGCCAGCGAGAACCTGAAGCTGGACGTCGGTCCACCATCGAGATCGAGCTGGCCGAGCACGCTCGGATAGTCCTCAGGCGACACGACGACGAGGACATCGCGGAAGTTCTTGGCGGCGGCGCGCACGAGACTCGGGCCGCCGATGTCGATCTCTTCGATCAGCGCGTCGAAGGCCGTGTCGGCGCTGGCCGCGGCCTTGACGAACGGGTACAGGTTCACGGCCACGAGATCGATCATCGTGATGCCGTGCTGCGCCGCCGCCTGGCGATCGGCGGCCACCGCGCGGCGCGCGAGGATGCCGCCGTGGACCATCGGGTGCAGCGTCTTGACGCGGCCGTCCATCATTTCGGGGAAGCCGGTGACGTCGCTGATCGGAATGACGGAAAGACCGCCTTCTTCCAGCGCGCGAGCGGTGCCGCCGGTCGACACGAGCTCGAATCCACGCGCGGAAAGTCCGCGCGCAAAGTCGAGCAATCCGCTCTTATCCGACACGCTTAACAGGGCTCTAGGCATCGCCAATTGCTTGACTCTCCACAGGGGCACGCGTAGGATATGCGTGCGTTGAGGGGCGTTCCCGCAACGTTGAAGTCGAGGCCGCGCAAGCACTCGCGGTCTTTTTTTGTGCCCGAAAGTTCATCAGCCTCACGCCGAGGAGCCTCGGGAAACCGGCACACGCAAGCAGGGAAGAAGAACGATGCGCATTACAGGCAAGGTCAAGTGGTTCAACAACGCCAAGGGCTACGGATTCATTGAACGTGAGGGTGGCAGCGACGTCTTCGTGCACTACTCCGCAATCAGTGGCAACGGCTTCCGGTCCCTGGAAGAGGGTCAAGCGGTCGAATTCGAGATCGTCGACGGTCCAAAGGGTCCGCAGGCAGGGAACGTCACCAAAGCCTAGAACCACGAACGACGACCTGGCCCGGCGCCGTGTCTACACGGAACGCCGTTACGGCGTTCCTTCTTGGACATGCGTCGGGCTTTCCTTTCGGTCCTTCTTCTTTAGTCCTGCGGCTGTGCCGCGCAACGCCCGCGCCGTAAAATTTACCTTCCCGTCCTTCACCGCCACACGAAACGCCACCTCCGGACTGCCCTTCTCCTTCAACCCGGCGACCTGCGTCTTGATCAGGTCGGCGAACTTGTGGAACGGCACCGCCTCTTCGCCGGCATGGCGGCGCGCGTCGGCGAGGCTGTCGTACAGTTCGTGCAGCTTGTCCATCTCCTGCATCGGGTCGGAGAACGTCGTGACGTGCAGGATGCGGTCGTCTGGCCGCTTCGGCTTGACCTCTTCGGCGCGCGACGGCTGGGCGAACGGCCCCGGCCGTCCCTCCTCCCGCGCGCGCAGGCCACGCTCCCAGAGATCGACGAACGTCTGGAACCGGGACTGGAGCGTCTCGAACCGGAACCGTGCGCCGGTGTTGATGAGCCCCGAACGATCGAGGCGCTTGACCATCGCGTCGACGCGGCCGCGCGTTTCCCACGGCGGCCGCGGCAGCCGTCCGGCGAAGAACATGTTGTACTCCGCCTCCAGCCGCTTCAACTCGCTCTCGAGCACCGTCAGCTCGCGGTCGATGTCGATCTTCTGCTCGGCCACGGGGCAATTCTAATGTGTGTGATCGTCGCGTGTCAGAAGCCAGGCTTGACGGTGCCCTTCGCGCGGGCGACCTCGAGCAGCGTCGGATAGAACTGCACGAATGTGCGTTCGACGGCCGTGTTCTTCGTGTGGCACTCGACGCACGACGCGACGTCCTCACCGGCCAGCGGCGCGGCGCTGTCGGCCATTGCCGTCGCTTCCGGCTTCAGGCGGAAGTTATAGAACGCCCAGCCGTCGGGAAACCGCGCGTCCTTCACTTCCGCCTCGAGGCCGACGAGGCGCGTCTGAAAGCGGCCGTTCGTGTTCGGCGGCGCCTCCGTCGCTGACGCTCGGAACTCCAGAACGAACACCGATTTGTCGGGCCATCGTCCGGTATTCATGAAGCTGCGATACGCGGCGGGATTGACGAAGACGTTGGTGAAGGTCGTGCTGGCTGCTCGCGCCCTGGTCGTAGGTCATGCCGAGCCCGGAGCCGAGGAACACCCACTCGCGGTAGTTCGCCGGCCGCACCAGGGCGTTGCCGTTGCCATACTGCGGGCCGTCGACCGGCGGCTGCGCGGCGAGCGCCAGCGACCACGCGCCGACAAGAGCCAGCGCCGACGAACCCGGAACCGCACTTGAACAGTTTCATTGCATCACCACTCCCAGCGCGACCAGCAGCGGAATGACCACCGCAACTATCGCCTCACCGGCAATCAGCCCCGACGCCAGCGGCACCATGTAGGCCGCTGTTCGCCGCGCGATTGACGCGGCGCCAGACCATATCCACCACGCTGCCCAGGAACATCACGATGATGACAGAAGCGGGCACGAGCATCCCGATCGCCGTGCCCGTCGGCGACGGCACCCACTCTGATCTTGCGCTCCTCGAGCAGGGTGAACACGATGCCGAGCGCGACGCCGACGAACAGCGCGGGCACGGCGCCGGCGGGCAGCGCCTCGAAGCCCTGCGACAGGATCTCGGCAAAGCCCGGCCAGGCGGCGCGAGATCGGCGACGCCAGTCCGGCGTTCTCGCCGACGATGCCGTAGGTGTCGCGGAGCAGCGGATACATCCACGAGACGGCCGCGGCGCCGACCGGCGTGCCCAGCAGCTGCATGATCGTCATGTTCTTCGGCGACGAGCCGATCATGTAGCCGGCCTTGTAGTCCTGCATCAGCGCTTCGGATTCGACGGCGATCGTGCCGGTCGTGCCGCTCGACACCATGTTGACCGTCAGGTTGCCGGGCACGATCGCCGCCGAAGATGACCTGCATCATGTTCGTCATCTGGCTGATCGGGCCCCAGTTCGTCTCGCCGAGCACGCGCAGGCCGACGAGCATCAGCGGCAGCGAGAGCAGGATGGCGACGAGCCGTCAGCCACATGGCGATGCCGAACGTCAGCTACTGCAGCACCATCAACGCGATCGACGAGCACGATCGCGCCGACCACGACCCACTGCAGCGGAAACGTCGTGACGTCGGCGCGGGCGCCCGACAGGCGCGAAAACGTCTTCTTCAGCATGCTCCAGCGCAGCGCCAGCGCGGTGAGCCCGCCCGACACCATCATGGCCGTCGCCGGCCACATCACCCAGAACAACACGTCGGTGCGGGTGAACGTCGCGCGGAATGACGCCGTAGCGCAGCAGCAGATACGGCGCGACGATCCACCCGGCAATCGTGCCGAGCAGCATGCTGGCGTTGATGCGCATGCCGACGAGCATGCCGGAGCCGAGCGACAGCAGGCTCCAGTTCAGACCGACGCCCGTCTGCATCGTCACCGCTGTCCCGAGCAGCATCGTCGACGGAAACCATTTCAGGACCAGCGCGTCTTCGGTCATCAGCATCACCGCCGCCGACGCCAGCACGCCGAGCGCCAGCGCCCGCGCCGCGCGCGTGGCTTCGCCGCCGCGCGAGTCGAGCACGATCAGCGTTTCGCCGGCGGCCACGCCGTCGGCGTAGGTCAGCTTCTCGTCGACGATGAAGTGCTGGCGCATCGGCACGGCGAGCAGGACGCCGAGCAGGCCGGCCGTCGTCAGCCACAGGAACGACTGCAGCGGGACTGAGCGCGATGGAAAACGAGACGTTCGGGCTGGCAGCCAGCATGTCGAACGCGGCCAGCAGCACGCACATGAAGGCCGTCTGTGCGCCGGCGGTGCCCGCCGTCTGCACCATGTTGTTTTCCCAGCGGTTGTAGTTGCGGAAGGCAATGCCCAGGGCCAGGTAGCCGAAGAAGGCGGCGACCACCGAGACGTTGGGTCCGAAGCCGAGCTTCAGGACCATGTAGGGATACGAGGCGCCCATGATCGCGGCGACGACCAGGCCGCACGCGATCGATCGCGGCGTCAGCTCGCGGATGCCAGGCGGTTTGACTCCCTGAACCGATCCGATGCGCGGTTCGTCTGAGGCGCCGCTGCTCATATGGAGCGGGAGTCTATCAGGAGGAGTGGTCGCCGGGTCCGCGCCGATGGCATGTTCCCGGTCGCGGAACCCGGCCTACGGGACCGTTGTAGGGCGGGTTCCGCTGCCTGGGATCCACGGCGGCAGACCCGCCGGCGATCTCAGGCCGGCGCCGGCGCCGGCGCGTCCACGCCCTGCCACAAGTTGTAGGTACTGAGCTCGTCGCGGCCGCACGACTTGAGGTAGCAGAACAACTGTGTGCGGTAGGCCGCATGACCAGCAACCACGAGGTTGTTGATGAACGCGCCCTTGCTCACCGGCTTGCCGTCGAAGCCGGTCATCTCGGCGCGGAAGTCGGCGTCGGACATGTCCTTCAGCAGCGTTGCGTACTCGTCGTCCTGCTTCTTGAGAACCGCAACGGTCTGAGCGAAGTTGCGCGCATCGGCGGCCTTGACCGCAGCCTGCCAGGCTTCACCGTCGAACGCACCGGTCTTGGCCGCCTTCAGCAACTGCGGACCCATGTTGGTCATGTACCGGAGAAGCTCCAGCGTGCTGCGCTGTTTGGGCGTCGGGCGGTAGTCGACCATCGATGGTTCGACCTTGTCCGCAAGGTGGGTCAGGATGCGGACTTCCTTCTTGAGCGTGCTCAGCAGTTCGTCTTTCGTCAGAACCATGATTCCTCCACTGTGATCGTGGGGGCGGATCTTACAGGTCCGCCAGGCCACACGGGTCCGGCTAACGCCGGACACTACGTACGTAAAAGATTGGGGCGATCGACGCTGCGGCGAAGTCGAGCACCTTCGTCGGCAGCACGCCAAGATACACGATCGCGACAATCGCGATGGTCAACGCCGCCATGCCCAGGCGCGGCACCGTCACCGGTCCGGGCAGCCCGGCCTCGCGGTCAGCCATGTACATCATTACCACGACGCGCAAGTAGAAGAAGACGGACACGACGCTGGTCAGCACGCCGATGATCGCCAGCCAGTAGTAACCCGCGCTCACCGCAGCGCTGAAGATGTACCACTTGCCGATGAATCCCACCGTCGGCGGCAGACCGCCGAGCGACAGGAGAGCGACCGTCATCAGCGCCGCGAGCGCCGGCCGCGTGTGCCAGAGCCCGGCATAGTCGCGCAGCTCGTCGTTGTCCCGTTCGCGTGAGCCGAGCAGCGCGATCACCCCGAAGGCCGCGAGGTTGGTGACGGAATAGGCGAGCAGGTAGAACAGGATGGCCGCCTTGCCGACGGAATTCGCCGCCACCAGGCCGACCAGCAGATAGCCGCCGTGCGCGATGCTCGAGTACGCCAGCATCCGCTTGAGGTTGCTCTGCGCCACGCCGACCACCGTGCCGAGGATCATCGTCGCCGCCGCCATCCAGGCCACCAGCGGCGCCCAGTCGGCGCTGAACGGCTCAAAGGCGGAGAGGAAGACTCGCATGAACGCGGCAAACGCCGCGACCTTGACTCCCGTGGACATGAACCCGGTGACGATGGCCGGCGCACCCTCGTACGCGTCCGGCGTCCACATGTGGAACGGCACCGCCGAGATCTTGAAGGCGAAGCCCACCAGCAGCAGCCCGAGGGCCAGCAGGATCATCGGGTTGTCGCTCAGCGCCTGCGCGGAGAGGAAGGAGCCAACCGCCTCGAGCCGGGTGCTCCCGGCAACACCGTAGGTGAACGCGATCCCGTAGAGGAAGAACGCGCTCGAGAACGCGCCCAGCAGAAAGTACTTGAACGCGGCTTCCGTGCCTTTTGGGCTGTCCCGCCGGACGCCGGTCAGCACGTAAACCGCGAGCGAGAGTATCTCGAGCGCGACGAAGATGACGAGCAGATCGTTCGCTGTCGCCATCATGATCATGCCGACGATCGAAAAGAGCACCAGCGCGTAGTACTCGCCGGCCGGAATGCCGTCGCGCTCGACGACCTGCGACGAGAACATGATCGTCAGCGCGCCGACCACCACCAGCACGAAGGTGACGAACACGCCGAAGTTGTCGGCGACGATGACGCCGTAGCCGACGACGTTGGAATCCCACAGCAGCCCGGCAGACGCCGCCGCTCCGCCCAGCCCGATTAAGCCCCACCACCCGATGGGCAGTCGCTCGCTGCGTCCGCGAAACGCCTCCGTGCCCATCGTCGCCAGCGCGGTGAGCGTGACGCAGAGCATCGGGATCAGGGCGTCGAGGTCAGTGTTGAACATTCAGCACCACCTCTTTCGCGCCCTGAGGCTGTCGATCGTCGCGTTTGTCCACCCTGACTGGTTGTGAGTAACCCACCTGCTCGACGATCTTCCGTACGGACGGTTCCATCGGCTTGAGGAACAGCACCGGGAAGACGCCCATCACGATCGCCACGGCGCACAGCGGAATCGCGGCCGCCCATTCGCGTGGGCGCAGGTCAGGCAGCGAGGCGTTCTTCTCGTTCGTCACCGGACCGTAGAAGACACGCTGGACCATCCACAGCATGTACACGGCCGAGAGGATCACGCCGAGGCCCGCGCCGACCACGTACCGGGGATCCCACCTGAACGCGCCGAGCATGATCAGGAACTCGCCGACGAAGCCGTTGAGCCCGGGCATCCCGATCGAGGCGAGCGTGATGATCAGAAACACCGCGGTCAGCCGCGGCATCACGCCCTTCAAACCGCCAAACTCCGAGATCAGGCGCGTATGGCGCCTGTCGGACAGCATGCCGACGAGGAGGAAGAGGCCGCCGGTGCTGACGCCGTGCGCCAGCATCTGGTAGACCGCACCCTGAACGCCCTGCACGTTCATCGCGCAGATCCCGAGGACCACGAACCCGAGGTGGCTGACCGACGAGTAGGCCACCAGCTTCTTCATGTCCGGCTGCACCATGGCGACGAGCGCGCCGTAGATGATGCCGATCACCGCGAGCACGCCGATCCACGGCGCAAACTCGGCGGCGGCGGTTGGAAACAGCGGGAACGCGAATCGCACCAGCCCGTAGGTCCCCATCTTCAGCAGCACGCCGGCCAGAATCACCGACCCCGCAGTCGGCGCCTGGACGTGCGCATCCGGCAGCCAGGTGTGGAACGGGAAGAGCGGCACCTTGATGGCGAACGCCAGCGCAAAGGCGAGGAAGAACCAGCGCTGGGTCTCCGGCGCGATCTGCAGCGTGTACAGCTTCAGCAGGTCGAACGAGTAGTTGCCCGTGGCCTCGCTGTGCAGATAGGCGAGGCCGAGGATGGCGATCAGCATCAGCACGCTGCCGGCCATCGTGTAGAGCATGAACTTGATGGCGGCGTAGATGCGCTGGTCGTAGCCCCAGATCCCGATGAGGAAGTACATCGGGATGAGCATCGCGTCCCAGAAGACGTAGAAGAGGAACAGGTCGAGCGAGAGGAAGACGCCGATCATCGCCGCCTCGAGGGCGAGGATGAAGACGCAGAATTCCTTGACCTTGCGCTCGATGCCTTCCCACGACGACAGCAGCGCGATCGGCGTCAGAAACGCGGTGAGCACGACCAGCAGCAGGCTGATCCCGTCCACGCCGAGGTAGTAGTCGATGCCGAACGCCGGAATCCACGGCACGCGCTCGACGAACTGGAATTCGCTCGAGCTCTGGTCGAACCCGACCCACAGGCCGATCGTCAGCGCGAACACGGCGATCGAGACGATGAGCGCCAGCCACCGGACCATCGCGTCGCGACGGCCGTCGCCGTTGGGGATCAACAGCAGGAGAAGGGCGCCTGCCAGCGGCACGACCCACGAGAGGGTTAACAAGGGGGTCAATTCCCAACTCCCAACTTCCAACTCCCAAGAAGTTGGCGGCACGACCGGTAGCACACGTTGGAGGTCGGACCGTCAGGTCGGCCTGACCGCATCAACGCCATAGGTAGTACCCGAGGACGAGCACGACGCCGGCGAAGAGCGAGCCCGCGTAGGTGCGCACAGAGCCTGTCTGCAGGCGCCGCAGGACCGCCGAACTGCCCGAGACGAGGGCGCCCGTGCCGTTGACGGCGCCGTCGATGATGCGGACGTCGAAGCCGCGCCACAGCCCCTGCTCCGAGACGACCTTGATCGGCTGCACGATGCTCGCGTCGTAGATCTCGTCGACGTAGTACTTGTTGAGCAGCAGGCGGTGAATCGGCGCGAACGTGCGCGACATCGACTCGGCCAGCTCACGCCGGCGCAGCCAGATGAATGTCGCGATCCCGATGCCGACGAACGCGATGAGGCTGGACACGCCCATCAGCGTCAGCTCCAGGCTCGCATGCTCCACAGCCGCACCTTCCCCGCCGGCGGCTTCATGGATGCCAAACGCCGGTTCCAGCCACGTGGCCAGCGCGTTGTGTCCACCGAGCGCGTGCGGGATCCCGATGTAGCCGGCCACGACAGAGCCCACGGCCAGCACGATGAGCGCGAGAGCCATCGCCGGTGGAGCGTCGTGAAGGTGAGCCCCGGAACCATGATGGTGCGAGTCGGCTGCGGGTCGGTGCGAGGTATCTGACGCGGGTCGGTGCGATGCGGAATCGTCATGGTGCGATGGGTGCGCGCACGACGCTCACCGAAGAACGTCAAGTAGACCAGCCGGCCCATGTAGGTGGCTGTCAGCAGCGACGTCAGCGCGCCGATCACCCAGAGGATGGTGTGCCCTTCGGCGAAGGTCTCGAACAGGATCTCGTCCTTGCTGAAGAAGCCGGCGAACCCTGGGACGCCGGCGATCGCCAGCGACGCAATCACGAAGGTGTAGAACGTGATCGGCAGCGGCTTCCGCAGACCGCCCATGTTGCGGATGTCCTGCTCGCCATGCAGCGCGTGAATCACCGCGCCCGATCCGAGGAAGAGGCAGGCCTTGAAGAACGCGTGGGTATACAGGTGAAAGATGCCGGCCCCGAACGCGCCGACGCCCATCGCCAGGAACATCAACCCAAGCTGCGACACGGTGGAATACGCCAGCACGCGTTTGATGTCGTTCTGGACGAGGCCGATCGTCCCGGCCATCAACGCGGTGGCCGCCCCGATCACCGCCACGATCAGCATCGTCTCCGGCGCATGGCTGAACAGCGCGGCGTTGCGGCCGATCATGTAGACGCCCGCGGTCACCATCGTCGCCGCGTGGATCAGCGCGGAGACCGGCGTCGGGCCTTCCATCGCATCGGGCAGCCAGGTGTAGAGCGGAATCTGCGCCGACTTCCCCGTCGCGCCAATGAACAGCAGCAGCGTCGCGATGGAAATGATGCCGAACGACGTTTCGGGCGGCATCGCCGCCACCGCCTCGGCGAGCGCCTTGAAGTCGAGCGTGCCGAAGTGCGTGAACAGCGCCAGCATGCCGAGGATGAAGGCGTAGTCGCCGATGCGGTTGACGACAAAGGCCTTCTTACCAGCGTCGGATGCCGACTGCTTCTTGAACCAGAACCCGATCAGCAGATACGAGCACAGGCCGACGCCCTCCCAGCCGACGAACATCACCGGGAAGTTCGACCCGAGCACCAGCACGAGCATGAACGCGGCGAACAGGTTCAGGTAGGAGAAGTAGCGCGCGAACTCACTGTCGACCTCGTCGTGCATGTACGCGGTCGAGTAGATGTGAATCAGCGAGCCGATGCCGGTGATGACGAGGATCATCACCGCCGACAGCGGATCGAGCCGGAACTCGAGCGGCAGCGTGAAGTCGTCGGACGCCAGCCAGGTGTAGAGCACCTGATCGATGGCGCGCTCCTCCGCCGGCATCCCGACCAGTTGCCACACCAGCGTCGCCGACACGGCAAACGACGCCAGCATCGCCAGCGAGGCGAGCCCGCCCGATACGCTCTTCGGCAGGCGACGCCCCAGCATCGCGTTGATGACGAAGCCGACCAGCGGGAATAAGGGAATTAACGCGAGCACGATGTCCCGATCACCATTTCAGTGAAGTAAAGGCGTCCGGATTCAGCGACTCGCGGTGCCGGAAGAGCGCGATGATCAACGCCAACCCGACCGCCGCCTCCGCGGCGGCGACGGTCATCACGAAGAACGTGATGATCTGCCCGTCCACGTCGCCCCGATACCGTCCGAACGCGACGAACGTCAGGTTCACGGCGTTCAGCATGATCTCGATCGACAGCAGAATCGTGATCAGGTTGCGGCGGAGAAACACGCCGGCCGTGCCGATGGCAAACAGGATGGCCGAGACGATCAGGTAGTGGCTGAGAGGAATCACGACGGGTCTTCCTTGCGTGCCAGGACGACCGCGCCGACCATCGCCACGAGAATCAGCACCGACGTCGCTTCAAAGGCGAACGCGTGGCGGTCGAACAGCACGCGGCCCAGCTCACGGACGGAGCTCACGGTCGCGGCGCCCGTCTGACTGCCAACCGGCGACTCCAGCTCGTGGATCCGCATCAACGCATAGGCGAGCTGGAGGATGAGGACAACCGCAAGCGTGGCCCCGAAACGGGCGACGCCCGTTCGCCGCATCGGGTGGGTCCGGTCCCACTCCGCCGCGTCTTCCTGCGGCGCGTTGAGGAGCATCACGACAAACAGGAACAGCACCATGATGGCGCCGGCGTAGATGATGATCTGCGCCACGGCGACGAACGGCGCGTCCAGCTGGATGTAGAGCCCGGCCAGTGCCGCGAACGACACGATCAGGAACATCACGCTGTACATCGGGTTGCGCTGTCCGATGACGAGCGCCGAGGCGACGATGGCCAGGCCGGCGAGCAGGTAGAAGACGGCGGCTTCAGCCATTGAAATACAAGACCAGCGCCGCCGTGACGATGAGATTGATCACCGAGGCCGGGAACAGGAATTTCCACCCGAACGCCATCAGCTGGTCGTAGCGGTAGCGCGGCAGCGTCCAGCGCATCCAGATATAGGTGAAGAGGATCGCGCCGACCTTCAGCAGGAACGTGACCCAGCTCAAACCGTAGGCGTCGAGAAGCGGAATGCCGTGCCAGCCGCCGAGATACAAATCGGTCGCGACCGCCGACATCGTCGTCATGTTGATGTACTCGGCCTGCGGAAAGAGTGCGAAGCGGACGGAGCTGTACTCGGTGTTATACCCGGCGACCAGCTCCTGTTCGGCCTCGGGAAAATCAAAGGGCGCGCGGTTTGTCTCGGCAACCCCCGCGATGACGTAAATGATGAAGCCCACGGGCTGAAGGAACAGGTACCAGCGTGGGATGAAGCCGAACCAGGTGCCGGACTGCGTGTCGACGATCTCGCGCAGCGAGAGCGAACTGGCCAGCAGGATCACGGCTGCCAGCGACGTCGCATAGGCGAGCTCGTAGCTGATCATCTGCGCCGACGCGCGCAGGCCGCCCATCAGTGAGTACTTGCTGTTCGACGCCCAGCCGGCGAGGACGATGCCGTAGACGCCCATCGAGGTGATGGCGAAGACCACGAGCACGCCGACGTTGATGTCGCTGACGCCGAGCTTGACCGGCTGATCGAGGAGACCGAACAACGTCGTCTCGGCGCCCCATGGCACCGTCGCAAACGCCGCGAACGCGGCGGTGACCGACAGCAGGGGCGCCAGCGAGAAGAGCCACTTGTCCGCGCCCTTCGGCCGGAGCTCCTCCTTCATCAGGAGCTTGAGGATGTCGGCGAGCGGCTGCAGCAGCCCGTGCGGCCCGACCAGATACGGGCCGTAGCGCTGCTGCATGAAGCCCATGATCTTCCGCTCGGCGAGCACCAGCAGCGCCGACGCGTTGATCAGCATGAAGAACGTCAGGCCGATGATCCCGAGCTGGACGCCGAGTCGCAGATCCAAATCAGTGCGCTCCCGCCAGCATCGGGTGCCTGGCGCGCCACTCGGCGGGCAGCGTGCATCGCCCTTCCCGGATGTGCGCCTCGAACTCGCCCCTGAAGTGGTTCAGCGTCGTCAGCACCGGCGTCGCCGCGGCGTCGCCAAACGCGCAGAGCGTCTTGCCGACGATGTTGGTGGCGACCCCGAAGAGCAGGTCGATGTCCTTCATCTGCCCTTCGCCGCCCTCGACGCGCATGAGCAGCTTGTAGAGCCAGTCGCCGCCCTCACGGCACGGGGTGCACTTGCCGCAGGATTCGTGGCGATAGAAGTGCAGCAGGTTCATCGCCAGCCACACCATGCAGACCGTGTCGTCCATCACGATCAGACCGGCGGAACCGAGCAGCGATCCCGCCTTCTGGATGTGATCGAAGCTGGCCGGCGTGTCGAGATCCTTCTCGAGCAGGATCGGCACGGACGATCCGCCGGGAATGATCGCCTTGAAGGCGCGGCCGTCTTTCATCCCCTGTGCGAACTGCTCGCCAAAGATCAGCTCACGCAGCGTCGTGTGCATCGACGCTTCGTAGGTGCCCGGACGCTTCACCTGGCCGCTGATGCAGAACAGCTTCGGCCCGCCGTTCTTCTCCGGCCCGAGGCCGGCAAACCACTGCGGCCCGTTCAGCGACGATGAGCGGCACGTTGCAGAGCGTCTCGACGTTGTTGACCGCGGTCGGACAGTTGTATAGCCCTTCGACCGCCGGGAACGGCGGCTTGATCCTGGGCTGGGCGCGCTTCCCCTCGAGCGACTCGATCAGCGCCGTCTCCTCGCCCGCTTCGTAGGCGCCGGCGCCCCGGTGCATGAACACATCGCAGTCGAAGCCGCTGCCGTAAATGTTCTTCCCGAGGTGGCCCGCCTGATACGCCTCGGCGATCGCGCGCTCGAGCGTCTCCTGCACGTGGAGGAACTCGCCGCGGATGTAGATGTAGGCGACCTTCGCCCCGATGGCATAACAGCGCGATCGCACACCCCTCGATCAGCAGGTGCGGGTTGCGCTCCATCAGCACGTGGTCCTTGAACGTGCCCGGCTCGCTTTCGTCGGCATTGCAGGCGATGTACTTCGGCTTGGGCGTGTCCTTGAGGACGAACTGCCACTTCAGGCCGGTCGGGAATCCCGCGCCGCCGCGGCCGCGCAGCCCCGATGCTTTCACCTGCTCGATGATCTCGTTCGGCTGCTGCGTCAACGCCTTGCGCAGCCCCTCGTATCCACGCGCGTTCTTCAGATAGAAGTCGAGCGTGAAGGCGTTCGGCTCGCGGACATGGTTGGTGAGAACGGGTTCGTAAGACATCAGTCTTTAACCACGAAGATCACGAAGGATCGAAGATCACGAAGAACGCTTTTCATAAGACAAAGAAGACTTCGTGTCCTTCGATCCGCTTCGTGTCCTTCGTGGTTCCATCGTCACTTCTTCTCGACGTGCAGATGACACCCGGTCAACGCGGTGTAGCCGCGGGCACGGAGATCATCCACGAACGTCCCGACCTGCTCCGGCGCGAGGCGCTCGTGCCAGCCGTTGTCGTTGATCATCAGCACCGGCGCACGATCGCAGGCGCCGAGGCATTCGACTTCCGCCAACGTGAACATCCCGTCCGCCGTCGTCTGCCCGGGCGCGATCCCGAGCTTGGCGCTCAATTCCTCCGTCACCCGTTCCGCGCCCAGCAGCGCGCACGACAGGGTGCGACAGACGTTCAGCACGTATTTCCCAACCGGCTTCGTGTAGAACATCGTGTAGTACGTCACGACGTCCTCGACTTCGGCGGGGGTGCAGCGGATCTGCTCGGCCACGAACCGCATCGACGCGCCCGAGATGTATCCCTGCTGCCGCTGCACCAGGAACAGCGCGTAGAGAATCGCCGACTTGCGCTGGTCGGATGGATAGTGCGTGACGAGCTCGTCGAACGTCGCCTGGTTCTCCGGGGTGTAGGTAAACGCCTCGCCGAGATCCGCGAGCTTCCGTTCCGAGCGGTGGAAGGTCGCGTATTCGATGTGCGGATGGAAGCTCACCGGTCGCAGTCCCCCATGACGACGTCGTTGGATCCGATCACCGCGACGACGTCGGCGATCAGGCCGCCCTTGACGACCGACGGGAGCGCCTGAATCGCCATCAGCGACGGCGCGCGCATCTTCACCCGCCACGGCCGGTTCGTCCCGTCCGAGACGATGTAGGTCCCGTGCTCGCCGCGCGGCCCCTCAATGGGCACATACACCTCGCCGGCCGGCACGGTGAACCCCTGCGAATAAATCAGGAAGTGCTGGATCAGCGCCTCCATCTCCGAATACACCTTGTCCTTCGGCGGAGGCACCACGCGGGTGTCGTCGCACGCCCAGGCGCCCGTCGGCGTGATCCGCGCAATCGCCTGCTTGCAAATCTTGACGCTCTCGCGCATCTCCGCGACGCGGACGCGATATCGCGCGTAGACGTCACCCTCGGTCGCGGTTGGGACATTGAAGGTATAGGTGTCGTAGCCGAGATACGGGAAGTACTTCCGGACGTCGTAGTCGGACCCGGCGGCGCGCAGGATCGGACCGACGAGGCCCCACTGCATCGCATCGTCCTGCGACACGACGCCAACGCCTTCCGTGCGGCGGCGGAAGATGTCGTTCTTCGTCAGCAGCCCTTCGAACTCGTCGATCTTTCCCGGGAACCGCTCCAGGAACGCATTCACCGCCTCGTGGAAGCCGCGCGCCAGATCCTCGCGCAGACCGCCGATGCGGATGTAGCTCGGGAAGAAACGGAAGCCGGCAATCAGCTCGTTGATGTTGAGGAGCAGCTCGCGCTCGCGGATCGGCGTAGAACAGCATCGACACCGCGCCGATTTCCATGCCGTGGGTGCCGAGCCAGATCAGATGGCTGGCAATGCGCTGCAGCTCGGCGAGGAGGACGCGGATGTCCTTGACGCGCGCCGGCATCTCCAGCCCCAGGAGCTTTTCGACCGCCAGCGCGTAGGCCAGGCTGTTCGACTGCGCGCCCAGGTAGTCCATCCGCTCGACGAGCGGAATCACCTGCTGCCACTTCTTCTGCTCGGCGGTCTTTTCAATGCCCGTATGGAGATAGCCGATCGTCGGCATCACCGACTGGATGACTTCGCCATCGAGCTCCAGCACCAGGCGCAGCACGCCGTGCGTGCTGGGGTGCTGAGGCCCCATGTTGACCGTCATCGTTTCGGTGCGAAGTTCGGCCACTAGTGCGTCCTCTTCACGCGATCGCGCTCGATGTTCGCGCGGAACTCTTGCTCGCTGACTTCGAGCGGCTAGTAGGTCTGCGCGCTCTTCTGGATCTGCACCGGATAGTCCTTGCGCGCCGGATGGCCTTCCCAGTCGTCGGGCATCAGCAGCCGGCGCAGATCGGGATGACCGTCGAAGACGATGCCGAACATGTCCCACACTTCGCGCTCGGGCCAGCCCGCACCTTTCCAGACGCCCTGCACGGTCGGCACCGCGCCCCGGTCGGCCACCCGGACCTTCAACCGGATCCGCTCGCGCCGCGGAATGGAGAGCAGGTGGTAGACGACTTCGAAGCGGGGCTGGCGCGGGATGTAGTCCGCGGCCGTGATCTCGATGATCGTGGTGAAGCGAAAGGCCTCGGCGTCGCGCAGGGCGCGGCAGGTCTCCACCAGGCGATCCGCCGGCACGTAGATCGTCGCGAAATCGATGCTCGGCGCCGCTTCGAACGAGGCGTTCGGCACGAGCGGAGCCAGCGTGGCGATGACTTCGGTGGCGGTCATATCCATTCGCGCCGCTAGGCGCGAGAGCGCGAGATTTTGTTCTGCAGCTGCACAATCCCGTAGATCAGCGATTCCGGGCGCGGCGGGCATCCCGGCACGTAGACGTCAACAGGCACCACCTGATCAACTCCCTGAACGATGGCGTAGTTGTCGAAGACGCCACCGATGGAGGCACAGGCGCCCATCGAGATCACCCACTTCGGATCGGGCATCTGGTCGTAGACGCGGCGCATCGCCGGCGCCATCTTGCGGGACAGGCGCCCGGCCACGATCATCAGGTCCGACTGGCGCGGCGAGCCGCGAAAGACCTCCGCGCCAAACCTGGCGATGTCGTAGCGGCTGGCGGCCATCGCCATCATCTCGATCGCGCAGCAGGCCAGGCCGAACTGGGCGGGCCAGATCGCCGACCGCCGCGCCCACTGCACGACTTTCTCAACGGTCGTCGTCAGCAGCGGCAACTCGGGGTCGAGGCCGTGATCGTGCGTCTCAGGCGCCATGCCTATGCCACCTTCCGATCCGCCAGCTGACTGCGCGTCCGCCGCACCACGGCGGGACCCCAATCGAGCAGCCCCTTGCGCCACACGTAGACATAGCCCACCGAGAGAATCAGGAAGAAGGCCAGGATCTGGCCAAACCCGAACCACCCGAGGTCGCGAAACGCGAGTGCCCACGGATATAAGAAGGCGATCTCGATGTCGAACAGCAGGAAGATCATCGCCACCAGATAGAACTTGACCGAGTGGCGTTCGCGCGCGTCACCCACCGCCGGCATGCCGCATTCATACGGCGCCAGCTTTTCCGGGGTTGGATTCTTGGGACCGAGGAGGACCGACAGGCCGATCATTACGCCCGCAAAGCCGACGCCGAGGGCGATCATGATTACTACACCGAGCCAGCCGTCCATGGGCCCCTCAAACGCATCGTCCGGCCAGGCCGGACCAGAGGAAGGTAAGGCATGAGACCCGCTTCACACGCGCCAGCAGACGCGCTTGTGAAGAGTTTCCCAAACCTGCCCATGCTATAGAACGCCGGGATTTCCGTCAATTACTCCGCCGCTCGAAATCGGCAAACCGGGTAAGATGCCCGAGCGGACAGATCAGATAACGAGGCGTTATGAGATTTCGCGTGTCGGCAGTCCTGGTGGCCGTGATCCTCACTGTCGTCGCGGGCCGCGCCCAGCAGATCCCGACCCAGCAGCAGACCTCACCCTCAATCGATACGCCGATCTTCCGGTCCAATGTGGACGCGGTCGAGCTCGACGCGTTTGTCGTCGACGCGGCGGACAATCCCGTGACCGACCTCACGGTTGACGACTTCGAGATTCTCGAAGACGGACGGCCACAGCCGATCACCTCGTTTGGGCTCATCGACATTCCCGATCGAGCGCGTCGAGGCGCCCACGGCATCGCGCATCATCCCGGACGTGCGATCGAACCAGCAGCCGGAAGGACGCATTTACCTCATTGCCATCGACGAAATCTCTCCGAGCCTGGTCGCACTGCTTCGCGTTCGCCTGCGACAGTTCGTCGAGCAGCATTTCGGGCGGAATGACACCGCCGCCATCGTCTACGTAGGCCGCGGCCGCTCGACGGACGGACAGGATTTCACCAGCGATCGAATGCTGCTGCTCGGCTCGATTGACAGGCTGAGCGGCGGGTTCGGCGCAACCGACATCGAGCAGGTCAGCCGCCAGACTGCCCCACCAGGCTCGGCAGCCGCTGCGATTCGTGACGTGCAAGTCTCCCAGCAGAGCCAGACCCTGGCCCAACTGATGGATCAGCAAATACAGGCCCAGCAGCAACAGTTGAACCAGAGCGGATCCGCCTCGCTCCTCGAAGGCGAAGGCGAGTATCTGCTACGCCAGCGGATGCGAAGCCTTCGAACGCTCGTTGAATTCATGTCCGGTATCGGCGGCCGGCGGAAGTCGATCATCTACGTCACGACCGGTCTCGGCACGAGCGTCTACGGGGCGCTGGACTACGACGGCGGCGTGCGCAGCATGGCCTTCGAGGATCTCCACGGCGCCGTCACCGCCGCCACGCGCGGCAACGTGACGATTTATCCATTCGACCCGACGGGACTCACCCTCAGCCGCGATCTCACCGGGCAGGTGCTCGCCAATTCGGACCCGTTGACGGAGGTCTCCCAGACCAGGCTTGGACGAATGCAGGACTTGCGGAGCCTGGCCGAAGCCACCGGCGGCTTCGCGATCGTCGACACGAGCAATTACGACGAGGCTGTTCGGCCGCGTGGTACGGGAAAACAGCAGCTATTACGTGCTCGGGTTCTCCACCACCACCAGCCGGACGGACGGGCGCTTCCACCCCATCGAGATTCGCGTGAAGCGGCCGGGCCTGCAGGTACGGTCGCGCGGCGGTTACCTAGCGCCGCTGCGCCGGAAGACGCCGATCATCACGCGCGCGATCGACGCTGCCGCCGACTGTCACCGACGCGCTGCAGAGCCCGATCTCAGTCTCGGGCGTTCCGATTCGAATGTTCGCTGCGCCGTACAAGGACACCGAGAAGCAGGCCCGCGTCGCGATCGCGGTTGAATTCGGCGTCGACGGCCTGGGACTGGTCGAACGCAGCGGCCGGCTCGTCGGCGATCTGGCGCTCGCGCTGCGGCCGACGACATCCGACGGGAAGCTCCTGGAAGGCCAGAGACACGAAATGGCGCTGGCGTTGAAACCGAGCACCTTCGCGACGACCAGAACGCGCGGCATCCGCGTCCTGACTGAGATGGCGCTGCCACCTGGACGCTATCAGCTGCGGGCGGCAGGTGGCCCAAGCGTGGGCCGCGCCGGCAGCGTGACCTACGACCTCGAGATTCCCAACTACTCGAAGGATCCCCTCACGCTCAGCGGCATCGCGCTCACCTCCTCCACGGCGAATGACACGGTCACCATCTGGCCCGGGTCAGCGAGACCGCTCGATGGCCGGCTGCCGGCGCCGATCACCGCCGCGCGCGAGTTCGCGTCCGACGAAACCGTCACGTTGTACGCCGAGGTATACGAGAACGGCAAGCGCGCGTCGCACACGATCGATTTCAAGGTCGATCTCAGCTCCGCGGCCGGACGCGTGCTGTCAACGTTTACGGCGCAGCGCCCGTCGAACCCGCCGAATGGGTCCACCGGTGGTCACAGCTTCACCGCGCCGATCAAGCTCGGGAACGTCGAGCCGGGCGACTATCTGCTCCGCGTCGAGGCACGATCGAGCGCGGCGGCGAAGTTGACGGTGACGAAAGAGATCCCCATACGGGTGCGATAAGAGAGAGCTAAATCCGGCGGGTCCGCCTCGCATGATCACGGGCTGCGGCGGAACCCGCGCCCACGTCTACAGCGGTTTCCCACTCATATCCGGGCTCCGTGGTGAGTCGGCCGTCGTCCACAGGCACTCCCATAGAGAAGTGATACAGGCTCTGCCACTCGATGCCTGACAATCCCGCCGCCTCGTGCACGGGATCATCGTAGAAGCAGCCAATCCCGGTGGCCCGCGCGCCGGCAGCCTCGGCCTCGAGATAGAGCACCTGACCGATGATCCCGGATTCCCAGAAGAGCCGCCGGTAGAACCAGTCGCCCCGATCGCGGACCGACGATTCCAGCCGCGCCACCATGCCGAGACTGAAGAAGCCGTCCGCGGCGATGTCCTGATCGCACGACACGCGATTGGCGACCCAGGTGACGTCGAACGGGAGCAGAAGATACAGGCCGTTCGAGTCGTTCGAATCGTTCGAGTCGTTCGAGTCGTTCGAATCGTTCGAGTCGTTCACGGGTTCCCAGAGAAATTCCGAGCGCATCGCCTGCCGCCATTCAGGCAACACGGCCGGATCGCGCAGATACGCGTAGACGCCGGGCGTGAGGCCTTCGACGCGATGGACGAAGAGCAGCAGATGAATGTGCGGTGGCCAGTCGATCGCGTCCCATGGTGCGGCATCAGGCCTGCCTCGTAGCGCCCCAGGCGCGAGGAGGGTCGCGTGCGTGCGAGCATCGACAGAAACGCTGCGCGAGGCAGCGTCGAGCGGCCATCGAAGGCGACGGCGCTGCGGCGCTGCAGGATGATGGCTCGGGCACGCACCCCTGCATCGTGTGTGACAACTCCTCCACTGTGTGGGGCGGGTTCGACGCCGCGGACTCGCGCGGCGGCGGCGACCCGCCGACTCGGGACTGCGTCTGGTCGCCAGCGCGACCTGGTCGATGATCGGCCAGTCGACGCGCGCGGGACTCAGCGCGTTTGCCCGTCCTGCCCAGACCGAGCCACGAGCGGCCTCGACGAGCGCTTCGGGATCGGCGTCCAGCCACGGCTGTACATCACCGGGGGTGACTGCCACGATGCATTCCGGCTCTTCCCGCTCGGCGCCGGCGAAGTCCGCATCCCGATCGACGCCAGCCACGGCCGCGATGTGCGCATCCGACCAGCGCGGGAGCAGCACCAGGCGCCAGCCAAGGAGCGCGGCGGCAAAACGCAGTGCCGCAACCGCATGGCCGGTGTCATGCTGGCAATAGCGGAACGCCCGCTCTCCGTATTTCCAGGCTTCGCGCCAGTGAATCGTCGTCAACGCGACCAGAAATCCTGGATTCGAGCGGGTCAATCTCCCCCACGCCGCCGGACTCACCGCGGACCGCTCTTCGAGCGCATGCTCCCGCGGCGCATAGTGGTGCACGCGGCCGTCGCGGATCAGGTACGACTCGGTCGGGTGGAGATTGCCGCTCGAGGGATTGACCCGGAGCGCCCAGCGGGAGCTGCCAACCTGCTTCCACGCCGACAGCCCCAGGGAACAGCGGAACAAGGCCGCGACGCTTGCGTCGGTGACGGGGGCAACAGGCGCGGACGCGTCGAACAGGGCGTCATAGGGAACATCGGCGGCGAGGACGTCCCGAGGAAGGGAAACGAGGGACGCGCCGGCGTAGCGGCGGAACGGATCGGGCTGTGTCGCCCAGTCGAGATGACCAGCCGACCGGGCGAAGCGGTTGAAATGGTGCTTCGTGGCCTCGTGATACGCGAGGGCCGTGTTGTCGGTACCCCCGAAGGGGCGCCCTATTTCGACAGCTCTTTGATCCGTCGGTCGAGCTCCGCGATCGCCTGACCCAGCTGCTGCTTGCGGGCCTCATGCGTGGTCACGTCGAGCTGCCGCTGCATCTCGGTTCGCGCCAGCCGAAGCGATTCGAGCTGGCGAGCGCGCTCGGGATCGCCGCTCTTGGTTGCCTGGCGCGCTTTCTTTTTTTCCTGCTCGCGCTCTTCCATGCGCTCGGCGAGGCGGGATTCCGCGTCGACGAGTCCTTCTCCAGCGTCACCCATTCATGAAGTCCTGACTGAGAGGTTCAGAGAGAATACGTTACAGAGTAACCCAGTTCCGTGAAACCGTTTCACCCCGCCGTTCGCGAATGGTTTAGTACGTCCTTCCCGGCGGCCACTAAACCACAACAGCTCGGATGGCCAGCCATCGCGCGCGGTGACTCAACGCTCATCCTGGCGCCAACCGGCAGCGGCAAAACGCTCGCGGCGTTTCTCTGGTGCCTGAACCGCTTGATGTTCGAGCCGCCGCCGTCGAAAAAGGAGCGGTGCCGGGTGCTCTACATCTCGCCGCTCAAGGCGCTGGCGGTCGACGTGGAGCGGAACCTCCGTGCGCCGCTGGCCGGCATCGCCAGCGTCGCCCGCGGTATGGGTGTGCCGGTCACGATGCCGGAGATCGCCATTCGGACCGGGGACACGCCAGCCCTCGAGCGGACGCGGTTTCTTCGCGACTCGGCGGACATCCTCATCACCACGCCCGAGTCGCTGTTTCTGCTGCTGACGTCGAACGCCCGGGCACGGCTCACGACCGTGGACACGGTCATCATCGACGAGATTCACGCGCTGGTGCCAACCAAGCGCGGGGCGCATCTGGCGCTGTCGCTGGAGAGGTTGGAGGTGCTGCGCGCAGGCGATCCAGGCCTGGCCCGCCGAAGCTCGGAACGTAGCGAAGGCGGCGACCCTCCAGCGAATAGGCCTCTCCGCCACCCAGCGGCCGCTCGAAGAAGTCGCCCGCTTCCTCGGCGGCACCGAGGAACGCGCCGCGCCGAAGCCGCGCCGGACAAAAACGCGGGCGGTCCGGCAGCCACCACGTTGCAGGAGGTGGAAGCCGAGATCCATGAGGAGTTTGCGGCCGCCCTGAGCGAGCCCACGGGGCGAGTCGAAGGACCGACCAGACGCCCCCGATCTTCAGGCCGGTCACGGTCATCGACGCGTCGGGCAAGAAGCAACTGAAGCTGCGGATCGACGTGCCGGTCGAGGACATGGCGCGTGTCTCGGCATCGGATGTACCCAGCGGACCGGCGTCCGGCGGCCGGTCATCGATCTGGACGTCGATTCACCCGCGGCTGCTGGAGCTGATCCGGACGCATCAATCAACGCTGCTGTTCGTGAACAGCCGACGGCTGGCTGAGCGGCTGGCCGGAGCACTCAACGAGCTCGCCGGCGAGCCGCTGGTCCGATCGCATCACGGCTCGCTGGCTCGCGACGCACGCAGCGAGGTGGAGGATCTGCTCAAAGCCGGCCGCATCCGGGCCCTGGTCGCCACGTCCTCCCTCGAGCTCGGCATCGACATGGGCGCCATCGATCTCGTCGTGCAGATTGAGGCGCCGCCATCCGTCGCCAGCGGCCTGCAGCGCGTCGGCCGGGCCGGGCATCAGGCAGGCGCGGTGAGCGAAGGCATCATCTTCCCGAAGTTCCGCGGCGACCTGGTCGCCTGCGCCGCAGTCGCCCGCGCCATGCACGACGGGCAGGTCGAATCAACGCGCTATCCCAGAAATCCGCTGGATGTCCTCGCCCAGCAGATCGTCGCGATGGCGGGCCTGGACGCATGGGACGTCGACGACCTGTTTGCGACCGTCCGCCGGGCGGCACCGTTCGTGGACTTGAGCCGCCACATTTTCGAAGGCGTCCTCGACATGCTGTCGGGGCGATACCCGTCTGACGAATTCGCCGAGCTCCGTCCGCGCCTCACCTGGGACCGCGTGAACGGCACGGTCGTCGGGCGTGAAGGCGCCACCCGCGTCGCGATCGCCAACGCGGGCACCATCCCGGATCGCGGGCTCTACGGCGTCTTTCTGGCAGGCGCCGATCGGCCGGTTCGCGTCGGCGAGCTGGACGAAGAAATGGTCTTCGAGACGCCGGTTGGCGAGACGTTCACGCTTGGCGCGTCCACCTGGCGCGTCGAGGAGATCACCCATGATCGAGTGCTCGTCACACCGGCGCCGGGCGAGCCGGGCAAGATGCCGTTCTGGCACGGCGACCGGGCGGGGCGCCCGGTGGAACTGGGCTACACCATCGGCAAACTCGTGCGGGAGCTGCGCAGCCGTCCCCCGGGCTGCTGCCCTCGACCGGCTCGTTCGGCTTCACGATCTCGATTCGACCGCGGCGGAAAACCTCCTTCGCTATCTCGACGATCAGCTCGCTGCCGGCGCGCTCCCCGACGATCGCACCATCGTCATCGAACGGTGCCTGGACGACCTGGGCGACTGGCGCGTCTGCCTGCTCTCGCCGCTCGGAAGCCGCATCCATGCGCCGTGGGCCATGGCGGCAGCGGCGCAGATTCGCTCGCGCACCGGCATGAACGTGGAAGTGATGTGGGGCGACGAAGGATTCGTCGTCCGCTTCCCCGACGTCGAGACGCCGCCGGATCCGGCGCTGCTGCTGCCGGATCCAGACGAGGTCGAAGGACTGGTTCTTCGGCAGCTCGGAGCGACATCGCTGTTCGCGGCGCGGTTCAGGGAAACGGCCGCGCGCGCCCTGCTCCTGCCGCGCCGGCGGCCGGGCCGCCGCACGCCGCTCTGGCAGCAGCGGAAGCGCGCGGCGGACCTGCTGGCCGTGGCGTCGCGCTTCGGCTCGTTTCCGGCGTTGCTCGAGACCTATCGAGAGATCCTGCGCGACCACTTCGACATGCCGGCACTCGTCGACACGCTGCGCCGCGTCCAGACGCGGACCATGAAGCTGGCGACGGTCGATTCCAAAGTGCCTTCGCCGTTCGCTTCGTCGCTGCTCTTCAGCTACGTCGCCAACTACATCTACGACGGCGACGCGCCGCTGGCGGAACGGCGGGCACAGGCGCTCTCGGTCGATCAGACCCAGCTCCGCGAGCTGCTCGGCGATGCGGAGCTTCGCGAGCTGCTCGATCCTGACGCGCTCCACCAGATCGAACGGCAGCTCCAGCACCTTGACGACAAGTACAAGGTGAGGACGACAGACGGCCTGCACGATCTGCTGATTCGCATTGGCGATCTGTCGGCCGCGGAGCTTCAGGCTCGCAGCACGATGCCCGATGCCGGCGCCGAAGCGGCGACGCTCGAGCGCGCCGGCCGGACAGTCGTCCTGACAATCGCCGGCGACCGACGCTACGTCGCCATTGAAGATGTGGCGCGGTACCGCGATGTGCTCGGCATTCCGGCGCCACCAGGCATCCCGGAGTCGCTGCTCGAGCCCGTCCGCGACCCGGCCGGCGACCTCGCACGTCGATACGCGCGCTCGCACGGGCCATTCACCGCCAGCGAGTTCGCAACGCGCTACGGCCTGGGTGTCGCCGTGGCTGAAGCGCTGCTGCGGCGGTTGGCAGCCGAAGAGCGGCTTGTCGAAGGCGAATTCCGGCCCGGCGGCACCGGCCGCGAGTGGGTGGACGCCGACGTTCTGCGCAGCGTCCGGCGCCGGTCGCTCGCCCGGCTGCGGCAGGAAGTCGAGCCGGTGGAGGCCGACGCACTCGGACGCTTTGCGGTGGCATGGCACGGCATCGGGTCAGGCCGGCGGGGACTCGAGGCGCTGCTCGACGCGATCGAGCAGCTGCAGGGGGCGGCTATTCCGGCGTCGGTGCTCGAAACGGAGATCCTGCCCGCACGCATCGCGGAGTACCAGCCGGCGATGCTCGACACGCTCATGGCAGCCGGGGAAGTCGTGTGGACAGGCGTGGAGTCGCTGGGCGCGCGCGACGGACGCGTTGCGCTGTACCTCACGGATCACGCCGCCCGGCTTCGGCCTCCCGCGGCTGACCGCTCGAACGCCCGCGAGCGCCACGGAGCCCAACGGGCAGGGCCGCGGACGCCCTGGCGTTCCTGCGCGGGCGTGGAGCGTCGTTCTTCGGGGACATCCATCAAGGCACCGGCGGCGGCTTTCCGCAGGAAATGGTTGACGCATTGTGGGAGCTCGTCTGGGCCGGTCAGATCACCAACGACACGCTGCATCCGCTTCGCGCCTACATCAGAACGGAGGACAAACGGGCGGCGCGCCGCGCAACCTGTCCGCCGTAGCTTGAGCGAAGCGGAGCTTGGCGAGGCGGCGGGGTGCAGCCGTTCCGCTCGCGACGGCTGGTCCCGCGCACCGCCGAAGGACGCTGGTCAGCGCTCGACACGAGAAAGGCCAGCCGCTCCGCCGCAACGGAGTGGAGCGCGGCGCTGGCGCAGCAGCTGTTGACCAGGCACGGCGTCGTGACGCGCGAAACGGTCGCCGCCGAAGCGGTGCCGGGCGGGTTCTCCAGCGTCTACGGCGTGCTGAAAGCGATGGAGGAAACAGGCCGAATCCGGCGCGGATACTTTGTCGGCGGACTCGGAGGGGCGCAGTTCGCGGTGCCCGCCGCCGTTGACCTGCTGCGATCGTTCCGCGACAGCCCGGACGAGACGACGCACGCGATCCTCGCAGCGACGGATCCGGCGAATCCATACGGCGCGATCGTGAAATGGCCCTTCGAAGCGGACGGTCCGACGCGAACCGTCGGCGCACGCGTCATTCTCGTCGACGGCTGTGCGGGCGGATACCTGCGACGCGGCGAACGAGAGCTCCTCCTCTTTGCCCCGGAGGCTGAGCCACAGCGGTCGCGATTAATCCGCGAGGTGGCGCGCGCACTGCTCGAGCTCGCCGGCGCACGCGAACCGGGACGTCAGGGACTGCTGATCTCCGACATCAATGGTGCGCCGGCTGCCACTCACCCGACAGCCCACCTGTTTGTTGCCGAAGGCTTCTCGGCCACAGGAATGGGACTGCAGGCCCGCATCGTGCCTGGCCTGACCCGAGCGGAGTCGAGGGAAAGTGGCATTCACATTGCGGCAACCAGACGTGGAGGGATACCCATGGCTCATGCACCAAGCAAGATACCGGACAGCGATCCGACAGCGAACACGACGCCATCCGATCGTCGAACGACCGGGATCAGGCGGCGGAGCGGGAGGGAGTCGAGACCGAGCACAACCGTGGCTACGACGAGGCCGCGCGCGGGCAGGGATCGATAGCACACGAGGATCTCGGTGACGTCGATCCGGACAGCGCCAAGGCCGAGAACGACCGAGACGACTCGATGAACGAGTAGAACACCGTTCACGCTTCCGGGTTCTCGCTTTCTCAGTTCGTGTTCGGAGTTCGGTTCAACCTGAACCGAACATGAATCTGATCACGAAACTGAGAAGTGAGAACTTGGAAGTGTGAACCGCTCAGATCAACTTTCCGGCCGGCCCAAGATCGAGGTTGAGGTCGTCGATGGGAATACCGAAGCGCGCCGCCATGTCGCGAACGGTTTCTTCGAGTGCCATCAGCGCGCGGCCGATGTCCTCGGTCTGCTGATCGGTCAACGTCCCGCCTTCCATGCGCCGGATCGCCTGCCGTTCGAGCAGCTTGCGGATGAACTCGACAAGCGTCAGGACGAGCTGGGCAACCGACCGCTGCACATCGTCGGGATCTGCATTCCAGCGGGCCGGGCCGCGGCCGGTCGCGCGTTCCAGCTCACGTCGCAAGTCATCGAGTTCGGCCACTTCAGTGACCGTCAGGCCCGCCTTCGCAATAGGAGTTCGGTTTTGCTTCCGCAGGGCGTGTCCCCGAACGCCGGGTAGATCGTGCGCCCTTGGCCGCCGAACGTTTGCTGGTTCCTGATCGCGTGCGCGCCATTCCTCTATTCTGGCCCGCTGAACGCGTAGGGTGGCCAGGGTCCACTGATGATCACGCGTAGCCCGGCCGCGTCGGCCGAGGTCTGCGCCGCGCGACGATAGGCTTCGGTCGAGGCGCGGGGAATCAGGTGGTAGACGCTCGAGACCGCGCCGCGGTGCTCGACGCGCTCGTCACGCACCCAGCGCACCACCGCGTCGCGTACTGGCTCGAAGCCCGGCACCACGCGAGCGGCCGCCGCCGCGCGAGCTCGAGCCTTCAGATACTCGCGACCCGTTATTGAGGTTGGCACCTCTGAGGCGCCGCGTGAGGGAGTGCCCGCCATCTGCCTTTCGACTGCCCCGCCCAGCCACGACTCGCACAGTCATCTGCACGCGTCCGCGTACGCCGGCGAGGGCGCCAGCAAGAGCGGCCCGGCGCGACGACAGCGTCGTGATCAGCTCCTCTTCCGCCATCCAGGTGCCGAACCGGGCGGGGATGATCGCTGGAAACCGCTCCGCAAGCTCACGCATGGTGCGATCGTATCGCCGCAGGTTCGCCGGTGATGGCGCAGACGGCCGCGCGCGATCGCTTACGACGGCGGCAACGGCCCCGCGGCGCACGAGGCGAAGCCGTTCTCCGCTGCGCGAGCGAACGTCGTAGACCGGCGGTCCACGCATGACGTTCACGATGCGCGTAGACATTTACGGGCCGACCTGAAGGTCGGCCCCTACCAGTGATGCGCACGGCTATCTCGGGATGCGGCGTGCGGCCGCCACTCGCCGCACGCGACGATCGTGGTGACGCTCCACCAGGTCGGCGTCCTCGTTGGGCATCACGCGGTCCGCCGCACACAGCAACAACGACAGCCGCGCGTAGATCAGATCGACCTGCGCCAGCGCGATCGTCAGGTCGCCGCTCAGCACGACGCCCTTGTTGAGCACGTTGTCGACGATGTCGAGCAGCGAGGCCTCGCTGGAGTCGAGGACGAGGTCCGCGTCGCTCTGCCGCGGCCGACGAGTCCGTGGAGATTCCCCGGTTGCGGGTAGCCATGGCGATCGTCAGCGACGCGCGCGAACGCGCGAACCGGCCGGTTTCCGCGTGCTCTTTTTCGCGCCGCCGGCCCGCGGACGCGGTTGATCAACGAAGTTGTACGGCGGCCAGGGACCGGTCAGCGACACCACGAGCCCGGAGCCCGAGAGCGTCCGCGCCTGCTGGCGCAGCGCGCTGCGAAACGCCCCGGCGCGCCTGGTGGGAACGAGGAACGCCGCATCCAGCAGCAGGCGCGAACCCGGCGCCGCCTGCTCGGTGGATCGGCGCCGGCGGGCCTCGGTCGCTTCGCGCGACATCGCCCGGTACAGCCGATCGGCGGCCGTTCGTGCGGCGGTCAGTTGAACCCGCGTGACGTCGAAGAGGTCGCGCTTGCGCGACAGGTAGGCGGCGCCCGATTCGGCCTGCCCGCCGCGGCGCGTGCGCCTCGACCGGTGGCTGTCGTCCACGGCCTGCCGCGCGGCACGCTCGTCAAACGACAACCGCAGTCCCCATTCGAGCTGCCGCTCGAAGCGGGCCAGAATCCGATCGATGCGCCGCCGCTCCTCCGCGACGTACTCGAGCGCGCGCTCATCCGACGTGAACAGCGTGAACAGCTGCAGCGGCAGCACCGCGGGCGCGGCGAGAAAATGCTCGACGACGGCCTCGTGCGCCATCGCCCGGCGTCCGACCCAATCGAGGTTCTGCAGACCGGCGGCGAGCGCCGCCTCGTCGTACTCGCGCGCCGGCACCGATGACACGATGGCCCACGTGGCCTTGCCAGCGGCCAGGACCCGCACCGGCCTGGCGCCTGGCATGGCACCGGGCACCAGTGCGCCGGCATGGCGCCGGGCACTTGTCGAGCGTCGGAGATTTCGGGCTGCGAACGAGGCAGTAAACGTAGGTGAGCGTCACTTTAGGCGGGTGCGAGGGGTGCGAGACGTGCGAAGGGTGCGAGGGTGCGAGACGTTCGAGAACCTTTCGAACCACTCGTACGCTCTCGCACCCTTCGCACCATCTCGCACCTTCATCCCCATAGAAATCTCCCGAGACCGACGCTTCGACATGGAACCGGCTGTCGCCGGTCGTTTCCATCGGCTGCGCCCCCATGTCGATCGCGCCGCTGTCCGCCATCGCGGCGTGCCTTGATCTCGCGGATGCGGGCCAGCAGATCGGCCTCGATGTCCCGGAATTCCTCGTCGCTGATCTCGCCCATCTCGCGGCGCATCTCGGTCTCGAGCAGCTGCTCACGCAGCACCGAGTCGTCGTTCATCTCGGCCTCGGCGGCCGTGAGCGCCGTCTCCAGCGCCCATCGGATGCCGGAGATCATGAGCGAATCGAGGATGAACATCTACGTCCCGACGTTCGGGTGGGAAGGTGTTTTGGGCTTCGAGATTTCCTGATGCTGTCCGGCGCGCTCCAGCTTGAGCCGGATGTTGACGAAGTTGTACGGGGGCCACGGCCCGGTGTACTTGAATGTGAGCTTGTCGAAGTGCGAGGCGATGTCCTTGATGCGCCGGTCGAACGCCTGCTCCAGGTCGCGCTGCACCAGGAACGCCGCGTTCATGATCATCTTGTCGCCAATCGCGCGGTTGACGCGTGACGCCACCGAGACATCGCGCAGGCGCTGCAGAAACTCCGCCACGTACCGCTCCGACCGCTGCTGCAATGCCGCGTCGATCAAACGGCCGTACTGCATGCGCGCGAAATACGTCGACCCCTTCTGCGACGAGATCTCCGACTTCAGGCGATGAATGTCCTCGTCTTCCTGCTCGATGACGCGGACCATGTCATCGCGATCCCACAGCACCTTCAGGCCGAACTCGAGCTTGTCCTGCATCTTGTTCAGCACGTCGGCAAACGCTTCGTACGCCGACCGCAGCAGCTCGAGAATGTCTTCGCGGGTCTTGAAAATCGTGCCGAAGGACATCGGGATGACGGTGTGGTCGCGCATCACCGTCTCATTGACGCGCTCGTGCGCCAGCACGTTCTCGCGCGTCGAGTCGAGCGGCGCAATCGGCACGTCCGAGACCACCGCCGCCATGTCCTTGTAGTTGATGGTGTAGACGTCCGGCCACGTCTCGTCCATGCCGATGGCGCCGAACTTCAACGGCTGGGTCGAGCGGATGATGCAGTAGACGTAGCGGCCGCGGACGGCGCTGGCGCGATCGACGTCGGACAGGCTCGGCTTCGGCGCCCGCTCGATGACCCGCTCGACGCGGGTCTCGGTGCCGCGCACCTCGGTTTCGTGCGTGACGCGCGTCAGCGCCTCCGACGACCCGCCGCTGTTCTTCCCGGATCGTCCGGCGCGCGGTGTCTGCACCGCCTTGCGGGTGTCGCCGCTGCCGCGGTTCTGCATGCTGCGCGGCATCGCCGCCTGCGGCCGCGCGCGGCGGCCGTGGACCGTCTTGACGGACTTGCGGGCCGCTGCCTTTGCCTTCGCCATTGGTGACTCCCGCGCTCCTGTGATCGACGCCCTGGGTGACGTGCTACAGCCTATCCTTGTTTCACTGCGTCGAGCATCCGCCTGACTTCGACCACGAGATCGTCGGGCAGACACGGCTTGGTGACGAACGAATCGCATCCGGCCTTGCGCGCGCCTTCCGAGGCTCCGGCGAGCGCGTGACCGGTCAGCGCCACAATCGGAATGTCTTTCGTGTCCTCGTCCGCCTTGAGGACGCGGGTCGCCTCCCACCCGTCCATTCCAGGAAGCGATAAATCCATCAAAATCAGATCCGGCCTCAGCGACCGCGCCTGCGCCACCGCTTCGTTGCCGTTCTTCGCCTCCGCCACGCGAAAGCCGGAGTACTGCAGGTACTCCGCGTACATCTCGCGCGCATCCTGATAGTCATCGACCACGAGAATCAGCGGACTGAGTTCGCTAGTCATTGGGGGGCTTCTACGGGAATGGTCAGGGTGAAGGTCGATCCTTCGCCGACGTTGCTCTGCACCGTGATGCGGCCGCCGAGCGCGCTCGCCAGCCGCCGGCAGATGGCGAGGCCGAGCCCGGTACCGCCGTACTGCCGTGACGGCGAGTCGTCGACCTGGCGGAAGTCTTCGAAGATCTTGTCGTGGTGCTCGGGCGCGATGCCGATCCCCGTATCGACCACCGCGATACTCGACAGCCGCGCCTCGGCGTCGAAGTCGACGCCGATCTCGATGCCGCCCTGGTGGGTGAACTTCAGCGCATTGCTCAGCAGATTGACAATCACCTGCTTCACCTTCTGACGATCGCTGACCATCATCGGCGGTTCGGGCGACAGCCGGGACGTCACCGTCAGCCTCGAGCGCGAAATCACCGGATCGAGCTCGGTCATCACTTCCGGGACCAGTTCGTTCAGGTCGAACTCGCTGATCTGCATCGGCATCTTCCCGGCCTCGATGCGGGTGATGTCGAGAATCTCGTTGATGATCGTCAGCAGGTGGCGGCCGTTCGAGTCGATCCGCGTCAGCTGCCGGCGGACGTTGGCGGGCAGATCGCCGGCGACGCCCTGCAGCAGCATATGGGTGTAGCCGAGGATCGCGTTCAGCGGCGTCCTGAACTCGTGCGACATGTTGGCGAGGAACTGCGACTTCAGCCTCGACGCCTGCTCCAGCTCGATCGCCTGCCGCCGCAGCAGTTCGTTCTGCGTCGCCAGTTCCGCCGTCGCCGACTGCACGCGCATCTGCAATTCGTCTGACGCGGAACGCAGCTGTTCGTACAACCGCGTGCGCTCGAGCGCTTCACGCCGGTCGTGCAGGATGGTGACGACGGCGGTCAGCTCGCCGGTTTCGGTCAGCACCTTGCCGGCGATCGCCTCGACGGGAATCGGCTCGCCGGTCAACGGGTTCATCAGGCCGATCTCACCGCGCCGGATTTCGCCAGGACCGCTCTCGCCGAGCAGCAGGCCGGAAATGAAGGACGAGAAGTGCGCATCGTTGGACTGCACGGTGCGCTGCGCCGTCGACGGCGCCTCGCCGCGACCGTGAACAGCTCTTCCGAGGGCGCGTTCATCAGCACCGTGGCGCCGCTCTGGTCGGTGACGATAATCGGATCCGCCACCGAGTCGATGATCAGATTGAGACGATCGCGTTCGGCGCGCACCGCCGCTTCGGCGATGCGGAGCCGCTGATAGTTCTCTTCGATCTGCTCCGTCGCGCGCCGCAGGTCGGTGATGTTGCGCAGCACCGAGACGATGCCGGTGCCCTCGCGCGGATCCTCGACCGTCGTGCTCAGCACCTCGAACAGCAGATCCGACCCGTCGCTCGGATCGACCAGCAGCAGCTCGCGCGCCTCCGACGGGGCTTCGACGACGGTGCGGGACAACGCCGCGGAGAACAGCATGTTGTTCAGCTCGACGGCGCGCCGCCGGCCCTCGCTCTCCTCTTCGCTGGCCGCAAACAGCTTCTCCGCGCGCGAGTTGGCGACGATCAGCCGCCCTTCCGTGTCGGTCAGCATGATCGGGTCGGTCACGGAATTGATGATCGTGAAGAACAGCGCCCGCTCGCGGCGCAGCTTGCGCAGCTCCCCGGTCATGCTGCCGCGGCCGCGTATCTGATCGAGCTTCTGGCCGAGGACGGTGGCCAGCCAGTTGACCTCGCCGGTCACCGAGGTGCCGGTCTTCACCAGCAGCACGCCGACCGCATCGGCATCGTCCTGGCGGTCATTGCGCAGCGGGACGGCCAGGACTGGCGATGCCGCCAAAGCCCGGAAGCCGGCCGTGGCCGTTGTCGCGTCCGCCGCGGAGCGTCGTCGGCACCGGCGCGGTCAGCGCGCGAACGATCGGATCGTGCGTATGGGAGAGCGGCGCCGAATACTCCTCGACATCCTCGATCGAGACGCCGACGCCGCCGACGCCGACGAGCAGCCCCGCGTCACCATCGATGGCCAGGCAGATGGAGCGGCGCACGCCGGCATGGCGGGCCAGCCACTCGAGGCTGGCCTGCGCGCAGCGCGACAGGTCTTCGTGGTGAACGAGGAAGTAATCGAGCAGCTCGAGGCGCGCAGCGGCACTGACGCGCGGCGCGGCCGCACGGCTGATGCGTCGCGCCGGAAGCGAGCTGACAGAGTGCCTGGTCACTGCATCCCCTGGGTACGGTCCGCCGAAGCCCGCGCAAGGCGGAAACAGTGCCCTAGATCTCTGCCGTCACCGCGGTCGGCGCCGTTGGCGGGCCGGGCTTGGCGTGCGCGGCGCCGCGATCGTGGCTCCTTCGAGCTGCGCCCGCAATGCGACGTTCTCGGCGGCGATTTCCTCGTAGGGACGCGCCTGTTCGATGCGCGGGACGCGCGGCAGCGGTCGCCGCGCCGACGGCCTCGGAGTACTTCAAATAGGTGTCGATGGACGCGACGACGACGCGCGCCTCAACGGTGATCAAGTCGATCCCGACGAGGGAGACGCGCACCCACGCGTCGATGACGATACCCTTGTCGAGGACCCGGTCGAGAACGTCGATAAGACTTGTCCCGCCCGCTGCGCGTTCGACGGCCATCGTGAAAGCTCCTTATTTGGTTCGTCAGTCTTTATCGGACCGTAGCGCCCGCGACTTGCGGCCCGAGGCCCGGGTCAGCACCGCGAGGCGGCGTTCCATCACCTTGAGCTGCTCGCGCAGCTCGAGGTTCTCCTGCATCACCTGCTCGCGTCCGGGCGAGAGATGACGGTCGTACTTCCACCAGTCGAGGCCGATCTCTTCCGCTTTGTCGATGGAGCAGATCATCAGGCGGATGCGAATCGTCAGCAGCTCGACTTCGGCGAGCGAGACTTTGATATCGCCCGCCACGACCAGACCCTTGTCCAGCACGCGGTCGAGGACATCCACCAGCCCGGCGTTTCCACGGCTCGGACTTCCTGTCAGGTCGGTCGGCATGCGGTAGTGGTGTGATGCGCCCGAATGTGGTCACGCAGGAAGCGTGCAGACGCGCGTGTCATGTCAGAAACGCGCGAACCGACGCAGTATAGATCGCACATCTCTTATCCTCAACGGTTGTGACGGCAGTTGTCCAGCACGACCGGCACTACGGTCGGGCTGGGTCTCCACTGACGCAGGCGTCCGGCATCCCCCGAGCGTCGATTTGCTGAGGGACAACTTGTAAGTTGTACCGTGTCCCGCGTGGCGACGCCGTGTTCTTTTGACATCACCTCGAATGTCGATCTCCAGGAAGTGGACAACGCGCTCAACCAGGCGCGGAAGGAAGTCGCGCAGCGCTACGACTTCAAGGGAACGAAGGCGTCGATCGAGTTCGATGCCAAGGAATCGAAGCTGGTGCTCGTCGCCGACGACGACTTCAAGCTGAACGCGCTGTGGGAGATCGTGCAGACCCGGCTGGTCCGCAGGAACGTGCCGGTGAAGAACCTGTCGCGCGGGCCGGCGCTGCCGTCGGCAAACACCACGGTGCGCCAGGAGATTACCCTCCAACAGGGCATCCCCTCCGAGAAGGCCAAAGACATCGTCAAGTTCCTGAAGGACGCCAAGGTGAAGAAGGTCCAGGCGTCGATCCAGGGCGATCAGCTCCGCGTCACCTCGTCATCCAAAGACGACCTGCAGGAGGCGATGCGGGTCCTGCGTGAGCAGGACTTCGGCGTCGCGCTGCAGTTCGGCAACTATCGCGGGTAAGGGCCGGTACCAAAAAAGAGGGCCTGGTTCCCGCGGGAAGGGGTCCAGGCCCTGAGGCCAGCGCGAGCTGCGTGGGACTCGCGCCAGCTTATCGACGGGCCGACCTGAAGGTCGGCCCCTACGAACCGATAAAACGTCTTCGTGTCCTTCGACTTGTCCGCCGTAGCCTTGGCGAAGGCGGACCTCTTCGTGTCCTTCGTGTTTAGAAGTCGAACTGAACCGACAGACGCGCGAACCGCGGGCTCAGCAGCCCCGTTGCCTGCCCCCACTGCTCGACGACCGCCGTCGCCGGGTTGTCCGCGACGTCGTAGTTGTCCTGGTACGTCCGAACAGCGTCGTTGTTGAACAGGTTGTAGACATCGACGCCGATGTTGAGGCGCCTGTTGGCGAACCGGATGTTCTTCGCGAGCTTCAGGTCGAAGATCGTGTAGCCCTCGCCGTACAGCTGTCCGGTGTTGAGGAGATTGATCGTCTGGATCGAGGCGGTATTCGTGGTGGAACCGGCACTTCCGGTAAAACACCCCACCTGACCGGCCGTGGCGCCGGCTGGGCACGGCGCTGTCGCGCGGGCGGCGCTGGCCGGCTCCCACGTGATCTCGTCCTTGGTAAAGGCGTGGTTCGCGGCTCGCTCGACGCCCGGCCGCCACTGGAACACGGTGCTCACCAGAATATCGGCCCAGGGTTTGTCAGCCAGAATCGTGTAGGCGGCGGTGCCCCTGACGTTGGTTTCCCACCGCGTAGCCGGGTTGCACTCGGGCGCGTGGCCCTCGTTCTGCCTGACGTCCGGCCGGTTGACCTGGGCGAGGCACAGGTCACGCACCGCACGCCCGGTGGTCGTGCCACCGTTGATGCGCAGGCCGCGCAGGCCCCACTTGCTGGTGCCGCGCCACACGAAGTTGGTGTCCACGCCGTTCCACTTGTAGCTCAGCACGTCGAAGATCGTTACCGCGCCCGGCAGGCCGCCCGGCAACGAGGGCTTGTCGTTCGTCAATCCACGAATCGAGTAGCCGCCGCCACCCGGCAACAAAGGATTGGCTGGGCGCAACGGCACGGTAGAAGTCGACGCTCGGGTTGCTGAAGTTCAGGGTGGCCTCGTTACACGTTTGCAAGTCCTGGGCGCCGTTGAACCGATCGCACCCGAGTCCGAGCGTATCCGTAACCGTCAGGTTCGAGTAGTCCCTGCGGTTGTAGGTGACCTCGGCGGAGAAGCGCGGCAGCAGCTCGTGCTGGATGCCGATGCCGAACTGCCACTCGGAGCGGCGCTTGCCCAACCCTTCGAGCAGGTTTCCGCCGTAGACGTCGCAGTAGGCCTGCACCGCCGCCGGAATACCTGCTTCCCTGCGTCCGCACTGGGTCGTGGCGAGACCAATCGGCGCACCCGACTCATCCAGGCTGAGCGGGTCGCGCCCATATCGCACGCTATCCTGCCCGCCGACCGAGGTCGGCCCGCCGCAGAAGTCGCCGCCTACCACGGTCTGCTCACTGAAGTTCAGCAGGTCGCAGTCGACGACGCGATCGCCGTCCACGGTCCTTCCAGGTCCGCGTATATCTGTTGATGGTCCGCGAGGCCGGGTTGGCGTCGGCGTAGATGCCGGCGATCGAGGCGCCGGACAGGTACTTGCCCATGTTCAACTTGACCGACGTCTTGCCCGTGCCGAAGACGTCCCACGCCACGCCCCACCGCGGGGTGAAGTCGTTGTAGGAGACGCCGTCCGTCTTGGGCGTGCAGTAGCCTCTCTGCCCGGCATACGTCCCGCCAACCTGCAGCGGGCACGTAGGGCTCGTTCCCGTTGCCCCTGGTGAGCCCGTTGTCGATGCCCTGGATGCACGTCTCGGGGTAGCTGCTCATCGCGTGGTCGTAGCGGATCGCCCCGCTCAGCGTGAAGCGCTTCAGCGTCCACTGATCCTGCGCGTAGAAGCCGGCGTAGCTCACCCGGTTATCGAGGGTGGACGGCCCGGTATTGATGGTGACGCGATCGGGCACCGGCCGGCGCGCCTGGTTGAACGGGTCGTTCGGGTAGTAGAGGCTCGTATTGCCGCAGGTCGACGCCGCCGGATTGGCGGCGTTGTAGCAGGTTGTCTGCCCTTGCGGAGTCGCCGGCGTGAAGTACCGATACTCCAGGCGCGTGTTGCCCGTTCGGTTGGTCCGGGTCTGCGCGAAGTAGCCGCCGTCATAGCCGAACTTGGCGTTGTGCTGGCCGGTGACATACGAGATCGACGCGCGCGGCCGCCAGTCGTTGAGGTTCCGTTGCTCCGCCGCGCCGCCGATACCGTCGGCCCACGGTCCCGAGGGCACGCCGAAGATGGCGGCGGACGCGTTGATCTGAGACACCTCAGCGTCCGCGCCGACGGTCGACCCGAACTCGACCACTCGCGGAATGTCCGGATTAGGCGTCCAGTAGCGATGCTGGGAGAAGTCGTAGAGCTGCCGGTTCGCCGCCAGGCCCGCTTCGAGCAGGATGACGTTGGTCAGCGGATTCGTCCACGACGCCTGGATCAGCCGGGCGGGATGCACCTGACCCGACCACCAGCCGTCGCGCGCCGTCCACGGCGCCACGGAGCCGTTGCACGGATCCTGGCACGTCAGCCCCTCGTCCCAGAAGAAGTTGACCTTGTTCTTTCTGCGTGGCCTGGAACGTGATGCGCGCGTTGGCATTGCGCGTCATGTTCATCATCGTCAGCGCCCCTTGTGACCGATCCGCCTGGTAGTTCGCGCCCCAGATACCGGCGTTCGCGTTGTCCCAGATGCGCTCGACCTGCCGGCTCCACGTGTCCTTCTGCCAGGCGCGCGCCGTGGCGAAGAACCACAGGCGGTCGCGCTTGATCGGGCCGCCGTACGCCCCCGACGTGTCGTAGTCGCGGATGAGCGGATAGCCGTTCACGATCTCAGGAAACTTCTGGTTGTTCTTGGAGAACCACGAACCGCTGAACAACCCGCCCTCGCGCAGCAGTGCCATCCAGGTTGTAGTCGCCCCGCGTAAAGGTCATGAAGTAGTTGCCGGCGAATCTATTGCCGCCGGTGCGCGGGATGATGTTGATCGACGCGCCGCCGGTTTCCGATTCGCCCAGCGCCCCGGAAATCTGCACGTTGACTTCCTGCGCGTTCGCGACGTCGGCGACATACCCGCCGGTCATTCCCATGATGCCGGCGCCGCCCCCGGTGTTGATGATCGTCCCGTCCACCATCACGCGGCCCTGCAGGCCACCGTCGATGTCGTTGGTCGCCGTGTGCGAGCTCAGGTTGTAGATGTTGTTGTTGCACCAGACGCCAACGCCGCCGACGCAGTCGGCACCGAGGCCGGTGGCGGTGAGGCCCGGCGTCAGCGTCAGCACACTGCGGATGTTGCGCGTCGTCGGCAGATCGCGAATGTCTGCGCCCTCCAACGTCGCGACCTGACGCGCGCTCTGCACGTCAACGGTTCGCGCTTCGCCAGTCACGGTGACGGTATCCACGAGCTGGCCGACGCTCATCGTCGCATTGACGGACGCGATGAACCCGGTCGTCAGCACAACGTTGTTCTGCTGCTGCTTGGAAAAGCCCTCGAGCGTGAAGGTGACCGTATAGGTGCCGACAGGCAGGTTGGCGATGCGGTACTGCCCGTCCGAGTCGCTCGTCGCGGAGCGAACCTTTTCGATCAGCGCCGGGCTGGTCACTTCGACGAGCACACCCGGTACCACTCCGCCGGATGAGTCTCGAACGGTGCCGGTAATCTGGCCCTGCTGGGCCAGAGCTGATGCCGGCAGCAGCATCAGGAACGCAGCGAACACGAACATCACTTTCACGGCACGCATCGCGAGTCCTCCAGTTTCCAGGGGCTTCTGGGCCCCCCCACGCATAGGACTTCCTGGTCCAATAACGGGTTTCTATTTACCCCCGCGTTACGGGGCCTGTTTTTACGCCCGCTGCCTGAAACCTGTCAAGAAAATTGTTAAGGATCGGTTAAATCATTGTAAAAATGCACTTCTGGAATGAAGCCGAACCTTCCGACGGGCATCTTTTTCGTTGCCGTTCTCGCCGTTGCGCTGCCTCTGCACGCCGATGCACAGCAGTCAGTCTTCGTCCGCGCGCTCTCGGAATTGACCGCCGCGATTGAAGGCACCTATGGCGACGAGGGTGCCCAGGTGGGACCCGCGATCGACCGCATGTCCGCTGCGCTCACCGAATGGGATCGGGAAATCGAAGCCGCTGAAACAGGATTGCGGAGCGCGTTGCGTGCCGCCGCGTCGTCCGGCGTTTTCGAGCGGCGTGTGTCGTTGGGCCGGATGTACGCGGAGCGCGGTCGTCTGCCGACGCGCTGTCGGAGTTCGACGCGGCCAGCCGCCTCGCAGCCCACGCGTGCCGACGTGCACGTGCTTCGCGGCCTGGTGCTGAGCGCGGACGGAAAACGCCCGCGAAGCGATCGAGGCGTTGCGGACGGCGCGGGCCTGGACCCGGGCAACCCCGTCACCGCGTACTACCTGTTCCATGAGGCGCTGATCAGTGGAAACGCGAGCGGTGCGCAGGAGGCCTCCAAGGCACTTGCCGCAGCGTACCCAAAGCTCCTGCAGGCGGAGCCACGGAAGGAACGGCGCCAGGCGCTCCGTTCATCCGTCTCGCACCGCTTCCAGGTGTCGCTGCCGGCCCACCCGTTCTGCCGCACGCCGCGTACAGCCAGGCGTTCCGCGCCCTGGCACGCGGCGAGTACGAACGGGCGATTGCCGAATTCCGCAAGGCGGCGGCGGGCGACCCGCTCACTCGCCGACCCGGCGGCACGGTCCGGGTTGATGGCGCGCGCCTTCGGCGCTCTGCGGCAGGGACGTGTGACCGACTCGCGGGCACTGCTCGAGCAATCCGGCCCACCGCGGGATTCGTCCGAGGCGCATCGTCTGCTCGGCCTCGTCTACTGGGCGGAATCCGAATACGACAGGAGCATCGCGTCGCTGACGGCCGCCATCAACCTCTCTCCGCGTGACGAACGCGCGCGGCTGGCGCTCGCGCGCGTGCTGAACGCGGCGGGCCGTGATGCCGACGCCGAACGCGCGCTCCACGACACTGTTCGTGTGCTGCCCGATTCCGCGCTCGCGCACTGGTGGCTGTCGTTGGCGTATGAGCAGGTCAATCGGCCTGCCGAAGCGCGGCAGGAAGTCGAGCAGGTCACAGCGGCCGCGGTCTTGGGAGAAAGCCAGCTTCACGCGGCCATCGGGCGATTCGCCCTGCGTGCCGCTGACGGTCCTGGAGCCATCGACGCATTCGCGCGCGCCGTACGCGCCAACCCGAACGACCCGGCGATGCACCGGTTGCTGGCCAGCACGCTGATGCAGCAGGACCGCGCCGACGAGGCGTTGGCCGAGTTCGTGGCGGTGCTGCTCATCGATCCCCTCGACGCTGCGGCCCATGCCGGCATCGGACAGATCCATCTGCAAGCGGGCCGCGACGCCGACGCGGTGGACGCCCTCCGGCGCGCGACGGATCTGGCGCCTGCCGACAGCGAGACGCGATATGCGTTGGCCACCGCGCTGGAGCGGCTCGGCCGCACAAAGGAAGCCGCACAGCATTTCGCGCGCGTCGAGCAGGCGCAGCGCCAGATGCTGGCTGACCGCCGCCGCGAGCTGTCCGCCGCCGTCGCTGAAGCAAGAGGCGGCGTTGCGCACCGCCGAGGGCCGATTCGACACGGCCATCGCCCTGTACGAGAAGGCTCTCGAGATCGAATCGGATCCTGTCGTGTACAGCCGGCTTGCGGATCTGTACACAAAGGTGGGACGCGCCCAGGATGCGGCACGCGCGAAAGCGTTGTATGAAAAGGCGCGGCAGGCTGAGCCTGCCGTCCGGAGCCCGGCGCAGTGAGTCGCTGACGTAGCGCTCCTCGCCGCCGTGATGGCGGGCGGGGTCATCAACGGCGCCGCCCTCGGTGGCCAGGCGCGTCCGCCCGAGCGGCCGGCCGCAGTGCGGTTCACGGACGTGACCCGCGAGGCCGGCATCGACTTCCGCCACGTCAACGGAGCGAGTCCCGACAAGCACCTGGTCGAAACGATGGGCTCCGGCGGGCTGTTCTTCGACTACGACGACGACGGCTGGATCGACCTGTTCCTCGTCGATGGCGGTTCGTTTGCCGATCCGGCGGTCGCGCGCCGGGCACAGCACCGCCTGTTCAGGAATCGCGGCAATGGCACGTTCCAGGACGTCACCGCGCAGTCCGGGATCCAGCACCGCGACTACGGGATGGGCGCGTGTGCGGGCGATTACGACAACGATGGCCGCGTCGATCTCTACGTGACGAACGTCGGGCCGAACACGTTGTACCGCAACGCCGGCGACGGCAGGTTCAGCGACGTGACCCGAGTCGCCCGCGTCGGATCGCCGCTGTGGAGTGCGAGCTGCGCCTTCGCGGATCTCGACAAGGACGGCGACCTCGATCTGTTCGTCACCAACTACGTGACCGCCGACCCGTCGCGGAACCCCTACTGCGGAAACGCCAGCGCTGAACGCGCGCGCCTACTGTCATCCGCTCAACTTCGACCCGCTGCCGAACGTCGTCTACCGCAACGACGGCAACGGCACGTTCACCGACGTCAGCGCGGAATCCGGAGTGGCGGCGTTTCGCGGCAACGGACTCGGCGTCGTCATCGCGGACTACGACGATGACGGGTGGCCGGATGTCTTCGTCGCGAACGACAGCATGCCGAACTTCCTGTTCCGCCGCCTCGGGAGTAACGCTGCGCAGTGGTCCTCCGGGAAGTGGCGCTTCGAGGAGGTCGCGCTTCGTGCCGGCGTCGCGGTGGCGATCGACGGACGGGCGCGCGCCGGGATGGGCACCGACGCAGGCGACTACGACGGCGACGGGCATCTCGACCTGGTCGTCACCAATCTCGATTCCGAGATGCACAGCCTGTATCGAGGCCTCGGTCGTCAGCTGTTCGCGTACGCCACCCCCGAGAGCGGCATCGGACCCGCGACGCTGCCCTTTGTCGGGTTTGGCGTCGTCTTCTTCGACTTCGACAACGATATGCAGCTCGACCTGGCGTTCGCCAACGGGCACATCATCGACAACCCTGTGCTGATTCGCGCGGGATCGACCCACGCACAGCGGAACCAGTTGTTTCGCAACATCGCGCCGCGCCGGTTCGCCGACGTGACGGCGAGCGCCGGCTCCGGGTTCGCGCTCGAAAAGGTGAGTCGCGGACTCTGGCCGCCGGCGACATCGACAACGACGGCGATCTCGACCTGCTCGTCACCAATAACGGCCAGAGCGCCGACCTGCTCCGCAACGATGGCGCGCACGGCCAACGCGCTGCTCGTCCGCCTCGTCGGCACGCAGAGCAACCGCGACGGCATTGGAGCGCGACTCCGCCTGACGACAGTGGCCGGCGCGCACGCAGATACGCGAGGTCAAGGCCGGGTCGAGCTACCTGGGTCAGAACGATCTGCGCCAGCACGTCGGCCTCGGCGCCGGCGAGACGGCCGATCGGCTCGAGGTGAGGTGGCCGAGCGGGCGGGTGGAGGTCGTGCAGGCCTCCCAGCCGATCTGATCGTCACCATCCGCGAGGGCGACGGCGTGGTCGGCCGTCAGCCCTTCGCGCCCTCGATTTCCTCGGGCGCCCAGGATGTCGAAGGGAGCGGGTCCGGTAACCAGACAAAAAAAGAGGGCCTGGACTTTGCGGGAAATCCAGGCCCTGAGGCCGGCGCGAGCTGCGTGGGACTCGCGTCGGCTTGAGACGGGCCGACCTGAAGGTCGGCCCCTACTTCCTCTCCTTCTTCTTCGTGCTCTTCGACTCTGCCGCCATCTTCGTGTCCTTCGTGTCTTAGAAGTCGAACTGGATCGACAGACGCACGAAGCGCGGGCTCAGCAACTCGGTCGCCTGCCCCCATTGCTCGACGGCCGGCGTCGCCGGGTTGTCAACGGCGTCGAAGTTGTTCTCGTAAGTCCTGATCGCGTCGTTGTTGAACAGGTTGTAGATATCGACGCCGATGTTGAGGCGCTTGTTGGCGAACCGGACGTTCTTCGCGAGCTTCAGGTCGAAGATGCGTATAGCCCTCGCCGTACAGCTCACCCGTGTTGAGGATATCCACCGTATAGGCCGTCGCGGTCGTGGTACCTGCCGCGCGTAAAGCAACCCACCTGGCCAGCCGTGGGGCCGGCCGGGCACGCCTGCGTCGCCCGTGCGGCGCTGCTCGGCGCCCACGTCACCTGGTCCTTGGTAAAGGTGTGGTTCGCGCTCCGCGCGACGCCTGGCCGCCACTGGAACACCGTGCTCACGAGAACATCTGCCCAGGGCTTGTCAGCCAGAATCGTGTAGGCGGCGGTGCCTCGGACGTTCGTGTCCCATCGCCTATGCGGGTTGCATGAGGGCGTCACGCCGTCGTGCTGCTTGACGTCCGGGCCGTCGAGCGAGGTGTGGCACAGGTCACGCACCGAACGACCCGTGCTGGTGCCGCCATTGACGCGCAGGCCGCGAAGGCCCCATTTGTCGGTGCCGCGCCACACGAAGTTGGTGTCGACGCCGTTCCAGGTGTAGCGCCAGCTCGTCCATGATCGTCACCGCGGACCCCGGGCTGACAAAGCAACGCCGCATTCGGGTTCGCCAGTCCACGAATCACGTATCCGCCGCCACCTGGCAAGCCAGGATTGCTTGGCGCCACGGCGCTGAAGAAGCCGTAGTTCGGGGAGGTGAAATTCAGGAAGCCGTCCTGGCACGCCTGCGTGTCCTGGGCGCCGTTGAACCGATCGCAGCCGATCCCGAGCTGATCCGTCACCGTCAGGTTCGAGTAGCCCCTGCGGTTGTAGGTCACCTCGGCGGAAAAGCGCGGCAGGAGCTCGTGCTGGATGCCGAGGCCGATCTGCCACTCGGAGCGACGCCTGCCCCACCCATCGAGCAGGCTGTCGCCGTAGGCGTCGCAGTAGGCCTGCACAGCCGCCGGGATGCCATTCTCCGATGCGTCCGCACTGCGTCGTCTGCAGACCAATCGGCGTGCCTGCCGCATCCAGGCTGAGCGGGTCGCGCCCGTACCGCGTAGCGTCCGGGAAGGGGAAGATCAAAGACCGAGCCCGGCCCGCCGCAGATGTCCCCGCCCGACGCGCTCAGGTCCTGCGCATTGAAATTCAGCAGGTCACAGTCCACCCTGCGGTCGCCGTCCACGTCGGTCCAGGAACGGACGTACTCGTTGACCGCACGCTGCGCAGGGTTGGCGTCGGCATAGATGCCGCTGACCGCCGCACCCGCCAGATACTTGCCCATGTTCCACTTGATCGACGTCTTGCCGGTGCCGAAGATGTCCCACGCCACGCCCCACCGCGGGGTGAAGTCGTTGTAGGAGACGCCGTCAGTGTGTCTGGCGTGCAGTAACTGTTCTTCCCGGCAGACGTCCCGCCAACCTGAATGGGCACATACGGCTCGTTCCCGCTGCCGCCAATGCACGTTCCCGGGTAGTGGCTCGTCGCATGGTCGTAGCGGATCGCGCCGCTCAACGTGAGCCGCTTCAGCGTCCACTGATCCTGCACGTAGAAGCCGCTGATAGGCC
This sequence comes from uncultured Acidobacteriota bacterium, assembly GCA_963793705.1. Lineage (GTDB taxonomy): Bacteria > Acidobacteriota > Vicinamibacteria > Vicinamibacterales > UBA2999 > Gp6-AA40. Next base: position 54,465 of record CAWCBC010000014.1, on the reverse strand, counting down.
ACCCGGTTTTCGATGGCGGCCTTCCCCGTGTTGATATTGACTCGCGAGGGCACGGGCCGCATCGCCTGGTTGAACGGGTCGCTCGGGTAATAGAGGCTCGTGTTGCCGCAGGTTGACGCCGCAGGATTCGCGGCGTTGTAACAGCCCGGCGCGGGCGTGTCGTATCGATACTCCAGGCGCGTGTTGCCGGTGCCGTTGCGCCGTGTCTGCGCGAAGATAGCCGCCGTCATATCCGAACTTGGCGTTGTGTTGGCCGGTGACAAAGGAGATCGAGGCGCGCGGGCGCCAGTCGTTGAGGTTCCGCGACTCGGCAAGGCCGCCTATACCGTCGGAGATCGGTCCCGACGGCATGCCAAAGATAACGGAAATCCGTGGCATTGAGCGGGCGACGTGTCGCATCCACGCCGACGGTCGTTCCGAATTCGGTCACCCACGGAATGTCCTGATTGCTCTTGAAATAGCGGTGATGAGAAAAGTCGTAGAGCTGCCGGTTCACCGACAGACCCGCTTCGAGCAGGATGACGTTCGTCAGCGGATTCGTCCACGCCACCTGCATCAGCCGGGCGGGATGCACCTGACCGGACCACCAGCCGTCGCGCGACGTCCAGGGCGCCACGGAGCCGTCGCACGGATCCTGACAGGTCAGTCCCTCGTCCCAGAAGAAGTTGATCTTGTTCTTCTGCGAGGCCTGGAGCGTGAGGCGCACGTTGGCGTTGCGCGTCATGTTCATCAGTTGCAGCGGCTGCCTGCGACCGATCCGCCTGGTAGTTCTGGCCCCAGATGCCGGCGTTCTTGTTGTCCCAGATGCGGTCGGTCGGGTGGCTGAACGCGTCCTTCTGCCACGCCCGCGCCACCGAGAAGAACCACAGGCGGTCGCGCTTGATCGGTCCGCCGAACGCCCCCGACGTGTCGTAGTCGCGGATGAGCGGATAGTCGTTGTTGATCGCGGGATAGTCTGGCGTTGTTCTTGGAGAACCACGAACCCGTCAGCAGTTCCGCCACGCAATTGCCATCCGTGGCATACGCCCCCTGCGTGTAGGTCAGGAAGTAGTTGCCGGCGAATTTATTGCCGCCGGTGCGCGGAATGATGTTGATCGACGCGCCGCCGGTTTCCGATTCGCCCAGCGCCCCGGAAATCTGCACGTTGACTTCCTGCGCGTTCGCGACGTCGGCGACATAGCCGCCGGTCATCCCCATGATCCCGGCGCCGCCCCCGGTGTTGATGATCGTCCCATCCACCATGACGCGGCCCTGGTCGAGCGAGTCGTCGGCGAGCGTGTCCGCGGGGGCGAAGAGCGCCTGTTGGTTGGGTGTCGGCGTGCGCGCCCAGGTTGTAGATGTTGTTGTTGCACCAGACGCCGACGCCGCCCACGCAGTCCGCGCCCAGACCGGTCGGGGTGAGCCCCGGCGTCAGCGTCAGGATGCTGCGGATGTTGCGCGTCGTCGGCAGATCGCGAATGTCCTCGCCCGCAAACGTCGAGACCTGACGCGCGTTCTGCACGTCGACGGTCGGCGATTCGCCAGTCACCGTGACGGTATCCGCGAGCTGGCCGACGGTCATCGTGGCATTGACTGGAGCGGTGAATCCGGTGGTCAGCACGACGTTGTTCTGCTGCTGCTTGGAGAACCCCTCGAGCGTGAAGGTGACCGAATAGGTGCCAACAGGCAGGTTGGTGATTCGATACTGGCCGGAGCTGTCCGTCGTCGTCGAGCGGACTTTCGTGATCAGGGCCGGGCTGGTCACTTCGACCAGCACGCCGGGGATCACGCCCCCCTGAGCGTCGCGGACCGTGCCCGCGATCTGGCCTTCCTGGGCAAGGGCTGATGCCGGCAGCAGCATCAGGAATGCAGCGAACACCAACATCATTTTCACGACGCGCATCGAGAGTCCTCCATCCAAGGGGCGCATGGCCCCACACGCATAGGACTTCCTAGTCCGAAGCGGGTTTTGGTTTACCCCCGCGTTACGAAGCTGTATCTACGCCCCCGGCCTGAACCTGTCAAGAAAATTGTTAAGAACCGGTTAAGGCAACGGCACTTCGCGTCCTTATCGCGAGGGGCGCAACGACGCCTCTTGTTGCACGCCCCCTCCCTCGCGCGCCACATAGAAACGGTCCACGCTCAGCGAATCGGCGGTTTCGCTGTTGCCGTTTGGCCACCGGATGGTGAGCCGATCCACCTTGGTCGCCGCGCCAAGGCCGAAGTGCGCCCGCATGTCGTTGTGCGACATGTAGCTCCCGCCGCTTCGGACTTCCACGGTCTGCCGCCGTGCGCCGGTCTCGATCACGACCTTCGCCCCGATCGCCGACCGATTGCCACGCACACCCTCGAGCCGCAGGGTGATCCAGTGGCCGCCGGTCGAGTCGTTGCGCAGCAGTAACGGACGGCCGTCGATGACTGACACCACAATGTCGATGTCGCCGTCGTTGTCAACATCGCCGAACGCGGCGCCGCGGCTCGACTGCTCGAGGAGCAGTGGTCCGCCGACCTCCGTCGTGATCAGACGGGTACTGACCGCGACCGACGTTTCGCAGGAGCTGGTTGCGCTGACGGTACGTACTCGTGCCGGTCCGCTCGACGTCGGGATACACATGACCGTTGGCGATGAAGAGATCGAGCAGACCGTCGTTGTCCACGTCGACGAACCCGACGCCCCATCCGAGATACGGCCCCATCGCGGCGGCCAGACCGGACCGGATACTGGAATCCACGAACAAGGCGTCACCCTGGTTGAGATAGAGCGAGGTGTAGTCCTGCGCGAAATTGGTTTTCACGAGGTCGAGGCGGCCGTCCCCGTTGACGTCTCCGGCGTCGACGCCCATCCCTGCCTGCTCGCGCCCATCGGCGCTGACCGCCAGGCCTGATTGCAGCGCGCGCTCGCTGAACGTCCCGTCGCGCCGGTTCTGGAAGAACAGATTCGGTGTCGAATCGTTGGCGACGTAAATATCCGGCCAACCGTCGTCGTCGAGATCGCTGAACAGGACACCGAACCCGTAGTATCCGGGATCCACGGCGCGGGTGGCCTTTGTCACGTCAGTAAACGTGCCGTTTCCTTCGTTGCGATACAGCGCGTCTGGCTCGCCCGGCAGGCCACGCGGGCCGCACATCACGTCGATATTCTCGAAGCGGCAGGATGACCGCTCGCCGCGCTTCGGCACCTTGCCGGGCACGAACCTGACGAAGTTGGCAACGAACAGATCAACGTTGCCGTCGCGATCGTAATCGCCGAATGCGCAGCCAGTGCTCCATCGGGGATCGCGCGCCTGCGTGGTGGCCACGAACGAACGCCCACCGATGTTGCGCCACAGCACATTTGGACCGTACGCCGTGACGTACACGTCCTCGAAGCCGTCGTTGTCGTAATCGGCCACGCAGACGCCCGAGCCCCAGCCGGGTCTGGTGAGGCCGGTTGCCGCCGTCACGTCGGTAAACCGGTCGCCGTCGTTGCGATACAGCGCAACCATTGGATGCCCTCGTCTTCGTGGCGAGCGTGGAACCGTTGACGAACAGCGCGTCGAGATCGCGGTCGTTGTCGTAATCGAAGAGCGCGACGCCGTTGCCTGTCGTCTCGACGATGAAATCCTTCGACGGGGTCCCCGAGATGTTGAGGAAGGAGGCCAGGCCCGTTGAGCCCGACACGTCGGTGAACCGGATCGTCGATCCCTGCGCGGCCTGGGGTGGATCGGTGCCCAGGACGAACAGCCCGACAATCATCAGTGCGCCGAAAGCTCGGACCATGAGATCGAGGCGGAGTCTATCTGTTTGGAGTTAAAGTTTGTCAAACTCGTGCGCCCATTCATCAGCGTGTCCTTCGCCGTAGGGCTGGTTCTCCACGCCAGTCTGGCAACGGCCCAGAAGGACGACGTCTTCGATTCGCTCATCGCCTTTCACTCGGCGCTGCTCGGGCGCTACGGGGACGAAGGGCCACGTGCTGCCTCAGCCCTGGATCGTGTGGCGTCCATGTCTGGACGCCTGGGAGCAATCGCAGCTCGCGGGCGAGGAGGCGCTCAGGCGGGCGGGAAGCGACCCCGCCGAACTTGCGCGCTTCTACGCGCAGCAGGGTCGATTCGATGAGGCGACGCGCGCGATCGCCGCGGCGATCGCGGCGGCGCCCGATCGCTCAGCGCCCCGCGTGTTTTATGGTCTCCTTCAGGAAGCCACGGGCCATCGTGCCGAAGCCGCCGACACGTTTGCGGCTGCGAGCCGGATCGACAGAACAGATCCCGTGGCCGCCTATCTGGCCGTTCGCGCCTGTCGTCCGACGCAGAGCATCTTCAGTTGACGGTCGCGCTCCTGGCGGCCGCCACGCGCGAGCCCGGCGCGCCCGGACCAGCGCCGTTCATGCGACTCGAACTCATTCCTGATTCGTTCTCGCGCACCCCGGTCTTTGCGCCGGCGCACTATGCAGAGGGCTTTGCCCTGCTCAACAGCCGTCGATTCCGCGAAGCGATGGGGCAATTCCGGACTGCTCTCGGAACCGACACGTTGCTCAGCGACCGGGCGCGCCTGAATTCTGACGTGCGGGCGGGAGCCGCCGCAATGCGCGAGAACCGCACCGCCGAGGCCATCCAACACCTCGAGGCTGCGGTTGCGGCGCTTCCGGAGTCGTCAGAGGCGCATCGTCTGCTCGGCCTTGCTTACCGCGCCGGGGGCAGGCGGCAGGACGGCATCCGTCACCTTCGCAACGCTGTCCGGCTCGCACCGCGCGACGAGCGCGCGGGTGTCGCGCTTGGTGCAATCCTCACGGAGGCGGGCAACCTGACGGACGCAGAGCATGTCTTGCGTCAGACGATCGAGGCGGTGCCAGCGTCCGGCGTCGCGCGCTGGTCGCTGGCAGTCGTCTTCGATCTGCAGAACCGTGGCCGCGATGCCCTCACGACGCTCGAGGAGTTGGTCGCGCTTCCCATCGTCGCCGGCAAGGCCGCGGTCCACTGGAGAATTGCCCAGCTCGCGCACCGCCATCAGGAGTACGAACGTGTCATCGACGCGCTGGCGCAGCGCGCACGGCTGCTGCCGAACGAGCCCGCAGGCTCACAAGGATCTCGGGTTCGCCTTCCTCCGTATCGGGCGCGCTGACGAGGCCCTGACGGAATTTCTCATGGCGCTGTTCCTCGGCGGCGAGGACGCCGCCACGGTCAGCGCCATCGGCCGGATTCATCTTGCCGCGGAGCGGTTCGACGCCGCGGAACCCACCCTGCGCCGCGCGGTCGCGCTGAATCCGGCGAACCCACAGGCGCGCTACGCGCTCGGCAACACGCTGATCCGGATGGGGAAGACCTCCGAAGGCATGCAGCACCTCAAGGAGTTCGATCGCCTCCGCTCGTCTGCGCGCGACGACCAGCGCCGCCAATTCGAAGATCCGTCTCCCTCGACACGATGACGAATCGCAAGAGCGAGATCTTTTTCGTTGCCGTTCTCGCGGTTGCGCTGCCTCTGCCCGCCGAGGCACAGCAGTCGGTCTTCGTCCAGGCGCTCTCGGAATTGACCGCCGCGATCGAAGGCACCTATGGCGACGAGGGTGCCCAAGTGGGACCTGCGATCGACCGCATGTCCGCTGCGCTCACCGAATGGGATCGGGAAATCGAAGCCGCTGAGACAGGATTGCGGACCGCGTTGCGCGAGGCCACGCCGTCATCCAGCGTTTTCGAGCGGCGTGTGTCGTTGGGCCGGATGTACGCGGAGCGCGGCCGTCTCGCCGACGCGCTGTCGGAGCTCGACGCGGCCAACCGCCTCGAGCCTCAACGGGCCGATGTTCATGTGCTTCGCGGCCTGGTGCTGAGCGCGGACGGGAAACCGCGCGAAGCGATCGAGGCGTTGCGGACCGCGCGGGCCATGGATCCGGGCAACCCAGTCACCGCGTACTACCTGTTCCATCAGGCGCTGATCAGTGGAAACGCGAGTGTGGCGCAGGAGGCATCCGAGGCTCTCGCCGCGGCCTACCCGAAGCTCCTTCAGACGCGAAGCCACAGAGGACGGGATCGCCGTTCGCACGTATCGCGCCTCTGCAGCCGGCTTCTGGCCCGCCGGTTCTTCCGCTCGCCGCATACAGGCAGGCCTACCAGGACCTCGCGCACGGCGAGCACCAACGCGCGATCGCAGAATTCCGAAACGCCGCGGCGAGCGATCCGCTCGTGATCGACGCGGCCGGGACCGCATCAACGCTTCGCGCGGTGGGCGCGCTCAAGCAGGGCCGCATGGCCGAGGCACGATCGCTGATCCAGCAATCCAGCACCTTCGAGACGTCATCGGAGGCGCGTCGTGTCCTCGGCCTCGTCTACTGGGCGGATTCCGAATACGACAAGAGCATCGACTCGCTGACGGCCGCGATTCGCCGATCTCCACGTGATGAACGCGCGCGCCTGGCGCTCGCGCGTGTGCTCAGTTCGGCGGGCCGGGATGCGGACGCGGAACGCGCCCTCCAGGAGACGCTTCGCGTGCTGCCTGATTCCGCGCTCGCGCACTGGTGGCTGGCCTCGACCTATGAGCACGTCAACCGATATGCCGAAGCGCGACAGGAATTCCAACGCGCCGCAGCCGGCGCGGTATCCGGGGAAAGTCAGATTCATGCAGCCGTCGGAAGATTCGCGTCTGGCGCGGCCGACTTTCCGGGAGCCATCGACGCCTTCACGCGCGCCGTGAGCGCAGATCCCAATGACCCGGCGATGCACAAATTCCTGGCCATCGCGCTCGTGCAGCAGGACCGCACCGGCGAGGCGTTTGCCGAGTTCGTCGCGGCACTCCTCATCGATCCACGGGACGCGGAGGCCCACGCCGGCATCGGGCAAATCCACTTGAATGCGGGCCGATATGCCGACGCGGTGGACGTCCTCAGGCGCGCGACTGAGATGTCGCCCACCAACAGCGAGACGCGATACGCATTCGCCACCGCGCTGGAGCGGGTCGGCCGAACACAAGAGGCCGCGCAGCATTTCGCCCTCGTCGAGCAGGCACAGCGCCAGATGCTCGCCGATCGCCGCCGCAGCATCTCCTCCGACCTGCTGAAGGAAGAAGCGGCGATGCGCGCCGCGGAAGGCCGTTTCGAGACGGCGATCGGACTCTACGAGAAGGCGCTCGCGCTCGCCGCGGATCCCTCCGTGTACGCGCGGCTGGCGGATCTGTACGCACAGGTGGGACGCACCCAGGACGCCGCGCGCGCCAGAGCCATCTACGAAAAGGCGCGCCAGGGCGGTCGCGCCGGCGGGAGCGCGGAGCGATGAGCCCCCGCCTTATCGCCGTCCTCATCGCCGCCGCGATCGTCAGCAGCGCCGCGGTCAACGGCCAGAAGCACACGCCCGATGGCAGCGTCGCGCGATTCACTGACATCACGCGGGACTCCGGCGTGAACTTCAGGCACATTAACGGCGCCAGCCCCGAGAAGTACCTGGTCGAGACGATTGGCTCGGGAGGGCTGTTCTTCGATTACGACAACGACGGCTGGATCGACATCTTCCTGATCGATGGCGGCTCGGTGGCCGATCCGGCGGTCGCGCGTCAGGCACGACACCGGCTGTTCCACAATCGCGGCAACGGCACCTTCCAGGATGTGACCGCGCAGTCCCGCATCCGACAGGCCGGTTACGGCATGGGCGCGTGCGCCGGCGATTATGACAATGACGGATGGACCGATCTGTTCGTGACGAGTTTCGGTCCGAACACCCTCTACCGCAACGACGGCAAGGGAGCGTTTACGGATGTCACCCGCTCCGCCCGCGTCGGATCGTCGTCGTGGAGCACGAGTTGCGCCTTCGCAGATCTCGACCGGGACGGACAACTCGACTTATTCATCACCAACTATGTGGCATTCAAGGCGGCCGATAACCCCTATTGCGGCAACGCCAGACTGAAGACGCGTCTCTACTGCCATCCCATCACCTTCCAACCACTGTCGAACACCGTGTACCGCAACGACGGCAAAGGGATCTTCTCCGACATGACCGCCTCGTCTGGCGTCGGCGCACATTCCGGCAACGGCCTCGGCGTCGTCGTCGCCGACCTCGACGATGACCAGTGGCCGGAGGTGTTCGTCGCCAACGACAGTACGCCGAACTTTCTGTTCGACCGCACGGGACCGTGGCGCTTCGGCGAGATCGCGCTGCGCTCCGGTGTGGCGGTGGCGACCGACGGACGGGCGCGGGCGGGCATGGGAGCCGATGCAGGCGACTACGACGGCGACGGGCTGTTCGATCTCGTGGTCACCAACCTCGATCTGGAAATGCACAGCCTCTTTCGCAGCCTCGGCCGTGGGCTGTTTACCTACGCGACACCCGAGAGCGGGATCGGGCCGGCGACGCTGCCCTTCGTCGGATTCGGCGTGGTGTTTCTCGACTTCGACAACGACATGCAGCTCGACCTTGCGGTCGCCAACGGCCACATCATGGATAACGCTCCGTTCGTTCGGCCCGGAGCGACCTATGCACAACGCAAACTGCTGTTTCGAAACGTGGCATCGCGACGTTTTGCGGATGTGAGCCAGCTCGCCGGATCGGGTTTCGCGCTGGAGAAAGTGGGCAGAGGACTGGTCTCCGGCGACATCGACAACGACGGTGATCTGGACCTGCTCGTGACCAACAACGGTCAGAGCGCGGACCTGCTGCGGAATGATGGCGGCGGCAACGGCCATGCCCTGCTTGTCCGCACCGTCGGAAAGCAAAGTAACCGCGACGGCATCGGCGCGCGATTACGTGTGACGACGGGAACCCAATCGCAGATTCGCGAGGTCAGAGCCGGTTCGAGTTATCTGGGTCAGAACGATCCGCGCCAGCACTTCGGCCTGGGGGCGCACACGCGGGTCGATCGACTCGAGATCCGGTGGCCCAGTGGCAGGACTGACGTGCTCGAGAATCTCGCCGCGAATCAGATCATCACCGTTCGCGAAGGCGACGGGATCGTCCGTGCCTCGCCGTTCACGCGCTAGGAGCCTGTCCGAGTAATAGCATGGGTCGCGTTCCGAGCGCCGTGCCGGCAGATGCCAGGCGCCGCGACGCAGGCAATGCCCCAGCGCATTGGCGAGGAGCGGCAACGCCGCAGATGCCGGCACGCCGCCGGAACCCGAAGGGCGCATGGGGGTTGCGGGCGAACTCGTCGTTGCTCGTCGTCGCCGATGCGCATCGGCATCGCCTCCTCCTCGCGCCTTGATTTCGCCTCGCAAGCCCCATGCGCGCGACCCATGCTATTACTCGGACAGGCTCCTAGCTTGGACTCTCTTCAGTGTCGTATGCTGTCCTTTACAGTCCTACAGTGGCAGTCACAGTACTCATTGCGCCGGTCGAGCACCTCGACGGCCTTCAGGATCAGCGCGGCCTAAAGGGGGCGCGGGTCTTCGCAGACACGGACGCCCACCTGGCAATGGATGCGATCACCAGCGAGCGGCCAAAGGTCATCGCGCTCGAGCGTGTGTTTGCGGCCAGCCGACGCGGTGTGGCGCTGATGAACCGCATCAAGGGCAACCCTGCCCTGGCCAATACCGAGGTCCGCATCGTCCACTCCCGGCAGGCACCGCGGTTCCGAATCGCCAAGGAGATGCAGGTGATCATCGATGGCAACCCGGCGAGCGTCATCGACCTCTCGATGGTGGGCGCGCAGGTCGTCTCGACGATGTCGCTGCGGCCGAACCAGCGCATCCGCATATCCCTGGAGGGTGATCAGGGGCTCCGCTTCAATGCGGCCGTCGCCTGGGCGACATTCGAATTGCCTGCGGATGGTCCGCGGTACTCGAGCGGGCATCCAGTTCCAGGACGCCAACGCCACCATGCTGACGCGGCTTCTCGAGACAGCAGGCGCAAGACAGCCCTAGCCGGGACCTAAGGACCAAGGACCAAGAACGGACTAAGGACGAAGGCCCATGGACGAAGGACACTCTAACGCGCGGTGCGACGCAGCGGCGTCGCCTCAGACAAGGCAGTCGCGAGCGCGGTTGTCGTAAACGGCTTGAGCAGCAGCGGCGCGTCGCGAGGGTCGAGTGGCTCGCCGGGAGGCACGCGGCCCATGAACGCCACGCGCACGAACGGCCGCTTTTGAGACACGGCCCAGGCCAGTTCCCGGCCGTCGATATCCGGAAGGCGCAGCTCGGTCAGCAGCACATCGATCCTGAGGTCCTCCCCCAACACGCGGAGTGCCTCTTCACCGCCGGCCACGACCACCGCGTCGCATCCCAGCTCGGCCAGCTGTCGATCGACGGCAAGACTTGACTCGGGATCGTCGTCGACCAGCAGGACATGTCGCGTCACCCGAACAATCTACTTCTTCTTCTTTTCCTCCCACACGACTTCGGTCTCGGCGCTATCGGGCAGCAGTTTGATGAGGGCGTTCGAGATTCGATCCGTCGGAACGCTCAGCGGCAGATTCGCCTCGTAGACCAGCTCCTTCGGCCCGGTCGTGCGAAGCTCGTACTGCACCCTGTTCCGCTTCAGCAGTTGCTCGAGATCGCGGCGGATGGTGTTCGGATCCACGCCGGTCACTTTCAGCTCGAACGTCTTCGTCCGTTCGGCTTCGAGCGACTCGACGATCCACAGCACTGCCAGGATGAACAGCGTGGAGAAGGCCGCGAGTCCATACAGCTCCACGCCTGACGCCAGTCCGACGGTCAGGCAGCCGAGCATCACGCTGGCATCTTTGGGATCGTCAATCTTCGTGCGGTAGCGAATCAGGCTCGCCACGCCGACGATGCCGAATGCTCTGGCGAGGCTGGCGCCGACGATCAACATCACGACGCCGCCGATGACGGAGAGCACGATCTGCGTCTGAATGACCGCCGCGGAGCGCGGCGGGGTGCCGCGGGCCCGTGGCCGGAACGCGAGCGCCGCCCCCAGGATGGCCGCGAACGGCAGCGCGATAAACGCGCGCGCGACCATCGCCACATGCGGCTCCAGGAGGTCCGGAACGTACTGAGAGAACTCGGGGGGCAGCCCTTCTGATTGCATCGTGCGTCACATCTCCCGCCGTCGGCGTTCGTAACAGCTACGGCCGAGTTTGCAACGGAAACTCCGCCGTAGAGGTGAGCAAATTTCAGGCCCAAGTGTAACGGACCAAGGGCTGCGTCTGAATAAGGCCCTCAACCTGGACCAGCCGTTAGGCCTTAGGCCTTAGGCCTTGGCCCTTCAGTAATGGCATCCGCTTTGAGTGCCATTACCCGCCGCGATGCCCGCCGACACACCGCTTTCGACCTACAGGCTGCAGTTCAACGCCGGATTCACCTTCAGCGACGCCGCCGCGATCGTCGATTACCTGCACGCGCTCGGCGTCTCGCATTGCTACGCATCCAGCTACCTGACGGCGGTTCCGGGCAGCACGCATGGCTACGACGTCGCCGATCCGACGCGACTCAATCCGGAGCTCGGGGACGAACAGAGCTACGCGACGTGGATCGCGCGCCTGCGCGCCCGCGGCATGGGCCACATCCTCGACTTCGTCCCGAACCACATGGGCATTGCGGGGTCCGCCAATCCCTGGTGGCAGGACGTCCTCGAGAATGGCGCGAGCTCGCATTACGCGCGGGTCTTCGACATCGACTGGACGCCGCTCAAACCGGAGCTCGAAGACAAGGTGCTGCTGCCGGTGCTTGGCGACGCCTACGGAGCCGTGCTCGAACGCCAGGACATTCAGCTCGAGTACGACCAGGGCGCGTTTCGCGCGCGCTATCACGACACGCTACTACCCATCGCGCCGGGCACCTACGACCTGATTCTGTGCATCGGCAAGGACGAGCTGCTCCAGGACATCGGCGAGCAGTCGGACGAGGGGATCGAGTTCCTCAGTATTCTCACCGCCATTCGGCATCTCCCCGGTCGCACAACCGGCGATCCCGAGCAGCTCGCCGAGCGCGATCGCGAGAAGGAAGTGATCAAGCGGCGGCTGGCGGGCTCACGGATCGCTGCCCGCGCATCCGCGGGCATGTCGCCGACGCCGTCAGCTGTCTGAACGGAGTCGCCGGCGAGCCGCACAGCTTCGACGCGCTCGACGCCCTGCTTGGCGCGCAAGCCTACCGTCTGGCGTACTGGCGCGTGGCCGGCGAAGAGATCAATTACCGGCGCTTCTTCGACATCAACGAGCTGGCGGCCATCCGCATGGAAGACCCCGCCGTGTTCGAGCTCGTGCACGCCTTCGCGTTCGATCTGATCAGGCGCGGCTGCCTGGACGGAATGCGCATCGACCATGTGGACGGCCTGTTCGATCCCGGCGACTACCTGCGGCGGCTTCGACAGCGGGCCGACGCGCTGCGCGCGGATGCTGCCGGGTCACGCGGCTTTTATCTGGTCGTCGAGAAGATCCTCACGGAGGACGAGGAGCTTCCTGATTGGCCGGTCGAAGGCACCTCCGGCTATGACTTCCTGGTCAGGCTCAACGGGCTGTTCATCGATCAGCGCAACGAGCGCGCGCTGAACGATGTCTATGAGCGCTTCGTGCGGGTGAAAGTCCCCTACGACGAGGTCACCTATCGCGGCAAGCAGCTGGTGCTGCGGGTGAGCATGGCCGGCGAGCTCAACGTGCTCAGCCACCGGCTGAACCTCTTCTCGGAGCGCAGCCGCCACTACCGGGACTTCACGCTGAACGCGCTGACACAGGCGATGCGCGAGATCATCGCCTGCTTCCCTGTGTACCGGTCCTACGTCAACGACCGCGATGAGGTCAGCGCACAGGATCGTCACGCGATCGAACATGCCGTTCGCGTCGCGAAGCACCGCAATCCGAACAGGCCGGCGGCCGTCTACGATTTCGTCAGCGACCTGCTGCTGAAGCGCGCCAGCTACATCAGCGAATCGGCACGCGACGAGCACATGCGGTTCGTCCGGAAGTTTCAGCAGGTCACCAGCCCGGTGACCGCCAAAGGCATCGAGGACACCGCGCTGTATTTGTACAACCGGCTGGTGTCGCTGAACGAAGTGGGCGGAAAGCCCGCGGCGTTCGGCACCGCGCCCGACGCGCTCCACACCTGGTTGCAGTGTCGCGCCGGGCGCTGGCCCCATGCGCTGTCGACGACCTCGACGCACGATACCAAGCGCAGCGAAGACGTGCGGGCGCGGCTGAACGTGCTGTCCGAGATCCCGGGCGCCTGGAAGCAGGCGGCGAGCCGGTGGGCGCGGCTCAACCGCCGCGCCCGCTCCATCGTCAACGGCCAGTCGTACCCGAGCCGCAACGAGGAGTTTCTCCTCTACCAGACGCTGCTGGGCACCTGGCCGCTCGAGCCGATGTCGGCGAGCGACGAATCGAACTATCGCGAGCGCATCGTCGCCTACATGCTGAAGGCGATGCGGGAAGCCAAGGTGTTCACCAGCTGGCTGAATCCCAGCGTGGCGCACGAGCGGGCGATGACGCGCTTCATCGACGCCGTGCTGGCGCCGGACCATCAGGCCTTTCGCGAAGACTTCCTGCGGCTGCACGCCGATGTGTCGCGCTACGGCCTCTACAACTCGCTGGCGCAGCTGGCCATCAAGATCTGCGCGCCGGGCGTCCCCGATTTCTACCAGGGCTCCGAGCTCTGGGACTTCACGCTCGTCGACCCGGACAACCGGCGGCCCGTCGACTATGGCCGGCGCTGCCGGCTGCTTGCCGCGCTGGACGAGGAGTGCGCGCGCGACGGACGCGCCGCGGTGGCGACCCGCGTCCTCGATGCACGCGACGATCGCCTCAAGCTGTTTGCGACGACCATGCTGCTGCGCGCACGGCGCGACGAGCGCGACATCTTCGCCAGCGGCGACTACAATCCCCTCGACGTGCAGGGATCGCAGCGTGACCACCTCTTCGCCTTCGCCCGCACGGCCGGCGACCGGCGCGTGATTGTCGCCGTGCCGCGACTGGTCGCGACGATGGCATCACAGGTCGATGCGGCACCGATCGGCGAGCGCGTATGGGGCGACACGCTGCTCCTTCCGCTTCCTGGTCCACACGCGGGCGGGTGGCACAACGTGATGACGGATCGATGCGTGCCGATTCAACCGGAGACAGGCGCCATTCGTGCTGCCGACGCCTTCGACCACTTTCCCGTCGCTGTGCTCGTGGGCAGATGAAGACGAACGCAAGATTCACAATGCAAAATGCAAACCCCACTAAGCGCGTGAGAGCCGCGTGTTTGCATTTTGCATTTTGCATTTTGCATTGCACTCCGTAGCCCATGGATTGGTGGCAGATCGTCGCGCTGGCGTTTATCGCCTGGTTCACGCTCGTGCTCCTGTTCACGCCGCGCATCGACTATCACGTCACCGTTCCGCTCCGGCCCGACAGCGACGAATTCGTCCACGTCCTGCAAGTCGACGTGTCAGGCGGCGATTCACCGCCACAATCGCGTCGAGATCTTCACCAACGGCGGGCAGTTCTATCCCGCGATGCGCGACGCCATTCTGGCCGCCGAGGCCTCGATCAACATCGAGGCCTACATCTTCCAGCCCGGCGAAGCGGCCGACATGATCGTGGAGGCGCTGATCGCCCGCGCCGCAGGCGGGCGTCGAGGTGCGCGTGGTGCTCGACGCGATCGGCAGCTCCTATCTCCGCAACAGCGCGGCGCGACGACTCGCGGCGCACGGATGCCGCGTGGCGTTTTATCAGCCGGTGACCTGGTACCGGCTGCACCGGCTGAACAACCGGACCCACCGCGAGCTGATGGTGATCGACGGCCGCCTCGTCTTCACCGGCGGCGCCGGCGTGGCCGACTGGTGGTTGAAGCCGGTGCATGGGCCGACGTGGCGCGACACGATGGCGCGCATCGAGGGACCGGTTGCGGCGGCGATGCAGGGCACGTTCGCCGAGAACTGGCTCGAGGCCTGCGGTGAGATTCTGACCGGCCCCCGCCACTGGCCGGCGATCGAGCCGGCCGGCCCGGCGGGAGCCATGGTCGTGAAGAGCTCGCCCGCGGATCGCGCCACGGCGTCGCGCGTCGTCTTTCAGATGCTGATCGAAGGCGCGGTGACGTCGATCGACATCAGCACCCCGTACTTCCTTCCGGACAGCGTCGTTTCGCCGGGCGCTCGTGCGCGCCGCGCAGCGCGGCGTGCAGGTGCGGGTGGTCGTGCCGGGACCCATCACCGACCAGCGATGGGTGCGCCTGGCCAGCCGCCGCAACTATCGCGAGCTGCTCGAGGGCGGCGTCCACATGTTCGAGTACCGGCCGTCGATGACCCACGTCAAAGCGCGTGATGGTGGACGGCGTGTGGGCGATGATCGGCACCACCAACATCGACAACCGCTCGTTCGAGCACAACGACGAGATCAACGTGGCGTTCCGCGAGCAGGGCGTCACCGCCCGGCTTCGCCACGACTTCGAAGCCGACCTCGCCGCCAGCGACGAGGTGACGATCGATGAGTGGACGGCCCGCCCGCTGTTCGAGAAGGTCGTCGGCCCGGTGTGCTGGATCCTGGAACGTCAACAGTAGGCCTAAGGCCCAGGCCTAGGCTGGTCCAGGCTAAGGGCCTGCGCGTGCTGGAGACCAGGACATTTCAGGCGCTCGTTGAAGAGTGGGCAAGTCGGGCAAGTGGCGGAGATGGGATCTGACCATGTTCAGAGCAGGTGCATGGGACAATGGTTTCTTGCGCGGTCCAGTGCGCGAAACTCGCGCGCCGTCCTGCCTCCTTGGCCTTAGGCCTTCGCATTTATCGATCGCCGCCGTCCACTCCTGGACCTGCTTGTCCGTCATCGCGCCGCGGGGCTGCACGCGCGCATCCTCATAGCGCCATTCGTCGATATCCACCAGATACTGCGCTCTCGAGAGCAGCGTGCCCTGGCACACCTTGCTGTCGCGCGTCGGCACTTCGAGCTCGGCGAGCAGCCGGTTGAGCAGGTCCCTGATCACAGACGAGGGAATCAACGAGCGCTCGCCCGGATAAATGAAGCCAAAGAGAATCAGGTGGCTGAGCATCACGCGCCAGTGCGGACCGAACCGCCGCACCAGCCGCTCCCAATTGAGCAGGCCGCTGCAGTGGCGGAACATGTGCGCCACGTCGGCGCCGTCGTAGCGCTCACGCTCCATGATGAGCGCCTTCGACCAGATCATTTCCTCCGGCGGACACAGCTTGACGGGGGCACCGAGGACTTCCTCGTCGACGGCGTGCGCGAACCACTCGTCATCGACTTCCGCAACCGCATTGCCGGAGCTGAAGATCACGTCGATGAACTTGTCGGCGTGATGCGCCTTGGCCAGCCAGTGCGAGAACGTGATTTCGGTCTTGAAGCCGGCGCGTCGCAGGACGTCGAGCACACGCTCCACGTCGCGCGCCCGCACGAAGATGTCGAAGTCCTTGGTGTTGCGGGCGATGCCGGCGTAGTACTGGAACGCATAGGTCCCACCCACCATGTACGGCACGCCACTCCGGTTCAACATGTCCAGCGCGGTGCGGTACAACTCCGCCTTCTCGGGCGTGGTGAGCAAAGGGGCTGCGCTGTCGATCACGTGGTCACCTCGTTCGCGGAACCGATGGGCTGCACGTTTCACGCCGTCTTCACCACCGGCTCGCCGAGCGGCGCTGGCGCCGTGACCGGGGCTTCGTCGTCGACCGGCAACTCGACGACGAGGTAGGGTGGCCGATCGGGATTGAGGCGCGCCATGAGCGGCATGGCGACGTTGTAGACCGGCACGCCGGCCGCCGTTCGGCCCTCCGCCGTCCCGCGGTGTGCGTGTCCATGGAAGACGGCGCTCACGCGATACCGGTTGATCGGCTCTTCGAGCCGGCTCGAACCGAGGTACGGGAATATCTCGGGCGGCTCGCCTTCAACCGTGGCCCGTATCGGTGAGTAGTGCATCAGCGCCACGCGGCGCGTGGTGCGCAGACGGGCAAGCGCCGCTTCGAGCTTCAGCGACTCGTCGATGGCTTCCTGGACGAAGCGCTTGGTGGCCTGTTCGCCCCACGGTCCAAGCGCGCCCCGGCCGAAGCCGCCGCCGAAGCCTTTCACGCCGGCGAAGCCGACTCCATCCACCTCCGTCGCTTCGCCATCGAGCACCGTGGTACCGGCGTCGCTGAGGATCTGGCGGATCTCGTCCTCGTGCCCCGCCTCGTAGTCATGATTCCCAAGCACGGCAATCACCGGGATGTTGACTGACGTGGTGAGCTCGCGCGCCAGGATGCGCGCCTCCTCAGGAAGTCCGTAGTCGGTGAAATCACCGCACAGCAGCAGGACGTCCGCGGTATGACTGATCTGGGCAAAAAGCGCGTGGAACGTGCCCTGCGAAGACTTGGACACGTGGATATCGCCCATGGCGGCGATACGGAGACAACGTCGGGCGAAGGTCGGCTGTTCGGGCATTAGCACGCGCGGCGTCTGCGCCGCGCGTGTTCGGGTACTCAAAGCGAGGGCCAGATCAGCTACTGCAATCTCTCCCGCCGTCGCTCACCCCGCCCCTGCTGATCTCCACGCGGCCCCTGCTGAGCCTGCAGTTCCTTGAACTGTGCCTGCTGCTCAGCCGTGAGGATGGCGAGAATCTGGTTCGTGGTGCGCTCCTGCACAGCCTGCATCTCCTGACGGTTCCGCTCTCGAATGACCCTGAGCTGATCCTGCTGTGCCTGAGTCAGATTGAGCGAGGCGAGCGGAACACCCACCAGCCCTCCCGGGCCGCCGGCACGACCGGCTCGCCCTGGACCGCCGCGACCACCATCGAGCGGCGCCTGCGCAGTGGCCGTACCCGCCGCCAGCGCCGCAACCAGAACCGCGCCGCCAATCGCCTGAATAACCTTTGTTCGAACCATATGAAAGCCTCCAATACGGTGGCACCCCTGAAAGGGGTGCCCTACGAGTCGTTGCCTATGTGAGTCCTGCGTAGGGCGCCCCTTCAGGGGTGCCGTTAGTTCATTTGACGGTACGCGCGTGACGCAGCAGCGGCCAGACTGTGAAGAATCTGTGGCAGTGCCGCGGAAGGTCCGGCTCTACCCTAGGCTAATGAGTGACGAGTGGCGCCGCCGACTCGTCCAAGGAATGACATGTCGTCGAACACTCATCCGCACGTCCTCGTCGTCGAAGACGAAGCCAACATCCGTGAGCTGGTGTCGCTGCACCTGCGGCTGGAACATGCGATTCCGGTCGAAGCGCAGGACGGCCGCACGGCATTGGACCTCGCGCGGACTCGCCGGTTCGATCTCGTCATCCTGGATCTGATGCTGCCGGGGCTCGACGGCCTCACGGTATGCCGCGCCATCCGCAAGGATTCATCCAATCAGACGCACGCCGATCCTGATGCTCACCGCGCGCCGTGAAGAGAACGACAAGGTGCTCGGACTCGATTCCGGCGCGGACGACTACCTCACCAAACCGTTCGGCGTGCGCGAATTGATGGCGCGGGTGCGCGCGCTGCTGCGTCGTACGACCGCTCGAGAGGGCGGCGACGTCCCGGCGACGGGCCCAATCACCTACCGGCATATCGAAATCGATCCGGCGAGGCGCCGCGTCCGAGTCGGCGCGCGAGATGCCGAACTGACGTCGAACGAGTTCCAGTTGCTCTCGGTGCTCCTGTCGAACCCGGGCATTGTGTTCAGCCGGGAAGCGCTCCTCAGTCGTGTCTGGAACGATGACACCTTCGTCACTGTGCGAAGCGTTGACACGCTGGTCAAGCGACTGCGCAAGAAAGTCGAGGCGGATCCCGCCGACCCGGAGGTCATCCTGACGGTCTGGGGCACCGGATATAAGGCCGCCGATGTCTCCTAAGCGCCCCTCGACGTTGCTCGGAGTGAACTGGCGTAACAGCCTGTACCTGCGGATCGCGCTCGGCCTCTTCGCGTTCGTCGCGGTGATGCTGGCGGCCGAAGGCGCGCTGTTCCTGTGGATCTCGGACCGTCTCGCCGGCGCGATGCCGGCGCGCTCCCCGCGTCAGCTTGCCGGGCTCGTCTCCCGCGATGTCGGCGCGGCGCTGGCGCGCGACGCCAACCTGAATCTCGAGACCTACCTGCGCGAGCAATACAAGGACGTGGTGCAGACGTTCTTCGTCGTGCTTCGCGACGGCCGCATCGCGTCCAATCACGACGATGTGCCGGCCGAGATTGTCGGTGCAGCTTCGAGCCGACAACACCGCGCTGCTGACTGGCCGCGGCGGACGACGACGTGGCCGCGGAACGGGAGAGCGGCCCGAGGGATTCGATGGCGGGTTCCCGCAGCGACCGTTCCGATCCGGCGGCGGGGCGGGCCCTCTGGGCGAAATGGCGCCGCTCTTTGTCGACGGCGCTCAGGTCGGGCGCGTGGTCATTTGGGCCGGTGACCGTCCGTTCTGGAGAATCGTGCGGCAGCTGGGGCCGACCATGGCGGTGATCGCCGCGACCGTGCTTGGCGTCGGCACGACGCTGATCGCGCTCGTGGTGTTCGGTCCTGTTCGACGCCGGTTGAAAGGCGTCCAGGCGGCGACGGAACGGCTGGGCGCCGGCGATTTGTCCGCACGCGCTCCCGAGCACGGAGGCGACGAAGTCGCCTCGCTTGCGCGCTCGTTCAACCAGATGGCGGACGAGCTGGCGGCGCGCGCGCGTGCGCTCGAAGCCTCCGATCGGACTCGTCGTCAACTGATGGCGGATGTCTCCCACGAGCTGATGACACCGTTGACGGCGATGCGCGGATATATCGAGACGCTGACGATGCCGGAGGTTCCGCTCGATCCGCAGACGCGCCAGCGCTACATGGGGATCATCACCGACGAGACCCATCGGCTCGAACAGATCATCGGCGATCTGCTCGACCTGGCGCGCCTCGAGGGCGGCGGCATGACGTTGCGGCGCGAGCGCGCGGATGTCGAGCAGCTGTTCAATCGCGTCGGCGCACGGCACGAGCGCGAACTGACCGATCGGCGGGTCGCGTTGACGACCCGCGTGGATGCGTCAGCGAAGTCGATCGTCGGCGACCCGGACCGTCTCGAACAGGCACTGCAGAATCTCGCGGCGAACGCCCTTCGTCACGCGCCGGAGGCGGGGCAAATTCGGCTGACGGCCGAGCGAGTGGGCAACGAGGTCGTGCTGACGGTCCGCGACAACGGGCCTGGCATTCCGTCCGAGCACCTGCCGCTCATCTTCAACAGGTTCTACAAGGCCGATGTGTCCAGAAGGGCCGCCGGCGGCGGCAGCGGCCTCGGACTCTCGATTGCGAAGGCGATCGTCGAGTGGCACGGCGGGACGATCACCGCGCGCAACGACAACGGCGCCGTGTTCGAAGTACGGCTCCCGTCCTCGGAAGCTGACGGCAGTGAACAACTGCCAATCGGACGATAAATCGCCAGTCGCCGAGTAGAGGCCGACCTTCAGGTCGGCCTTGACGTCGGCCCACTTACACGCCAGGTTAATGCTCAGCTCTGGTACATCCATTGCTCCACGTTGCCAGGATTTCAGCGGAGGTCCCTCGTGCGAGCTCCTATCTGTCTCGCCGCTTCGGTGATCGCGTCGATCACAAGTCTCCAGTCCCCAGCCGATGCCCAGGTCCGCGTGGCGCGGCCGCGAGCGAGTTATTGCGAGCAGGCCCATCGTTGTCTCGCGCCCGACGGTGTTTGTCGGCGGGTACTACTATCCGAGTCTTTATCGTGCCTCGCTCTGGTACGACCCGTTCTTTCTAGGTCGGGTCCAGGATGGGGTCCCGGCTTCTACGGCTACGGCGGCTACGGCCCTGGCGTATTACCAATTTCCGGTTTATGGCGGGGGCGCGGCTACGACAGGGGCGGCTCGATCCGTCTGCAGGTGTCGCCGCGACAGGCGGAAGTGTTCGTCGACGGGTACTTCGCCGGCACGGTCGACGATTTCGACGGCACCTTCCAGCGGCTCAACATCGAAGCCGGCGAGCATGAGATCCAGGTCTACCTTGCGGGGTACCGGCCGTTCTCGCAGCGGTTCTATCTGCAGCCAGGCAAGACGTTCAATATCAAGCACACGCTGGAGACGCTCGGCCCAGGCGAGCCTGCTCCGCCGCGTCCAACCGGCGCACCGTCCGCCGGTCCGTACTTCGGCCCGGGGCCGGGACCAGGACCGGGACCGGGAATCAACGATGACGGAGGCCCGGGCGGTCGCGGCGCACGTGGGGCAGGCGCCGGTCGCGGCGCGCGCGGTGAGGGCCCCGGCCGCGGACGACAGGGTGGAGCGCCAGACGGTTTTGGATCGCTCTCGCTGCGGGTTCAGCCGGCTGATGCCGAAGTGCTGATCGACGGAGAGCCGTGGCGCGGATCAGGCGATAACGGCCCGCTCGTCGTGCAACTGGGCGCCGGCACGCACCACATTGAAATAAGAAAAGACGGCTACCGCAGCTACCTGACCGACATTTCTTTCGGCAATGGCCAGGCCAGGACGCTGAACGTCGCGCTGACGAAACAATAGGGCGCCCCTTCAGGGGACAGGAGGGAACGGATTCACAGGAGCAACGGAGTGAACGAAGACGAACGGAGGCTCGGCCGTTCGATTGGTCGGCGTGCGAAGCACGCCGACAGCCGTGATGTAAGAGAGCACAAATGCAAGCCGCACTGCCTGCGATCAGCGGCTTGTATTTGTGTTCTCTTACATCACGGCAGGCCGCCTTCGCTTCGAGCGCCAGTACAAGGGTGATGCGGCTCACGGCACGGCCGGGACAGAGAGGAGACGGTGTGACGGAGACGTTCGAATGGTTCGTGGGGATCGATTGGGGCAGTGAGGCGCACGCGCTCTGTGTCCTGGATGCCCAGGGTCAGCTTCGCGCGACGCGGACCGTGGCGCATACCGCGGTCGCGGTGCACGAGGCGCTTCAGTGGCTGCGCGCGCAGACGGGGGCAGTGCCCGCGATGATCGCCGTCGGGATCGAAACGCCGCGGGGCGTGTTGGTCGACACGGTGATCGAGCACGGCTTCAGTGTCTTCGCCCTGAATCCGAAGCAGCTGGATCGCTTCCGCGACCGCTTCACGGCGGCCGGGGCCAAAGATGACGACCGCGATGCGCAGGTCCTCGCCGATGCGGTCCGCACCGATCGCCGCGCGTTTCGTCGCGTCCGCGTCGACGACCCCCTGATCGTCGAGCTGCGGGAGGTCGCGCGCCTGCGAGAGGATCTGCAGGAAGACGAACGCCGCTTGGCCAATCGGCTCCGCGATCAGCTCTATCGGGTCGATGCCGCCTGGCTGGCGGTGAGCCCGGCGGCCGACGAGCCGTGGCTGTGGGCCATCCTGGCCCAGGTGCCACATCCGACCCGGTGGACGCGGCTGTCGCGGCGCCGCGTGGCCGCGATGCTGCGCGCGCATCGCATTCGCCGCGTCACTGCCGATCAGATCCTGGACGCGCTCCACCAACCACGACTGATGGGGGCGCCTGGCGTCACCGCGGCGGTGCGGACGCGCATTGCGGCCCTGGTGCCGCAGCTGCAGGTCGTCGCCGACCAGCGCCGGACCGCCGAGCAGCACATCGATCAGCTGCTCGACCACCTGACCGCCGGCGAGGCGCTCGAGCCAGAGCCTCGTGAGCATCGTGACGTCGAGATTCTCCAGTCCTTGCCAGGGGTCGGAAGAATAGTGACCGCCACGATGCTCACCGAAGCGACGGCCGCACTGGCCGACCGCGATTATCCTACCCTCCGCGCCTACACGGGCGTCGCGCCCGTGACCAAACGCAGCGGCAAGCGCGCCTTCTTTGTCCAGATGCGCTACGCGTGTAAGCGGCGCCTGCGCGAGGCGCTCTATCACTGGGCCCGCACGAGCATTCAACGCGATGCCACGGCGCGCACCTATTACGATGGGCTCCGGAGTCGGGGGCACAGTCACGCGCGCGCCCTGCGGAGCGTGGCCGATCGATGGCTGCGCATCCTCATTGCCATGCTCAAAACAAGAACGCTGTATGACGCCTCACGATTTCATCCGCCCGTCGCGATCACCGCTTGACAAATGGTGGGAAGTCTTCGGCGGCCTATCGTACGGCCGCGACTTTCTTCGTGATCTTCATGCCCTTCGTGATTAAGACTCCGTCGATCTCCGTTTCCTCCGTTGCTCCTGTGAATCCGTTCACTCCGCAGCCTCCGTGCCCTCGACCTCGCAGGCCGCGTGGTACCCTGATCGGATGCGTGACGAGCACGGGACCCTGACGATCAGCCTCAGACGACGACGAGCGATTACTGGCGGGCTGCTGCTGGGGATGAGTCTCGGCGCGATCGAGGCGACGGTCGTCAGCACGGCGATGCCGACCGGCATGTCGACGCTCGGCGGTCTGGCGCTTACAGCTGGGTGTTCTCCGCCTATCTCCTGACGTCCACAGCGTCCGTCCCGATCTGGGGCCGCCTGTCGGATCTCTACGGCCGCCGCCGGATTTACCTGATCGGTGTCGCCATCTTTATCGTCGGGTCGCTTCTGTCCGGGGCCTCGGCGACGATCGTGCAGCTGATCCTGTCGCGCGCGGTGCAGGGCCTCGGTGCCGGCTGCATCATCCCGCTCAGCATGACGATCGTCGGCGAGCTTTACACGCTGGCCGAGCGACCGCGCACGCAGGCGTTGTTCAGCGGCGTCTGGGGTCTCGCATCGATTGCCGGCCCGCTGGTCGGCGGATACGTGACCGACTACCTGAACTGGCGCTGGGTGTTCTTCCTCAACCTTCCATTCGGACTCCTTGCCGCGGCGGTGATTGCCGCTGCGTATCCGGCCTCCCGGCGCGTCACCTCCGTGCAGGTCGACTGGCTTGGAGCCGCGCTGCTGTTTACCGGGATCAGCACGCTCCTGATTTCGTTCGGCGACGAAGCTCCGGGCGGCGCCTGGGTATGGGTGGCCGCGACGGTGGTGCTGCTCGGTGCGTTCGTAGCCGTCGAGCGACGCACGTCAGAACCGATTCTGCCGCTTGATCTGTTCCGCACGCCGGTGATCGCGCGATCGCTGGTCGTGGTGTTTCTGGTCGGCGTGGCCCTCTTCGGGGCGATCGCGTTCATCCCGTTGTTCGTCCAGGCCGTTCTCGGTGGAACGGCGACACAGGCCGGCCAGGCGATCACGCCACTGTTCCTCGGCTGGGTGGTCATGTCGATCGTCGGCGCCAGAGCGACGGTGCTGCTCGGCTATCGAACCGTCTCCATCGCCGGCAGCGTGCTGATGACCGTCGGATTCGTGGGCCTGACGCTCGTGGACGGCGACTCGCCCGGATGGATCCTCGTCACCAGCTGCAGCGTCATCGGCGCCGGGATGGGCACGCAGATGCTGTCGCTGCTGCTGGCGGTCCAGCACGGCGTCGATCGTTCGCGTCTTGGGATCGCGACCGCGCTCAACCAGTTCTCCCGCAGCATCGGCGCGGCGATCGGCGTGGCGGCCATGGGCGCGATCCTGGCGCGCAGCCTGAGCGGCATCGTGCTGCCCGGCGGCGCTGATGCGCTGGCCGCCGGCGGCGCTGCCCTGTCCGCGCCGATGCGGATGCAGTTTGCCGCCGCCCTGCACAAGGTGTTTGTCGCCGGCGCCGTCGTCTCCGCCGCGGGGCTCCTCGCCACCATGTTCCTGCCGTCGATCAGCTTCGAGCGCGGCGTTCCTGCCGCTGCCGGCGAGCAGATGCTGCAGGCGGAGATGACGAACCTGGAGCCGGAGGACGAGCCGGTGGCGGTGCCTGAGTAGTTAGTTGGTAGTTGGATAGTTGGATAGTTGGATAGTTCGTAGTTACTTGCTAACTTCCAACTCCCGAGAAACCACGAAGAGCACGAAGGGATCCACCTTCGCCTCCGGCTACGGTGGACAAGCCGAAGAGCACGAAGGTGTCGGGTTCACGGGTGTTCAGTGCCGCGATCCCTCGAGGCGGCGCGATCAGCGAAGCCTGTAAAAACGTGCGGGAGGCTCTCCTCCTGGCGAAGGCCTCACAAACAGCAAGGAAGATAAACGTGGGCCTACGATGACGGCCGGACGCGCGTTTTTTCCGCGCCGAGGAGCGGGATCGTCGGCACTGAATACCCGTGAGCTCCCAGCGAGTCTGGTTCACCTGGAGGTGACACTAGTCGCCTGAAGGCGGACACTACTTCGATTCGAGGTCGCGGGCAGCGGCGCTGACCAGGTCCGCGACGCGCTGAATCGCCGCAGCAGCTCGCACGATCTCGGCCTCCGCCTCGACATACTGCTTCTGCTCGATCCCTTCCCGAACCCCTGGAATGGTCTTGACTGAATAGCCCGTGTAGAAACCCGGCGCGTAGAGCAGATGCCGGTACCACTCGCGGCCGCGCAGCCCGGCTGCATCGGTCAGCTGCCGCTCGCTCGAGATCAGCTTCGCATTCACCTGTTTCGTCAATGCAGGCGTCAGCTTTCCGCGCGATGCCTCGAGCGCCTTCTTGTACCGGTCCGCGGCGGCGGTCAGGGCAACGGACGCGTTCTCTATCGGCGCGAAGTTGAGCGCCGGCGCCACGGCCTCGACGACCGGCGGTTTCAGCGGGCGCTTCGGATTGTCGACGGCCGCAAACACGCCTTCTTCAATCTGCCGATTCCGCTCGCGCACGTCGTCCTGCTGCGTTCGCAGGAGCGCCTGCAATTCGCGCAGATACGTCTGCACCGTGTCGGCCAGATTGGTGAACTCGAATGGCAGCACCTCGGCGTCGGCCAGCCGGAGGACGGCGGTGCCGATCGTCTGCGCCAGCGCGCGCCCGTAGGCAAAGTCGGGATCGATATAGGTCGAGTAGTAATAGAAGTCGTCGTAGATCGAATGGTAGACGCCGTCGCTCTGCGACTGTCCGCCGAACCCAAGGTTCAAGCTGGCGATCCCGGCGTGCTGCAGGAACGGCGAGTAGTCTGACCCCGATCCGAGCGCCGAGATTCGCAGGTCGGCGCGGCTGCGCGCTTCGGTCCTGGCGGCGGCCGGTCCCGTCACGATAGCCCGCGCCTGCGCACGCCTCCATACCGAGAGCCTGGTCTCCGGATCCTCGACGTCGCGCGCCACCCGGTTGATGAACTGCTCGAGCGAGTGCGAGCCGCCCATGCCGAGGAAGCCGCGGCTGTTGCCGTCGCTGTTGATATAGGCGACGGTCTTCTCGCGCAGTTCCGCCGCGTGGTCCTCGACCCATTCCGTCGACCCCAGCAGCCCCTGCTCTTCTCCATCCCACGCGGCGTAGATAATCGTCCGCTTCGGCCGCCATCCCTGCTTCACCAGCTCGCCGAGCGCGCGCGCTTCCTCGAGCTCCGCCGCCATGCCGCTCGACGGATCCTGTGCGCCATTGACCCAGGCGTCGTGATGGTTGCCGCGGATAATCCACTCGTCCGGAAACGTCGATCCGCGGAGCCTGGCGATGACGTTGTACGCGGGCTTCCGATCCCAGTTGAAGGCCACCTTCAAGTGGACGCGGGCAGCCCCAGGGCCAATCCGATAGGTGATCGGCAGCGCCCCGCGCCAGTCGGTCGGCGCGAGCGGCCCGGTGAGCGCGGCAAGCAGCGGCTGCGCGTCGCCCCACGAGATCGGCAGCACTGGAATCTTCGTCAGCGTCCTGGCCTCGGCAATCGGCAGGCGCTTGGCCCCAGCGGTCGACGCATACCCGGGCGTCAGCGGATCGCCGGGGTACAGTGGCATGTCCATCACGCTGCCGCGCTGCACGCTGTCTTTACTGCGCGCCGGTCCAGCGGGAAACGGCTGATCGACGAAGAAGCCGTCGTCGCGAGGATCGGAATAAATCACGCAGCCGATCGCCCCGTGGTCCGCCGCCACCTTCGGCTTGATCCCGCGCCACGACTGGGCATAGCGGGCGATGACGATGGCGCCTTTGACCGAGACGCCGCGGCGCGCGAGCTCCTCGTAGTCTTCCGGGCGACCGTAGTTCACGTAGACCAGCGGACCGGTGACATCGCCGTCGACGGAGTAGGCGTTGAATGTCGGCAACTGCTCCGATCGCTGTCCCGATGTCGGATCGACCGGCAGCTCCGGCTCGTCGAGCGCGGCCTTGACGCGCGTCGGGGCCACGAGCTCGAGCAGACGCTCCTTCGGCGTCGGGAAGAGCACGTCGTATTGCTCGATCTGCGCGTCCCATCCCCACTCACGGAACTTCGCCAGGATCCACTCGGCGTTCTGTTTGTCGTAGGGCGAGCCCAGGTGGTGCGGACGGGCGCTCAGCGTCCGCACGTACTCACGGACGTTGCGCGCCTCCGGGATGGCGCGGAATCTCGCATCCCACCCATCGCCCTTGCGCGGTCAGCGGCGTCATGGCGGCAACGACGAGGAGCGCAAGAAGCGAACGAGCTGTCATTGATGTCCTAGAAGAGATCTTTACCTTGTCAGAAAAATGGGCTCGACATCCAGAGGTTGAATCCGCGGCCGCCTGCCGATCACTAAGATCTGGCCGACAACACCTGCGGTGCGGACCGTTGACGACTTATGACTGGTCATCTAGACTGGTCACATGCCTGACGCGCCGATTCCGGCCGCCGAGTTCAAGGCGAAATGTCTCGCGCTCATCGATCGCGTGCGTGAGCGCGGCGAGCCGATCACCATCACCAAGCGTGGCCGCGTCGTCGCGCGTCTCGTCCCCGCCGGCGACGAGGACGAGCGCCCGTGGCTGGCGTTGCGCGGCCGCGGCCGCTGGATCGGTGATCCCTACGCGCCCGTCGTTGACGAGCGCGAGATCCAGGTCTTGAAGCGAACGGTCGACTCGGACGAAGCGCCGTTGACCGCGCCCGTGCTCGACACCCACGCGTGGGTGGGCTGGACCCTCGGGTCGTCCGATCTGACGGCAACCGAGATCGACGCGCTCGACAGCCTGCCGTCCGACCGCCGGCCGTACGTGTCCGCGATCAGCCTGTGGGAGGTCGCCATGCTGTGAGACCTCGGCCGGTTATCGCTCGACGTGCCCCTCGCCGACTGGCTGACACAGGCGACCCATCCGCGCGCAGTCAGGGTCATTCCCATTACCCCGGGAGTGGCTGCGGGGACGGCACTGCTGCCGCCGACCTTTCATCGCGATCCCGCCGATCGCATCATCGTCGCCACGTGCCGTGAGCTCGAGGCGCCGCTGGTGACGCATGATCGGCTGATCCTGCGCTCCCGTCTCGTGCCGCGCTGGCGACCCGGACTCTAACGAGGAGCGCCGTTCTCGGTCTATAAGACGCGAGTTATTCTTCGTGCCCTTGGGCCTCGTCGCGACTTCGTGGTTCAGTTCGGCTTGCGGATGAATGTCGCCGGATCGACGAGCAGCTTTTCGTAGACCTTGGGATCGAGGTTGTTTTCCAGGCACGAGTATTCGCGCAGTCGTGTGCCCTCTCGCAGCATCAGCGTATTGCGCTGTGTGAACGGCTTCGTCAGCACGACCGGATCCTCGATCAGCACCTCGTAGTTCATCTGGTCACGATCGACACGCGTATATCGCTCGACCAGGTGCAGCTTGTCGCTGTGCACGAACCCGCCGCCCAGCCAGCCGCCCGCCTTGAAGTTCGTGACGTCGACGACCAGCGTGTCGCCCTCCCAGCGGGCGACGGAGTCGCCCAGGAAACTGGGATCGACATCCGCTGAATGGGCGGCGCCACCGATCGGGATGCTGCGGAACTCCCAGAAGTACTCGTAGAGGATCACCAGCTTCGTCGGCGTCTGCACGAACTCGATGGGAAACAGCGCGACGGGCGTCATGCGCGGCGATGCCTGCGGCAGGCAATGGGCAGCAGGATCGTCCACCGAGCGCCGGTTGAGCAGCTCCTGGGCGCGCTTCAGCGCCTCGGGCCGGAAGGGGATCGGCTCGCGCTGGGCTATGTTGACTCCGGCGTTCACGCCGCCGTTTGCCGCCTGCGCGGGCTGCCCGGGGGCCGCACCAGGCGTCTGCGCGTCCCACTCGCGTCCGCGGCGGTTGCTGGCCTGATAGACGCCCGTCAGGTCGGGCTTGCCGTTGCTGCCACGCGGCGTGGGTTGAATCGCCGTTCTCTGTTGGTCCGCCTGAAGGCGCGCCCGCGAAGCGGCGGAAGCCACGCAACCGCACTGATCACGAACGCGAAAAGAGGCGGCGCCTTGCATCGCCTACTTCCCCGCCACCGGTCCGCCTTCGCCAGTTCCGGCTGGCGGTCCGAAGAACAGGCGCTTGCCATCGGCGAGCGTC
This sequence comes from uncultured Acidobacteriota bacterium, assembly GCA_963793705.1. Taxonomy (GTDB): domain Bacteria; phylum Acidobacteriota; class Vicinamibacteria; order Vicinamibacterales; family UBA2999; genus Gp6-AA40. The sequence goes on along the minus strand of CAWCBC010000014.1, from coordinate 25,568 downwards.
GCTTCACGCAGGTGCGCCGCGGGAGCGCCGTCGCGTGCGCGCCAGCCGTAGACCGAGATCGTGTCGCCCACCTTCACCGTGACGTCTTTCTTCCAGCCGGTGCGCGACAACACGTTCGGCGGATAGCCCTCGAGCGTCCAGTTGACGACCTTGCCGCTCTCGTCCTTCACGTCGACGTAGAGATGCGTGTGCGGATTTCGCCAGTCGACCTTCGTGACGACGCCGGTCAGCTTCACCGGCTTGTCGGCGTCGAAGTACACGCCGAAGGAATGGTGGGCGCCCGCGGGGACGGCAACCGCGACACAACATCGTCAGGGTCAGCAGTAGACGTTTCATGGGCCTTTCAAAGCTAGAAAGGCCGACCTAAAGGTCGGCCTCTACGAGCAAGATTGGTAGGGGCCGACCTTCAGGTCGGCCCTGGGATTCTACTCGCAGGCCTCGGTAATACAGATCGACTCGAGCGTTCTGCCCATCGGCGGTGCCTGCAGACCCTGTGCGGTCATCAGCTTGCGCAGCAGGGCGCCGGCCTCCGGGTGCCCGATCGCCGACTGCACGCCGACACGCACGAGACCGTCGGCGTAGTCGACCGCCTGCCAGGTGTGGACGGCCAGCTTGCCGCCGCGATTGTCGGTATTGCCGTAGTCGCGGACGTCGAGCTTGGCGCCATGGTCGTAGAGGACCTGAATCACGTCGGCGCGTCCTTTGTGCGCGGCCCCGTGCAGAGCGACACGGCCGGTATCCGCCTGGGCGTTCACATCGAGACCAAGATCGACCAGCATCTTCACCGCTTCGAGCGTTGACGCCGGCGACTGCTCGTAGGTGATCCCTTCAACCCAGCCGATGCCGGCGGCCACGTGCAGCGGCGTCACACCCAGGATGGTGTTGATCTTCGGATCGGCGCCGCGTGCGAGCAGCAGCTTCATCAGCTCGACGTCACCTGACTGCGACGCGCGAAGAAACGCCGTTGCGCCGTTCTCATCGAGCCACTGATTGGTGAACACCGTCCGCGTCTCGGTGCTGTCCTTGACGCGGTGATTGACGTCGGCGCCCTTGTCGATGAGGAGCTTGATGAAGTCCAGGTGCGGAATGTCCGGACGACGGACCGGGTAGTCGCCGTTTTCGATATTGCGGTTGTCCGTCGCGAGATAGAGCGGAGTCCAGCCGCCGGTGTTGCCAAGGTTGACGTTGGCCCCGTGGTCGAGCATGTACGCCGCGAGCTTGTAGTAGCGATTCTGGGTCGCGACGAGCAGCGGGCTCCAGCCGTAGCCGGTCGTCTGGTTGATATCCGCGCCGGCAGCCAGCAGCACCTTCACCGACTCGAGATCGTTGGCTTTCGCCGCATAGACCAGTGCCGTGATCTGGCCGCCGTCTGCCGTGCCGCCGCCACGGCGTCCCGATACCGGCGGCCACGGCCGCGTCATCCTGATCGACGTTGACGTCGTCAGCTCCTCCGCGCCCGCCGCCACGGCCACCGCCACGACCGCCCCGGCCAGCCGCCAGCGGCGCCGCCCACCACCACCGCCGAGAGGCGGGGGCGCGGCTCCGCGAGCCAGGGCCGCACCCTGCGCCGCGACCTGTTTCCGCGGATCGTTGGACTTGCCCAGCGCCGGACCGCGACCGCGGGGCGCCGGATTGGAGCGCGCCTTGATGTCCGCGCCGGCCTCGATGAGCACCTTCAACGCATCGGCATGCCCTTCGTCGGCAGCCCACATGAGCGGCGTCGTTCCGCGGAGCGTCTCCTTCGCGTTGAGGTCGGCGCCTGCCTCGATCAGCACGCGGAGCGCTCGCCGTCTGCCGGTCCGCGCCGCAATCATCAGCGGGCTGCGGCCAAGCGGCAGCTTCTCGTTGGCGTCCGCGCCGGCCTTGAGCAGCGCGGAAATCATCGTGGCGTCGCCGTTGACGCAGGCGAGCCAGAGCGGCGTCGCGCCCTCACGGTTGGCCGCCTTCGGATTCGCGCCCGCCTGGATCAGGATCTCGGCAAGCTCGATGTCGCCGCGAAACGCGGCCCAGTGGAGCGACGTGGCGCCGTCGTTCTGCGGCGCGTTCACATCGGCCTTCTTCGCGATCAGCGCGCGGACCGCCGCCTTGTCGCCCTTCATCGCCGCGTCCGCAATCGGACTCGGCGCCGCGGCGCCGGACGTAACCACGAAGGACGCGAAGAGGGCGAAGGCCACGAAGAACGTCAAACCCTTGGGAGTTGGACGTTGGAAGTTGGGAGCTCTCACAGGTCCTCCAGCCGACCGGTGCTGTCGCCAATGCTGTCCTGGTGAATGTCGAACCGATCGAGGACGCTGAGCAGCAGGTTGCCCGTCGGTATCGTCTTCTGGCGGATAGGCCAGATGGCGCCCGCCCTTCAGCTTGCCCTTCGCTCCGCCAATGAGCACGTGCGGCACGTCGTAGTGCACGTGCTGGTTCGAATTGCCCATGTTGCTGCCGAAGAGGATCAGCGTGTGATCGAGGATCGTGCCGTCGCCTTCCTGCTTCTTGGCGAGATCGGTCGGCGAGGTGGGCCACCATCTTCACGTGGTACTGATTGATCTTCGACAACTGCGCGATCTGCGCCGGCGCCTCGCCGTGGTGCGAAACGCCGTGGAAGCCTGACGTCGGCGCCTCGCTGGCCGGATACGTGCGCCCGGTCAGGTCGCGCGCGAAGAGCAGCGTGCCGACGCGGGTGATGTCGGCCTCGAACGCCAGCGCCAGCAGATCGAACTGCAGCTTGATGTGCTCGTCGAACGTCTGCGGCACACCGACCGGCACTTCGATGTTCTCCGGCGCGACGGCGGACGCCTTGATGGCGATCTGCAGGCGCCGCTGGATCTCCTGCACCTGCTGCGTGTATTCGTCGAGCCGCAGACGGTCGCTCGCGCCAAGGTCGCTGCGCAGGCGTGAGATGCTGCCGGTCAGCGAGTCCAGAATGCTCTGGTCGCGCTTCCGACGCGCCGCGCGCTGCTCGGTCGTCGTGCCGTCGCCGAACATCCGCTCGAACACCACCTGCGGATTCAGCTCCATCGGCAGCGGCGAGGTCGGCGACGCCCACGAAATCGTGTTCGTGTAGACGCAGCTGTAGCCTTCGCCGCAGTTGCTCGAGTTGGCGCCCGGGTCCTCGACCGCCATCTGCAGCGACGGGATCAGGCTGTCGCTGCCAATCTTCTGCGCGATGAGCTGATCGATCGTCGTGCCGGCGCGCACGTCGGCGCCGGCGGTCTTCTTCGGCTTCTCGGCGCACATGAACGCCGCGGCCACCCAGTGATCCGCGCCCGTGACTCCGGGAGGCGGCTCCGCGGAGCGCGAGTGCAGGCCGCTGAAGATCACGGTCTTGTCGCGGAACGGCTCGAGCGGCCGCCAGTTGAACGGCAGCTGGTCGGGAAGCGCGCCGACCTTTTCCGGCACCCAGTATCCGGGCGCCGCCCCGTGCGGAACGAACAGGCCGACGAACCGCGGTTTCGCTGCCGCGGCCGACTGCGCCTGCAGCGCCCGCGCCGGCACCATCGCGTCGAGGAACGGCAAGCGCCAGCATGGCGCCAGCCCCTCGCAGGACGGTGCGCCGCGGAATGTGCTTCTTCGAAATAAACATGACCGCCTCGGTCTCCCTTACCGGGCCGCGCGCTGCTGCTCTGCGCGCGCCACCGGCTTCATATTCATTTGGAATGCGGGGCTCTTGACGATGCCCATGACGAGCGACGAAAAACGGTACTTCCCGGCCGCGGACTGATGCACGAGGGATCGCACGAGCGGCATGTCGTCGTCTTCGACGCCACGGCCGAGTGCATACGTCAGCAGCTTCTCGGCAACCACCCGGACGAACTGATCGGAGTACCGCACCAGCGAGTTGCGCAGGCTGGCGACGCCATCGAGCTTGGTGCCGTCGGCCAGCACGCCGGAGGCGTTGATCGGGACGCCTTCTTCTTGCGTCCGCCACGCACCGACGGTGTCGAAGTTCTCGAGGGCAATGCCCACGGGCTCGAAGATGCGATGACACGAGGCGCACGTCGGGTTGCGCCGGTGAATCTCGAGCTGCTCGCGCATCGTCATCACTTTGGCATTGCCGGTCGTGTCGGTGGGCGCCTTCAGCTCCGCTTCAACACCGGGCGGCGGCTGCGGCGGCTCGAGGCCGAGCAACGTGGCCTGGAACCACTTGCCGCGTTTGACCGGGGATGTCCGCGCCGCGTCCGAGTTCACCGTCAGCAGCGCGCCCTTGCCGATCAGACCGCGACGGTGATCGAGCGGCGCCGGCAGCGTGACGCGCCGGAACTGCGGACCGTAGATGTTGGGAATCCCGTAGTGCTTGGCCAGCCGCTCGTTGACGAAGGTGTAGTTCGCATCGAGCAGATCGAGCACGCTGCGATCTTCCTGGACGACGCTGCCGAAGAACAGCTCCACTTCGCGCTGATAGGCGGCGCGGAGGTTGTCGTCGTAGTCGGGGAACATGTGCACCACCGGCTCGTACGTCTTCAGCGCGCGAAGACCGAGCCACTGGCCGGTGAAGTTCGTGATCAGCGCGTTGGATTTCTGATCCGCCAGCATCCGGCGAACCTGTTGCTCGAGCATCGGCTGGCTCGCGCAGACGCCCGGACGCCGCAACGTCGAGCAGCTCGCTGTCGGGAATGCTGCTCCACAGGAAGAACGAGAGGCGCGAGGCCAGCTCGAGATCGGTGATCCGGTAGGGCTTGCCGACCGCGACGGCCAGCCGGCTCACGCTCGCCGCGATAGATGAACTCGAGGTCGGTGAGGATCCGCTGCAGCGCCGCTTCGATGCCGTCTTCGAACCCACCCTCGCCACGCCCAGCCTGATAGAACTGCATCAGGACCTTCATGTCGGCGGCGTTCACTGGGCGACGGTACGCCTGCTTCGCCAGATTGGTGACAATGCGGCGCGCGCAGGCGTCTTCGTCCTTCGCCGCCGCCGGGCTTGCAGATGAAGATCTTCTGGCGGCTGGCCGTGTTCGTCGCGCCCTTCGCGTCGTGCGGGCCTTCAACCGTCACCTGGCCGACGTGCGGATAGAAGATGAAGCCCGGAATCGATCCCGGCGTGTTCATCGTCCGCTGGAACGGCCGGTTCAACTCGGTGCCGGGAATGTCGTTCGTGGCCAGGAACGTCACGCCGACGGTGTGGAGTCCGGCCTTGATCGGAATCTTCGGTGTCCACCTGCCGCGACCAGTCGTGTTGGCGATTTCCTTGTCCCAGTCGAACAGGTGCACACGCTCACCGTCCACGGTGATTTCGAGGCGCTCGCCCGAGATCCCACCGAGCACGGCCTGGAAGTACCCGGTGACGCCCTTCACGTTGAACGTGTAGTCGCCGTCAGCCGGGAACGGATGCTTGAACATGATGCCGCCGCGCGTGCCGAACGGCAGCCCCTCGATGTGATGGTTCTGCGCCGTGTCGCCAGGGACGTCCCACACCCACTGCGTCGGCGCCGTGAAGTCGCCGATGGCCAGCCGGCTGATCTTGCCGGCCGCGGAGAGGTACGCCTCCATCAGCGCCGGCGAGATCGTCAGGGCGGCCGCCTGGTTGTCGAAGCCGCGCGTCGAGTCGTCGACGGGCAGGAACTTCGTCGCGTCCACTTCCAGCGCGAGCAGGTCGCGGATGGCATTGGTGTATTCCGTGCGATTCAACCGGTGCAGGCCGGGCGCCGGCAGGTGCGTCTCCGCGCCGCGATCGAGCTGGTCTTCCATCCAGCGAATGAACGACTCCATCGCTGGCGCATCGGGCCGCGGCATGCCGGTCGGCGGCATCAGGCCCGCCCGCAGCTTGCGGACGACCTTTTCGCCGATCTCCGGATGGTCGCCGATATGCGCGAGGTCGAGCTGATCGAGCAGCAGATCGGCGGTCTTCGTTTTGGCGTTGTGACAGGTGACGCAGTACCTGGTCCATCACCTTGCGTGGCATCGCGATGTCTGTCGCGGCGGCCTTCGTCTCGACAGCCGCCACCGGCTTCGTCGCAGTCGGCGACTGCGGAGCCGCTGCGACTGCGCGCGGTGCGGGAGCAGGTCTCGAGGGCGCCTGTCCGGAGATGTACGCCACCGAAACGAAGACGGCAGCGCCAACGGCAAGGAGTCTATTGATCACACGTACACCTTCGGCCGCGCGTGGCCCAGCTAGTCACACCAGAACGCGTCAAGATTAGCATCCAACCCGGGATCCCGATTGTTAAAACGAGCCCCGAGCCATATAGACGCACAAGCCCGGCTTTACGTGCGTTTTTCCGGCTATTTCGTCGAGCACGGCGTGGGGTTCCACCCGGCTGACGTCGGCAATTTCTTGAAATCTGAACTGGTGAGGTAGGGCCGCGTGAAGTAGACCGGAGTCCTCGACCCTGGTCGTCACCGTCAGCCACTCGTCCTTGTTCGGCAGGGTGTGCAGCTCCCAGTACTCGGTCACCGTGGCGCGGTTGCTGTACGGAGCGCCGTTGCGGCGCACGTACCCCGGCTTGAGGTTGGTGGTCACGACCTTCAGGCTCCTGCCAGGGACGTTCCATTGCGCGACCGATTGCCCCTGCCACGTCGGCTCGCCGGCAGGCGACGCGCGGAACGACAAGGTCCGTGTCTGCGTGCCGGTGTCGGTGTCCACGCGGAGGGTCGAATCGTCCTGCCACGTGATGTGGAGCCGGCCGGGCAGCCGCATGATGCCGGCCGCGCCGAATGCGCGGCACTGTTCGCCGGCCTTCTCGTCAGCGGCCGGGTCCCAGGCATTCCCGACCTTCTGTCCCTCGGCGTTCAACGGGATTCCGCCGAAGACCCCCTTGTTCGGGATCACCATCCGGTACTTCCAGTCCTCGATGATTGGCGACACCCAGTAGCCGGTCAGATCGATCGGCGCAGCCTGACGCGGGCTCACCGCCGGCGCCGCGCGGCTCCACGGCCGCGCTGCGCGTCGATCGGCACAGTCGCCGCCACGACCAGCGACAGCGACACACAGACAGGCCGACGCTAACGCGTTCGGCCTCGCACGCCTTAAGCGTCGCTGCATCATCATGGCGTCACAGCGTCCTGTACACCGCCGACACGAACATGTCCGTCGTCCACGGTCCCGTCAGCGATCCGTAGCGGCCGTCGAAGTCGAGCGTCGGACGGGCGGCTTTCACCTGCTCCAGCGTCATCCCCTTCTTTTTCAGATCGCGCACACGATCGCGAATCATCACCAGCATGTTGCGGTACGACGCGACGTCGGCGGTATCGCACAACCGGCCGCGGCCCGGAACGATCCACGTGCCGCCCTGCGCGCGGTACTCGGCAACCGCGAGATCGAGGATGTGGTTCAAGCCGTCGATCACACCCTGGATCGTCCCGCCCTTCTCGCTGTCGATCAGCGGATAGCTGACCGTCGAGAGCAGGTTGCCGGCGCTGATCACTTCAGAGTGCCGGAAGAACACGAAGCTGTCGCCGTCGGTATTGGCCGCAGAGGCGCGATAGATGACGACCGGCTCGCCGTTCACGTATTCGGACAGCTTGTGGAACTCGTCGAAGAAGGTTTCGCTCGGCCACGCCGCCGACGGCGCCGGCTTCGCCTTGTTGGGCGGCGTGCTCATCGCCGCCAGCACCCCCTCGTGCGCCACGATGGTCGCCGTCGTGCCGAGGTCGCGCGTCGCGCCGCCGAATCCGGTCTGGCCGCCGGCGCGACGGAAGACGGCCGCGGCAGCAAGCTTCTCGTTGCCGCCGACGTGCTCGGGCGAGGCGCTGGTGTTGATCACGTAGCGCAGGCCCGGCGGCGTGCGCGGCGCCGTCACGAGGGCGTTGAAGTACGGGCTCGACCAGGCCGGCGAGCCGAAGGCGCTTGGACAGTTGGCGCCGAAGCAGGTGTTCGGAGCCGCCGGATTCACGGTCGACCCGCGCCAGCTCGGTGAGCGCCGCGAGCACCTTCTCCGACATCTGCGCCGCCCCTGTGTTGACGACGGCAATGCCGTCTTTGCCGATCGAGGCGGTGATGTTCGTCCCGTCGGCAACGAGCATGTAGATATTGCCCTGCACCGGCAGGACGTGCACCTGTCCATCTCGCGGACTCTGATCGGCGATGAGCTTCGCGACGTCGTTGGCGGACCTCGACACCGGCACCGTCAGGTTCGCCAGCGCGGTCGTCCCGCTCATCACGGCACGATATTCCGGGTAGATCGTCTTGACGCCACCGCGGGCGGCGTCGAACGGAATCCAGTTCTCCGTGGCGAGGAACTCGCCGATGCCGCTGTTCTGGCCGGGAAGGAAATGCGGCACGTGATGGCGATCGGTGCCGCCGTTTTCAGCGAACGCCGAGCCGCTGCAATTCTCCGTCGCCGGGCCCGCATTCGGGTCATAGGAGTAGGTAATCGACAGCACGTACGGCTCATCGAGGTAGATCGGATCGTCCACGACCTGGACGATGGTCATGATGTCGTCGTGACGGGTGAGGTACTCCGTCATCGTCAGCATGTCGCTCGTCTGGGGACCGCCGCGCTTGAGGAACCCGTCCTTCAGGTGCGTCGTCGTGACCTTCAGCGTGTGGCCTTCCCACTGCGCGGTCGAGAAGCCGCTCCAGCTATGCGGCGCGTAGGCCGGGGGATGCGGCCGGTTATCGAGGTAGATCGGCCGGTCGAGCGATCGCATGAACTGCAGGCGGTAGCCGAGGGTCTCGCGGGAGATCGGGTCGAGCTCCTTGAGAATGCGCGTGCCGCCGACGCCGCGCCACTGATGCGGCGCCGAGTGCGGCCGGCACTGGTATTCAGGCGTGCCCCAGATCGATTCCGGCGTCGTGTCGGCGCGAAGGCGGCCGGCGTCGTTGAACGCGAGGCCCAGATAATCCGACAGCGAGGGCTGGCCCGGATCCTCGCCCTGATCGAGCCGCCACTCGCCAGCGATGTCAGGAGGCCGGGCTCCACCACCCTGTGCGGACATGCGGACGTTCAGGATCGCCGCGGCGGACGCGAGGAGCAGCATCGCCACCCTGCTAGCTTGCCGACGAGTCGGCGTGCGCGAACCCGCTTGCACCGTTCTGCTGTTCACGTGGCGGATGATCTGACCCACGCACGCCGTTGTCAACGCTCGTTCACGTCGTAGTGATCCGGCTTCACGCGCGGACCTGCCTGGATCTACTCTTGTGACGTGGTGACTCAAGTGAACGGATCAGCGAACAGGATGCCGGTCGCGTTTGTTCCCCACGGCGGCGGCCCCTGGCCATTCGTCGAAATGGGACTGCCGCCGGACGAAGTCGCCCAGCTGAAGCAGTATCTGCAGTCGGTGCGACTGCTGCCGAAGACCGATCCGCGGGCGCTGCTCGTGGTGTCGGCGCATTGGGAAGAGGCGGTTCCGACGCTGATGACCGCCTCACATCCGCCGATGCTCTACGACTACTACGGCTTTCCGCCGGAGTCGTACCAACTGACGTGGCCCGCGCATGGAGATCCACAGCTCGCTCGCGCGGTGGCGTCGTTGCTCGAACAGGCCGGGTTTGGTCCGGCCGAGGACGCCGCGCGCGGATTCGATCACGGCGCCTTCGTCCCGTTGAAGGTCACCTATCCGGAGGCGAACGTCCCGGCGATACAGCTGTCGCTGATGCGCGGCCTGAACCCCGCCCAGCACCTCGCCATCGGTCGGCGCGCTCGCGCCGCTGCGCGACCAGGGCATCTTCATCATCGGCAGCGGGATGACCTTTCACAATCTGCGCGCGTTCGGCGATCCGCGGGCGGCGGCGTATTCCGAAGCGTTCGATGAATGGCTGCGCGAGGTGATGCAGCGCGCGCCGGCCGACCGCGATCGCGGGTTGACGGAATGGACGAACGCGCCGGCCGCGCGCATCGCCCATCCGCGCGAGGAGCACCTCATTCCGCTGATGGTGGCGACCGGGGCCGCCGGCGACGATCCGGCGCGACTGGCGTTCAACGGGACGTTCGGAGGGACGCGGTTATCGGCGTATCACTTCGGCGAGAGATAACGGAGGGGACGGAGGGAACGGATTCACAGGAGGAACGGAGGAAACGGAGGCGAACGGAGAAACGCTTCTAACCACGAAGGACACGAAGATCACGAAGAAGTGGCGGCCGTTCGATTGGCCGCCGAAGGCGGCCTGCCGTGATGTAAGCAACGCGGATACAAGCCGCACAGCGAATCACGGAGCGGTTTGTATCCGTGGTCGCTTACATCGCGGCTGTCGGCGTGCTCCGCGCGCCGACCAATCGAACGGCCCTCCGTTCGCCTTCGTTAACTCCGTTGCTCCTGTGAAACCGTTCCCTCCGTCTCGCTCCGCTATTTCGCTGGCGCCGGCGGCGCACCCTGCGTGCCGAACAGCGGCCGGTAGTCGCGGTTGTTCTCGCAGACGAACTCGAAGATCCGCTTCATCGGCGGCACGTTGAATCGGAACGTGCGGTTCACGGTGAACGGCGCGACGAACACGTTCGGATCCTCGATCGTGATCTCGTAGTCGATCCCGTCTTCGTTCCTCTTCAGCCGCTCAACGGTGTGCAGCGCCTCTGAATGGCGATAGCCGCTGATCTCGGTCTTGTCGTTGTAGCCGATGGTGTCGATGATCAGCGTGTCGCCCTCCCACTTCCCGACGGAGTCCCCAAGCCACGCCGGATCCGGATCGACGTCATGCGGCTCGCCGTCGAGCGGCACGATGCGGAACGTGCCGGGGTACTCGTGGAAGATCACGAGGTAGCTCTTGTTCTGAATGATTTGGAACTGATACGGAACGCCGAAGGCATCGGGCGGAGGCAGCGGCATGCAGTCCGACGTGCGGCCCGTATCCAGCGGCCCGCGCTGCACGCGGTACTTCTCGGCTCCTGGCTTCAACTGCGGACCTGCCGGGGCTCCCGCGCCTCCAGCGCCTCGCGCGCCGCGCCCGACCACCACCGCCAAAAGCGTAGACGCCTGAAAAGTCAGGCTTCCCCTCTGCCGTGCGTGTGATGCCCTTCGACCCCGCTGCGCCGGCGGCCGCCGGCGCAGCAGCGACCGGCTGGGTTCCTGCGACGGTGACTGTCACCGCTCGCGTCAGATCGCCATTGGCCAGCGTGTAAGTCGTGGTCGCCGCCGGAGTGACACGGATCGTGCCCCTCGGCGTCACGCGGCCGATGCCAGGCTCGATCGCAAGCGCACCCGGATTCTCGACCAGCCACACCAATGTTGCCGACTCGCCAGGCTTGATCGATGCCGGTCGCGCTTCGAACGTGACGATGCGCGCTGGCGGGCCGCCGCGTCCGCGCCCCTGCGGCGGCGGCCAGCCGGAGCCGGTGGTGCTCCCGCCGCGGGCTGTTGTGCGACACCTTGCGGCGATTGCGCAACAACCGTCAGCACCGCCAGAAGCACGCCGATGACGACTGCGAACGATCGCCTCACGTCACCCTCCCAGAACGACTCGAACGACCCGAACGACTCGAACGACTCGAACGGTTCGAACGATTACGATCGGATTTCCCTTCCGTCGCTCAGCTTCATGCGATTCGCAATCATCGACGGTGCCCCGCTCTTGGCCGGTGCGCCCGTCGCCGACAGCGGGTCGCCCGGCTTGACGGTCTTGCTCGTCCAGCCGTAGCCGCGCAGATGATTGAGGCTCATCATCTCGACTTCCCACTCGACCATCTTGCCGGTCTTCTCGTCCTTCACTTCGAGGTAGACGAAGGCGTGCGGGTTGGTCCACTCGAACTTCTTCACGGTACCGGTGATCGTGACGGGATTCTGCGAGTCGTACATCGCGGTCGAGTGATGGGCGCTGAGCGACCCCATCGTCAGCAGCCAGGCGCACGTCGCCAGCAGTGCCATCAGTCGTCGGTTCATCGGGTGCTCTCCTCTGGAATGAAAACTGTAACGCATTACGGCGTCAGATTCGCCCTCAGCCGCGCCGCGACGAAGGATAACGCGTCCAGGCCCTGTGGAATCGCGCCCGCAAACGACATGCACGCGTGGATGGCGCCGTCGAAACAGCGGTACTCCGCCGCCACTCCAGACGCGGTCAGGCGGCCGGCATACGCCTTCCCCTCATCGCGCAGCGGGTCACAGCCCGCCGTCACGATCAGCGCGGGAGGCAGGCCGGACAGGTCCGGCGCCGCCATCGGCGATGCCCTGAAATCCTGCATGTCACGCGCAACGTCGGCGAGATACGTCGAACGAAACCACTCCATGTCGCGCGTGGACAGAAAGTAGTCGCCGCCGCCAAACTGCGCGCGGGATTCGTAGAGCGGCGTGATCATCGGATCGCGCAGGTCCACCGTCGGATAGACGAGCACCTGATAGACGATGCGTGGGCCGCCGCGCTGTTTGGCCAGCTGGCAGACGACCGTGGCCAGGTTGCCGCCGGCGCTGTCGCCCGCCACGGCGAGCCGGGCGGCGTCGCCGCCGATCTCGGCGGCGTGCGCGACCGCCCACTCGGCGGCCGCGTACGAGTCCTCCACGGCCGCAGGGAATCGATGTTCTGGCGGTCGTCGGTAGTCCACGGAAATGACGATCGCGTCGGCGTGCGCGGCGTAGTAGCGCGCGATCGAATCGTGCGTGTCCAGGTCACCGGCGACCCAGCCGCCGCCGTGAAACTGCAGCACGATCGGACGCGGGCCGCCATCGGTGCGCGGCGTGTAGATGCGGATGCCGAATTCGCCGCCCGGGCCCGCAATCCGCCGATCCTCCACGCGCGCCACGGTCGCCGGCGGCGTCGCCAGCATGTGCGAGGCGCCGCTGATATTGGCGCGCACCTCGTCAACGGTCTGCTCGTACAGCGGCTTGCCGCCAGCCGCTCGCATGCCTTCGAGAAACGCCGCGCTCGCCGGGTCCAGAGTCATACGAGATCCAGGAAGAGCCATGTCTTGCCCTCGGCCAGACCGGCCAGTTCGCGTCCAGCGGCGCGCAAGACAGGCGGTGCCGCGACAATGTGCTGCGTTCCGGCGTGCATGTCGCGAAACAGACGCTGAATCGTTCCGGAGCGCAGCGCCATCGTTCCAGCCGTCTTGTAGACGAACTCCGAGACGTCGTGGCACGCCCACTTGGCATGTGACATCGCCAGCCGAAGCAGCGTCTGCTGACGCACGCTGAGCCTCTCCCCGCGCTCGAGCGACTCCTTCACGTCGGCCCAGGATTCGTAGACGAAGGCGCGCGCCGACCGGTAGACGCCTTCGGCCTTCGCATACTGCTCGTGAAATGCCTCGCTGCTGGCCTGCGTCCCCGAGCGGCCGATGCCTGAACGTACTTTGCTGGCGATCTCGTCGAGCAGGCGTCTGCCAATCCCGCACGCCCAGCCGGAGTGGCAGATGATCGCAAAGCCGATGATGCCGATCCGATAGAGGTCGCCGCCGCGCCTCGGTTCGTCAGTGATGGCGAAGTGCGTGTAGGCGTCGTGAACGAACACGTTGTCGATGCGATAGTCGATGCTGCCGGTGCCACGCAGCCCGAGCACATCCCAGTTGTCGATCAACGTGGCCTGCTCGACGGGCAACACGAAAATCCGCGGCTCGCCGGTGCCCTCGATCACGCCAAGCGTATGAATGTGCGTCGAATGCTTGATTCCGGACGCGAAGCTCCACGATCCGCTCAGCCGAAACCCGTCGCCCTCCGCCACAGCGGTGCCCGGCTTCGTGCCCTGACCGGCAATGACCGGAAACCGCCCGCCGCCGAACAGTTCGTCCGTCGCCTCGTCCTTCAAGTAGGCCGCGCCCGTACCAATCGCCAGCGACGCCGCCATCGCCACCCATCCTGTGGAGGGATCGCCATAGGACAGGTTCTCGATCACCCGCAGCGACGACACGACATCCAGCTCGCTGCCGCCAAGCGCCTTCGGAACCCACATCGCGAGCAGCCGCTCGCGGTGGAGCGCATCGACCACTGGCTGGGAGAGCCGCCCGTCTTTGTCGCCTTCGTCCGCGTACTGATCGGCGATCGTCGCCACCGATTTCGCACGCGCTACCAACGATCGGCATGACTGCCACGGTCATGACATCGATTTCGCTCAGTCGCCTCGGTGTCTCCGTCGAGTCGCACTCACTATTTCTTAAACAGCCGCTGATAGTCCACGCGGCTCTCGCAGACAAACTCCGCCACGTTCTGCTCGGGACGGCGTTGGAACGTCCGCGGCGGAATGACCCACGCCGTCTGCCACACGTTCGGATCGTCAACCGTCACGCTGTATTGCAGATTGCCGTCAGGCAACAGACGGAACCGCTCGACGACGTGCAGGGCGTCGGTGTGCATGAAGCCGTGGACCTCGGTCTTGTCGTTGAAGCCGATGGCGTCCACCACCAGCGTGTCTCCCTCGAAGCGCCCGATCGAGCTGCCCATCCACGCCGGATCGGGATCGACCTCGTGCTGCCGCCCGTCGACCGGAATCCAGCGCACGGCGTTCGGATACTCGTAGATGATCACGACCAGCGTCGGCGTCTGAATGAACTGAAACGGGTACGGCGTGATGTAGGTCTGCGGGATGCCGAGCGGCTTGCAGTCGTTTCCGGTCGTCAGCGTTGTGCGGCCACGGATGTCATCGGGGCCGCGCACGATGCGGAACTTCTCCGCGCCCGGCCTGAGCGGCGGCGGCATGCGTCCCCGCCGGCAGGCCCGCACTCCCGTACACGCCGGTGAAGTCCGGGCGGCCTTCGAGGGTGAGTGGAATTGCCGGACGGCCGTTCGGCAGCCGCGGAATCGGCGGGCCGCTGGACGGAACGACCACGTTCGTGCGTCCTGGCCGGCCTGCTGAGCGACGGTGACTGTGACCGTCCGCGACGGACCGCCGCGCATCGTCAGCGTGTAGGTCGTCGTCGCTTTCGGCATGACCGTCCTGCTGCCCCGTGCGACAACGGTGCCGATGTCCTGGTCGATCGAGACGCCGCCGGCCGGATTCTCAGTGCTCCACACCAGCACCACCGGTTCGCCGGCGCGAACCGAGGCGGGCTTCGCGTCAAACGAGACGATGCGGGGCTCCAGGCCGGGTTGCGCACCGCGACCGCCGCGGCCGCGCCCCGCGGCGTCCTGAGCGGGCTGCGCGGCTGGAGCAGCCTGCTGGGCCTGAATTCCGATCGCACATCCAATCAGCACGACAACGGCGGCAGGAATCCTCTCATGACTGTGTTCCGCTGTATCCGCGGGCTCGCCTATTGTAAAGAATTGCGGATAACTCTCGATTCCGAACCACGAAGAGCGCGAAGCGGAGAGCGGACACGGCAAGAGCGCGAAGAATAGAACACTATTCGTCTTTCTTCGTGGCCTTGTTGGTGAATATCCGGTCTTCGTGACCTTCGCGGTTACGGTTGGCAGTGGGAGTTTCCACGTGACCCGACGCGAACATCTCAGCGCCATGCTCGGTCTTGCGGCAGCGCCCTTCGGCTCGCTAGCGCTCGCTCAGGGCAAGCCCGCTCAACCAGCCGGACGACCAGCGGACCGTCCGGTTCCACCGACCGGGATCGGCCACCGGATCAGGCATCTCTCCTACAGCGACATCGGCGGCCGGCCCGACAGCGTCCAGGTGATGCTGAACCGGCGGCATCTGTACGTCGGCCACATGTTCAGCAACGGCGTCACGATCCTCGACGCGACGCGATCCACGCCGGGTGCGGCCGGCCGGCTTCTTCACCGCCGGCGATCAGACCCGAACGCACCATCTGCAGGTCGCCGGCGATCTCCTGCTCCTCGCCAATGGCGCCAACGTCGTCGCCATGCAGTCGTACGACAACCTGCGGAGCTACTTCGAAAACGCGCTGGCCGACAGCATTACCAATCGCAAGAAGTTCCGGTCGGGCCTGAGCATTCACGACATCTCCCGCCCTGCGGAGATGCGCGAGATCGCCTTCCTCGAGATGCCCGGCCTCGGCGTCAACCGCCTGTGGTGGCCCGGCGGCCGCTACGCCTACGTCTCCGCCCACTTCGACGGCTTCACCGATCACGTCCTCTGCGTGGTCGACCTCCAGCAGATCACCAAGCCGGAAATCGTCTCGCGATGGTGGCTTCCCGGGATGAACCGCGGCGCCGGTGAAACGCCAACGCTGGGTCCAGGTCGCCGAGTGGCCCTCCATCACATGCTGACGGCGGAGGTTCCCGGTCCGGCAACGGGCGGACGCGAGCTGTTCTCTGAGTCCGCCTAAAGGCGGACGCTACGTATTGGGGTTTGGCGCCTGGCGGGATGGCGGCCTGACCATTCACGACATCACAGACGCGTCGAAGCCGCGCCTGCTGTCGCATACGAACTGGTCTCCGCCATTTCCCGGAGGCACACACACGGCGCTTCCTCTCCCCGGCCGGAATCTCGTCGTCGTGGCCGACGAAGCCAACGCCGAGAAATGCGCCAAGGGGACGTTCCACACGTGGATCGTCGACATGCGTGTCGTGGAAAAGCCCGTTACCATCGCGACGCTGCCGACGCCGCGCGATCGCGACTACTGCGCGACCGGGACCTTCGGCCCGCACAACCTCCACGAGAACCGCCCGGGCAGCTTCCGGAGCGAGGACACCATCTTCGCCACCTACAACAACGCCGGCGTACGCGTGTTCGACATCCGCGACGCATTTGCGCCGCGGGAAATCGCGTACTGGGTGCCGCCGACGCCGAAGCGGCTCATCGACCCGCGGCCGAACGTGGCGCTGGCGGCAAAGTCGGCTGACGTCTACGTCTCAACCGACGGACTGCTGTATGTGACGGATTGGAACGCCGGGCTGAACGTTCTTGAATATCGAGGATGATGGCGGATCGCTACTCGTCACGTCGATGTTGGACGGCGTCCCATCGACTCCAGGTACTTGTCGCGCACGAACGGATCGAGGTCGGCGCCGAGGGTCCGCGGAAGCTTCGCGATGCGAATCACCTCCTGTACATCAGCGAGGTCCTTCAATCGGTCGGGTGCGGTCAGGCCAGACGCGAGCTTCAATTCGAGCAGCATCGGCAGCGGAAGCAGCGCGACCCGCGCACCGCGTTCCGCCGCGTGCGCGGGATCGGGAAACACCACCGGTTTGGGCTTTCCGTCACCCGGATATGATCCCGTCAGCACGACGTCGATATCGATTCCGTGCTCCGTATCCCGCATGCCGCGGCTGCCCGGAAACTTCTCGACGTAGCCGCGACCCAGATGGCGCGCCTTGAAGGTCTGCAGGCCTTCCGGCGTCAGCAGAACATCCACGTCAACCGTGACGCGCCGATAGCCGAACTCGTTCAGCGCCATGGCGCCGATGACGGCGTACCGAAATGCCATCGCGGTCGAGGAGGTCGACCAGCTTTCCCATCGCCTTTTGAACTTCGGCCTCGCCCATGAAGAACCTGTCTGCCGCGCGTACGCCGAGCCAGAAGCGTTCTTCACCCGCCTGATCGAGACGCGCCGGAGGCATGCGGGCAGCATAACACCGGCTCCCGATTCGCATGTTGATAGAATCCAGCCCCTGATGGGGATGGTCAACAACTAAACTGCTCGCCGAGCGGAGCTTCTTTTTTGGGGAGGCCTATTATGCGGACGCATGTCATCCGCCCCGTCCTGACGATCGCGGTCGTTTTTGCTTTTGCGGCTGCGCCGGCGCTGGCGCAACCCGGTCTCGTGCGCGGTAAGGTGACGGACGAGGCGGGCATGCCCGTCGCCGGCGCGGTTGTGACCTTCCAGGCGGAGGGCTCTCAGACGCAACGACAGGCCAAGACCGAGGCCAAGGGGGAGTTTCTTGTCGTCGGGCTCGAGCCAATCAGATACAAGATCACCGTCACCAAAGAGGGGTTCGTGACCGATGTGATCACGATCGGGCTGCTGGTGAACAATAACCCGCTGCTCGAGTTCAAGCTGACGTCGGCGAAGGCGGCGCCAGCCGCGGCGCCGACGGTGCCGACGGTGACCGAAGGACCCGCAATTCCGGTGACAGCCGCGGTGGCGGGTGCTGATGCCAAAGCGACGGCCGCGCTGCAGGCGCTCGCCAAGACAGCTGTCGAAGCGCTCAATGGCGGCCGCAACGACGAAGCGATCGCCGCGTTCACTGAGCTTGTCGCGAACGCGCCGACGTGCTCCGACTGCTACGTCAACCTCGGTATCGCTCACGTCAACAAGAAGGATTACCCCCAGGCTGAAGCGGCCTTCAAGAAGGCGACCGAGATCAAAGCGGACCATGCCGAGGCCTACGAACGCCTGGCCGCCGTCTACAGCGCGCAGAAGAAGTTCGATCTCGCGGCTGAGGCCAGCCGGAACGCGGCGACGTTGCTCGGCGCAGCCCCCGCGGCCCCCGGCGGCGGTGGTGGAAATTTCGCCGCGCTGTACAACCAGGGCGTCGCCCTGTTCAACGGCGGCAAGTTCGCAGAGGCGAAGACCGCGTTCGAAGCCGCCACCAAGACCGACCCAAAGATGGCGATGGCTCACTACCATCTCGGCATCGCGGCCCTGAATGTCGGCGACTTCCCACTCGCCGTGAGGGCGCTGGAGCGCTACCTGCAGCTCGAGCCCAACGGCGAGAAGGCGGCGGAGGTAAAAGCTTCGCTGCCGGCGCTGAAGGGGATGGTCAAGAAGTAAGGCATATCAGTTATTCCTTCGCAGAATTTGATTGGAAATTGATTTCCTCACCCGACCTGCGTGGTAGAGTCCGCCTCGAAATTGTCACATCTTGCTCTCGGCTCCAGGGCTGCCACGTCCGTCGTCCGCTGGCTCTGGCGAGACGCGCCTGTTGCGTGGATACCGGCCCAGGATGGCCGGTGATAGCGGGTGATTTGCGGAGGTTCTGTGTATGTGTCAACGTTTTCGAGCCGTGCTGCTGGCGTTCGCGGTGGCGTTACTGCTCGGTACCGGCGACTGCTGTCGCGCAGACGGGCAACATTTCGGGAACTGTGCGTGATGCTCAGGGGTCTGTAGTCCCTGGTGTCATCGTGGAGGTGACGAGTCCGCAGTTGATTGAAAAAGTGCGGACGGCGACCACCGATTCGAACGGCCGGTATCAGATCACGAACCTTCCGGTTGGCACCTATACGGTCGCATTCAAGCTCGACGGGTTTGCGACGGTCGAGCACTCGAACGTCGAGTTGAGCACGGACTTCACGGCGCCGATCAACGCCGAGATGAAAGTGGGCCCGCGAACGGAAATCGTCACGGTCGTCGGCACGTCAGTGCCCCTTGTTGACGTGCAGAACGCTCGTCAACGCCAGGTGTTCACGGGTGACGAGATCGCGGACCTGCCGACCACTCGGAACCTCGGCGACCTGGTGCAGCTCGTGCCGGGCCTGTCGATAACTGCCGCCAACGCTGGCAACTCCGTGCCGAGCATCTGCAGTGGAGGTCAGGGGGACGCCGGCGGGCTCTTCGGCAGCCAATCGGGGGCCCTCTCCGGCTGCAGCCCGATCTTCGAGGGCTTCAACGCGCACTCATCCAGCAACGACCCCGACAGCATCAACCAGGGTCGCATGCAGGTTGACGGCCTCGGTATCAACAGCTTCCTCGGTGGCGGCCGCTCGTCGTACATCACCGACGTCGGCAATGCCCAGGAGGTCACGCTGACATTGTCGGGGGCCCTTGGCGAGTCCGAGACTGGCGGCGCGACGATCAACGTCGTCCCGCGCACGGGCGGGAACCGGTTCGCCGGCAACTACTTCACCGCCTATTCGAACGACAAATTCTTCGACAAAAACAACTCCGCATACAGCAACACCACCTTCACGAACCGGTTAATCAAGGAGTATGACGTTAACGGCGCCTACGGCGGCCCGATCAAGCGCGATCGGCTCTGGTTCTACTCGGCGGCGCGACGTCAGGAGCGGGACAACCTACTCCTCAACAACTACCGCAACCTCAACGAAGGTGTGTTCGGCGCGAACTACGCCTGGAACCCGAACGGGAAGCTCAACCAGAGCGACCTCTATCAGAACGTCAACACACGACTGACGCTTCAGGCGACGCGTCGCGACAAAATCAACATCTTCTGGGACGAGCAGTACACCTGCGAGAATCCCTGCGAGGGCGCCGGCACGGGCATATCCGTGGAGGCCACGTCGAGCCTGTTGACCCGGCCGCTGCGCGTGATCCAGACGAGCTGGACGAATCCGTTCACGAACCGCATTCTGCTCGAAGGCGGGTTCTCTTACTACACGTCTCACCGCGACGAGACGAAGGCCCGAGGGGAGACGGCGTATCCGCAGATTCCACGCCTCACGGAAACCGGCACCACCACCAACGTCACCCCGAACGCTGCGGGGACGGCGATCACCTCGGGCTCGATCAACAACGCCATCAACTGGGACATCAAGAACATCCAGACGAGAGGCTCGGCGTCCTACGTCACCGGCAGCCATAACTTCAAAATCGGCTACCAGGGACAGTATCTGTCGCAACGGTCGGAACCGTTTTTCAACGATCTGCGTCTGGCGTATGGGTATGCGACGCCGGCATCGACGTGCACGCCTACGCCGGAGGTTGTCCAGGCGAGCGGTACAGCCTCGACGTGGTGTGGCCTGATGCCCGACGGACGCCGAGCGTTCGACGGCCTGCCCCAGTCCGCTCCGCTTGGGACCGCCCTCGCGACGTCGGCTCGCCCGCCAGTGCCAACCAGCTTCACCCAGTACATCCCGTCTGCCACGGACCAAGCGGCCTGGTTCACCTCGTTCTACGTCCAGGATCAGTGGACGTGGAACCGGCTCACCTTGAACGGCGCGTTGCGCTACGACAATGCCAAGAGCGGCTACAAGGAAACGTGCGTCGGTCCCGACCTCTACACGCCGCTTCAGTATTGCCTGAACGAAGGCGGCCAGGACGGCGTCAGCTTCCAGGACATCACGCCGCGGTGGGGAGTCGCCTACGACGTCTTCGGCAACGGCAAGACCGCTGTCAAGTACAGCATGGGCAAGTACCTGCAGGGTGCGCAGGTCGGTGGCATCTACACTGCGAGCAACGCGGCGGGCGTTGGCCGCACCATCAACTCGTATGGGCGAGTGTGGCGCGACCTCGACGGTGATCGCGTCGTCGACTGCGATCTGGCCATTCCTGTGGTAGCGCCTGGTACCGGCGGTCTGCCACCGAACGGCGAATGCGGCGGTCCCGCTGGTTTTGGCGTCACAGCGGCAACCGCGCGCCGATTCGGGCGGAGTCCCGATGACCTCGACGATCTCGGCTTGGCCATCGGTCTCGGCACGATCTACTGCGGAATCGACGAACCGTCGATGGCGCAGGCGGCGCGCAACTACTGCAACAACTACTTCGCCGCCGGTGGCTCGAGCCTTCTCGAGGGCTGGAACAAGCGCCAGTACGAATGGCAGTGGTCAATCGGCGTGCAGCATCAGATCCTGCCGCGGCTGTCGGGTGAAGTCACCTTCAACCGGCGTGACAAATACAACGTGACCGCCAGCGACGCCGTCGGGTCGGGCTGCGACCTGTACAGCGGGACGACGAATCCGAACGCCGTCAATCCGAAGCAATGCATGGACGACCTGCTGAACTTCGAAAGCCCGTTCTACGACTTCTACTCCGTCCAGGCACCGCTCGATCCGAGACTGCCTCGCGGTGGTGGATATCTCGTAGAAGGCTTCGCAACCCAGAAGACCAGGCGTGACGGTCCCGGCAACTCAGGTGACCGTTGTGACGATCGCTCCCGATGGGTCCAACCACGACTACTGGGAAGGCGTGGACACGAACTTCGTGTGGCGCGCTGCCGGCGGTCTGCGTCTGAGCGGTGGAACGAGCACGGGTCGGCGTAACGTCAGCACCTGCGGACTGCAATTGGCCGATCCGCCGGGCGGACAGGTGATCCGCGAGGGACGCGAGCGCGACTGCGACCGCACACGTATCTTCCAGACGAACATCCGCGGAACCGCCAGCTACACGATTCCGTGGGTGGACCTGCTCGTCAGCTCCACCTTCAGCGTTCGTCCAGGAACGCAGATCAACGCCAACTACACCGTCGCTATCGCCCAGGATCTGATCTGGGGTCCGAACAGCCTGAGCCGGCAGGGAACGACGTTCGTGAACAACCCCGCGACGACGGTGACGCAGAACCTGTTGTCGAACGACACCTATGGCGAGCGAATCACGCTCTTCGACATGAAGTTCGCGAAGAACCTCCGCTTCATGGGCAAACGCGTCAACGTCGGCGTTGATGTCTACAACATCTTCAACTCCGACGCGGCGATCGGCTACTGCGCCACGTTCCCGAATCTTGCTCGTGGTATCGAAGGGTGCGGCACCGTCGGCCGCCGGCACTCTGCAGGAGTGGGCGTCCGTGAACAACATCATCACCCCACGGTACGCGCGCTTCCAGATTCGCGCCGATTTCTAGGTACGGCGTGAACACCAGGCGAGAGGGGCTGCGCGCCCCTCTCGCCCCGTCCTCCTCACCTGCTACCTTGTTTTCAGGAATACCCGCGCATGAGTAGACTTCAGCGACGGCTCGGACCGGCCTCCGCCGTGATCGCCATGGTCGTGGCGCTGGGCCTCGGCATCGACGCCCAGGAGCGTTTCGAGGTCTACATGCTGGTCGTGGACAAGGCCGGCATCCCGATCCTCGACATCGACCCAGCCAACATCAGGATTGAGGAAGACGCCGGGCCGGGGAAAGTCTCCAGCGTTCGCCGCTTCGGGTGGCCGCTGAAGCTGACCGTGCTCGTGGACAACGGCCCGGGAACGGACGATGCGCTCGTCCATTTGCGCAACGGCCTGACCACGCTCTTCGAACGCATTCCCCGCGACGTTCCCGTGTCACTGATCACCACGGCACCGAATCCCCGGTGGCTGATTCGAGACTCGAAAGACCTCGTGGCGATCAAGAAAGCGATCGGCCTGCTGACGCACGATCAGGGACTGGCCCGCTTCAGCGATGCGCTGGGCGAGTATGCCACACGCATCGACCGCGAATTCCGGCGGGGGGAAAAGGACGAAAAGACACTGCCGCCGTACCTGCCGGTGCTCGTGTCGATCGCGACGACGGACGCCGACGGCAGTGAAGTCTTACGCGAGACGGAACGAGAAGATGCTCCTGTCGCTCGAGAGGCATCGGGTCTGGACGCACATGATCATGGTGCAACCAAGCCGAGGCACGAACGAACCCGAGTCGGTCACGAACGTCGGCGTCGATGAGGGCCAGAACAGCGAGATCGCCCTGCTGGTCCAGCGCGTCACGCGTGGCAGTTACGTCCCGGTATCCTCAGGAGCCACGAATGCGCTCGGCACGAAGCTCCTCCCCCAGCTCGCGCAGCAGATTGCGCTTCGGTATCTGAAGCAGATGACGCAGCACCGCGTCGAGTTCGAGCGGGCAGCCGGAGCGACGGGGCCGATGAAGAATCTCCGCCTGACGCTTGCCAATCACCCGGACGCGAGACTCATCGTGTCTCTGGACGGAATCCCACCGTAGAGGCTCGCTAGCGGTCCTCGCTGAACGCGAACGACTCGAACGTTACCTCGGGATACCCGTCGGCGCTGAGCGTCCCGGAGCCCCGGACGCGCCAGATCGATGCTCAGCCCTTCCATCGGTCCCGATCCGGCCCGCTGCACCGTGATCAGATGCTGCGTGCCCAGACGCTTCGCATACGCCGCCAGCTCTTTACCCATCTCCGGCAGCAGCGTGTCCAGGCGGTTGAAGATCGCGATCGCTTCGTAGCGGCCGTTCAGTGCCTTGGTCGCCGGGATTGCGATGATGGACTGACGGTTGTCGTTGAGGTCCGCCGCCGCGACGGCGTCTCCGGACTTTGTCGAGTTGACGGTGACGTACAGTTTGGTGCGCCGCGCGACGAGGAATTCGACGGCGCGCTGAACGTCGTTCGGCTGGTAGCTGGAGGATTCATTCGCCGCCGTGGACACCATCAGCATGATCGGCACGTAGGGACCGACCTTCGAGTCCCGCTTCCTTCTTCTGCCGCTGGTGGTGGCCACGAGCGCGTCGGTGAAGCGCGGGCGCTCCTGCTCAGGGGAGAACCCGTTGACGCCGCGCAGGATCTGCGTGCGATCCGTGGTCGGACGGACGACCATGCGCGGCTGCGGCGACGTCGTAATGACCGTCATCTCGGTGTTTGCCGGGAACGCCTCGACGAACCCCTTCAGTCCGTTACGGTAATTGGGCAGGGCCAGGGCGCTGTGCTCACCGTTGTCCACGGCAATCGTCACCTTCACCGGCAACGCGAACGGCTCGACCTTCGTCACCGTGCCTTTGCCCGCCTTCTCGGCGAACACCACCTCTTCAGGCTTCAGATCGGTGACCAGCTCGCCGGCGGAGTTGGTCGCACTGACAACGAATTGAAACGTCTGCCCGGCCTGGCCGGAAACCCACACTGAGGACGACACCGCCAGCGCGGCAACGACGAGAACCGTAATACGCCTGGACATGACCCTCTCCGGATAATCGTGGGTTTGACGGTCGCCTCTTCCTGGATCGGCTGCGGCCTGGTACGTACGTGAGACTGCCGCGAACGTCGATCAGGTCGGTCATCAGTCCTCAGGGACGCGGCAGCGAACCTACATACGCCGACAGGTCGATGATGTCGTCATCGGTCAGCCCGACCGTCGTCTTCTTCATCAGCGCCGCATCGACACCGTTGCGCGTGCCTTCCTTGAAATGAATCAGCTGCCGCGCCACATAGATCGGAAACAGCCCCGCGATGCGCGGCACGTTGCCAAGACCGCGTAGCCCCTCGCCATGGCAGATCGTGCAGGTCACCGTCTTCGCGCCGCCCTTGGCGAGCGCCGCGCCACGGGCAATGCTGCCCGGTGGCACGTAGGCGATGAATCCTGAGCGCGGATCGCGGCGCCGCGCACGTTCCGCATCCTCAGGAACCGTGATGATGCGCTTGCCGATCGGCTCCGTTCCGCCTTTGGGGTCGACGAACCGCATGCGGCCCTGGCCGACGAACGTCTTCGGCACCGTCGCGGCTTCGCGCACGGTCGTGAACTGCCGGGGCTTGAGCGCGGCGAAATATTGCGCCACGTCGCGGACCTCCTGGTCGGTCATCGCCTTGGCGATCAGGTCCATGCGATTCGCGAAATCTTTCCGGACGCCGCTCCGGAAATCGTTCATCTGCTGAACGAAATACTCGACCGTGAAGCCCGAGACCGTCGCCGACTCCGGATGTCCCTCGCCGTTCATCAGATGGCACGCCCGCACGCCATCAGGTTGCCCTCGCCTTTCACCACCCGCATGGCAGCGGGAGGATGCTCGTCCGGGAACCAGTCTGGCGGGTTGCGCAGGTCGTCAATCTGCGCCGGTGTGGTACTGCTTCGTGCTGCCGGGAACGCTCTTGGGCGTCGGATCTTCCGCAGGCAGGGAACCGGCCTGCACCTGGAATGCCCACGACGGCTCACGCGGAACGGGCGCCGGAAGCGCCGTAGGAGTCGCAACAGGCTGCTGTTGCGACACGCCACACCGAAAAACCACCAGCATCCCGGCCGCAGGAAAATATCGGTCTCATGATGCGGCGAATGATACGACACACTCGAGGCACTCGAGGCACTCGAGATTGAATACTAATCTCGGTGTTCTCGGTGAATCGCCTCGGCGTGTACGTGATCGGCAATTCGACCGTTCCCCTTAGAAGTCCCACCTCGCGCTCAACTTCACAAAGCGCGGCGGGAATACCTGGATTGGCAGACCATACGCCGGACCAACGCGTTCAGCTCCGTGGTAATTGCGTCGGAGTTGAAGGCGTTATACACATCCAGGTTGAGGTCCAGACGGCCCGTCGGCAGACCGAGAATCTTCGTGAACCGGAAGTC